>NZ_JAQMUB010000001.1 GCF_028330965.1 Oscillatoria sp. CS-180 | reverse complement strand
TTTGAGGTGTTCTGAATTGCGTCAGAAGGCTGCAAAAAATACTCAAAACAGACATTCAAGCCTGTCATCGTTCCTGCGAAAAGCTCAAACTCACCCTTGACAACAAACATAATCGCTTTCGGGGTATTGGGTGGTTTCGACGCCTCCTCAATCTCAGACATATACGACGAGTTGAGGTTTCAATCCCCTTACTGGTTCACCCCCACAAGCGTGGGGACAACCGCATCCTCAAGATTTGGTTTCCGACGCCTGAACGGTTCACCCCCACAAGCGTGGGGACAACTATTTCTTCACCGCCGCACTCAGTGATCTTTACTGGTTCACCCCCACAAGCGTGGGGACAACGTAATTCCCCAGCCACTCCGACTACTGCATAGTACGGTTCACCCCCACAAGCGTGGGGACAACATTGATTACCGAAGCCGAGTTTCAGGCGGCTGTACGGTTCACCCCCACAAGCGTGGGGACAACGCTACTCTGACGACATCCTGCCGAGGCTGTTCAGCGGTTCACCCCCACAAGCGTGGGGACAACGAGCCGTCGTACGTAATCCTCAAGTTCATTGAAACGGTTCACCCCCACAAGCGTGGGGACAACCAGCGCAATGTTTGTCAAACAAATACATTGCCGCCGGTTCACCCCCACAAGCGTGGGGACAACCCCCACAAAGACGGATCAGTGTTGAGGAGTTCTTCGGTTCACCCCCACAAGCGTGGGGACAACTACCCTAAGTGTCACCCCATCACCCAAATTACGCGGTTCACCCCCACAAGCGTGGGGACAACTAGCTCTCCTTGCTCGTTTTGATGACTTACAGACGGTTCACCCCCACAAGCGTGGGGACAACGCAGCAGCAATCTCCAGTCGGAGCGACCGGGCACCGGTTCACCCCCACAAGCGTGGGGACAACGCCTTAGCTAGCAACTCGTTTTCCAACAATATCCCGGTTCACCCCCACAAGCGTGGGGACAACGACATGATCTATCGCTGCACTCAACTACTTAGTAAGGTTCACCCCCACAAGCGTGGGGACAACGATGACCTGGGAGACATCAACAAAGCTGACGTCCGGTTCACCCCCACAAGCGTGGGGACAACTGAGGGTTGCCGACATAGCTTCTCAGCACCGTCTCGGTTCACCCCCACAAGCGTGGGGACAACCGATTTTGAGCACCCGTCGCACATGAACTAGCTCGGTTCACCCCCACAAGCGTGGGGACAACGCAACGGTGGGGCTGCCGAGTTCACTAAATCTGCCGGTTCACCCCCACAAGCGTGGGGACAACGCAAGGTGGAGTTGCTCTCACGCGCTACTGGGCGGTTCACCCCCACAAGCGTGGGGACAACGGATAAACCAGCGCTTTTATCCCGAATGTACTGACGGTTCACCCCCACAAGCGTGGGGACAACTGATCAATGACTGGCTCTCCGTTATCGTATGAGACGGTTCACCCCCACAAGCGTGGGGACAACTGCAGATGGTTTCATCTGCTGCCCGCTGGCAGGGCGGTTCACCCCCACAAGCGTGGGGACAACTCAGCGGCCCGTTGCTGAGATTTGTTAAAAGATTCGGTTCACCCCCACAAGCGTGGGGACAACGGATCAAGAGAGGGCTTTCTCTTCTGCATTGTCTCGGTTCACCCCCACAAGCGTGGGGACAACTTGCCTTGCTGAAATTTGCTTAGACAATTCAACAGCGGTTCACCCCCACAAGCGTGGGGACAACGCTGAGACAGTCCATCCAGCGCGGCGGCAGCGTCGGTTCACCCCCACAAGCGTGGGGACAACGATGACTCCAATTGATTGTTAAGAGCATACCGGCGGTTCACCCCCACAAGCGTGGGGACAACGGATACGCAAAATACCGATGTTCAGCGCGCTCACGGTTCACCCCCACAAGCGTGGGGACAACTATCAGCTGCGATCGCTGCCATGCAGGGCACTGGCGGTTCACCCCCACAAGCGTGGGGACAACTCAATCACCATCCCAGAGTTCTAGTGGCCTAAACGGTTCACCCCCACAAGCGTGGGGACAACTCCGAATCCTCGCAACGAATGTAGATTACAGAACCGGTTCACCCCCACAAGCGTGGGGACAACACTTCCAAAATACCTGAAGTTACTGGACTTTCACCAATAGTACCCCCTCTATGTCTACCAGTGTCCTCGACGGATTTCCGAGCATTCGAGCATCAAACCCCTGTTCGTTTCGTTGCGGGTAAATCAACAGTGCCGAACCAGCATCGACCTTATCCTCAATCAAAGCCCACAACTCATCACGCACTAATGCTGAGACCCGCCCTGCAAAGACCCCAGCCTTGATTTCAAATAACCAGCGACTAATTTCTCCGCGCAATGACGGACTAACATTTTCCAAGACCAACACAATCATGGCGAGTCCTCATCGTCCGACCAGTTCTTGCCCCCCTCAACAGTCTGCAAAACGTCATCCCATAAGAAGCAAATTGGCTCCTCATCCACATCAATATCTAGGCCTAGCACTTGGTCAATGTCCCGAACAATGCGGTGCATAAGCCGATAGTCGGCAAATTTTCGATGACACCGATGGCGAACATAGCGATCGAGTTCGAGATAACCGTTTGCTACTGTCTCAAAAGCGGCAGGAATGGTTGTTTCTCCCTTGTACAAATCCGCAATGTCATAGACAAAAGAGAGTGGTTTGCCCGTGTGAATAAACCCTAAAGCAGGTGCATAACCTACAGAGTGCAACGCCGCTTGACAGACTGCATACAGGCAAGTGTTGGCAACTGATAGCGCCCGATTGATAGGGTTTGCGGCATCCCAATTTTCCTGCTTATAGTCTCTGCCGTGCCACTCTACGCCCGTTTCCTTGCTCCACCGCTGATAGAGCGTTCTCACTCGTACCCCCTCATGGCCTCGGATTTGCTGAAGGTTGAGGTTTTCATCAAGCGGCTCATCAAACCGAAAAAGATACATGCGCCGCACAACCGTCAAGCGCTGAATCGAATCGGCCCATAGCGTTGCCTGATGAATTAGGCGTCTGGCATTATTTGCCCCGCTACGGCCTTGAGCATAAAAGCGCATAACATCTTCACCCACCCACTGTATTTGGCAAACACTGTCAGCCAAGGTTTTGATAGCAGCATGGGTAATAGAGGTGCCAGGCCCTAACAATAAAGTCGAGACGGCAGCACAGGGAACAAAAAATTTACTTTTTTCTTTGAAGACCGCGATCGCTCTCCCTTCTTGCTCAATGCGGCAATGCTCGAAATACAAGAAGCTGATACGATCCCGCGCCTTCGGCAACGTTCGCAGTCTAGACATACAGTTAACCTTGAACTCAAACAGTTATGTTCTGATTCGAGCCAAAGACAGTAATCCACACCCATAGGATTTACCTCTCCCTAGCCCGAGTTGGACAGCAGATAAAAATAATTCGGAGGCGGTAACTTCTAAAACACCTTGAAAGAGAGCAGTAGTGATGCGAATGGGAGCAGTACCTTTTTTCTTAATGCCAAAGACACTAGGAGATGGGATGACATCGGGATTAAGTAAACGGAACCCACAGCGATCGCCCTGTCGCTCTAACCAGGCCAGTTGATCAGAGCGATGGTAAAAGCCGATGATCTTCTTGGTTTTGTTGTCTCGCTTGCTAGGGTTAGCCCGAAGGCGAAACTGGAAGATAGGACTGGCTGAGAGAGACTCTGCCGTTAAACTCATTGCTTTGATGGCGTAATGCCGCAAGTACAAATCGGGCAATTTTGTCCAATCTGGTTCAATCTCCGACTGCACCAGCACCACATCACTATCAGGTTCTTGGCGAAAAAGAACGTGCCAGTCTTCACGAGGGCGATCGCGGCTATCTTCATCAGGGAATGCCTGCATGATGCGTTGATGAAACTTGTGGGCGTTGCCCAGTTCACGCAGTACAAAAGTCTTTTGAGAATTTAGAAGTAGCTTAGAGAGGTACATGGTTAGGTAACCTCCAGTGGAAAAAATTGAGTATCTACACAACGGCTGGCAAAGAGACGGCGTTGCCAGTCTAAAGGTACGTCTTGGCGCACATCAGGACTGTTAGGCACCTCTAGGATGTATTCCAATTTGCCTGGAGGTGGATCATGCCCTTTCAGAGCAGTTTCCAAATCAGTTGCAACCAGACCTTCAGGGATATGAATTGGCCAGCTAGGGACAAAGCTCTTGCGACCAAAGTAAAGTTGCCAGCAGGGAGCTTGAAGGGCAGCATCTACATCAGCTAGTTTGGCGCGATCTCCCTCCAGTCCCACCAGGTAGTTTGCATCGGCAATGTAGTAACGATGGCTAATCACAGTGCCACCTTTACCACCACCCGATTTGATCCCATCCATAACGGTGTGATAGTCGCATTGGATGGCGCCAGGTTTATCAATGCGGACGCCCATTTTGAGGGCAGTAAGGTCATTGACGGGCTCCCAGCGGGGTCGTCCAAGGGCGGCACAGAGCAGGCCAATAACAGCGGATTTGGTGGGTTCGCGGCGGCTATCGCGAATGGTGAAGCGGCTGTGGTCGCCCCAACTCATCATCGGGGCACGAAACCGCATGAGTAGGGTCGCCATGATTATTCACCCTCCGGGAATGCAGCCGCGATCGCATCTTTCAGCAACTCCTCAACTGTGGGCTTCTCAACTGTCTTCAAGTGTTCCAACCGCTGAGCCAGTTGCTCACGGGTGACGATACCTTTGAAGGCAACTGACTTTTCGCCATACATTTTGGTGAGTTCGTGCCAGTGATAATCAAGCTTGGCAACGGCATTTTCCAACAGGCTCATTCCATTTTTAGGAGCAACTGGATTTTCAAAAGCATCCACCAGTGAAACGGGCTGACCATGGCGGACGATAACCATGACGGCGGCGGGCAAGCTGTGGGCAGCAAAGCCGTTTTGATGTCCAGTAGGAATGGCCTGGATAAAGGCTTCGGCAAAGGCTTGGGTGATGCCAGATAGATGCTCTTTGCTGCCTAAGTTTTTCTCAAGCTGTTGAGTGTCCACAACTGTGAAACGGTAATAAGTAGAGCTGTTGTAGCCGGTTTCACCCAGGTGGTCGGCACCGGAATCTGTCTCGGCACCCAAATCACTGGTATCGCTCAAATCGTCCACCGCTGTGAAGAAATCGAATTCCTGCTGCAACTTATTGACGCTGATAGCGTGGGCCATTTGTACCGAGGCATCCACATTGACTGAGGGAAGAGAGGCCATCATGCGACCAAAAAGCGCAACGTCGCCGGGTTTACCTGTTGTGGCCAGAGACTTTTCAATTACTTTGGGAATATTGGGATCTTTTTTTGGTAAAGCTGGGGTGTCTCCCGTCAGGCCAGGGGCAATTACTTCCCAATTGGTGATGAGAATGTTGGCGATCGCTTCAATTTCTGTCTGTCCTAAAAACAAGATCGTCTTGGTCTTACCCGGACTCTTAGGGTCTTCTTCTGCCCCCAAGACTCCTAAAGCTAACTTGGCGGCAATTTCGGCCTGTTCTTCCGCAATCTCAGCTTGCAGTAGCAGCGGCTTCAACTCTGCCAACCAAGACCGAGAACGATTGGCAAACTGATCGGCACTCAATTCTGAATGGGCTTGGTAATGCAGCCGCACGGCTCGCTTTTGGCACTGGCTAGAAATGCGGGCACGGGGGCGTCCGCCAAACACAGTGGACTTGGGCATCCCATTTTCATCCCGGTTTAGATTGGCTGGAGGAAAGCTTTGTAGGACGTGGATTTCAAATTGCATGGTGGTGTTCTCCAAAAAGAGTGAAGATGAACAATGATTGGAATCAGGGACTAAGCATCGACAAGGTCGCTGCTATCGGTGGCTGGGGCATTATCAGGCGGCGTGGGAGCATTCCAAAAGGCCCGTGCCCACTTGTCTTGGATGTACTGGTCTGGGTGCTCCCAACGATTGAGGTCTACCAGCAGTTGGGGATAGCTGATGACGACTTTTTTCTTGCTCGATCGCATCAGTCGCACCATGGCGGTGAGAGGCGATCGCAAATCTTCCAGAGACGTTTCCAACAAAGACCGAAACCGACGCTCTGGCCCTTTAGAACCATCCTCAGTCTTAAGCTGACGGGCACTGTCGCCAAAGGTGAGTTTGCTCTTTGGATTAATGTCTTGGGGATAGTAGGCGAGAAAGCCAGTGACCCAAAGCCATTGCTCTAGTTGGTATTGCGCTCTCTGATCACTCAGGTAACGGAGGATAATAGGGTACGCGGCTCGTTGATGGCGAGGCTCACCTGTGAGGGTGCGTTTTAGGGTGGCTTTCACTCCGCTGTCACGTTCAATGGCATTGTGAATTTCGTGCAGAACTTCTGCCGCCCGCTGCACCGCAGGCGAAATGGGTGTAGTTATGGTCATCATGTTGTCCTGTATGAGTGGCAAAAAACTATCTGACGTTGGCCGTAGCCTTCTTTCCCTTCTTCGCTTTGGGCTGGATGTCGCCCCGCAATTTCGCCAAGTGATAGCTGAGCGATCGTAAAGCAGCCGCCCGGGCCTCATAGTTCCGAATGGAGGCGATCGACTCAGTAAAGGCATCAGTTGCGACTTTCTGAACGGTTTTTGTCCATTCCGGTAGAACCTGGTTGCCATAGGTGAGGCTGCCATCGGCTCCGGTCGCATCATCCTTTGGGAGCTGTAAGAGTAAGGTTGGAAAAGCCTGGTCAAGGGCCGACCAGTAGCGGGATTCGCCATCTAGGGCTTGGGCCAACGCTCCGACATCGCCATGTTTAAGCACTTCAGCCAGAGCATGGTACGGACTCCCTCGGAACGACCGGAAGACATTCTGATGATCTTCCGCCGCCTGAACTGCTGACTTCAAGGCATCCCACAGGGGCTTGTCTTTGAGGTAAAGCATGGGAGCAGAAAAGTCTTCGCTACTCCAGCCCAGGGGCTTGGCATTATCGACGGATAGTCCCAACACCTGCAAGCTCAACCGCTCGTCAGCGAACTCATCTTCTTGCAATTCAGCCACCCAACTAACGATGCGAGGCCGTTCGCCCACATCCGAAGACTGTAAAAATGCGGTCGAATCACGCCAAAGAGAACGACTTAAGTTCAAGCGAACGGTAAAGAGTCCCTTCTTAGTTTTGTGATAGGCGACGCCACATTCCCACTGGCTGGTAGAAACATCTTTGGGAATGCGATCTCCTCCATGAAAAGCCACATTGACGGCGCGATCTCCTTCAAAAAACAGCCGTACCCGCCGCCATTGATAGGTCAGGTAATCAATGTATCCATTAGGGATGCGTTCTACTGCTGCTGTCGACTCCCGCTCCCAGGCTGGTAGATCCTCACCGTTCACTACACTCGGAATTTCTTTTGGCGGGTTGTACTGCATCAGATTCAACAGCAACGTTTCCTTCAGAGTGTTACCTCTGACCAGGACATTGGCCGCATCCATCGTGGGAATAACCCCTGCGGAAATTGATGACCCGGTCTTACGGCCCCCGACATCAAACCAGTGCAGCCTCAACACTAGCCGAGCTGCTTCCTCAATCGAGAGAGAAGAGCCGCTCCACTGGTGTTCATGACAAAAGACCGTGCTGGTGTTATTGCCATGCAGAACATAGGCTTGATAGATTTCTGCCGCTGCTTCTTGACTGATGGAGGCAACTTGCAGAAAGGGGCGTTCTGGATGCAGCAGATCAAAGCAGTTCGTATGGTCTTTTATGTAGGCAATTGCCGCCTGACCATCATCCTGCTCAATCTCTTCCCAATGATCGACATCCTTTGGTCCCTGGTAGGCCCGATGCAAAATTGCCAGCAGGAAGCGGTAGATGGCCAGGGTGGTCGGCGGATTTTCTCCGCGAACTTCCTTCATCTCATTCCAGCATTCAAACAGTCCGATTAGGGAGACTTCCCTTAGTTGGAAATCTTCGAAAACCACTGGAATCCAGGGTTTCGTTGTCAAATCAAAAGTCATGGGTATTCACAGAAACTAAAGTTGTCTTAAAAGATCACCCGCCAACAATTGGGGCTTATTGGTTCAGCGATTCCATCGTTTTTTCGATAAGGTTGACCGGCTTGACGTGACCGATAAAGAGTGGAGGTTGATACGCCTAGCAGAATGGCTACTTGTTCGGTCGTACAAGTCTTGATAAACGTCGTTGTTGCCCTTGATTTGCGCTTTCTTCTCAAAGGGAGGGAATCTGGTTCGCCGGAAAAAATATTTAGTTGAAATACGGTGACTGTGTCCAAGACGAAATGTACGAGTGAACTGTTGTTGGTAGACAGGCAAGCTAATCCCCTTAACATCCCCAGCAAATACCGCCTTAAAATTTAATCTCGCGCAATTGCCGAGACGAGATTCGTTTTTCGCTCAGTGAGGTAGGATCTACAAAATACTTTTTGTCCCAGTACATTCGCAGGGGAAAATATCCCGGAACGAATACCCCCACTGCTGTGGGGAAAGGTATTTCCCCTGCGAATGCTGCTGGACCACCCCCATCATCATGGGGAATATGACGAGACTCTAGCACAGACAAAAATTGTTTGACAACCCATTCCTCTGCGAACGCTGCCTTAAGAACTACCCAGCTAAGTGACGCGACACTGATAAAACCCTTGCCAGATAAAGACTCTGTTCGTTTAAATTGAAATGACATTGAATTAATCCTTTTTGCGAAACACGACCCCTTTGAGAGGGTCTAGCACCACTAGCCATTTGCCTAAGTCGGCTACCCCCGCATCATTTAGCACTACATAGCGGCAATTCCTCAACAGGGCTGATATCCAGCCATCAGGTGGTTTCAACAACTCTTTGAGAATGGGCTTCTTAGAAATGCGGGTGCTGTTGGCTAACAAATCTCGAATTATTGGTAAAGTTGGCCGAACGTTCAGATTGATCAGTTGATGCTCCCCAGTAGGCAAGCGCAATCCCTCTGCCGTTTGCTGAAGAAAGATTGTGGTGACCGATTCCTCTCCTAGTCGCGTTACCGCTGCAATGGTCGATTCATCGTCTTCTTCGCCCTGGCGGGTTAATTGATCAGGGCTGCTATTGCTCCTAGCAGGGGGTAACTTGACCTGATTTGCTCTGGCTCGGTGGGAATCTTCGGTTTCTGCTCGGTAGTCAGCTAGAGAAGCTTGCCAATCCTCTTGGTAAAGAGGCTCTAGACCGTCTGGAATGGGGGCATCCAAGTCATAAACCGACTCAATTAGGCTGTCCGTTTCTTCAGGGAGTTGAATTTGATTGCGATCTTGTAGCGCCAACCAACTCCGCAACAGGATGTGGCGATCGTAGATGTAGCCACTCTCCCGAAATTCAGCCTTCTGCTGGCTCTTGATCGTTGGTTCAACAATCCACAAAACAGGCTTATCTACAGCTTGGGGGCGCTTCCGGCCACTGTGTCGATGCAGCCGCCCCGACCGCTGAAGCAGTAAATCAATGGGGGCTAAATCACTGATCATCAAGTCAAAGTCAACGTCCAGACTCTGTTCGATCACTTGCGTGGCAACTAAGACATACTTCTCAGGACGTTTACCCTTTTTGCCAAACATATCGAGACAGTCCTGTTCAATCTCCTCGCGATCAGCAAACAGGAAACGACCGTGGAATAGCCCCAGTTCTTTCTTAGGAGTGAAGTAAGGTTTCAGGCATTCATAGACTTTCTGTGCTCGCCCTACCGTCGAGCAAATAACAGCCGCACATCCTCCGTGCTCTAAGTTGGTATTGAGTGCGTCAGTCCACTCTTTATCCTGGTCATCGCCCTTGACCCAATGGATGCCTAAATCTCGGCAAACATGGCCAGAGGCTGGAAACGATTGGGTGACAACAGTACCGTTGGTAAATGCCGTAATGCGGGGATACTGGGTTTCCGGCAACTCTGGAACCGGCTCATCCGAATCTTGACTACCTTTGGCGTAGGCTTCGAGTAAACCCTCACGGGTGCTTTTGGGTAGGGTTGCCGAAAGCGCGATGACCGGAGAACCCAGCAACGCCAACCATTCTAAGAACCGTTCCAATAGCGTCCCGGTATAGAGGTCATAGGCGTGGATTTCATCCAGAATGACCGTCCGCCCTGCCAATCCAAACAGGCGCACAAACTGATGCCGAGATCGCACTACGCCCATTAACCCTTGGTCAATGGTGCCAACGCCGTAGGGACTTAGGAGCGATCGCTTGCGAGCGGTATGCCATTCACTGGCGACGACTTTGCTCTCACTGTCGTAGACCTGCTCCAGCCGACAGATCGTTTGCTGATAGTCTTCTTTAAGCGCTGCGGCTGAATGGCTTAACGTCAGGTTGATGACCTCTTGCTTGTAGCGCTTGCCCAGGAAGTCCTGCACTCGCTGGAACATGGCGTTGCTGGTAGCCTGGGTTGGCAGGCCAATATAGAACCCTCCGGCTGAAGTCTGGTGTTGCAAGTAGTCCGCAAGATAGAGCGCTGCTTCCGTTTTGCCTTCACCCATCGAAGCTTCGACCATGATCAGACACGGTGGCTGAAGCTCTGAGGAAAGAGCGATCGCCGCTTTTTGTAAGTCCCTCGGGTCATCAAACCCAAATAATTCTGTAAACGTCAGTGGATCACCGTCTTTATGGTGAGTCCATCCCTGTTTCGCTAGAGCCCGTTTTGCTTTTTCGTGTAAATCGGCTGTGTACTCGCCGAATGGCTTGTCGTTAGCGTAAGGAAAACCAGACTCTTCATCAGGATTCGAAGCTAGCCAATCCGAAACTGTCGTTAATCCGGCTAACAGCATTGCCGCTGCATTATCACACTGACTCGGCAAGTCCTCTGTTGTTAGTTCAACAAACCTTGTCAACTGTTCAAATATCCCTAGGCTGTGTTGCCGCCAGATATTGTTTTCTCCAACACCAGCTAAGGCACCATCTAAATTCTTGATGTCCTCACTGGCTGGGAAAAAGCCGTGATGCCCCCCCACAATGATGGCTAGCTTCTTCGCTAATCTTTTTGCATGGCGTTTAGTCAGCGTATCGCCAACGCCCAATTCAACCAGAAACTCTGGCAATGTGGCTGCTGTGACTAGACCATGTGGTGTTTTATTTTTACGGCGAATTTGAGGCAAATGATACCAACAGTCATACAAGGTATCTCCGACTAATGCTTTCCCAACGTCACTCACTTGAAACTGGAAAGCCGGACTCACTTTGCCCAAGTCATGGGACCCGGCCATAAAGCCGCAAAATCGAATGGTCGACTCTTTGGGTAGACCGAAACCATCGCATAGTCGCTGAACTGCAATCGGGCTGAGATGATGCTCAATAATCTCCATTGCCACTGCTGCCGTATCCGCTAGATGACAAATTACCGGATGGTATCTCGGCTCCTCGTTTTCAGACTTTGCCTTACCCGTCTTAGCCCAAAATCTCGGCTGCCTCATTGTCCTTCCCCCTGCTGATAATGGCTCTGCATACCTTCGACCTCATCCCGTACCATCGCCACCAACTGCGGCGGTCCTAACACCCTGGCTCCTCTGCCATAAAACAGCACCCACCGCTTTACCTCATTCAGTCCTCGTACTACAAACCGCAGCGTAAGCGATCCGTCCGGATGTTCTTCAATCTGCTGAGTGGGGTGCCAGCGCCGCTCTCGGATATACGGCGCGGTGGGTACGTCAAACCAAATCAGCATTTCCTGTGGCACGCCGCCCACCTCGTGCTGGAACGCTGAGGCAAAATGGGCTTCGCGATCGAAGGTGGGATCGACTTTAAAGGTTTCGTCTATTAGCTCGATAGTTTGGATGCGATCGACCCGAAACCACCGAGGTTCCTTCCGCGTATGACACCAACCTGTCACATAGGGATTGTTCCGAGAGAAATGCAGCACATACGGGTCTAGCTGCCGCTCAGAGATAGGCTTCCCAGGCGTGGCATAGCGAATCCACACCCGTTGTTGGTGTTGGCAAGCTTGCTCTAGAATCTGCCAAACCTCCGGATTCAGATCCAGCTCAGCCCCTAGACGAAACATCACCGAATCATCCGTTAGTTGCTGTAAATCCACCCAAGTTTGCTCCGGCAGTCGCTTTGCCAACTGCTCGATCGCGGATTCAAGCTGTTCTCGATAGGCCGAACCACTGTAGGCTGAGAGCATTCGTGCTCCTAGCGTCAGCGCAAACAATTCTCCCTGAGATAGAGGAATGGAGGGCAAGCGCCAGTTGGGATCGGTGAAGTAATAACCATTTCGACGACTGTAGGCGATTGGCGCGCTAAAGCGATCTCGGAGAAAATCCAAGTCTCCTCTGATTGTTCGTTCACTGACTTCTAGCGCTTTAGCTAAGCTCAAAGCAGTTTGTCGTACAGGTTTGCGAATTAGCTCATCGATCGCAAGTAATCGCTCCAACTTTCTAGACATATATCAGTTTCCATCACTCACGTTCTTAGCCAGAATAATCAGTGAACCCGGCAAAAAACTTGCCGGGTTTCAGGTAAAGTGAAAGCCTTCAGTGAGTACGATCTAATTTTTCGTTTTCAGCAGAAATATTCTATGAAAAGCCCCAGAAGATTTTTCCTCCTAGGGCATCAGAACACTCAAGAATTATTATCAATGTTCACTTGGCAATAGCAAGACAGGCTTAATAACGCCTTCCATCTCACTGAATTCCACCCAAATCGTGATTTCCGGTAAAGGAAAATCAGTGAACGGAATGTCTTTCGTGAAAACGATGTTGTCATTGCCATCTTCACACTGGAGAGTGGCACCTTGGTGCTCATTGAGCTTCAGATGCCAAACCTGAAATGGCTCCTGGCAAATTTCAGTCTGCGTTTGAACAGAGACAATTTCCGTCAGAAGCCAGTAACATTCGGCATTTTTAGCAAGATACTGGATGCCGTCAGTGTAATAGGCAAGGGTAACCTCGCCACAGCGGTAGCGATACCAGCGTTGTGTACCCGTAAAGTGTGCAAGACCTGCTTGCAATTCTTCAGGACTAAGCAAGGCATAAAGCCTCCTAAGATAGTGCCCACGCAGCATCGAGACTCCTGAATCGGCCATCAAGGGTTAAGACCCTTTGCACGCGATTAGGGGTAAAGGAGTTGCCATTTAGTCACTTTTCTGAAGAGTCGGTTTTGAGGACTTTAACCAGATTTTTTCCTAAGGGCTCCGCCCTCGCGCCCGCAAGTCTTCCCTAACGGCGCTGGATGGGTCGCGCCAACCTTCCGCGTTTCGCTTACTCACTTGTGCAGCCAGTCGCTAAGGAGGGCTATCACAACTCCTTCCCCATCCAGCGGCCTTGCACTTGCTACCCCGCTCTCGTCGAGGGGCAGAGGGTGATGCGACGGGCATCAACCCTTTAACCAAGAATGGAGCAAGCACAATGAGCGACACACCCAAAATCTATGTTGCAGACCTAGCCGCCTATAACAACGGCATCCTGCACGGCAGATGGATAGACGCAACCCAGGACGTTGACGATATCCAGCAGGAGATTGCAACGATGCTACAAGACTCACCGATTCCTGATGCTGAAGAGCACGCCATCCATGATTACGAGGGCTTCTCAGGGTATGACGTTAACGAATATGACGGCATTGAGACTGTACAAGCGATCGCAACCTTTATTGAAGAGCACGGCGACATCGGCGGGTTACTCCTGGAGCACTGGAGCGGTGACTTAGAGCAGGCAGAAAGGTCTATTGAAGACAACTACTGCGGCCAATATAAAAGCCTTTCAGATTATGTACAGGAGCTGACTGAAGAAACCACGGAAATCCCTGAGTCTCTGAGGTTCTACATCGACTATGCTGCCATGGCACGAGATATGGAACTTAGTGGTGATGTATTCACCTTGCAAACTGGCCATGAGGAGGTACACGTGTTCTGGAACCATTAGGTTCCAGATTCCCCGCTGCCCTTTCAACGATGAGCCGCACAGGCAGAGGCGAATATTCGGATTTTACTTCCCTCTAAAATTGTGTGCGATCGAGCAGTCCGGCCAGAATGGCCAAACAGCACATCATGCCTTTAGTGAAATGATTGAGCCTTTAATAGCTCAATGACTCAATCAACCTCATCCAGACGGTCGAGATTGAATTTTTGAATAACCTCTTTTTGTTCCGCTTCCTGAAGCCAGGCGTCAATCGCTTCATTGACGATGGCATTCACTGATGAATCTTTTATCCCCGCCAGTGCCTTAAGCAGGCGATCAGTCTCTTCAGAGATGTAAACCCTGATTTGTGGCTTTGCAGGCTTTGACACAAGTTTGATGCGTGCGGCAACCTACACATCATCCTCAGTTTTGAAAAAATATTCTAGGGATATTGCCGTAATAAGGTATTTGCCTTAATCTAATCATGGCATCACTTTTCTCTTTTTTCTCGGATAAACTTTATCCAAGGAGCCTCAATATGATTACCCTGACCCCTGATGAGGTTGTTCTGATCAAATCTGTTCTTACTGCCCTAAGAGGCATTAAAGTACGCGATATTGACAGAGCTTTACTCGTTCTGAGTAAAAAGGATATCGGCGCTTCATCCCAAGAAAACCGCCCTACCCCGCCAGAGTAAAGAAGCAAAACGCGGGGACGGAATTTGCTGAGCCAGCGTGATCAGCCTAGCGATCTCAGTGGCTCTGCATCACTATTTATCTGCAAACCAGCCAATTTGAGTCTTCCGTGCCATTCTCGTCAGCGTCGTTGAACCACCGATCTGTGGAATGTCCTCCAGTGCAAACCAGCCGACCTCATGAGATTCCTCTGAAATGCTGAAGTTCAGATCCTGTGCGACCAACAGAAACCGGATGTCGTAATGAACGTGGGAAGGTTCTTTTGGGACGTTGATAAGATGATGATCAATATCAAAAATTCTGTTTGCGATCGCTTTAATTGTCTGAATCCCTGATTCCTCACGAGCCTCCCTCAGCGCTCCTTGCAGAAGATCGGCATCCTCCGCCTCTAGGTGGCCCCCGAGTTGTAGCCAGCGATTGAGTTTTTTATGATGCGTCAGCAACGCATCGGAATGTTCTGGAGTAACGAGCCAAGCTGACGCCGTCAGATGGCCGACATGATTACTCCGCTGCCAAAAATGCTCATGTTCCTCCAGAAAGATCTTCACCGCAGCACAGGATTCCGCTTCCTGTGCATCAAATGGACGGTGACGCAAAATCAGGTCAAAGACATCTTCTCGCTGCATCTGACTGAAGTGGTCCCTCTTGACAGGCTCAAATTGTAGCGCCCTTTGTTGCTGACCTCATAAACGCTCGAAAGGTCACGGCAATTCGTTTATCCACATACTTCTTCGACACGGGCACTTCATGCGTCCAAGCGGCATTCGTGGCAAATGGCATCACAAAGATCGTACCTGAATGGGCTAGAAAATCTTGGTATCCCTGCTCTCGCCATGGGCGCAGTCGGAAAACCCGCGATTCCC
The DNA here is from genome assembly GCF_028330965.1 of Oscillatoria sp. CS-180. Lineage (GTDB taxonomy): Bacteria > Cyanobacteriota > Cyanobacteriia > Phormidesmidales > Phormidesmidaceae > Halomicronema. The sequence continues at coordinate 16,689 of NZ_JAQMUB010000001.1, read as the reverse complement.
CTAGAGATAGGGTCACAATCGGGCTACCCGGAATCAAGTTCTGCGTGCTGTCACGATGCTTGCCAATGTAGTGACCCAAATTACCGGCATACCAGGTCATCAAAATACCATTCAGGCGTTCATCCACTGCCTCCTTCATCCACTGCCATATGGGAAGGATTATCTCTGGGACTGGCTTCGCCAGATTGGTATAGCCCGAGTAGCAATAGGACTGGTTGTACGCCTGTTCCCAGCGGGGTGTTTGAACCACGCGACCATGAACCTTGATCGTGTTGTATTCCGGAGGATGTAGACTCCAAAGCTCCATAAACTGAGCTGCATCGGGCATGAGATAGGAAGGAAGCTGGCCTTGCCATAACTGGTGCCCCTTCCCCAGCTCAAGGCAGCGGAATCCAGAGTAGCTTGAGATATGTTGCCTCACCTGTCTTGAATCACCGGACGCTCCAATACTCACAAGGAAATGTACACGCCTCCACAGACCCGTGAACACCCTGGACAAGCTACTCTATCACTTTGCAATAGGTTGGATCTGTCTGAAACGGACGGCATGTAAGGGATTTCCCCCTCCTGGACAACCTACCCATCTAAAAAGCGAAAAAAGAGCACGGGGCAAAATGGAGGTTCCTATGGACGCCATCAATCCGACAGTTGGTAACTCTATATAACAGTTGAACTGTCACACTTAAAAATGGTGTGCAAATGGTGAGCAAAAATTTATCTGCTAATGAAAGCCTTTCTTCATGAAGGTTTTGGAATTTTGATTGACCGCCTCCTAAGCGGTAGGTCGCGCGTTCGAATCGCGCCAGTCCCGTCCCTACAAATCAATGGTTTCAGCACACTCAAAGTTTTTTTTGAGAGACATGATCAGTTCTGAATTTCTCAGATTTCACCCGCAGAACTTACGCGGGTCAAGAGAGCGGTGATTCTCATGGGGCAAGTTTTCGTTCACAGGGCATACCCATGTGATATCCCATTCGACCTTGTCGCAATTAGCCCTAAAATCTCAACAAGCGCCGTGTTGCAGAACTTGAATGACGTAACAGTGGAACAAGGTTAGTTGCTTAAATCGCAGGACAAGCAGATCCTTTCTTGAAGAGTGCCCCGAGCGAGATTTTTGACATGTTTTCAAGAGAGGTTTGTATATCGATTAGCCAGTGCAATGACAGGCATGAAACATCACTAGATAAAGTATAAATACAGCGCAGTCAAACTCGGCGTAGGGAGTTAGAAGACCGCCTTACGTTGAGTTTTGAACATACTCAAGACGTATGCTTATAATGCATGTATGATACACACATATAAATATAGCCGTCAGCTCATGGATTGACTTTATGGATGAAGAGAGAACATTAAATCTTTTGGGGGCACTGGCACTCAGCATCATGGACAAATTAAGCTCCATCGTTGAGGTTAATGCTGGATATGGTGGAGAGGCTCCTGCTGCCCTGGTAACTTTAGGAGCTGACCCGGGACTCTCTATCAACTCACTACGACAAATTCTCAGTCTCTCCCACTCGGGGACTGTACGACTCATTGATCGCTTGGAATCTAAAGGTCTTATTGAGCGCAGACCTGGAACAGACGGTCGAACCCTTGCCCTGTTTCTTACGGAGGCAGGACATCAACGACGGAACGCCATTCTGGCTAAGCGACGACAACAGTTGCAGTTTGCCATTAATTCACTGACACAGAGTGAACTCGAACAACTGACAAAACTTATGGAAAAGATGCTCACGGTGATGACGACCAGCGAGTTGCGTAATTTTGCAATTTGTCGTCTTTGTGAAGAAGAAGTGTGTCCGGCTGATCGCTGTCCTGTGGAACAGAAATATCGCCAGTTGTTGGAATTATGAACAACACTGTTATTGCTCTTGGTTACGCCTTCTGTTGGGGAGTGGGGGTAACACTGACAAAAATTGCTCTTTCAGAAATAGCAGCAACAACACTTTTAATGATTCAACTCCTCTCAAGCGTTCTATTTCTTACTGTAGTTTGTCAATTGAAGGATCGCCAACTTCCCTTCTCCTGGTACTACCTCAAGCAAGGATTTGCTGGAGTCTTTGAACCTGCTTTAGCCTACATGTTCGGCACCTTTGGTATAAAGATGACGACCGTAAGTAACTCCACATTGATTGCCTCAACTGAAGTAATTCTGACTATTTTACTTGCAGCAGTCTTTTTGAGAGAAAAACTTACACGAACAAAACTATTGCTGGCTAGCATTAGTTTTATGGGAGTGTTTCTATTAGTTTTAGAAGATACTCAAAGCGCGAATCATTCTTCTCTCATTGGTGATTCACTTGTACTTCTCGGCACTGTCTTTGCAGTATTCTATGTTCTTCTAAGTAAAAAACAGATTGAAACTGCTAATCCATTACAACTCACTACATCACAGCAAACAATAGGTTTGATTACAACCGCGTTGTGCTTCAGCTTACTGTCTATTTTCAATTCAAGCTATGAAATAAATACAACAGATATTCCATTTCAATTTTGGCTACTTGCAATAGGTTCAGGGATTATGCAGTATGCTCTAGCGTTTTTACTATACCTCATTGCACTACGAAATACCCCTGCAAGCCACGCTGCATTTTATCTTGCCCTAATTCCTGTTTTTGGTATAGTTAGTGCGATTGCGCTGATAGGTGAGCAACCTAATATTGCTCAGTGGATTGGAGGAGGATTGGTTATGATGTCGTCCTATTATGCTTACAGCTTGAAACCTACATAAGTAACCATGTAGTTGACTACTATAAAGTTTCAAAGCGCCTTTAATAGAAATACAAAAAACAAGAGGATTCACTATGCAAAATATTCTTTCGTTCACTAATTAGAAAATAGTTGTCCAAACAAATCTGGTATCAAATACCATGACAGTTGTATTAGAGCCGACCATTGATGCATTCTGGCTAGTTTTTACGAAAGCTATATCTTTGCTGATTTTTACTATTGCCTTTTTATTTTTCTTGACTATTGTCTATGTATTATGGATCAGTGTCAGTCGCAGAATTAGAGTAATACTGAAAAGCCGAAATTTTCGCAGCGTCGAGCAGTTCTGTAAGCAAAATAGTTATACTGAACCTTTTTTTCAAGAAGGCAGATGGTGGGCTTTCCCGCCAAACGGCTTTATTCCGGTAGAGCTATTACATACGCAAAATCTCCAAGAGAATTATCTGGACTATGTAGAAATCATAAACAAGCTTTCAACAATTTTATTATTAATTTGTCTGATCGTGTTGTGCTCCCTTGTAAGTTTTCTGCTTTTTGAAGCAACAAAATCCATGCATTTTCTACTCAGACTTATGATTTTTAACCTTCATATTTTGATTTGCAAAAACACGCTTTTAAGTATAATAAAAATTTTTTTTGAAATTCAATATAGATTCAGATTTTCTCGAAAAATCAATGTTTTACTAAATATATTAATTTTCTTGATTTCGGGATTTCTATGTGTATTATAAATTCTGCTTCTCATTTCTTGAATGCTACTTATCAAGCTATTTCGTTGTGTCAATATGAAATATAACAATGAAAACGATCAAATCAGTTGTAGCGATTGTCGTATAAAATTTCATCAAACTGTAATAGAATATGGCTTCTAGTCAAGATACATGATTCGTTGCTCAACTAGCTTAAACATTACTTTTTCAAGAGTAAGTCTGTTTACTTTTAGTCAATATTTTTGCCAAGTATCGAATACGGCCATTTTTGATACGACTCACTGATAGTTTTATCGGAAACAGGTTTCCAAGACGTCTTGAGAGCTTGGGGGTGTATCAAAACTTGTTCCATACTCTATGTCACTTAAATAGTGAATGCAGATGAGTTTTGACACATCTTGGGAGGGTATGAGCGGGTTTCGATGGCTGAGCAGTCATTGATATTACAGACTGATCGTCTCCAGTAAGCTGGTTGTGAGAAAATCCACAGCGGTGTGGTGAGTGGTGCGCAGGAAGCTCGTCCTGGACTAGGCGAGGCGATCGCCTATCTGCGAGAAGGTGACGTGCTGGTCGTCGTGAAGCTGGACCGCTTGGGCCGAACGCTGAAACATCTGATTGCCACAATTGAAGAATTGAACGATCGCGGTATTGGCTTCAAGAGCTTAAATGACGGCATCGATACCACGACCTCTACTGGCAATCTGATTTTTCATGTCATTTGAGCGATCGCAGCTGTAAACACTGACGATGCCCTTGCAGCCAGCGGCTCCAGTGGGTACACAGCACATCAAATACTGCTCCCCTCGTTTGGCTAGCTCTAGCACTCGATAGTTTTAGGCCAAAACTGGGAATCTAGAATTTGGGCCATGGTGTAGGGACACACAGTGGGAAAAGTATCAGCAGATAACTCCGTTTCTTTGACCGCATCACGACGGGCACGACGATAGTATTTGGCAACCCAACCGGCCTCTTCTAGAAACCGTTGCAAGCTCGGGCTATCCTCCAAGCAATCCTGGATACTATCCCGACAATTCGCGATCGCGATTGTCCAGCTTTTGGTGTGCCGTTCCGATTGATACTGCCACTTGAGTAAATGCATCAGCAGCACCTTCAGGTAACTGCCAAGTTCCTTTTGTTCACTTCTGCTCAAGTCCGCTAACTCCTCAACCAAATTTTCTACGTCGACCTCTGCCCACTGTTCCTTTTGTAGGCAGGCAATTTGGTGCTGTGTCCACAGGTGGAAGTCGCGATCGTGCAGTGCAGTGTCAAAAGCTCCCTTGTTTTTCTGCTGCCACTTTGCATCAGTCATCAGCGTCTTTCCTTCCCGCAGTAGTTTATAGCTGTTTCGTCATTCACCGCTAACCTCTGAGCGTGTTCAAATACACCTCAAACTCCCGCAGAGCCACACTTGATCCGGCTGACCAAGCCGTTCCACATACGCTGGCAACACTGCTTTCACCTCTACAGTCGGAAACGTCGGACTCTGAGCGCTGTCTTCATATCCCTCATCTGAAAGGACATAAATGCTGATCTGTCCCTGCCGATAAATCCACACTTCTGGAACTCTCAGCATTTGATAAATATCCAGAGTCGTGAGTGAGGTGATATCGACTTCAATGGCCAGATCAGGGGGTGGGTCCACCGCAAGATCAATACGCTCTTTACCCAAAGCTGCCTGCCAATTTTCGATATAAAAACAAGTGTCAGGTTCTAATCCAGCTTCACTCAGTCGTTTTAGCGTGACTGGATCAAACCCATGCCAGTTACGATTTTGATGGCGCAGTAACGTTGTCACCAAATCGGCCAAGTCTGACTACGATTACCGTGACCAGCTAAAGGCGCCATGAGCGAAAGCGTCTGAGTTTGAGCGTCATAGCGAATTTTAATGGCGGCATCATCGCGGCGACTCTCCAGTAGCGCCTCGTAGTCTTCCCAAGTTTGATACGTGAGGGTCACTTCACTGCCTGGGGGAAGCTGAATGCGGTCTCGGCTAACGGTTAACACCATGCTGCTACTCCTCAAACTTCGTCCGGATCGATGCCCATGTCTCTCAAGCGTTGCGCTAAGCGCTCAGCCTTCTCACTCGTTGCCGTAACGGTCTCTTCGGGGGTTGGAATCAGCAGGTCTTGAGCATCAAACCAGCGGAGCCACAATCGTTCAATGCCGCGATAGGTGCCTTGCCATACCCCAATGCTGACTTCCCACTCAGAAATCGCGACCCGCTGATCGACGATTTCCATCGGTTGATAATGGCCGCCGACGAGATGAAACGCTCTGAGTCGATTGGTGTAGCGATCGAACACGATGTAGTAGGGAATTCGCAAAATTTGTTCATACACTTCCCACTTGGTAGGCGTACCATCTTCATCGCGACTCGTCTGGCCCAGATCAGCTTTTTCTGTTCCTGGCGACAGTAGCTCCACTACCACAAAGGGGTTAACTCGCTCTTGCCACACCACATAGCTAAGGCGCAGATCTTGCCCTTCGTACAACCGGGGTACCCCCACGACCGCAAACCAATCGGGACGTTTATGCCAGAGCGGATGATCGACATCGTAGTAGATATTCATATCCCCTACGCTGAAGATCTCATCATCGGCATACTTGGCTAACTGCAGCGTGGCGCTTAATAATTGGGGTTGCAGATAGTGAAATTCGTCAGGCAAGCCTGGCTCCTCTGGAAACTCGCTCGGCAAATCATACATGGTCGGCAACGTTTCCTTCGCAGGCCGAGGCGGAACCGTTTGCTCTACGGAACGCTTGAATGGGGAGATAGTTTTGGGGTCCATAGTCGTTACTTTCTTAATGCTTTGCGGTAGGCTTTAACTGCTTGGGTTTGGTTGGAGTTGCCAACAAAACTAGCCAGCAGCTGGGTATCGAGCTGAGGGAGGCGTTGGCTGGTCGAGGTCTTTTTGTAGCCGGTCTTGCTATCCAGCAAGCAAAAAATGCTGAGCTGCTGATTCTTCCAGAACCAGACCTCTTGAACCCCCAAGCCTTTATAGACCTTGAGCTTGTCAATGCCACTGCTGGTGAGCACAATTTCCAGAGCAATGTCGGGGACTTCGTGGAGTTCGCCGAGGCAGTAGCACTCATCCGGTTCCAACTCTCGCGCAGCGGCTTCTTTGCGAAAAGTAGCGGAACCATAGCCATTGAGGTCTAAGTCCAATTCTTCAGCAAAGGCTTCGATCAGGCGAGCGATGATTTTCTTGAGACGTTCATGCTCCGGGGAGGTGGTTATAAGTTCGAGGCTTCCCTCCAGATAAGTCATCCGTAGGGCTGGAAATTGATTCATGAATAACGTGACTATCGCATCGTACTGCTGCCAGGTCACGCCTTCCAAGGTGAGTCGTTGTTCCTCACTGGGGAGGGCATTGGGAAGATTAAGTAAGGATACCGTCATGGCGTACTTGTTACCTCTTTCCCTACTGTAGTTCAGGTCATGCTTGGTGCTGTACGGCGTTCGGGAACATAATGCCTCCCTACGAAATCCGGTTTTTAGCTACTTGGAGAGGAGTGCGTTCTCCCTTTGATTCTGCCTCATCAAATAGCCGTTCGGTTCAACGGGTTAATAAGGAATGAATGAATTTTAAGTTCTCAGGTTTGAGTTTTGAATGATTGAGTCATCGGCGAATCCAAAGCTCAAAGTTGATACTTAAATAAGTTCCCGTTCCTAAGGCTTGCTGTAACTGTGGGTCAGGGCACTGCTGCAAGAGCTGCTCAATGAGGGAATCGACCTTGGCTTGATGCTCATGATCCGCCCAGACCATTTTGTTGACTTCCGTGCCATCTGGGCGAGTCACGGTGACTCGTCGCGCTTCAAAGCCGCCTCTGCTGGTCGCTTTCACCGCAGCCTGCAATACTTCTAAATTCTTAAACCGTCGCGACAGATCACTCAAGCTCAGCTCAAAGCGGATCACATCTTCATCTGTCCAAGATGCGGCAGGCTTTTCAGCGATTACCATCACTACGGCTTCTAGCCAAGGGCGATCGCTTTTCCCTTCATCCGCTGCGGCTCTGGCGAAACGATTCAGACTCGCCTCCACCCAGTTCCCTAACAGCCGACTAGCCCGAAACTGGAGGTCAGAGCGGAGCTTTGTGCGATCGCTAAACTGCGGTGGGCCAAACTCAATTTCCGTTGCCCAATCCGTCAGCTTCTTAGAAATCTCTGGCTCTCGTCCTCGTTTCCAATACTGATCAGCAGCATTGTTTAGGGCCCGCACCAGAGTAGCCATCAGCGGTTCTCATTGGGCGATCGCGGCAATGATGGTGATGTCCTTTGCTGGCAAAAATCAGAAGAAAGGCCAACTGGCCCGAGGCTACCTGGCTGGAAGTGGTGCAAAACGCGCCGCCCGCAAGAAAGCGATGCAGCAACTTCAGGAACGTCGCCACAATACTGTCACCTCGTATGTTGGCAGCGCCATTCGGAATGCCAAAAGTCAGATCAACGGCGATCGCAGGCTCTGGCTATCCGATGCCCAGCAAGGGATTGCTGTCTGTGGCGCTCCCGGTTCAGGCAAGACCTTCTCGATGATCAACGCTACCATCCGTTAAGCGTTGGATCAGGGAATACCTGCGATCGTCTACGACTGCAAATATCTCGACCAGACGGAAGTCCTAGCTGCCCATACCGCTAGACGCGGCTACTCCGTCTCTGTCTCTATTTTCCATAAACCTGCCAATGAATCACCGCCGTTCGCCGTTGCTGGTAGTGGAGGTGGTGAGCGAGTCTACGAAGAGTACGGACTATCGCGCGAAGCGGGCGGAGTATAGCGTGCTGGATATTCCGGAATACTGGATATGTGATCCGCTGAAGGAGAGGGTGACAGTGTGTACGCTGTTGGAGGGTTGGTATGAGGCAGCAGAGTTCGCTGAGGAAAACCCCATTGAATCAACACTGTTTTCAGAATTGCGGGTGCCCAATCGACAAATACTGAATCCCTAAATCCTTCATTCGTCAGTTTCGAATAAGGCGGTCAAATCTTGGTAGCCGCTGACGACGCGAAAAACTTCGATCGCATCATCCAGTAAACGGTAGAAAATCAGATATTGCTGGTAGGGCAAACTCCGCAAGTTTGGATAGAGCTCATCCCGTTTGCGGCCAATTTGAGGAAACTGAGCAATCCGCTGGAGCACCGAATCGATATCACTTAGAAATGTTTCTGCCCGGTCGAGGCTGCTGTGGGTGGCGAGGTAGTCTGCAATGTCCTTAATATCCTGACTGGCGCGGGGGGTGATGCGGCAGACTCGACTCATGACTCAGTGTGACGACTTCGAAGACGCTGACGAATGGCGTTGATTTCGACGGAGGCTTCTAGCAGTTCGCCGCGCTCAGCTTCATTCGCACCCAGCAAGACCTCGTCACGCAGGTCTGCAAAACGACCCTGGTAAATCTGCTCACGCTCAGCCAATGCTTGCAGTCCTGCTAGCAAGATGTCATCTAGAGAAGCGTATTTACCACTAGCGATCTGACGGTTAGCAAACTGTTGTAGCTCAGGGGGAAGTGAGAGCGCCATTGCTGTACTGAAATGGACTATCGACACGATATTAGCTTAGCGTGTAATCAGAAGATGGTAAGCCAGTTAGCCGCTCTTACTGCCTAGCTTTCAAAGGAGTAATCAACCGCCCCCAAAGCTAGCATCGACGTCCGCTGCGCCTCCGTCAAACCCTGTACCCCAGTAATGTCGGTCCCTTCGTAGGGACGTGGAATTTGTAGTACTGCAATGCAGTCTCCTGTTTCTATATTCCACAGGCGCACTGTTTCATCGTGACTACCACTAGCCAAAGTCTGTCCATCTGGACTAAAGGCTACTGATCTAACTGTATCTGAATGTTTGGAGATTATGCGAATGCATCGTCGTTCTTTAAGATTCCAAAGACGAATTGTTTGATCATCACTTCCGCTAGCAAGAATTTGACCATCTGAGCTAAATGCTACTGATTTAACTTCATCACTGTGCTCTGAGAAAACATGAGCACACTCTTGTTCCTCAAGATTCCATAAACGAATAGTAGAATCACCACTACCGCTAGCGAGAAATTGACCATCTGGACTGAATGCTACTGACCTAACCCAAGCATTATGTCCTCTAAAGACATGGAAACATTTTTGACTTTGAAGATTCCACAAACGGATCGTGGTGTCGTCACTACCACTAGCAATAATATGACCACTCGGATTGAAGACTAAAGATCTGACCCAATCAGTATGCCCCTTAAAGACGCAGAGACATTCTTGGTTTTGAAGGTTCCACAAACGTATCATTGTATCACTGCTACCACTAGCAAGAATATATTCATTGGGATGAAAAGTTATTGCCCTTACTCAATCTGTATGTCCTGATAATGTACGAAAATGATAGTCGTTGAGATCCCATAATCGAATATTGAAGTTGTCAGCACCACTAGCAAGAATTTGACCATTTGGACTAAATGCGACGGAATAAGCCCAGTTGATCTGCTTAGAAAAGACATGCTTACATTTGAAGCTTTGAAGATCCCAAATCCAAATTGTCGAATCTTCACTACAACTAGCAAGAGTATGTCCATCGGAGCTAATTGCCAATGAGTAAACCCAATTTGTATGCCCTGAAAGAACGTAAAAACATCGAAGTTTATTAAAACTCCATAGGCGAATAGAAGAATCATTGCCCCCACTAACAATAAAGTTTCCATCAGGACTGAACACTACCGATCTAATCCAATTGGTATGACCTGATAAGACCTGCAAACACTTACATTCTTGAAGATCCCATATGCGGATGGTAAAGTCGTTGCTACCACTTGCAAGAAACCGATTATCAGGGCTGAAAGCAACTGTTCTGACTCGATCTTTGTGCCCTGAAAGAATGCTGATACACTTTCGACTTTTGATGTCCCATAATCGAATAGTGAAATCATCACTTCCACTAGCTAAATATCGTCCATTAGGACTAAAGGCTACTGATGCAACTCCCCTGATATGACCTGATAAGAGATGTAAGAATTCACGATCTTTGAAATCCCAAAGTTGAATATTGCAACTATCGCCTCCACTAGCAATAAGTTCGCCATCTGGACTAAACGCCAATGCTCTAACTCGATTAATATCTTCTGAAAAGGTATAGAGACATCGCTTATTTTGAATGTCCCATAGTTTAATAGTAAAATCATCACTTCCGCTCGCAATAACTTTGCCGTCTGGGCTAAACGCTAATGCTCTAATACGACTGGTATGCTCTGAAAAGATATGGAGACATTGTTTACCACGAATATCCCAAAGTCGAATACTAGAGTCACTACTGGCACTTACAAGGAGTTCATCTTTTGGACTGAAGGCTATTGATCTTATTCTGCCAGAATGTCCTGAAAGCGTAGCGATATGTAAATGATCGCTGACTTTCCATAATTGAATCTTCCCTTTACTATCGCTGGTCGCTAACAGTTCCCCTCCAGAGTCGAATGCAACAGATTGAATTCCACCAAAAGTGTAGTGTTTTGGGTATTGTCGTACTCCACCAAAACCGACGGTCCCTGTAAGCGATAGTAGTGGGCCTGCTGCGGTTGTAGAGCACCGGCCCAGGCGAAGCGAATCTGGTTCAGTCCGGCGGCTTCTACCTGCTGCCGCTGGGCAGTGGCGATATCCGGAGCCAGGTTCCTTGAATGCGATCGCCCTGCACAATCCCTACTACCTTTGAAATTGCTTCTCTCAAAGTGTAAGGTTTTCAACCCGTTTTGACTGGAGGATGCTGATTGCTGTCTTGTCAAAGATCGCTTCTTAGCGACCCTTTGCCACTTGAATCAGAGCATTCAACCTTCAAGATTTTTAAGGCAATCATTGTTGCCGGAAAGATATTTGAGATCAACAAAACCGTTGATAATCTCGCCTTCGACAATTGTGTGGTCATCGCCTTTGACAACTGTCGAGTGATTATCGTCCTCTCGTTTAATGGCCACTTGCACTCCCATTAGGACGGAATCTCCATTGTTGATGAATGTACATGGTTCGAGAGCAGTGACCTTATCATCTGGCCCCAAAAGCGCCAGTTCGCCATTGGACTTTTTAGCAATCCCAGAACCATCTCCCTTCCAAACCCCCGCTGTACTAGGGTTATTTTCTCCCTGAGGCAAAATGACCCTTAACTCCCCAGAAGCAGGAGGGACAGGTGCAGGCTCAACAGGAGGGACAGGTGCAGGCTCAACAGGAGGGACAGGTGCAGACTCGCCCCCAGAACTGCAACCAACTGCCAAAAACAGGGTGAATGCAAAACCCGTTGTGCTCCACGTATGGAAGCTCATAACTTAGGCCTCTTTGAATTAAATTATAGTTATTTTGTACTATATCAAAGAGAGCTTGACAAGTACATGTGAACTTTTAATGCAAATGTTTCGTGTATTCATGGAGCGAGATTTGGTAAGCAGGAGATTATGTCTGCCGACTCGTGACGTTTCTTGCTTTGATGAGGGACAGCACAAGTGTCTGAACCTCCTGTTTAACAGGAGGCCTAAATCAGCCGCACGTACTACACCAGTTCAGGGATGCCGTAGAAATACCACCGATTGGTCGCGGCTAGGCGCTTAATCATGTATTGGTGATCTTAAGCTGAATAAAGACTTTCGTTGAGTCATACCAATCCTTATCCTGGAAAGTCAATTTCATACTTTCTGCAAGAGCTTCTAACTGTGCTTCCCTCCGAGTTAACGTCAGTCCAAGCCTCAGAGTCACCTGTTACATAAGCTTCTCGCAAAGCCTCACATTCTGATTCAGTCATTCCTACTGCTGGCTCTTTAGTTGCAGGTGTTGCGGTTGTGTCCGTGCTCCCAAGCTCAGGTGCTGGTGGAATGGCTGAATCAATTCGGCTATACAGCTCAGTTTGAATGTTCCGCCAGTATGTAGTGGGCGTCTTGATTGAATTAGCTTGCTGGCGCGCGTAGCCTAACTCACCATTCACTAGAGCAGCTTCTGCCTGCTGACGTTTAGCTTCGTTTTCGTCCCAATCTTTGGTCCAAAGTTCGATACGGCTCTGCGCATCTTGATAAAGACTACTGTCAGGAGAGATTTCATTTAAGGCATCAAGTGCCTTTTGCCGCTCGCCTCTCTCGTAGTAATCCCAAGCAATATCAAGAGCCTGTGCGGCAAAATCATCCAAGCTAGCTTGCGACAAGGCAACTGCCTGTTCGAGAAGCCGGTTATGGCTACTCTCAACAATTTGGTGATTGGGAGCCGCTATCTCTAACGCCATAGCAGCTCTTCTGTTGGGAACCGTACTTAGCCTTGAGGATACGATTACTGCAACTCCTGCAATCAAGATCGCAGAACAACCCGCGAGTTTGAGCAAGAAGAAAGCAGTTTGAGACTGAGAATCTTTCCGCTTCGCTGCTTGCTGGACTGACATATCATCAGACAGAACGACGGGCTCATCTATGTCAGCCGCAGCTGCAGATGCAAAAGATTTTTCCTGTAATGCTCCTTGTGGTTTGCCAAACTCGATAGCTTCATGTTCAGACGCAATCTTGGCTTTGATGGCCTTCGTATCATCATTTTGCAGACCCAGGAGCTCCCGAAATCGGTCAAGGTCAGCTTGCTGTCGAGGGGGAATACTGTTGTCTGATCCCAAGACTGAGCGTAGCACTTCTTCATATTTTTTGAGGTTTTGCTGATACTGTCGGTAAGGCTCAAAAACTTCTACCTCAATGGCAGCCGCTTGAGAATCTGAAATCATGAGTGCTTGTTGCCTATGCTGCAGGAGCCTTCGGGCAACTACCGATATTTCCCCCTGACCATTTTTGGCGACCCTCTCAACTTCTCGACGATATTGCAGCACAGGCTCTTGTGCAGGCGCATGGGCAACCGTAATTTTAAAGCCCTCTTCAGAAACAAATATCTTCGGCTTCATTGCTGGGGCTGCTGCTTGCACCTTTCGCTTTGCATATTCATGCAGTTCGTCTGTCGAAATGATGCCATTATCGTCTTGGTCAGCTAAGCCAGTTTCGATGCCCTCAATTAAATATCGGGTATAAATTGATAAATCGGCTCCCTGCTGCTCAAAGGAGTATTGACTTGAGGTTGAAGAGGTTAGAATAGCTCGCCCTTCGCCCCCTAACTCTCTTTCAATATCAATCACGCCATCATCTTTGGCTGTCAGATTATCGCCGAAAGCTCCGCTGAAACAGCAATCCAAAATGACAACCTGACGCTTAGAGCGGCTGCGATCCATATTGTCTTGGATAAAACTTGTGGCGACAGCGCTAGATCTAACTAATTCTCCTCGCTGATCTTTATAAGTTTCAGGCGCAGCTAGATAAAGTTTGCCATATTCATCTTTAATGCCATGCCCAGAGAAAAAGAAAAGAACAAGATCGTCCCGATGACGCTGAGAGAAGACTCTTTCAGCTGCTTCTCGAATCGTCTGAGAATCAGCATCAGTTAGCGTTTCAACTTCATCGAAATTGCCCATTTCAGAATGCTTGAGCACTCGTTTCAACTCATTAATGTCCTGTATCGCAGCAGGCAGAGAGCTAAGATTGTTTTGGTAGTTGCTGACACCGATCAGCAAAGCTATTTTTAGCATGTCTCTCTTCTCCTCAATCCGAGATGAAATCTTGAGCAGCTTTAATGGCCGCAGTCAATTCCGCTTGGCTACTAGCAGTTACTCTCAAGCGCTTGCCATTGGCCTCTACTTCCATCTCAATCGCTTTTCCTAAGAGCCGATCACTCAAAAAGCCACCGAGTGCTTTAAAGTTCTCGGCGCTCACCTCAGCCTGCAGTAACCCAAGTAAAAATCCAAACCCTTTACTCGACTCCGGCGGCGTCGGATCATCGACTCGGCCAACATTGTTTACTTCATCAAGGGCTCTTAGCTGAGGCAGCAATTTCTGGATCTCTGCTTCTCGTTCGGATAAATCTAAATCTGGATCGTTAAAGCTAATCCTGACTTTGACGGGGGCAGATGCGCTGGTGACCACAGTTACCTCCAAGTTTATTGAGAAGGATTCAATTGGTTTGATCAGATACCCTGCAGTGGAAAAGCCGCGTATGCCCCAATCATGCACACTCTATAGATAAGGGAGCACCTATTCAGTCAAGTGCAGCCTAAAGTTGCCATACATCAATTCTATTCTATCTGTAATTTTAGTGATATTACAGCAGGCTTAATCTATTGATTGTGATCTAGGGCATAGTCCTAAGTAACAGAAATTACTTAGGAGATGAATAGCTTTATCTCAGATTTGCAAGCCACTGGTATGCATGAGCTGGCTATTTGTGAAGTATTTATCTAACTGACTACCTCTGCAACTGCTCGATCGCCTCTATCACAATCTCTGGCGTCAGCAGTTGGAGTAACACCCTGGGTTCACTGGCTTCGGTAGGATACGCCAGATAGAGGGGCACCCCACTGCGGCCAAAGGATTCTAGAGTTTGGGCGATCGCCTCATCTCTATTCGTCCGCTCCGCCTTGAGGTAAGCCACCCCCCCTTTTGCTCAAAAACATCAGCCACTTCCGGTTGATTGAGGGCAACTTTTTCGTTTGACACGTCTTAATCGCCCATGCCGCATGCTTGGCTCCCTATTGAAAAACGTCTGCTCTTTGATGCAGAACTGCAACTTGCTGCCTGTTCGATTCTATACAATCCTGTTTGAGCGGTGGCCTGAAGTGCTGCATCTTAGCCACTGTGGTTAGTCCCACCACATAGCGATGATGGGGCGACAGCATTCACGGGCTTTCCATTGCTCAATCTGGCGGGACATTTTCTCCTCGCCCAGCACGTCGATCAGCGTTTCCAACCGACCTAAAATCTTGGCTAATCGAGTGCGATCGTAGACCTCACAATCATCAACTTGCCAGCGTTTCGCCAAATCCAGCAAGGGGGCAACACAGTCATCATCGGTGCTTTGAATGTACAGCACGTCATTTTGGTAGAGTCGCTCATCACTGGCATAAACGAGCATTTCCAGTAAGCGGGCGATCGGCGCTTCATTGGTCTTCTGGTAAAAATCCATCTCAAACACCAGCCAACCTAACCAAAATTTTCGCCAGAGCTGCGGCTGAGCATAGAGATCTTGCACAATTGGCTCTGGCTCAAAGTTGTTAAAGCGGCGCTTGAGCAACAGGGCGGTCCACAAGTCCTGAGTCGTGGCTGTATGTATCGGCTGATCAGGGTTATACATGGATGCTGTGCTCAATCATCGAATCGATTCCTGGGAATGCGCGATCGCCTGCCCATCTTCTTGAGAAAGCGCCTTGCTAAAGACAACTCGCATCTGGCGATGAACCGCCTCTATCATTTCCTATTCTCCTTGAGGCTTTGAAAGCTTCGCTTCTAGAAGAGACAGCAAGGTGTCCTGTACATCCGGTTTAGCCTGATGAAGGCGTTCCAGAATCAGTGCTTGCCCCTTTGCCTCAGTCGCTGCGGCTCCAATCCCCAAAGCCTGCACATCAGCATCACCGCGATTTCCAGCTAACAGACATTGAATAATGGACTGCAAATCATCCGGCATCTTTTCAAGTCAAGGATTATTGTTCCAAGTTTTAGCTAGCTAGCAGTTCATATTGCCCATGAATGCGATGGTCATGCGACCCGCCGCAGGCGATCGCACCACTGCTGAGCAAGCGCAGCAATCTCCTGGCGCTTACTCTCACTAGCCCAAGTCTCTGACCAACTCAACTTCCATCGGCTGAGCGATCGTTGCAGGTCTACCAATAATCTCCACACGCTGATTTTGAGAAACCACCCGCAAGCCCAACTTTGATGTAGCAGCGATCGCTAGTGTCAGTCAGTTAATCAATGACCGTCAAATGTTTTGTGGAAGCTCAGAGTATGACACGAAAGATTAATGCTGCTGAACCGCTTCAGGGGCCTCAAGAAGGTGGGCGCGACAGGGTGCGAATCATGGTGCTGGGGTCCCCTGAAGGCGTAGATAGTATTGTGAAATCGCTCTACGTACTCAGGTTCGCTGAGATGAAGGAGTGGTCGAATCCCATGCCGACGGGTCGCGCTGGTGAAGTGATGCGGATTTTGACCAAAACTGTTTTGAAGTAATAGGGCAAAGCTTAGGGTGGACAAGCTTTTGTTTTACCTCGCAGCCCATGAGTTTGAATGGGAGCACGTCATCCACTGGGGGATGAAAAACAATCAAGTTGATGGTTGAGATAAAGGGATCTCAATTTGAGCATTTGTGGCAAAGACGCTTCATTCCATTGAGCCCCCGTCACCTGCAATCTGGCATCGATTTGTTTGACCCAAGATTCGACCGGACCAGAGCCAATCGGGA
>NZ_JAQMUB010000038.1 GCF_028330965.1 Oscillatoria sp. CS-180 | reverse complement strand
TGTTATACCAAGGCTTCTGGCCCTGATCAAAGGGGTTTTAAGCAGTTTTTATACTACAAACTGTAGTTTTTCTCGAACCCTTGTCAGGAAAGGGCTTCAGTGGGATGTGATACCTTTTCGTCAGGATCGTTGCCATACCCCGTTATCGGATGAGTCAGTCCAGTGCAGCAGAGGCAGTTGATCTGGGCCGACAGAACGTGTCCGATTTTTTGCGTTCAAAGACCATCAAACGCTTACTGGGAGAGGGATATACGGGTCAGATATCTATGGTAGAAGTGGATTCGACAGAGCAGAGCCGTGGGCAAGCTCGCATTAACGCCCTGCCGTTAGAGGCAGTCAATGCCTACTGGCACTGGCAGTCACATAGAGGCAACAAACGCGCCTTGGCGTTGTGCATGGCACTCTCGGCAGAAACTTTAGATCGTCGTTTTGATGCTGCCTTTGGCGTCTCTCGCTCTGAAGAGGAATACAACGAGCGGCTGAGCGATCGCATGGGGCAATTGCAGCGTGACCTTGCCAGTTTGGGGGAGGCGTACGCGGAGCCTGACCTGCTGAGGGAAGAGAACGAACGGTTGAAAGAACAGCTTCGGCAGAATGGGATAGAGCCGTGGGCGATTGGCGAAAATGAGAGTTGACGGTTGCCCATAGCAGTCGTTTACCTAGTTCACCAGAGGCGATCGCTCATTTGTCGTTCTCTTGATTTCCCGTCACACACTGGGCCTGCTGGGAGGTTAGCGTTTTGTGAGCAGCGACCGCGAAATTTGAAATGATGTGCCCTGCGATCTCGTCGGGCCGTAAAAGTGTTGCAAACATTGGTTTCTCCTAGTGAAGTGATGGAGTAAAATCTGTAGTGGGGTAACCTTGGCGAAACTTGAAACGAAACGGAGGTTGCTTCATCATCATCGCGCTAGCGCTTCCGAAAAAGCAGTACTCGCCTCTTAAAACTCTGTGAAAAAACTGTTCTGGCCTCAAGCGATTAGTTCGGGCTTTTTTGTGAAGGTGCTGAAATGTGCCCAATTAAGTTGGTTTAATAGAAATATATTGATCAGGCAGTATTCTCATGAGCCAATCGATTGGGCTGTCCGAACTCATTGATCAGGTCAAAAAGGAATTGTTGACGCCCCCCCAGAAGGATGGTGAACCACCGGTATTTTTTGTGGATTCCGTGGAGTTGGAATTGCAGGTGACAGCTACGCGGGAAAGCAATGCGGGTATCAAAATTGATGTGGTCTCGATTGGCGAGGGTGAAGCAGGCGGTACCCTCAGCCAGGAGAAAACGCACACAGTAAAGGTGTCATTGTCGCCGCTCTTTGAGAAAGAACAACTACTGAAATGGTTCAAAGATGTCCGTGGGGAGCAGGTGATGCCTACGATCGCTCGTAGCCTGGATGCCTTAACGAAAGACGGGGCGGCAGATGACAATCTAGCTGATCGCTTCTAGCTCTATGCCCACTTTTTCGCATCTGTTTGAGCTGCATCTGATTTCGCTGGATGCCAGACGATTTAAGGCGATTGTTACTAAGTCAACTTTAGGCAGTGATGCTGAGTCTGAATTGGTCTTGTCTTTTTGGGAGGGTGATCAGGATTGGCGCACGACGGTTATCAAGGTGTTGGAAAGTTCGCGCGGTTTTAAAGCCGAACATTTTCCCAAACCAGGCGAACAAGAATGGATGACAGCCTCTGGCATTTTGGCAGTAGGGCATCCCAGTTTTGCTTCTAACTATTTAGAACAGATTGGTCAGCAACTCTTTCAAGCGCTATTACGACCTGATCAACGTGTTGGGCAAGTGTTTCAGGCGGCGTTACGAAAGGCTGAAGAGGCTGGTGAGACGTTACACCTAAGGCTCAAGTTTGCAGAGCATTCAGCTCAGCGATCGCGCCTCGCCGACTATCCCTGGGAACTGATTCACGATGGCACCCGATTTCTCCTACATCGACGCGTGCAATTATCTCGCTACATTGCCTATGATGCGGTGCCCCCAAAGCAAGCGATTGGCGATCGCCTGCAGGTGTTGCTAGTCTCGCCACGGGCAAGCGATATCGGTCAACTATCAGATGCTGAACCGGAGGCGATTCGGGCAGGTATTGCTAATGCTGAATCCGTATCTTTGGAAAAGTTGCCGACACCGACTTGGCGAGGGTTGAGTACCTACCTTACAGAAACGGCCAACCTACCCCAGGTACTGCACTTTGATGGGCACGGCATCTTTGGTAAGCGCTGTCAGGTGTGTGGACATTTGCACGACAGCACCAAGGTGGAAACTTGTCAGAGTTGCGGTGCGCCTTTGCCAGAAGCTCAAGGATTTCTGGCTTTTGAAGACGAGCAGGGTAAGGCGGAGTTTGTCAGTGCTCGCAAGTTGGCATCGTTGGTGACGGATAAGGGCATTGCCTTGATGGTGTTGAGTGCTTGCCAGTCGGGTATGGCGGTGACGGGGGAGTCGGTATTCAATGGCACGGCTCAGCAGTTGATTGACGCCGATGTGCCAGCCGTGGTGGCGATGCAGTACAGCGTGCGGGTTAAAGAAGCCCGAGACTTTGCGGAGCAGTTTTATCGCGTATTGGGACAGGGGGAGACGGCGCTGAAGGCTTTGGGTGAGGGGCGTAAGTGGATGGATGTGGACGGGAATCAATGGTATCGTCCGGTGTTGTATTTGCGGTGGCGGGAAAATGAAGCGGGGCAGTTATTTGTGAAAGCAAATGCTGAAGCTCCAGCCGCTGAAACAGCAACTTCTGTGAGTCAATTACTAATGCCGAACAATGTCCCCGATAAACCTTTATCTGTTCAGGAGCGATTGGCGCTCGTTCAAAGACTCAATCAATTGCCTATGACTCAATTTGATGAGTTGGTGATAGCGCTAAACCCTCCAGCAGGCGTGTTACCCACCAATATTGCCGCTCAGGGCAACCGCACCCCTGCTTTGTTGCAATGGGTCGAAGGGCCGACAGGGCCTCAGCTTTCACAATTGCAGGCAATATTGACCCTAATCTTGCATCCTCATGCCCGATCAGACCATTCATCCGCAATGACAGAAACATCCGATACTCGACAGGGGTTTTACCAGAGACAAATTGCGCGATTAGAGGAAGAATTGGCAGCAATCGGATCAGATATTGACTCTGCTCCTCGCGAGGTTGATCGCTTGCGTCTGGAAAAGGCAGCGGAACAACTGTTAGAGAAGATAGAAAAACTGAGAGCGAAATTATAGGACTCTCGATAGTATCGGTAAGCGCTTACGGTTTACAGCATTGATGGTAATCAAGAAAGGCACAAACAGGCGAGCCCATTATTCACGGAGACTTGCTCAATTAATGGACGAGCTTGCCGCTGTTGAATCAGATATTGAAACAGCTCCGGACGCCTTAACTCAGGGGAGACTAGAAAAGAAAGCGGAAAAGCTTCTAGACAAAATTGATGACGTGGAAGTGAACCTTGCGAAATTTGATGCAGATTCCCCTCAAGCGAATGTGCGCGATCGCAGCCAGGAGAAAACCCTGCAAAAGCTCGATTTTGTTCAGGCGAAGAAAACTGCTGGCCTCATTCGAGACCAGCTCAGCCAGGATGGGGGAGCCGTCTTGTTTTTCTTGCAAAAGACGCGGAAGCAGATGGGGCGCTTCTGCATTGAAGAAGTGCTGAACGTGATTCTGGGGGATCAAATCATTGATGGCAAAGTCGTCGGAGCATACAGACGGTACTCGGTAGATCTGGACTCAGCCATTTCTCAACTCAATGAAGCTGAATTCTTGATTCGGCTGGCTAGCTATTTCAAAATTGAAGAATCTGAGGATTTAGAAACACTTTCTCAGCAGCTCCGGGAGAAAATTCGCACCTCTATTGACGAGGGCACCACTATTTTTTTGGAAATAAGGAGTCTGGATGAGTTAATAGAACAGGCAGACTTTCTTAGGTGGTTCATTCAAGATTTTTGGCAACCGCTCATTGATGATGTGGCGGCTGTGTCTCAAAAGTACAAGAGCAAGTTTATTGTCGCCCTGATTGCCGATAGCCAAATGCGGCTGAATTGTTCAACAGAGTATTTTTGTGAGCCGGGAGATCTTGACTGCTACAAGTTTCTGGAGTTGCCTTTGCCAGACTGGTCCGTTGACGATATCTATGACTGGCTGATTACCTTCCGCACCGTCTATCCTAAGCTGCGGGGCAAAAATGGCCAGGATCTAAAGCGAATTGCGGCCAAAATTCATCGAGCGAGCGAAGGAACCCCTCAAAACGTGTGCGCTAATTTGCAGGAGCAGTTTCTATGAGCTTAGAGAATCGCCTAACCTTTAATGGGGATGGCCGCAGAGCTGAAAGTCCTCATCCAAAATCACCCACGAAACCAGAGCCCTATGTGGTTTCAGAGCCCCTGAAGAAGGCTGTGAATTTGGCGATGTATCTGAAGCGGCCCTTGCTGCTGGAGGGGGATGCAGGTTGCGGTAAGACACGCCTCGCCTACGCCGTAGCTTATGAACTGGGATTGCCGCTGTATCGCTGGGACGTGCGATCGAGCACGAAAGCTCAAGACGGGTTGTACGAATACGATGCTATTTTACGCCTGCACGATGTCGAGGTGCAGAAGACTCAAGGCGCAGCAGCTCAACAACCGGAGCTAGGCGATGAGGACAATGATGACGTTCCGTCAGAGAACCGCGACCCAGGTAACGCCAAACATTATCGGAAGTTTGGTCCTCTGGGTAAGGCGTTTCGGCTAAAAGACCATCCGGCGGTAGTCCTCATCGACGAGATTGATAAAGCAGATCTGGATTTTCCCAATGACCTGTTGACTGTATTGGATGAGCCATGGGAATTTATCATTCGGGAAACGGGCGAAACGGTGACGGCTCATCCTGACTACAAGCCCATTGTGATCATCACCAGCAATAAGGAGAAGGGAAACTTGCCTGCCCCGTTTCTACGGCGTTGCCTCTATCGCTATCTCGATTTTCCCAGTGATCCCAAACAACTCAAGACCATCGTGCAGCAGCACTATGCAGCCCAGGAGATAGACTCGCCATCGGCCACCCTGACTCAAACAGCGGTGAGCAAGTTTTTGGCGGAGCGCGATCGCAACTGGTTTAAGCCCCCCGGTACCAGTGAGTTTTTAGACTGGTTGCAGGCGTTGCACGATTTTGAGGCCAAGCCCTACAGTGCCAAGCAGCTCAAGAAAGACACGATCTTGCCCTATCGAGAGTTGCTGTTTAAGCGGCAGGATGATTGGCGGAATTCAGGTAAGGCGGCCTCATGAGTGGCTTTAACGCCCCAGAACTCGTATTGCGACTGTTTCTGCGGTTACGCCAGAGCAACTTTAAGCTGGGCGTCAGTGAATACATGGCGGCGTTACAGGCCGTTGAAGGAGGCTTCGGTAATGACTTGGAGGCACTCGCCGATACCCTCAAGCTGTTGTGGTGTCATACTCTGAGCGAACAAAGCCAGTTTGACTCGATTTGGCAAACCGTGCAGGCTCAGGTGCAGGCGCAAAAACGACGAAAACCACCTTTTCCCGGTGGACGTCGGACAGAGTCCATCCGGCCCTCTCCTGCCCCAGAGCGGCTGCAAACACCGGAGCCCCTGCGCCCTCGTCAGGAAATGCCGCTAGAGCAACGGCCTAAGCCAGAACTCGGTTCGTTGCCGGTGCAAGCTCCCAATCTGTTGATTAGCGAAGAAGAGACTACCCCGCTGCAGGCGTACTATCCCATCTCGCGGCGATCTATGGTGTATAACTGGCGTTACCTGCGGCGACCCGTGCCCGACGGACCTCGGGACGTGCTGGATATCGACGCGACAATTCAGCAGGCGACGCGGCAGGGGTTTTATCTCGCCCCGGTCTATCAGCGCCGCGATCGCAATGCCGCTCAGCTCCTCTTACTCATCGACCAAAATGGCTCAATGACGCCGTTTCACCACTTCACGCGAGATTTGGTCGAGACCGCCCAAGCAGAGAGCAACCTTGACCCGGACAATGTCAGCGCGTATTATTTCCAAAATGTGCCAACGGGGAGCGTGTATCAGGATACTTATCTGACCACCCCGGTGGCGCTGCCAGTAGCGTTGGATGCCTGTGATGAAGCCACGAGCGTGCTAGTCGTCAGTGATGCGGGGGCAGCGCGGGGCTATCGCCAGCGCGATCGCGTGCGGGGAACCGCCCGATTTTTGCGTCAGCTCAAGCAACATACGAGCCTGATTGCCTGGTTGAACCCGATGCCTATGGCGCGGTGGGTCGGCAGTTCGGCAGAGATTATTGCCAATTCTGTCCCTATGTTTCAAATGGACGATGAGGGGTTAAATAATGCAATAGATACGGTGCGGGGGCAACCCCTCAAACATTCCTACTCGGCCTCTCCTTCATGACGGTGACAGAGACAACACAGTGGACTGAACCGGCCCAACAGGTTGATCGCTTTGTGGCCCGCTTTGGCAACCAGGCGTATCGGCTGCTCGCCGAGTATGCCGCGTTGCCCCTAGTGCTCACGCCCGAGCTTGTCCATTACTTGCGAGTCGAGTTTTTGCGAGATGGCAGGGTGCCCTGGGAAGCCGAGGTCGATTTGCTGCTGTCAGATCTCTGCAGCCAGGTTGGCCATGAGCTGTATGCGATGGATACCCAGGTGCGGGCTTATTTACTCCATCAGATGCAGGATGACGCGGTGTGGCAGCAGCGGCAGCGAGAGGTGGCTCAAGTGCTGATCAGCTATGTCAGTTATCTCAGCCGCATTGACCCCAAGCGCCGCCAAAAGGAGTTAGACGCTCAACGCCTCGCAGCCATGACCTATCTGGGAGATGAATCGTGTCAGCAGGCCGCCGAGGAAATTGTTGAGCGCTTAAAACAACTGGAGCAGGCCGGAGCCGCCAGGGGCTCAGAGCGGGGAATTCGCGCTGAGCTAGCGCAACTTACGCGGATGACACAGGAGCTGGCCCCGCAGCTCAAGCAACCCGCCCTGGCAGAGTTTGCCCGACTGGTGCAGCAGTTATTGCGAAATCCTGAAGCTGTGAGCCTTGAGGCGGTAGAGAGAGCTTATCAGGTCGGCGAATATGAGCTAGTGGCGAGTAGCTTTCCCGTGAGGCTACCGACCGGCACCCAAGCAACGACTATGGCAGGTTTCCCGCCGCTGCAGACGCTGACCTTTGAAACTGGGCGATGGGTGGCAGAGTCAGACGAGACGGTGGCGACTGACTGGCCAACCCTAGAAGCTCAAACGGTGCAAGTGGCAGAACTGTATTTTGCAGATGAAGCGGAAGCGGAACCAGAGCCAGACTCGGCCACCCAAGAAATGGAGGCGGAGCCAGCGCTGACATCCTTCTCGTTCGAGGTCGCTACGATTCGTCGAGAGGGCGAAACCGATCAGTGGGTGATTGATTGGGTACCAGGCGCAGGACGATTGTATGAAGAACCCCTGGAAGATGACCTGACGTTAGAGATGGTGGCGATACCTGGTGGCAGCTTTGTGATGGGCTCACCAGAGAATGAGCCAGAGCGACAGAGCCGTGAAGGCCCCCAGCACCAGGTGCAGGTGTCAGCGTTTTACATGGGGCGATATCCGGTGACGCAGGCGCAGTGGCAGTTTGTTGTGGCATTGCCCGGCGTGGAGCGAGAGCTGAGCCCTGCTCCATCCCACTTTAAGGGAGCGGCGCGCCCAGTGGAGCGAGTGTCATGGTGGGAGGCGGTAGAGTTTTGTGCCCGTTTGAGTGCATACACCGGGCGGGAATATCGACTGCCTAGTGAATCGCAATGGGAATATGCTTGCCGAGCTAATACGACTACTCCATTTCACTTTGGGGCGACGCTGTCGCCCGAACTGGCAAATTACCATTGCTCCAGTGTCTACAACGATGGGCCAACTGGTGATCGCATTGATGAAACGAGTCAAGTGGGGCAGTTTGGAGTGGCTAATGCCTTTGGCCTGTCCGATATGCACGGCAATGTGTGGGAATGGTGCCTAGATCACTATCATAGTAGCTATGAGGGCGCACCGACAGACGGCAGCGCGTGGATTGATCAGAGCGCTAAGGAAAATAAACCTCGCATTCGGCGCGGCGGTGCTTGGTACGACGTTCCGGGGTTTTGCCGTTCTGCCTACCGCGACATCAACGATCCGCGCGGATCCTACAGCGTCATTGGTTTTCGTGTGCTCTGTGTTGCCCCCAGGGCTCTTACGTAACCCTTTCTTCCTTTTACCCTCTTGCTTTCTTCGGCGCGGAGCGCCTCGATTTTTTTTGACATGGGGGATAGGAGTCAGGAGCTAGGAGTCAGGAGGGAAGGGGCAAAATTCTGGGTGTGGATTCTAGATGCTTGATTAGCTGAGATGCAGGAGGGAGAAAGCCTTTGATAGCCCTAACGTGTACCATACAAAGACAGCTTCTGGGAACTGAATGTGGTGATCAACAAAATCTTAGAAATTGACTCGCAGGGAGAATTGCGAGTACCCGCAGAAGTCTTGCGACAGTTATCTTTCACTCACCAATATCGTCTCGAAATTCGGGAGGGCGCGTTAATTCTCAAACCAGTGAGAGAGCAGCCCTTCTGGGAAGTGGCAACCCCCGAAGAACGAGCTGATCGCTGGTTGACCTGGGCGGAACAACCGCGTCCCCAGGGCGTTGGGTTGCCCGATGAGGCCCTTACGCGAGATGCCATTTACGACTGATGACGCGGTATTTGCTAGACACCAATATCTTGGTGCGGGCAAGTGATGAGCAGGCTCGCGATCGCCCCCTTGCCATCAACGCTGTCGCTCACCTGCTAACCCAAAGCCATGACTGTGTCCTATCGCCTCAAGTGCTAGTAGAATTCTGGGCGGTGGCGACTCGCCCCGCTGAGGTCAACGGTCTGGGCTGGTCAGTTGACCAATGCCAGCAAGAAGTTGAGCAATTTCTGGGCCAGTTTCCATTGATCGAAGACAAGCCTGAGTCTTTTAGACTCTGGCTCACACTGGTTCAACGGCATAAAGTTGTTGGTAAGCGGGTGCATGATGCCCGATTAGCCGCAACCATGCTGGCAAACGATGTTAGTCACATCATCACGTTTAATCTCGATGACTTTGCCAGTATCACGGAAATTACTCCCGTGCATCCCCAGACGATTTCAGCATGATGGATGCTGACGGGCGATCTCGCCCCCTTACCCCGATCTAACCCATGAACGATGTTTTCATTAGCTACACCAGCGCTGACCAAGCCTGGGGCGAGTGGATCGCCTGGGTGCTAGAAGCAAATGGCCACACCGTGCGTCTCCGACCGTGGGATTTTGCCCTGGATGGCAATCTGATATTGAATTTGCATATGGCTGCATCACCAGGGGCACAGCAGTTTTTAGTCGTACTTTCCAAGCATTACCTGGAGCTTCAATCTCCAATCGGCGGTTGGCCTGAAGAATTTGAAGAACAGCTATCAGAGGCGGGTTTCAAACTGCTCAGTGTCCTTGTTGAAGATTGCCAGCCAAGCGGGATACTGGCTGACTTGCCACAACTGAGTTTGGTAGAAGTCTCTGAGGTAGAGGCAGAGACGCAATTATTGGCGGCTTGGTCAGCTTGTATCACTGATGAATCCATTATTTCAAAAGGTCAATCTAGTCAGAGTGGATTGACTGGTTTCCAAGTTGGAGCTGAAGCCTCGGTCATGGAAAATTCAGAAGGATCAATTTTGGCTCTGCCTGAAGATTATGAGTATCGCAATCGCCTCAAGCTACGTCGCCGCATGTTAACGGTACAGGGTTATCGAGAACCACTGACGGACGACCTGAGCATTGAGATGATACAAATCCCGGCAGGGCACTTTGTGATGGGTTCGCCGGAGGATGAACTAGATCGCAACAGCAATGAAGGCCCTCAGCATGAGGTCCAGGTGCCGGAGTTCTTTTTGGGTAAATATCCGGTGACGCAGGCAGAGTGGCGCTGGGTGGCGGAGAACGTGCCCCAGATAAATCGAGAGCTAACGGCTAATCCTTCTCATTTCAAGGGAGACAGACATCCGGTAGAGTCAGTGAGCTGGTATGACGCAGTGGAGTTTTGCGACAGATTGAGCCTGCACACGGGGCGCACCTATCGCCTGCCTAGTGAGGCGGAGTGGGAATACGCCTGCCGTGGACAAATTGCGCCTCCAGAGGGCGCGAATAGCCAATATCCACCCTTTCACTTTGGCGAAACGATTACCACTACAGTGGCAAATTATGATGGCACAGATGATCCTGATGGCGCTTGGTCTGGCTCCTATGGTCGCGGACCAAAGGGGGAATTTCGGCAGAAAACGACGCCGGTCGAGCATTTCGAGGTGACTAACGCCTTCGGACTGTGCGACCTGTACGGCAATGTCTGGGAATGGTGCTTAGACCACTGGCACGACAGCTACGAGGGGGCACCGACAGACGGCAGCGCGTGGGTTGATGAAGATGCTGAGGAAAATCAGTTTCGCATTTTACGCGGCGGTGCTTGGTACAACGATCCGAGGAGTTGCCGTTCTGCCTACCGCGGCATCAACGATCCGCGCGGGTCCATCAACGGCTTTGGTTTTCGTGTGCTATGTGTTGCCCCCAGGGCTCTTGAGTAACTCTTTCTTCTTTTTGAATAGGCATTCAGAATACGGGAGTTAGGAGCTAGAAGGGGAATTCTGGTGGTGTGTTCGACATTGATGAGTTGCCTGATGGATGATGGCTCGTGCTCCAGCGAAGTCTTTTGAAGATCTGATCGTCTGGCAAAAGGCGCATCAGTTTGTCCTGGGCACTTATGCCTATACTGAAAAATTTCCGAAGACAGAAATGTATGGCCTGGTCTCTCAGTTGAGACGAGCGGCAGTATCGGTTCCAGCCAATATTGCTGAGGGCTTCAAGCGCAGAACGAAACCGGATAAGGCGCGCTTGATGAACATTGCCCAAGGCTCCTTGGAAGAGTGTCAGTATTATTTAATCTTGGCGCGGGATTTAGGCTACGGTGACAGTGCCGCCCTAAAACGTCAGCTAGACGAAGTCAGCAAGCTCTTAGACGCCTACATTCGCTCTCTCCTGTCTCCCTAACTCCTAACTCCTATTTCTCAGGGTATCCAAAGATCGACCGGGGTGAGTTAGCTTGGTAGAGCGATCAAAGAGTTGACTGCCCCTCCCCGTATTATCGCGATGGCAAACCTTGTCTTCAAGCCTGAAACCAAAACTGCCCATTACTTCACCGAGCAACTGAGTGACGACGTGGGCCTTGACATGATTTGGGTGCCCAGCGGCGAGTTTGATATGGGCTCTGCTGAGGATGATTCGGAGGGTTACAGCGACGAACGACCACAGCATCGCGTCACAGTTTCCGGCTTCTTTATGGGGCGATACCCGGTTACACAGGCTCAGTGGCGAGCAGTTGTCGCGATGCCACAGCAGAGCCAATCTCTCGATCCTGACCCGTCTAATTTTAAGGGCGACAAGCATCCGGTAGAGTCAGTGAACTGGTATAACGCGGTGGAGTTTTGCGACAGGCTCAGCCAGCATATAGGCCGCACCTATCGTCTGCCCAGCGAGGCGGAATGGGAGTACGCCTGCCGCGCCCAGACGCTCACGCCCTTTTACTTTGGTAATCAGCTCACCAGTGACCTGGCTAACTTCGCTGGCTCTGGGGAGTCTGAAACTGGCGAAAACCGAGAAGGCACTACCCCTGTCGATCAGTATCCCTACGCCAACGGCTTTGGCCTCTCCGATATGCACGGCAATGTGTGGGAATGGTGCTTAGACCACTGGCACGACAGCTACGAGGGCGCACCGACGGATGGTAGCGCGTGGCTTGATGAAGAGGCCGAGGAAGATAAATCTCGTGTTTTTCGCGGCGGTGCTTGGGACTACGATCCGTGGGGTTGCCGTTCTGCCTACCGCGTCAACCTCAATCCGCGCGGATCCAACAACGTCATTGGTTTTCGTGTGCTATGTGTTGCCCCCAGGGCTCTTACGTAACCCTTTCTTCCTTTTACCCTCTTACCCTTTCCAGCATTTTGAGGTCGTGACTGCGCTCTTGGGCGCGTAGCGCCTCGAATTTTTCGGACGCACGAGCATTACGCTGGTGCGTCCGAAACACAAGTGTCAGGGGGTATTTCGAGACTGGCACGTCGAGTTTCTGGGATAGTTCCAGGACGTTGTTAGCGAAGTCGGTGGCAGTAGCGACAGCACCCCCCCAGAGCGATCGCTACTCCAAGTAAGCCAATGATGCGAGTTTTAATTCTGGCTGGACTGGGCTGCTGCCGGGCCACATCGTTCGTTAGGTCTTCAAACTGAAGCTGAGTCACTTCTTTATGCTCGTCAGGGAAGGACTGAGCGGTCTCACGAAGCGAAGTGAGCAGTTGAATGATGTCGCTTCCTTGCGTCCCATAGTTCTGATCGATGGTGGCTTTCATCTCACCCCAGTCGGTATCAGCGAGGTTTCCGACGTTGCCGTGGATGGTGTATTTGGAAGTCATTGCGAGTTTCTCCATTGCGTTGTCTAGAGACCGTTCTAACGCGATCGCTTCACCCCTTACAGAAGCAAGCTGAAGCGCATAAGAAGCCTTCACTTCGCTTTCAACGTCTGCTTTCAGTTGATCTAAGGCTTCACCGAAAATCTCTGTTTCGAGCTGTAGAGAAGCGACATAGGTACCGTTTACTTCTTGTACTGACTGCATTCGCACAGCCGCGTCTGGGTGTTGTTGTCGGACGGTCTGAAGGGATTGAAAGAAAGCTTGCCAGTCAATCCCTTCGGTGAAGGTAATGTCGATAGTATCGACGGCACCTTGTCTAACTTTTATCCACTGTTCAAACTCGCTGGGCTTGAAGGTGCTGTTAGGGTCTACTGGAAGTCGGTCTTTGAATGTTTCTATGTCGCTGTTGTAAGAGCGAAAGATGTAGTCACACTGAATGTTGTCGAAGATTGTGGAGCTACTGATTTGCCAGTCAGTGATGCAAGCTCCGGTAAGAACCATGCCTCTGAAGTTAGCGTCTAGAACAATGCTTCTAGATAGATTAGCGTTGCTGAGGTGAGCGCTGCTGAGGTGAGCGTTGCTGAGGTCAGCACGGGTAAGGTCGGCGCAATTGAGGTGAGCGTGAGTGAGGTTAGCAGCTCTGAGGGTCGTGTGAAAGAGGTGGGCCCCGTTGAGGTCGGCACGGCACAGATTAGCGCCGACGAGATTGGCGTGATTGAAGTGAATACCGTTGAGGTTGGTGCTGCTAAGGTCGGCGTTGGTGAGGTCAGTGTTACCTAGATCGGCTTTCAAGAGATTGGCTCCGCTGAGATCTGCTCCAGCAAGCGTGGATTTTCTGAGCTTAGTTTCTCTAAGGTCAGCGCTGCTCAGATTAGCGTCTCTGAGGTCGGCCCTTTCCAGGTGAGCTCCACTGAGGTCAATTGCCGCACCAGGATTGTCTTGTCTCCACTGATTCCACTCTTGAACACTCCGTTTGAGTCGTTCTAGCTGCGCTTGATTTGCCATCCCTAAACTCTTGCCGCTGTGCCGCTCCAACTATAACTGTGGATAGGATGGATCTGGCTGTGACTGGAGTAGATGCATGAGGATTGATGGAGGCGTGTTTGAGTTGGGAGTCGTGGAGGGCAGGGCTATTTCATTCTAAAGAGATGCTTGAGGGTGTCTAGTCCGAACTGACAAGCTCTCTGTGCTTGGGCCATGTTGGTGAAATCATGGTCACGATAGATATTGAGCGAAAAATTACGAGCAACCGCGAAGATTTGCGGCAACGGGCTCATCCGAATCCTTGAGGCATCTTCCCCTTGCGTCACATCGCGCACGTAGTGAACTTTGTTCTCGACGCCCCAGTATCCTCGAATCCGCTTGGCGATATCCACAGCCGGTTCACCGAAAGAAGCGACATAATAACGAGTTTCTGTTGAATACCGCTCATGCCCACCAACCTTGAATTGACGCTCACTCTCAACTCGAATCAAGGTTTTGAGTCCCGGCCAGGGCTTGATGTGCTCAAGTTGCTGACAAATGCTCACAACGCGCTTCTCTCTTCGCCCGTATCCTTGGTCAGTTTCAGTGTGGCAACGATCCGATACTGTTGGCGAATCGCTGAGAGAAAAATCAGAGTGAAGCATTTTCTCTATCCGCTTTTAATGGGTGCCAGCTTTGCGAAATGTGACTGACGGGTTTTAGCCAGCGGCACCCCTTCCAGCCAGTTGATGACGCGCACCACATTCATCGCGGCAGCCGTGATGATGTGCTGGAGGTGGGTTTTAGCCAAGCCGATATACCGACACTGACGCACATCAAATCCTCGCACCGCTTGCGAAATCGTGCCTTCAACGCCCGCTCGAATGGAAAAGTCCTGCTGAAAAGTCGTAGTGGCTTGCCGGTCTCTCGCTTGCTGCAGAGCTTGGTAGGCTTCAAAGGGCTTCAGCGTGAGTTCGCGGGGCGCTCGTTTCGACTTCGTACAACGGGAACGTGCTTGGCAAGGAGTACAGTCACGCCCGCTGAATTGGACAGGGATAACCGGATTGTCATAGCTGTCACGTCCCGCTTTCCAGGAGCGACTCGATTTCCCCTGGGGACACTTCACGATTTGCTGCGACCAGTCAATCTGAAATTGGCTTAGGTCAAAGGCACCTTCTGTATAAGCTTGCCAGCCTGATCTGGTTGCCACCGGACCATAAAGGTCAATGCCATGCTCTTTTTGGCTACTCAACAAAAGTTGAGCAGACGTGTAGCCTTGATCAACAACATGGCGTTCGGGGCGCAGTCCTTTCGCGTCCAGGGTGGCGTGGATAACCGGTATCGCCGATTGATCTTGCGTGGTCGATGCGGTGGTCTCGACAGGGGTAATCAAGCGGGGCATCCCTTCGTCACAGGTCTCGCTGAAATGCACTTTGTAGCCCGTCCAACTGTTATCACGTTTCCGACTGCGACGGGCTTCGAGGTCATAAGGGGAGCGGAGTCGCAAGGCCCCAGGCGGCGAATCTTGAGTCGTTCGGAGCTGAATCGTTCCAGAGGGCGCATAGTATTGCTGTAACCCGATTTGGCGTCAGGCTTCAAGGGCCGGGAGTTGACGCCACTCAACTGGCACCTTCGAGGTCTCCAGTTGGTGTAGCAGATAGAAGCCATCAAAGCCAATTTGAGCAGCTAGCGCGTCGCGGTCCTACGGCTTTTTCGGTAGACGGGTGTCTTCCAGTCGTTTGCTATAGCGGTCATACCATTCGTCTAGCGCGATCGATCGCAACCAGGTTGGTGACAACTCAGCCAGCGTATTGAGGGCATAGCGCAGGGTTTCGCCAAAAACTCCAGCCGCGTCATCGCTCGCACCACAGCCAGCACATGTGTTGAGTCGCTGGATTGCTGGCCGCCCGCTTTCAGCAATCCAGCTTGTTGCAAACGGACCAACATCAAATTCAGTAATTGCTCTTCAGCATGGCCTTTCAGCAAGCGATTCTCGAAGAGAGGCTTCGCCAACGCGAAACTCAATCAGCACCGAATGGTCAAAACCAGAGTCGGTCAGCTCCAGCGATAGCGCATACTTCCAATCGATGCGGGCACGCACTTGCTCTGCGGCTTGGCGATCCGATAGCGATTCCACATATTGCATCACGGTAACCAAAGCCAGCCGCCAGGGGGATTGAGCTAAGTGCCCGCAGCGAGGATAGAGCGTTGCAAAGTCCTCGTCGGTAAAAAAGACACCCAGGGTATCGCGTAGCCGTAAGTAGAGATTGCCTTTCGGAAAAGCCGCATGAGCCACTTGAGCGGTGACTTCAGGAATGGGAGTAATCGGTTGAGGGTGAAGGGTCATCGGAAAATTTCCCTGATCGTTTTTCCTCTATCCTCTTTCAAAAGCCAGCATTGACAGAGCTGCTTCAGTTTTTTTCAAGCGATTGCTGGCTGATTTTTCTCTCGGCAATTCGCCAACAGTATCGGTTCGTTGCCATACCCCTTGGAGGGTGGAGATACTGCGGATGAATGGCCAAAGTTGGCAATTGGGAATGCCTGGAACACCCCCCTGGTGGATGCAAAATGGTAGCCAGGGGCTGACCGTCAAGCACTTTCGCGGCATAGGTTCCCTCGCTGTGCTCAGTCCGCTATTCCACGACACTTGAATTCATTGTTCAGGTCAGATTGGCTGCGACGCGGGGCCCAACCATTCCCGCTTTAAATAAAGACGCTGAAACATGAATAGTCAAGGTTCTCAGCAAAACATGGGCACTACAACCGTAAGTTTTAGCCAGCCGGTGGTTCACAACTGAAACCCTGGCCATGGAATGCTTTAGCATTCCTGTTTTGCGTAAAGCTGAACGTCATGATTTACAGTGGTCTTTGGCCAACTTATAGTTCCTCGCTCGGTCAATTCATGGATTTACCTACACATCTGACTTCATAAGGTTGCTACATAGGCCAGATGTCGCGAAATCGAATTCAACCACTCAATCTTGACCAAATTAGTAAAGTCGAATTGACAACGTTCTTCGACTATCCCACCACCAGTAACAACTGAAGCAGCGTCAGTCCTGCGACCGTGAAAAGACCCATGTGATGAATGGCAGCAAGCCTGCCGAGTCCGCGCCGGACATCGCTAATGTCAGCGTCAGAGGGTGTGTTCTTGACGGCTTCGATACGGCTAAATAACTGGGAGATCACGTATCCCATACAAACAACAAAAAAGCTAAGTATGGTCAGTGAAGCGCTGTCAAAGTTGCGGTACCAGGCTTGGAGCACAATGCAAAGCGTACCGCTGCCTACTACAGTCATCATGGTGGGTGGAGCCAGTTCGATAATGCGTTTTAGCTCACTGTGAATCAGCCTGGCATCTGAGTCACTGGCTTTCGGACTCTGAGTATTCAACATCAAAGACCAGACGGGCTTTTCTAGATACGAAAGCACCACAAAAAAACCGGTAGCAAACGAGAAAAACAAAATGATTAAGGTAGGCAGTAGTGTCATTACAGGAATCTCCTACTGAATATTCTGTACTTTTCAAGGAAGGGTTATGGGTCGATTCGAGGGCGTACAGCTTTTGCGCTCGAATCGCTCAGCCGCATATTAGGCAACTAGCTGTGCAATGTCTACAGGTAGGGGATAGCGCAGCTTGAGCGTGTCGGTCTCAAGGTTGTTCTGCTTCAAGAACTGAGCAACCTCGGCTTCGATTTCAGGACGGGCAATAGCAACAAATCGCTGCACCATTGACGCAACCGAGCAGGCCACAATCAGGTGAATCAGTTCTTTTTCGGAAAACTGCTCGACAGCAGCTTGAACATACTTGCGCGGTGTGGTGAGTGGCATCTGCGCTGAAATCCACGCGAACTGAAGGGCTGCTTGTTCCCGACCGCTGAATAATTCAGACCCGGCCATGCGTCCGGTGGCAACTTCAAAACAGTCACGAATGCGGGCGATCGCTCGGCGACTATCTTGGGTCGAACGGTATGCCATAAAACCTTCTACCGCCGCTAGGTAGGTATGGTCTTTGGCGATCGCGCTCACCCTTGCCATCAGATGCCTCAGCTCAGCCGAAAGGAGCGTATGCGACTTCTCTCCCATTAGTTCACCGTACAGATAGGCATGGTGCTTCTGTAAGGGTTGAGGCCAGCGCTTGATCCAGTTAGGGAAGAGTCCCAAATTGCCGGTGCCGTAAGCGGCTAAATCTTCAATAGTGCCGCTGTATTTTGCCAGCATGTCTTCAATGGAAGGGCCGCCTTGGGGCAGGTCATAGTCCAAATTCGCAGGATTCTCGTCTTGGGTACTCTGGTGCCGCCCGGCGTCAATTCCAGTTTGCTCGCTGGCCTGCTGGGCCCATTTGCCTTCTAGCTCTAGCCCGGTTAGGTCGTTGAAGACGTTGAGGAAACCGAAGGCAGCGACCATCATTTCTACGCCCGTGATGTAAGCTTGGGCCTGTTGAGCATCGGCTGAAAGCTGTTGAATTTGATTAAGAGTCTCTTCGGTAACAGCATTGCGGGTGGCTTCGGCAGCCAGATTGGCGATCGCTAGCTCTAAATCCCCGTATGGATTCTCGGCTGATCGCTCACCGGCCAGGGCCGCTTTGAACTGTCGAACAGCTTGGAGCGACTGCTCACCCCCCGTGGCGGCACTGTGCACCTGGCAGTAATTACAGCCGTGGACGTTAGAGGTGGAATAGCCGACGGTAAACATGTTCAGCGGTCCTAGAACCTTTTTCCCGTAGCCGACGGCAGAGAAATTGTGGCAGTAGACAAACAGCTTGTAGGCGTCAGGCCAGTGATAGAGATAGGCAAATGTGTTGGGCCAAAAGCCGAAAAAGTCTTTGTAAAACCGCAACAGTGCCCAAGTTTCTGGGTCGGTGCTCCGCGAGCCGTCGGTCGCCGGAATCACCTGGCTCAGCGCCCAGTCTTCGGCGTCTACCTGTGCGGTGACAGCGGGAATATCGGCAACGGCTAGCGACGACCCCCTAGCAGCTTCCACGATTGGCAAAAGGCGACCACTGGCCTGCAGACGCTCTAAGTCCTCAACGCCATTGATGTGATAGCTACCAATAAAAATCTGGGGTACAGTGGCAACTCCACTGAGGCTGACAGACAGATTTTCATTGTGATCGCTGGCTTCGACATTAATTTCTTTATAGTCGAGCCCCATGTGTGAAAGAAGGGCTTTGGCCCGTGCGCAAAAGGAACAACTGGATTTCGTAAAGATTTGAATATTCTGTGTCATAAATTCCTCCATTGTGATGCCGGTTCGGCGCATAACTTCACGATAGTATTGAATATCAGTATTGAAAACCGGCCAAAATGGAACGAAACGTTTCATTTGTGAAACGAATGCTATGGATGAATTTGACCTGAACGATCTCAGAGCGTTTGGCTTGATTGCAAATGCGGGTGGCTTAAGTCCAGCTGCCCGTAAGTTTGGACAGGCTAAAGCAACTTTGTCTCGCTCGCTCTCCCGCATGGAATCGGTTGCTGGTG
This sequence comes from Oscillatoria sp. CS-180, assembly GCF_028330965.1. Taxonomy (GTDB): domain Bacteria; phylum Cyanobacteriota; class Cyanobacteriia; order Phormidesmidales; family Phormidesmidaceae; genus Halomicronema. The sequence goes on along the minus strand of NZ_JAQMUB010000038.1, from coordinate 9,560 downwards.
CACCGCTCTTCGACCGTGTCAATCGAGGGCTGCGCCTGACCCCGTTGGGCGAAAGTCTATTACCTACAGCCGAAGCTGCGATCGCATTGATGCTGGAGGCTGATGAGGTATTGCGCATTACTAAAGCAAAACCGCAAGGTCCTCTGAAAATTGCCGCCAGCGCGCTGACAGGTCAAAAGTTAGTTGCCCCAGTGATTGCGCGGCTCGCGGAAACTTACCCTGAAGTGAAAACGACGCTAAGGGTTACCAGTCAAGGGCCTGACCCAATCGCAGAAAAGCTCGATGTGGTGCTTCGGGTTGGTCGACCTACAGAGCCTTATCTAGTATCTAGCCGTATTGCTAAATCTCCCCTTGCGCTCTACGCGTTTCGAACGCGAGCCTTAGAAGTGGATCTGAATGATGCCTTTGCCGTTGAACAGCTAGGCCGCATCACTATCGACGTAATGGGTGTACCCCAAGATTGGCTGTTGAAGAACGACCAAGGTCAAGAAATGCTCATGAAAAGCGAACCTCTCATCGCTGTCGGTGATCCAACAGTTGCCCTCGGCATTCTCAGTACTGGGCCAGGTGTTGCTTTTTTACCCCAGATTTATGCTGACTCCCTGGTACGAGCAGGTGTGCTAGTCAGGGCTCTACCAGACTTCAACGGACCAAATCTTGAGATTTATGCGGCCCTCCCGCCAAAACGCAGCAACATCCCTGCCGTGAGGATCTTCCTAGATATGCTGAGAAATTACGTAGCTGAGCTTGAAGATGCTTCTAAGACTGCTGACTTTATAACCTTGCTTTAAAGTCAGAGAGCCTGCCATATAAGGCTTTCAGAGATCATCGTGATATTTATCGGTCAATGCCAATTTTGCAAAACAGCGTTATACACCGATACGTTGGGGGAATATGAGGGTAGATAGTGATTGTGAGGCATCCGCAGTCCGGTTTAGAGATTTGGTATAAGGGGTTTTCTGCATATCCCCCGAAAAGATATAGTCCACTTTGAGACAATAAAGTCCTATTTCGAATAATCTAGCTTTATAATTGCTGTATTTCTCTCACAGAAATACTTTCAGCTATCTAAAAGTCATCCGTCAGCTCAAGCATATGATTCTCTATTAATGCTCGTTTTATCTAAAGTGGGGTTTCAGAAAGTGTACTTTTTGAGACAGCTTGAAAACATGTCTCAATCCATGTTGCGTATTCTCGTAACTTCGGGGTCTTGGCAACTTTTGGTGATCCTCAACTGGTCAAGATGAACCGTTTGGCCAACAAGTCGAGTCCAGCGCGGCCAAACATCTGTCGTTTCAGCATTTTGAGTCGATTGTTCAGTCCTTCGACGGGGCCATTGCTGACGTCTAAAGTCAAAGCGGCTTTGACGGCATCGTAGTCTTCCTTGAGGCCCTTCGCAAACGTCTGAAATACTTTGATAGAGCTCTTGGCGGCCTTCGCCAACCAACCGTCCAAATCCTCTGGTAGCCGCTGGCGTACCAGTTCGATAAAGCCTTGGGCGAAGGTAATCGCGTCAGTCAGCTCAGGTTGTTGACAGAGCTGCTCCAGCGTTTGCTCCTGCTCAAGGGTGAGGGTTTCAGCCCGCTGCAAGACCAACCAAGCTGCCCGGCGGGCACTTAAGGCAGTTGACGAAGCAGTTGGATTTTGAGGCGCAGGCCCGCGCCCAGGCAAATCGTTGAGGGTCTCAGGTGAGGGCTGAGTTTGAGGCTGTGACTGACGTAGTTGCCTGGTGTAACGGGCCACGGTAGCATAGCTGCCCGGATAGCCTTGCTGTTGGAGGTCAATGAACAGTTGTTGGGTTTGTTGGTAGCCCTGCTGCCATTGTTCCAGGAGATAGCTTTTGTAAGGAGCAAGGCCACTGCCGCGTCGTCGAATCGTGGGTTGCCATTCGGGAAACGTCTCGTAGGACAGATAGGTGTAGACGGTGCGTTTGCCTATGCCAAGATGATGAGCAATGTCTTTGATTTGATAGTCTTGCTGTCGTAATGCATGGACTTGCTCATAGCGCTCTAAACGCTGAGCCCGTTTACTTTCAGCTTCTTGTTTAGGCACCAACAGGACCGGCGTAGGAGGCTGAGCGGAGGTGCTGTCTTGAGGCGCTAATGTAGCCTGTTCAACTCGCTTAAAGACTGACGTATGGCCTTTGAAGGCTTTCTCCAGAGTCTCTTCAAGGTTCTGCAGTAAGTGAAAGCGATCCGCGACCTGGATAGCCTCTGGTGCGCCTTCACTCATCCCGCACTTGTAGGTTTTCGAGCGGTCGCGAGACAAGATTTCAATGCCTGGATGTGCCTTCAGCCACGCCGCTAAAGTCTCAGCCGTCCGGTCGGGTAAAAGCGCAATTGGTTGATGGGTTTCGAGATCGACCACAATCGTCCCATATTGATGCCCGCGTCGGAGGGCAAAATCATCCACGCCCACAATCCGTGGGGTGCTCTTGTCAGGCAGCGACAATTGGGTGACAAAACGCAGAAAGGTATTGCGACTCGCCTCAGCGTTCAGGTGTTGACCCAGACGAACAGCGGCAGAACCGCCTAAGCTGAGTGCGATCGCTGCGAACTGCTCAGCGTAGCGAAGCGTCCGCCGCGCCCAAGGCGCAACGATAGTCGGCAAGCGCTCCGTGAAGATACGACGACGACAGGCATCATTCAGGCAAAAGAACTTACACACTTCGAGCACAATGATCAGTCCAAACTGAGCTAGAGACAGGTCTTGGAGCGTCCATTCGTAGCGACTATGAACCCGTCCTGTCAGTGACTGGCAAAGGGGGCAACAGGCCATCACTTGGGTGGAGGAAACCGTGACGACCATCTGATGACTCTCAGCATCCATATCCCAGTTCTTCAAATTCAACGCTGAAGCATCGGGCAGAAAACACTCTAGAAGTTCCATAGGACAAAGTTTTTTGGAGATAGTTCCTATGTATCTCTCTGAGGGACATTTGGATCACCAAAAGCTGACAAGAGCCGCTTTGAGCTAGTTGGCCCGCTAGTGACCTATACTATGGTTTACAAACGCTTGCACCCTACTACTATTTTCCGTCTTATAACCAGCCCTCTGGTCTGGTTGAGCTGTTAGTGAATCGAGCGCAGTACGAAGCCTTACCCACTGATCTTCAGCAAATTATCGCGATCGCCGCTCAAGCAGAATACGAGCAAGGTTTTGCGGAAGCCAATGCCGGAAATGCCAGGGCGCTTCAGACATTAATCAATGAACACAGTGTGCAGGTGCGACAGTTACCATCGGATGTGCTGCAAGGACTAGGAAATGCATCTGGTGAAGTGATTGCTGAGATGCGATCCAGCGGTGATGGGCTAATGAAGCGAACTATCGATTCTTTTCTATCAGCGCGTCAAGTCCTGATGCAGTGGAATCAGATGACTGAGCAAAGCTTTTTAACCGCACGGGCACTACCGTTTACTTACGGTTAATAGAGGATGAGTATGATACCTCTGCAATGCTGGCTAACGGCCTCAATTACCCGCCGCAGATATGTCTGAACGCTCATAGCTCACTTCTGGCAGTCGGTGTGCATCGGGATTGTTATGCAGCGTCATTCCACATGACTGAAATATATAGCGGTATGCAATCTAATGCAGTACGCTCATTTGTACCACTAACTTCTGAAATCCAGTCTCAATTATGCGCCCCCACTCTTCCGACTTACGGCAACGGATCGTCACCCTTTACGAGCAAGGGGAAGGCTCAATCCGAGGCTTAGCCGAACGCTTTCAAGTCAGTCCCGATAGCGTTCGGCTCCTGCTTAGACAGTATCGGGCAACGGGTAGTATTGAGCCAAAGCCCTATGCTGGTGGACCTCAAGCGACTCTTCAAGACGAGCATCACGAGGTGTTACGGGACTTAGTGGAGGCGGACAACGATGCGACGCTCCCTCAACTCGCCCAGCGGTTAGCGGAGCGCACGGGCGTTCAAGTCAGCGACAGCACCATCAGCCGCACCTTGGGCAAACTGAACATCACGCGAAAAAAAAAGTCTCAAAGCGAGTGAGGTCTACAGCGAGGCGAAACAGCAGCAACGTCACGACTACTGGCAAAGCATCCGCGAGGTGAAGGCGGAGGACTTAGTCTTTCTCGACGAGACCGGCGTCAACCTAGCAATGGTTTCGCGGTATGGGCGAGCGCCACGAGGCCACCGGGCTTATGCCCAGCACCCGAAAGGGCGCGGCAAGAATCTCTCAATAGTCGGGGCGATGAGCCTGAAAGCAGGATTTTTAGAAGGCATCAGCTTCACTGGCGGCCTGAACGGCAATGTTTTCCTCTGGTTTATTGAAACGATTTTGTGTCCAGTTTTATGGCCTCATGCCGTGCTCGTAATGGATAACCTCCCGGCCCATAAGGTCGATGGCGTCCGACAAGCGATTGAATCGGTGGGCGCACGCGTGGTTTACCTATCGCCCTATTCCCCCGATTTCAATCCGATTGAAAACCTCTGGTCGAAGTTAAAGGCGCATTTGAGAGCCGTTGAAGCACGCAGTCAGGAGGCTCTACATGAGGCGATTACTCAGGGACTTGACCTCATCACCTTGAAGGATGTCCGCAACTGGTTTACTCACGGCTGCTACTGTACTTGACCAACCTGCATACCGCTATATCGTTTGTCTTCCGGTTGTTTATGTGGTCTGACCTGTTTAAAGGACTGTTTCTCTGGTTACTTCAAGAAGCTTGAACAGGGCAGGGTGGAGCGTGTCAGGAGACCAAACAATGGCTGATTCTAATTGAGGCGTGATTTCTTTGAGGGAGCGGGTAACAACGCCTCGTTGCTGAATACGTTCGACAGAGGCATGAATGAGCGATATCCCCAGCCCTGATGCCACTAGTCCAAGAATAGTTTGCTGCGGAAACGCCTCTTGAACAACGGTTGGGCTAAAGCCAGATTGTTGGCAAAAGCTAATAATCGCGTCGTACAAAGTGGGGCCAACTTTTCTGGGAAACAAGATAAAAGGCTCATTCGCCAGGGCCTTGACCGAAATTGAGTCTGAACCGTAGCGGCATAAAGGATGGCCCTCTGGAATTGCCGCAATCAAAGGTTCTTGATAAATCACCTCCTGGGTTAGTGAAGGAGCATCTATAGGCGGATGCAGCAGTCCGACCTGAATGTTCTGGTTCAAGAGGGCATCAATCTGCTCCATAGTGGATAGACGATTTAACTCTAAATGAATGTCTGGATAACGAGCCTTGAACTGTCGCACGATAGTGGGCAAAACACTATTGAGAATAGGTCCTGTGAACCCAATTTGCAGGGAACCTGCTTCACCACGACTTACCCGCTGTGCCACAGCAATAGCGCGTTCCGCCTGCCTTAACGTTTTCTGTGCTTCTTCCCAGAATGCTTCACCTGCCTCGGTCAAGCAAATCGTCCGCTTCGTCCGCTGAAAGAGCGATACATCTAATTCCAATTCAAGTTGACGAATTTGCCGACTCAATGGCTGCTGGGCCATGTGGAGACGTGCAGCAGCACGGCCAAAGTGTAATTCTTCGGCTACCGCTACGAAATAGCGCAAATGACGCAACTCCATATGAACCTTTCAGGTGTTAATTGAGGACTTAAGAGGTGTTGGACATCCATTAAAGACCCATTCTACAGTCACAGGTGAGTAGCTATTTGTGATTGAAAATGATCGACATCAAGAAAAATTGGCGGCTTTATGAAACGGCGCTGCTTCTTTTGGCGGTAGTGGGGCTGACAATACCTGTTGCAAGTAATGTTGCGATTGCCTCTCGTAGCCCGTTCCAAGTTAGTAGGCAAAAGAACCTATCAAGCTCAGCGCTCTCTCGCGAAGACGTATTCGTAGAAAGCGACCCAGGAATCGAGCTATTCGTTCGAGAAGTCACGGCAAGCTCACCGCCGATAGGCGTGCCCATTCTGATGATTCATGGCGGCGGCCCTGGAGGAATTGCATCCTTTGACCTCGATGTTCCGGGCTACTCTCTAGCTGCTGATTTTGCTCAAGCTGGGCACCAAGTCTACATCATGAATGTCCGTGGCTGGGAACGTTCGACTCGGCCCAGCGTGCTGGCTGAACCTGCTGACCATAATCCTCCGGCAGTGACCTCTGAGGAGGCCGTTCGAGATGTTAGTGCGGTTATTGATTGGATACGCGATCGCACTGAGCAACCCCAAGTTGCCCTGATTGGCTGGGCAACGGGTGGACATTGGGCAGGCATGTATACCACTCGGCGCAACGACAGCGTCAGCCATCTGATTATGCTAAACAGCCTTTATGGAGTTGATGCACCGTGGCCGTTGACTGAGCGATTTGAGAATCCTGAGGAACCAGGCACCTTTGACAATAGCGGTGGCGCGTATCGACTGGTTGATTACGACGGGTTTTTGCGAGGGTGGGATAATTCGATTCCGGTAGACGACAAGTCACTGTGGCGCGAGCCAGCCGTTGCAGATGCGTACGCTCGCACAGCGGTTCAGCTAGATCCAACTAGCCAAACACGCACGCCTTTCAGTGCCCGCATCCCAACTGCTTATCGAGAAGAAAGCTTTAATCTTGCTCAGGGATATCGGTATTGGGAAGCACGCGATATATATACCCCGACACTATTTATTCGAGGAGAATTAGATTTTTGGTCGCGCCCGGAGGATGCCTCAACACTTGCATCTGAACTTGTGAATGCTCCGGTGGTAGAAACCATTACGATTCCAGAGGCAACGCATTACCTGTTCAACGATCGTCCAGAACGGGGAAGAAATCAATTTATTCAAGAGACACTCTCATTTCTAAATCACTAAAAATTCTGTTGAATAATGCTTATCCACCACATCCTGACTAAAGTTAATTGGCCGAACGGATTGCTGATGGCCTCATTACTGGCGATCAGTCCTGGAATTGCCTGTAACTCCAACAATACGCCTAGTACCCCTTCAGACTCTGCTAATCAATCGGGCATTTCGGGGCTTGTGAATGCTCAGTCTGATGCACCATCATCCCAAAGTATTTTGGTGAATGATGATCCGCTCTATGCGCTTGAGGGTCACACAGGGCGAGTCTGGGCGATGGCTCACTCTCCCGATGGTCGCTATCTGGCATCCGTTAGCGCTCCAGCGGTGGGTGATTCGTCAATGGCTGATTGATCAGCTCGCCATCAGTCCCCAGTTTCACCATGTCGAAAAAGTGCTGGCGCTCCTTGCCGCCCCCAACCGCAGCTAGACCGACCCGTTTCCGGGTGGGGCGATCGCGGTTGTCGAGCATGATCGCATCCGATGCTTCAAGACGAACGAGTGATGCTCCACCGAGAAAATCGAGTCAGTTCAAACGGGAGTCGGTAACTGCATCCACTCATCAATAACCGTCAAAAAGTTGTGGACGGCGGGAGGAACGACAGTTCTGGGCTGTGAGGGTGCTTTCCAGGTAATGGCTAGCTTGAGCTGGGGCATGGTTTCTCGGAGCGATCGATAGACAACGCCAGAACGGCTGATGCTTTGCAGCGATTCGGCAACGAAGGCGACACCTAGACCAGCGGCAACCAAGCCAATCATCGTGGGTTGTGGGGTGACCTCTTGCACCACCTGGGGACTAAACCCTGCCTGGGTACACAGCATCATGATTTGGCTGTGAAGATGTGGCCCCACCGTCTGCGGAAAGAGTATGAACGATTCTTGAGCAAAATCTTTGATGGACAGATCCGTTTGGCGGGCTAAGGGATGATGTTCGGGCAGGGCCATCATCATCGATTCACACAGCACTTCGCGCTGTTGTAGAGGGGCCTCTATGGGGGGATGCAAAAAGCCAACGTGCAGCTCATCGGCGAGTAGAGCCGCCTCTTGGTCGGGGGTGCAGTGTTCATGCAGGGAGAGTTCGACTGCGGGGTAGCGATCGCGAAACAAGCGCAAAATCTCTGGCAGCACGGTATAGAGTGCTGGCCCAGTGTAGCCAATTTTTAACGTGCCTAATTGGCCCTGAGCTGCCCGCTGAACGGTGGCGATCGCCCCCTCAGTGTGTTCTAGCAGTTTCAGCACATCAGCCAGAAAAATTCGCCCCGGTTCGGTCAGGGCCACCACGCGCTTGGTGCGATAGAGCAACTGCACGCCCAGCAGCGTCTCTAACCGCCGAATCTGGTCGCTCAAAACCGGTTGGGTAATGCTTAACTGCTCCGCTGCTCGGCCAAAATGCAGCGCCTGTGCGACTGCGACAAAGTAGCGCAGATGTCGCAGCTCAATCTGAGAAGTCATGTCCAAAGTATTAATAGTCCAATGCTATTAAAAGCTAGCCAAACATCTATTGGACAAATTATACCGCCAGTTCTTATGGTGATTTTAGTTTTTCTACACACCTGATATGAAGCTCAACGCTATCGCTCGATCGCTCTTGGTCGGCCTGTTTGCCCTGTCGATCGCCACCCCCATCCTGGCTCAAGACCGCGCCGCGCCGATGAACTTTCAGGGGCGCTATCTGGTATCCGTTTCTGATGCCGATATGCTGTCATCGGCCTATGTGAACGGACTGCTGGGACCTCGGGAAGGTCGCGATGCGCTGAGTGTGATTCCCCTCAACGGTCACGTACGCGATTTGCAAGCGTACGAGGTGGAAGCGAGTAACTCGGTGGCAAGTCCCCCGGTTGTGGTTACCGTGACGCCCGATGGCCGGTATGCGTTTGTGACGGAAACGTTTACGCCTCGCCCTGACGGGCCGGCGGAAACTCAAACTTTTGCCGATCTGAGCTTTGGCAATCGCCTCCAAGTCTTTGACTTAGCCGATCCAACGCAGCCAACGCTGGTACAGGACTTGGCGATCGCTGAGCGGCCCGACTCAGTCAGCATCAACGCCGACGGTTCACTGCTGGCCGTGACGTTTCATCCGGCGGGGGCAGGCAGCGAAACCCCCATCGCCCTGATTCCCTTCAATAATGGGCAGATTGGCGAACCGATTTATCCCACCATTCCGGGGTTTCCGCTCGGCGAACGGCTGATTCACGCCGAATGGCACCCGAGTCAGAATGTGCTGGCGCTGGCCAACGAGACCGCTGGCGAGATTTCGTTTGTTGAGGTCGTCGGTCAGGAACTGCGGGCTTGGGGCAATGTGGTGCAGGCAGCGAAAGCGCCGTACATGGTGCGATTTACGCCGGATGGTCGGTATGCGATCGCCAACGCCCTATATTGGGGCGCGGATGTCGAAGGTCGCTGGACGGAAGCTCCGCGAGGCAGCATCGTCAGCATTCGGCTGGAGGCAGGCACCCAGGCTGACGGGTCGCCGCGCCACGCCCTGGTGTCATGGGCTATCACCGGCGTCAGTCCCGAAGGAATTGCCATCAGCCCCGACGGACGCTACATCGTTACGACTAATCTGGAGCGCAGCTACCTGCCCTACGACGACGAGCGCATTACCTGGTTTTCGTCCCTCAGTCTGCTCACCCTTGATTCAGAAACCGGCCAGCTCCGCCACGTTGGGGACTATCCCTACGACGGCATTTTGCCAGCGGATTGCCGCTGACCCGCTCGATCCACAGCCGATGCTAGTGCAGACCCGCTACTCGGTGCCGGTCACGCGCGGCGCACATTCGCTGGTGTTGGTGCCCTAGCCAACGCTTTCACAC
>NZ_JAQMUB010000037.1 GCF_028330965.1 Oscillatoria sp. CS-180 | reverse complement strand
TAGCCTCCGAGACTGGGTGTTCAGCCTTGGGGGTTAGCCGCTGGTTGGAGGCCCTAATCTCCTTCCAGTGGCGTATGACCAAACTTTTGGGAATCAAGCTGCACGCTTACAGCTATAGCTCAGTACGGTAAACGATTCAGGGCTCCAGTGCAAGAAAAATCACCAAAACATGACGTAAAAGGCGGTAAGAACTGGGTGAAGTGGGTCGTGTTTGGGCTGTTGATTGGGCGGGTCATTAGGGAGCGGTTTTTTACGCTGGCTTGGGGGGCAAGTGCCCACCCTACGGGACTAGCCTTGCGCACTCAAGCCCATGAGTGCTTAGCGCATAATCAGATAGCTCACGCTTTGTCCTAATGCCCTTGGCGCGGCTGTCAAAGGCCAGTTGAGGGCTAAATCAATGGCTCCTCATCAACTCTGCTGCACACAGAAAGAAGATGCCTAAACCGTTAGACATCTTCCTAAGAGAATTTTCTACAGAATTGAATCTCTGAGTGCTTAGAGAGCCTCACCATCAACAGAGATTTCGTCTGTTGGTGCTGTCTCAGCGTTTTGTATCTGACGCAGCGCCTCCTGCTGACGCAATCTGAAATCTTCGGCTTCGCCAGAGATAGCCCGATCTTGGCGCTCTTGAAATTCATCGGCACTCATTGAAGGTGCCAGAATAGCCCGGTGAATTAGCTCATAGGGATTTGAGGTGTCTCCAAACAAGTCTGCACCATCATCATCAGTTCCTAATCCCTCAAGCGGGTCAAGATCGGATGTTTGAGCGATCGCGCTGCCTGAAGCAAGAGCGGTCCCCAAGCTTAGCGCCGTACCTAACAGTAGGTAAGAAAAAAGTTTTTGCATTGAAACCATGGCTACCTATCGTCTCCTATTCTGCCAAACATCACGACCGACCAAGTTCACGCACTACTCTAGCAAAGATTTTCTGACACACACCGTGCAATAGACCAGTTTATGCAATGCGACGTCGTAATAGGGGCTGAATGAGGGCCAATGATACCCCACAGAAGGCCAGCAAAATCGCCAAGGCGGCACCCATTGTGACTTCGGCAAATGGCGCGTGCATAACAACGCTGCTTAAGCTCCAACTGCCTGGATGTAAGTAGATATATCGAATGGGTTCGATCGCATAGCTCAGGGGATTCAAAGCAGCAACAAACTGCAACCACTGAGGCATAAAGGACAGGGGAACCAGCGCAGTACTCGAAAATAGCAGCGGCAGGTTGACCACAAAGATAACTGCAATTAGCTCGATGTGTCCGGGTAAGGCAAAAGATAGACCTAAGCTGAGAGCCGTGACGCCCAGGACCAAAGTCAGCACGACTAAGATGACCAAGCCTAAACCCACAGGATCAGGAAGGCCAGCTCCTAATAATGCGCTCAGCCCAATGATGGCAGCCGTTTGAACCAGACTCAGCGCCGCGATAAAAATAGCCGAGGCTACAACGATCGAGTAGCGAGACGCTAAGGGGGCAACCAAAAATCGATTCAGGAATCCAAATTCCCGATCAAACATCACAGGTAATCCAGCGTTCAAAGCGCCCCCAAAGGCGGTGAACACAATGATGCCGGCCCCAAGGAACTGACCGTAGTTCTGGCTTTCGCCAAACAAACCTTGAGGAACATTTTGGAACAGGGCACCAAATAAAATCAGCCACATAACAGGCTGAATGATGCCTGCAATCAGAGTTGAGGGACGGCGCTGTAGCTGAATGAACAGCCGTCGTGTCATGGCACCCGTTTCCTGGAGGAAAGCACTAGAGAAGATGCCCGGCGTTGAGACAGGACCGTTGCCGTTGACCTGAGCTTTCCAGGCGCGCAAGTCGGGATTGTCCAATGAGAGTTTGGGCTTTTGAGAAAGGGTTGTGCTCATAGGTTTTGTGAGAGCGATTGACAACAAGAGTAATCGAAATTGAGCGTTGAACGGGTTGGTAGAGAGAAGTTTCGCGATGGACAAACGAGCGGTGCAGTTACGCCCCCTTCATGGCCTGTTTGCGTTCAGCCTTTAGGTCGCGACTGCCCGCCGCCGCAATCTCAGCATCCATAAGGGTACGCCCAGTAGCGGCTAGATACACGTCATCTAAGCTAGGACGAGATTGGGAAATGCCAAAGGTTGGTAAGCTGGCGTCTTTCAGCGCTTGTTGCACCGTCATCAGCGCATCGGATTGAGATGAAACGACTAAGTTTAACGAATTGCCCTGAGCCGTATTGACAATCACTTCTTCTACACACGGTAGGGTTTGCAGAATGCCTCTGGCTTGGTTGGCTTCATCATCAGGAGTGAACTCACGTAGCCGCAGCGTGATGCGATCGCCCCCTACTCGGTCTTTCAATTCACTAGGGGTGCCTGCTGCAATCACTTTGCCCTGATCGATAATGGCAACACGGTCAGACAGCGCATCTACTTCTTCTAAATAGTGACTGGTCAGCAAAACGGTAGTCCCCGCTTCCCGTAGCTGACGAAGAAATTGCCAAACCGCAGAGCGAGTCTCAATATCCAAGCCCACTGTTGGTTCGTCTAAAACGAGGACATCCGGCTGATGTAGGAGTCCTAAGGCGAGGTCAAGGCGCTTCTTTAAGCCGCCTGAATAGGTACCTGATTTTTTATCAGCCCAGTCTGTCAGCTCCAGGAGACTAATCATCTGTTCAATGCGATCGCGCGCCACTCTAGCCGGCATGTGATAAAGCGCGGCCTGAAGCTGCATCAGCTCTCGCCCAGTCAAAACCTTATCCAGTGCCACATCTTGAGCAATGTAGCCCAACATTTGGCGGGCCAATGGCGGATTATCAAGGACTGAAACGCCGTTGACTTCAACTTTTCCAGCATCCGGCGTGCTCAAGGTACAGAGGCAGCGGATGGTGGTCGTTTTTCCAGCACCGTTGGGACCTAAAAGCCCAAAAATCTCCCCTGGGGCGATCGTGAAGGAGACATCTTTGACTGCTTCAACATCACCGTAGCGTTTCTGCAAACCATCTATCAGAACAGCTGGAGGCATAAAGCTAACCCGAATTCTCATCTCACACGATACATCGATCATTCTATCGAAGTCGCTGTAGGAGTGGGAAAAGGGAGTAAAAGCGCAGGGCGCTAAAGAGTCTGGCTTCTCTCAGTGGAGTGGGTGGGGGTCTAGCTTAACTCTCCACGCTTGTGCATCCAATAGCATCAGTACGCCACCGCCGCCAGCTTCCCGCTGGCTGATTACTCTGGCCAGCTAGATTCAATGCCAGAAAGGACGCTCTCGGCATCTTCGCCACCCACATAATCCACCATACCGCTCCAGAAGGTGCCCGTGCCGACAACGCCCGGCATCATATCAGAAGCGTCGAAGCGAACTGTTTCCGCTTCTGCCAAGATTTCTGCCTGCTGCTGGGTGACCTCATCAGGATAGACATCCAGACTCACCTCATTGTGAGGCGAAATGAAGCTCCCTAGTGAAGCCCAGATTTCGTGGGCTGCGGGCGTCGTCAGATATTCCATCAAAGCCTGAGCCGCTGGGGTGTCGTTGAACATGGCAAAGATGTCACCCGCTACGAGGACAGGAGTACCAAACTCCGGATCAATGCCTGGCAGCGGAAACACTGCAACGGTTTCTCCAGGAACGACATCCTCAGGTAGAAAGCTGGCGATAAAGTTTGCCTGTCGGTGCATATAGCAGCGGGGGGGATCGGTAAAGAGACCTTGGATGGAGTCACCAAAGGGAGTACTAATAGCCCCCACAGTGCCTCCCGACACGTACTCTTCGTTAAGAACAATCTCACCAAACTGCTGAAAGGCTGTCTGTACAGGCTCTGAATCAAAATCAATTTCATGGGTAATCCACTGGTCATACACATCAGGACCAGCGGTGCGCAACATAATGTCCTCAATCCAGTCGGTGCCGACCCAGCCGGTGGCATCGCCGCTCTCCATGCCCAAACACCAAGGCGTCTCGCCATCAGCCACAATCTGGTCACTGAGGGCAATCATTTCTTCCCAAGTGGTGGGAACCTCATAGCCGTTTGCAGCGAAAGCTTGAGGGTTATACCACACCAGACTCTTGACCGAAGCACGGAACCAAACACCGTAGAGGTCTTCGTTAACGGTTGCCAAAGTCAGCCAATCCTCGGAATAGGCCGTTTCCAAAGCGTTCTGATCGATGAAAGAGTCAATCGGAACGAGCTGGCCGGACTGAGCAAAATCACTCATGAGTCCCGGTTGAGGGAACATAGCGATATCCGGCGCATCGCCGGATTCGACCCTTACGGGCAATAGCGTGGCAAAGGCATCGGTCCCTTCATATTCAACAGTGATCCCCGTCTCGGCTTCAAAAGCGTCAAAAACCGCTTCTAGCTTTTCCTGCTGGTCGCCAACTACGACCCCTAGCACGGTGACCGTATTGCTATCAGCCTCGGCATCTCCTGCGGTTTCTTGCCCTCCATTACAGGCTGCCAAAAAGGACAGACTGAGACCGATGACGATGCCCTGACTCAGATACTGTTTTAGCGTTGCGCTGTTCATGGTTCTAAACGTTCACTGTGAGTGTTTCCGTCCTTTCACCATAGGACGAGATGGGCGATCCGGGCAAAGGTCAGGGTGGATAGGTCATGTTAACCGAATGGGACAAAACCCATATCCTTTGTTCGGTAAGATGATAGGCTCTACTAAATGCTGTGTTGATTCTTTCTATATGAGAGGACTTAAGAGATGAAACGTTTGCTATTGGGCCTGGTCGTGGCCTTGGGGATGTTGATGAGTGGCTGGTTAGGGTGGGACGTTCCCTCTGCGTCAGCGACTAACTTAACCAATGCCTGGAGTGTTGCACCCGTTTTAGCCGAAGAGGCATTACGAAACGCGGTTGACGACAAGCTGAGTACTGAGTATGGCTCCAAACTCGACCTGAATAATGCGAATGTTCAGGCGTTCGTCAAGTATAAAGGGATGTATCCAACGATCGCGGGCAAGATTCTGAAAAGTGCTCCCTTCGAAACCGTTCAAGATGTCCTAGATATTCCTGGTCTGAGCGATCGTGAAATCGATATTATTGAGTCCAATTTGAACAATTTCACAGTTACTCCGCCTGATCCCGCTTTTGTAGAAGGGGCTGACCGCTATAACAACGGCGTTTATCGCTAATTGGTGAATCCTGCTGCATTGAGCGGTTTTCATCCATTGTGTGCACTTTTGAGTCGGCAGGGTTTTACAATTCCCTGCCGACTTTTCACTATTTTGTTTTGCTGCTGAGGAGAATGCATTGCCAATAGTTCCCTTCGATGTCCTAGTCATCGGCAGTGGCGCGGCGGGGTTGTATGCCGCGCTGTGCATTCCCTCCCGTTATCGCATTGGTCTCATCACTAAAGACGTTCTCAGCCAGTCCGCTAGCGATTGGGCTCAGGGGGGTATTGCTGCCGCGATCGCCCCTGAAGATTCTCCCCGCCTCCACAAGGCCGATACCCTACAGGCCGGAGCAGGACTCTGTGACCCTGCGGCAGTTGATCAACTGGTCGAACAAGGGGCGACCTGCATCAAATCCCTGGTGGAATTTGGCGTTCCCTTCGACCAGGAGGAAGGCACGCTTTCTCTAACGCTAGAGGCTGCCCATTCCCGGCGGCGCGTCCTCCATGCAGCCGACGCAACAGGACGCGCCGTAGTCAGTACGCTGGCAGATGCCGTTCGCCATCGCTCTAATATCACCGTTTTCGAACACACCTTAGCGCTGGATTTATGGACAGAGGGCGATCGCTGTCAGGGCGTAATAGTTGCCCATGAACACACCCTCTCTTGGTGGCCTGCTGGCGCTGTGGTTGTTGCCACGGGCGGCGGCGGTCAGGTCTTTTCCCAAACCACGAATCCTCCTGCCAGTACGGGAGATGGCGTAGCGATGGGGTGGCGGGCTGGAGTACAGCTGAGGGATCTGGAGTTTTTTCAGTTTCATCCCACAGCGCTTAAAGTTTCGGGTGCTCCACGTTTTCTTATCAGCGAAGCCGTTCGGGGTGAAGGTGCTCATCTAATTGATGCCGCAGGCCGGCGATTTGCCTTTGATTACCATCCCCAAGGTGAACTCGCTCCCCGGGATGTTGTCAGTCGCGCTATTTACTGTCACCTCTTGCAGCGGGAGGCAGACAATCCCGACTGCGTATGGTTAGACTTACGACCCATTGATGACGAGCGGATTAAGTATCGCTTTCCCAACATCATCGCGGTTTGCCAACGATGGGGCATTGATCTTTTTCAGCAGCCGATTCCTGTTTCTCCAGCTGCTCACTATTGGATGGGCGGCATCATCACAGACCGACACAGCCACACAACGCTATCGCAGCTTTACGCCGTTGGCGAAACAGCTAGCACAGGCGTTCATGGCGCCAATCGCTTGGCCAGCAACTCTCTGTTGGAATGCCTCGTATACGGGCGTCAACTTCAGCATCTTCAGGTCGCCGCCAGCCCCCAGTCCCCAGCTCCTGGCGTCTCTGAAACCATCGGCATCTCTCCAGGCGAAGCAGAAACCCTGAGCCAGATCCGCTCAGAGCTACCTGATATCGTTTGGCAAGGAGCTGGCATTAGCCGCAGCGCTGAAGGTATTGAAACGGCCCTAGGCCAACTCGATCACCTGCGATCGCGCTTCACCACCCTCCCCATCACTCAGCGCTGCCTCCAGTGCTTAAGCCAACCCGCCCAATACACCTTACATCTAGAAGCAGACACTCTGCGTCTGTGGTCAGAAACCCGCAACCTGCTGGATCTTGCTCATCTTATTCTCAAAAGTGCTCACTTCCGCCCCGAAAGCCGAGGCGGTCATTATCGTGAAGACCATCCCAACACAAACGAGCAGTGGCAAGTCCATACGCGGGTGCAGGGCGATCAATGGTGGACATAAACATCTGCACGGCGTCTCTTGGTGCAAATCAAAAGCTTGACCCTGGAAAGAATCAAGCTCAGCAGCAGAATTATTTTGATAAAAAAACCTTACAGACTATGACTGTCCGCTAAGAGCAGGCTTAGGTTCAGGTGCGACGCCATCCATCCCCTCTTCGTAAACTGTGAGTTGCTCAGGCGGTTCGCTGAGGGCGATCGCGATGACAGCGATAACCTTTGCCCCTTCTTGCT
Source organism: Oscillatoria sp. CS-180 (assembly GCF_028330965.1). Taxonomy (GTDB): domain Bacteria; phylum Cyanobacteriota; class Cyanobacteriia; order Phormidesmidales; family Phormidesmidaceae; genus Halomicronema. The sequence continues at coordinate 281,555 of NZ_JAQMUB010000037.1, read as the reverse complement.
GTAAATCATCCACATAGCCCGGCTTGGCCAACTCGGCTTCTGGTTCCGTATCAAACGGTCCAAAGTAATACGTGCAGGCTGGCCCAGCCGTTTTAATCTCTAGCCACCAAGACTTATCCGACCCGAACAATGACCCAAAAAGCTGACTCAAAATATTTTTCATAGCAAATGCCCGTCTATCTCTGCTTCTTATCAAACTGCTTTGTGAGGGAGCGATAAAGATTCTACTCCCAGACTTTTATACTCTGTCAATTTGCTTTTTGCAAAGAATTAAGATCCAATCGCCCAATCCGTTGTTGACGATAAATCTCATAAAGCGCCATGCCTGTAGCAACAGATGCATTTAGGCTAGGGGTTTTGCCCCCAAGTGGAATAGACACCAGACTGTCACAGCTTTGCTGAACAATCATACTCAGACCATTTCCCTCAGCACCAACTACCAACACCGTAGCACCATTAAACTCGGCTGTATGTATTGGGCGACTCGCTTCAGCAGATAGTCCATAGATCCAAAAATTTTCAGTTTTGAGCGTTTCCAGGGCCTGCCTCAAATTGACTACGCGAGCAATGGGCAGATGCTCAACCGCGCCTGCGGCCACCTTGGCCACCGTCGAAGTAACCCCTGCCGCCCGGCGCTGTGGGATGATCAATCCCTGAGCACCCAAAGCTTCAGCACTGCGAATTATTGCGCCTAAATTATGGGGATCGGTGATACTGTCTGCGGCCAAGAGGACAGGACGGGTCGTTTTTTCCCGAGCATGGGCAATGAGGTCATTCAGCTCCCAATAGTCGTAAGCCGCAACTTGGGCAATGATGCCTTGGTGGTTCTGACCTTGGGCCATTTGGTTAAGTCGCCGCTGGTCGACCTCATCAATCACAACGCCGTTGGCTTTTGCAGTGTCAATGAGCGGTAAGAAGCGGCCATTGTAGCGGTAGCGATCGTTCACCCAGAGGCGATTTAGCGTACGGTTACCCTCTAGAGCCGCCTGAATGGCGTGACGTCCATAAATCAAATCCGGCGACTCTTGGGATTCTTCGACGGCAGAACTAGCCCCCTCATCCGAAGCTGATCCCAGACGCTTAGCAGGTTTTTCGGGTCTGTCTGATCCCCGTCTGCCATAGCTGGAAGAGGACTGATCGCTGCGCCGTTTACCGCCAATGCGATCGCGCCCAGAAAACCGTTTTCCACTGCCACCACCCCGCTTTGGCGGGCGACCCGAGGAGGCTTTCTGAGGACGGCCTGCAGAGGCTTTCTGAGGCCGTCCCGAAGACGAACGACGGGAAGAGTTAGTAATAGGTTTAGGGCGATCGCTCATGAAACTAATCCGATAGTAAAAACACAAGAATGAATAGGACTAATGCCGAACGTTTGCGGGCAGGAAAAGCACTAGGGCAGAAGGATAAATTGTTGGGCTGGCTAAGGCGACCTGAACAGTTCTAGTCAAATTATGGTTTGCTGCAATTTGAAGAATTAACTGAGCAGCCATTGGGCAGCCTGGGTTAAGTGAAACCCACTAAGAGGAAGACGATTGAGGCTCGTTCATGTCAAGCGGTAGAGCATTTAAGATTTCCATTAGACGCTCAGCATTCGTGAGATAAAGATATCCGAGTAACGCTTCGAAGGCCGTTGCTTGCTGATAGTCCTGGCGACTTGCCCGTTGCCCGCGATTGGGAGCCGCATTACGACCTCGCCGAACAACGTCTGCCTCGGCATCGGTCAGATGAGGTCTCAAATAGCCTAGGTAGTGGGCTTGCTGCTCAGCTCGAACGTGAGATACCACCTGCTGGTGAAAACGCCGCACCTGCTTAGGCGGCATCAGGCAGCGGCTGCGAACAAAGAGTTCATAAACCGCATCGCCTACGTAAGCAAGCGCAAGAGGTGAGAGCGATCGCACCTCATTGTTCGACAAAACAATAGTTCCAGACTGCAACAACAACATTCTGGAACTGACTAACGCTTCACTAGCCTCATTAGGTGAGGATTGAGTCATCGGGATAACTCAACGCTCAGAAGGTGCCATTGGTTTCCATTTACAGGCTAGCTCAGGTTTGTGATCGCCTCGTCCACCGAGGGCTGAATTGCCAAAAACTTTTCCAATCGAACCAGCTTAACCGTCTGCATCACTCTAGGATTTGCAATGAGCTGCAGGCTACCTTGAGCGTCTTTGGCCTTCTTGACCAACTGCACAAGGGCCCCCAGGCCAGAACTATCGACAAAATCAATTCCAGAGAGGTCCAGAATCAAATTGCTAGGCCCTTGAGTTGCGTAGTTTCCCATCACTTTCCGAAACGTCGGTTCTGAGAACGCATCCAAAAGCCCAGTGAGGCGAAATATTTGACAATTCGCCCTAACTTCGCGTGTGCCTCGCAAACTTACAGTAAGGGTCAATGCTTCAGCGATGGGAAACCTCCCGGTGCGTAACTCAGAATTAGAGACATTAGTATAAGACAGGATTTTAGCAACTGCAAGCAACACTGTAATCTCTTCAAAGGAAGAGGTTGCAACGTTTTCGGCCAATTTTAGTCAAAAAGAACCTCAGCTAATTTTTAAGCTAAAGATCCTTTCCTACTTTTCACTCCATCAGGACTCTCAATAGGGTTGAATTTTAACCCAAGCTTGCTTGCTAATCAGGAGAGAACTTGCCCCAAATTTATAGCTTCAGTCCTCTAGGCTAGTGGGTCTAGCAGCCGCGTGCTTAACCCATAGCCCGATAGCTCACCGTCTTATCCTAACGGAAGAACTGACGACAGCTAGAGCAGCTCACCCCGAGTGACAACTCAGGCTAGCATAGGAGAGCTTTAACGCCCTTCATTCTCTATGACTTCTGAGACCTCTGCTCCCAACAGGCTGGATACAACTGCCGACAATTTGACTGAAGACTCCACTCAGCAGGGGTTAACGGCTGAGCAATACAAGCGCAAGATGGAGAAGCGCAAAGCCGTTCAACAGCAGCGGCTAGCCGAGCGGACCGTCGAGAAAGGGTTAATTATTGTTCACACAGGCAACGGCAAAGGCAAAACCACTGCTGCGTTAGGTATGGTGCTGCGATCGCTCGGCCATGGCTACAAAGTTGCGATCGTTCAGTTCATCAAAGGCGCATGGGAGCCAGCCGAGAAAGCCGTTTTTGAACCCTGGTCCGAGCAGCTAGAGTTTCACGCCTTGGGAGAAGGGTTCACTTGGGAAACTCAGGACCGCGATCGCGACATGGCCAAAGCCGAAGCGGCTTGGAACGTCGCCCTGACCTATATCCAAAATCCGACTTATCGCACCATTCTGCTCGACGAAGTGAACATTGCGCTCAAACATGGCTTTCTGTCCATCGAGCCAGTCTTGGCAGGACTGGCTCAAAAAACACCAGACACCCACATTATTCTGACCGGACGCGGAGCACCGAAAGCTCTTATCGACCAAGCCGACTTGGTGACAGAGATGAAGCTTATTAAGCATCCCTTTCGGGAACAGGGTGTCAAAGCTCAACCCGGCATTGAATTTTAGGTAGGGGTGCAGCCGTGGTCCCTACGCACCCAAATCTTGCATCGCGAATCGAATTTGTTCCAACCGCCGACGATTGACCCCCAAATCGGATTCTCCTAACCGAGCCGCCGACCGCACATGAATCACCGACTCATCCTCAGGTAAATAGAACTCCGCATCGTCTACAAACCCCATTAGCCGGCTGGCCGACTCAACCCGAATGTAATCGTCTGTTTGAGCCACAATCTCAGTGCGGGGAACCACACCCAACACCTTGATTAACAAATCACGTGCTTGCTCGCGACTCCCTGTGTAGGGAATCGGCGCGATTGCATGGTCTGCATCGGCCCCCTGACTGACCACGCAGTTCGGTGACTGCGGACAGGTCGACAGATGACCGTCTTTGAGTCCCAGTTCTGGCGCTTCTCCTGCAAACAGCTTGCTGAAGCCCGGTAAGGCGGCGAGGGATGAAGGCGAAGCGGCGATCGCAGGCATCGTCAAGACAGGCATGATCAAGAGGCCGATCGCCAACACAAACGAGACAATAAATGACATAACACCATAGGATTTATGCGAACGTATCGGATTATGGCACAGCCGAGAGGGGAGTGAGTGGACCGTCCGCAGAAGCAGAAATCTTGAGCGTGGCGATTTCCCAAGGCGCTAGATGTTTGGGATGGTCGCTTGCGATCGCCGCTTCCAGCAGGTTTGTGCGTTCCGGCAGTGCCGCCTCCAGAGACAGATCCACTTCACCGCCATACATCTCCCAAAACCGCAGTACATACTCGCTATCATTCTCTTCTGCTAGCTTGAGGGCTGCCAAATGGACATCAGAGCAGCCAATATCTAAAAACGATGCCTGCGTTGGAGAAAAGCAATTACCGCCAACATCTGAATTTTGACTTCCGCTATCATCCATCCCATCGGCCCCATGGCCGACCACCCACTGCAATTCTGAGTTAAAAGTGATTGCATGATTGGGGGTCCTCGCCCTGCGCCAGTCGCCAGCGTGGGGATACAGCGCATAGGTGAAGCAGTGTCGTCCCCGATCAGCTTGAGGATCCGGCCAGAGCGGAGCCTTGAGCAATGTCAGCCGCAGCTGATTGGGACGCGCATCAAAGCCGTGCTTATAGTCCGTCAGCACGCTCAGCCCGACCGTTCCGTCGCTGAGATCAGCCCAGCGATAAGCGGGCACCTCCCACTTCGTTTGCTCATGGGGATCAGTCGATTGAGTGGATCGCGCGATCGCTCCGAAAGGAATCTCGTAAGTCGCGTGATCCGATTCGATGCTGAGGGGAAATGCGGCCTTCAAAACGACCTGAGTTGCGTGCCAGTCAGCAACCGTCTCGACTTTGAGATAGGGAGAGTGACGGTCGAGTATATAGTCCTGCTGTAGCGTAGAATCTGCGATCGCTCGGACAGTTCGGAGCCGCTGCCGAAGCGGGCCGTCCTCCAACCAAGTGATGGACTTCAAAATGGCTGCTGGCAGCGGATGGCTTTCGTAGTCAGGCGCAATATCCCAAGCATCCCAATACTGTCCGGCATCTCGAAACGCCTGCAATTGGTTGGCAGGCGATCGCACCACAGACTGCTGACTCCCCTTGTCCCAAAGTTCTAACAGCTCACCGGTTTGGGAATCTACAACCGCTCGTAAACACTCATTCTCAAGCTGCCAGCCCCCTTTGCTCTCAGCGCTGGGGTTGATCCCGGGTGAAGCCTTGAGCTTGTCGGCTGTCGGCTGTCTGTTGCTGTTGTCTTCCCCATAGAAATCGGGAATCAGCCAGAAAACGCGATAGCCCACTGACGGAACGATAGCAGGGAAAAGCAAGCAGCTGATTGGGGCAGATCGAGAGTCATCTCCTGACTCGATTTGACCGGGTGGGCAGTCTTTTAATTGTGACTGCTGACTCAATTGCGTAGTGACCCAGTTCTGATCTTCTGCATCAAAAACGCTCCAGTGCTCAGCTGCAATGGTCAGCTTCGAGAGATCGACCTCGACTATCCCCTCGTGCTCCCAATTCAAACTGTTGAAGACCAAAATGGGAATCGCCTGAGGATGAGAGGGAGATGAGAAGGGTAAAGATCGAGCGATCGCCTTCAAAGCCTCGGCCCGAATGGTCTGTGCAGTCCCATAAGCTGACTGCCAAGTCTCATTTGCCGTTTCAAAGACCTCAGGAATTGCTGTCCCCGGCAGGATATCGTGGAACTGATTAAACAACACCTGCTTCCAAGCCGTTTCCAAAGTCGATTTGGGATACTCCATCTGTCCCTGTTTATGAGCCCACACCGCAAATAACTCCGCCTCCCGCAGCGTCTCCTCACAGCGTCGGTTAAACCATTTCTGATCCGCATGAACGGTGTAGCAGCCCCGATGAAGTTCGAGGTAGAGTTCGTTTTTCCAGACGGGAAATGGGAATGTGACAGGTCCGTGGGAGGCTGTGATACGTTGCGTCCTCTGCAAATGCTGCACTACCGATGTGAATTGCAGTTGCGGAAAAAATGGGGAATTAGCCCAGCGGCGAGCCTTTTCCAGCATGTCACGGGTAGGACCACCACCGTGATCCCCCATGCCGGGCAGCCAAAGCATTTCTGGGCATCCCGTTTTGTCTTCCCAGTCCGCACCATGTGTCGCCATCTGCGCGGGATCGATATCAGTTCCAATGGGAGGAAGCGTTAGGCTCAGGATGCGAGTTCCATCTAGACCCTGCCACCAGAACAGACTGTGAGGAAACTGAGTCGTCTCGTTCCAACGCAGCTTCTGTGTCGCGAAGTAGTCAATGCCCCCCAGCTTCAACAGCTGCGGAAGCTGCCACGAGAACCCGAAGCTGTCAGGCAGCCAAGCGATCGCACTCACCGCTCCAAACCGCGATCGCGAATACCGTTGGCCATACAGAATCTGTCGAGCTAAGGATTCACCGCCAAGGGTATTCAGCTCTGGCTCCACCCAAAGTCCGGCGTCAATGGACCAGGAACCTTGCTCTACGGCTTGCTGAACCGATTGAAACAAGTCAGGTTTATGGGTTTCCAGCCAATCAAACAGCGCTGGGCTGGAATGGGTATAGGTCAGTTCTGGGAAAGCAGACTGAAGCGACAGGACGGAACGGAAAGTGCGCTCGGCGGCTTGCCAGGTATCCTCTACCGGCCATAACCAGGCAAGATCAAGGTGGGCATGTCCTACACAGGCGATGTGACGCTGCTTGATCCAATCGCTCAACGGTTGGAGGCGCGTGCGGAGCGCTGTTAGCTCCGCTTGAAATGCTCTTGGATGGGGCACTTTAGACCAGTCCAGGGGCGCGATCGCCGCCGTTATTGGGGTCAGCTTTTCCGGAGCCAGCTTTGCTGCATAGGTCTTCAGCACAGTCAGCTCGTCTGCCACAAAGCCCGGATCGGGACAGTCAGGGTTAGAGGATTCGTAAACCAGCTCAGAGCGGACGAGGGCGCCGTCATCGTGCCCCGGACTCAGCATATGAACGGCAACTGTAAAAATATCGCCGGGACGAGCGCGATCGCTTAATTGAATTCGCGCGAAGTAATCAAATAGGTCGCCTTCCTGAATGAGACTGCCATTGACGTAGACCTCAACCGCTTCTGCCCACCAGGTCAAACTTAGCCGCAGCCCCAACCCCTCTAGATGAAAACCATTTAAGGTTTTGGGGATCGCAATTTGCTGACACAGCCAAATGGATTTTTTCCCGCGATCCCAAGCGATATGGTCTTGGTCATTGAGAGGGGCGATCGCCCAGCGTGGCCAATTGCACCTCTGTAAAACGTCCGAGGGGGCACCAGCATCCTGAGAAACATGCCAGTTTAAGTGAATCGATTGTCGGCTAAGCGCTTTAAGTCGATCAGCCGTTTCAGAGATCAGCAGGATGGAGGCCTCATTCTGAGCCATTAAGTTATCAGTGGTGGACATACCTCATCCCTAAAAAGTCCTTTTGAAAATGTTGATAAGACATTTGCACGGGGCTAAATCAGCTTTGTAACTAGGTCAAAGGGTGGATCTAAGACGATGTGCCGTTTGGCGATATGATAGACCTTACCGATTGCTGTCTATAGTGGGACGTTCACAATGCTGACCTTGAAGATTGTTGTTTACATCGTCGTTGCCTTCTTCGTTGGTTTGTTCATTTTTGGATTCCTCAGTGGGGATCCCTCCCGTAACCCTGGCCGTCAAGACTTAGAGTAATCAGCCTGAGTGGTTTTGCGAAATAGTGCTAGTTGATTGGTTTTGATTGGCACTATTTCGCGTCACGGTCGTCTAAGCGTCTAAGCATTTACATTTACGTCGTTTGCTTTCCTTGCAGTTGCTGTTTCTGACAAAGAGTGTTCTCGGGAATATCAGAATCAGGAATAGAAGGAAACCGGATTGACCTGCTTGAATCTTGTAATTTTTAGCGGTACTTTCAAGGCTGTCTCCGAAAGTATCGTCTTTTGTGAGAAGCCCGCTGGTCGGGCTTTAATTTTGACTGTTTGGCGGTCCATGCCCTACCTTCCTCCTTCTGATCTTTCTCCTCCTCCTATTGTTCAATCAGTGCAGACGTCAGACGTATCTGCTAGCACTCTGGAACAGAGTTTTCAGCCCTCGGAGGATCAGGCTAAGCGATCGCGACAAGAGCCTCAAGCCATTGAAACGCAGTCATCAGCAACCCTTATCGCCCTGTCTGATGCCGTTCTTATTGCTGATAGTGATACCGGCGATTTTCCCATTCCTGTCGATGAGGTCGCCCCCCTCGCCACTCCCCAGACACAAGCAACTGGTTTACAAACTACGCCTGTCCCCACCGAGATTGAAACATTCCCGACGGCTTATCCGCGTTTTACCCCTTCACCCATTGCGCCAGTCCCTTCAGGCGCAGTCATTGCTGAGATCGAAACCGTTCTATTCCTCTCCGATGTAATGGCTGTTGAGACAGCTAGCGATGAGGTAGAGCAGGAGGTTGAAACAGATCAAGAGCGCGATCGCTCAGTTCCATCATTGGTCTTGTCGGCCCCATGGGTTGACCAAACAGCTGCCGCCACTGGGGAATCCAGCCTGAGTCAGGCGGAACCAGAAGCCGAGCCAAGCGCCCCCGAGCCTGTTGAGGAAGTCGAATCTGACGAACTGGAATCTAACGAACCAGAGCCAGATGAACTAGAGCCGGACGAATCAGAGTCTGACGAAGCTCCCCCTGAAGCAGAACTTGTTGAGCCGAACGAACCAGAGCCAGATGAACTAGAGCCGGATGAACTAGAGCCGAACGAGCCAGAACCAGATGAACCAGACCAGTCGTTCCCCCGAGCGGCTACCCCAGAACCCTTTTGGTCTAATGGTGCGGTTACCAATGCCGATGTGCTGCTGCCTCCCTCTTTACCGACCAATCGTCCGCCTGCTCCCCTAGATCTGACCTCCGACTACCAAGAATTTGAACCGCTGACCCAAATCATTACCGCAAGAGGTAACGTTGTCTTACGGTTGGGCAATGGCGTTTTGAGTGCTGACCGACTGTGGGCCAATTTAGAGAATCGTTACGTTTTAGTCGAAGGCAACGTCGTTTTTACTCGTGGAGAGCAAGTTGTTGAGGCCGATCGGGGTGAATACAACCTCTTGCAAGGGCAGGGCAGCCTTTTTGATGCCAGAGGTGAGCTGTTTTTGCCAGACATTGATAGGGATTTTGGCGACATCCTGCTGGGGGCGGATACGGCAACTCCAGGGGTCTTGGATGCTGATCCGATTGGGAATGTGCGAAGTACCGGTAGCATCACCTTTGGCACCGGTTTCGAAGCTGGCGAAGAAGACGCAGGTGTGGACACACCGGATGCGGGAGGCTTTGTTCGGCGCATTCGATTCGAGGCAGACAGGCTGGATTTTGATGCCGAAGGATGGTATGCCCAAGGGATTCGCCTGACCAACGACCCCTTCTCCCCCCCTGAGCTAGAGCTACGAGGAGATACGGCTAGGCTGACCCGCCTAACGGAAGTTCAGGATGAGCTGTTCGTCGAAAATGCTCGATTGGTGTTCGACCAAAGCTTCTCAATTCCCCTATTCCGAAATCGGATATTGCTGAGCAGGGGTGAAGCGGACGATGCCAATCCCTTTTTTGTCAACTTCGGATTCGACGATGAAGACCGAGATGGCCTATTCGTAGAGCGGTCTTTTACTGTGATGGATACTGGCTCTTGGACTTTGCAGCTAACGCCTCAACTGCTTGTGCAGCGTTTTGCGGGTGGTGAAGATAACGACAATTTTCTCAGTAACTTTGGTCTAGAAGCCGATTTAACGGGATCGCTAGGCCCCACAACCTCGGTAGAAGCCAACGCCAGCTTTGCCGGGCTGGATTTTGAAAATCTTGAGAATCGCGTGCGCTCTACCGTACGGGTTCGACAAGCGCTTGGCAACCACAGTCTAAACCTAGAAGCCATTTATCGCGATCGCCTGTTCAATGGTTCCCTAGGGTTTCAAGACGTGCAGAGCAGTTTAGGCGTTGTTTTGCTGTCACCCGACTACGTTTTGGGCGATACGGGCATCATTCTTAACTACCAGGCCTCAGCTCAATACATCACTGCGGAAACAGATCGGATTGAGCTGATCGACTCACCACCGCCCTTCGATGACGAGGTGGTCAGTTTAGGTCGCTTTCAAGGCAGTATTGCCCTGTTCAAACCCTTTATGCTCTGGCAGGGAACCGCACTGCCACCCACCCGCGATGAAGGACTCCGGTTCACCCCGGTTCCCAGAACACCGAACATACAACTGATTGTGGGGGGACGAGGCACTTACACCTATTACACCAGCGATGATACTCAGGAAAGTCTTTCCGCCTTCGTCGGCGTAGTGGGTGAGTTGGGCCACTTCTCTGATGACTTTTTTGATTCAACCGTGTTCAACCTGATCTATACGCGATCGTTCATCGGCGACGGTTCCTCGCCTTTTCTATTTGATCGCAACGTGGATCAGAATGTGCTTACCGGAGGTATTATCCAGCAAATCTACGGTCCCTTCCGCTTGGGGTTTCAAACCTCGGTCAACCTAGATACCAATGAAGCAATCAACACCGACTTTGTGCTGGAGTATAGTCGCCGCACCTATGGCATCGTTCTGCGATTCAATCCCACTCAGGCCACTGGTTTTATCGGCTTTCGCCTAAACGAATTTGGTTGGACGGGTCGGGCTGCCCGCTTTGGCGGAGCAGACATTCAACAAGTCGAAGGCGGCGTCATCCGCCGATAGACCATCCTCTTTTTATCCTGAGCCAAGGTGCAAAAACGTACAAGACAGCTCCAAAATTCACCGCTAAGCTAGCAGCATACGCTCGTCAGTGTCAGTCTATGAATCGTCGAGGTGCTCCCAAAGAACGTGTTAAGTTTTGGCGTGACCCAGCCTTGCGTGGCCTGGAAATGCTGCACGCCACGTATATCACCTACTCGTTCTCACCCCATGCTCACGAAGGGTTTGGTATCGCGATCGTTGAGTCAGGGGTGATGGAGTTTGACTATCGGGGGGCGAGTCATAAGGCCCCAGCGGGTAGTGTTGTGATTACTCACCCTGGAGAAGTGCACACCGGGCAGGCTGTACTGGAAACAGGATGGACCTATCGCACGCTACTGCCCGCGATCGACTGGCTACAGCAGGCCGCGAAAGAATTGAATGAGCGTTCCACAACGCTGCCTTATTTTTCATCGCCCGTTATTCATGACAGCTCTCTTAATCGACATCTGACTAACCTTCATCGGACACTGGAAACCTCAGTCTCCCTGTTAGAAAAAGAATCTCACTTTCTGTGGGGTCTCACCCAACTCATCCACGGCTACGCCAGCAATCGTCCCTATAGTAAACCGATGGGTCACGAAAACGCGGCGGTGCAACGGGTGAGAGAGTATCTGCACTGCCACTACACTCGCAATGTTCCGCTCCAAGAACTGGCAAACCTCGTTGATCTCAGTCCGTTACGCTTGCTACGAGCCTTCCGAAAACAGATTGGCCTCCCCCCTCATGCCTACCTGAATCATGTACGGGTCAATCAAGCCAAACAGCTTTTGGCATCTGGAAACGCTATTTCTGATACGGCTTTGGCAACGGGTTTTGCAGACCAAAGCCATCTACATCGCCACTTTAAGAAGATGCTTGGCGTCACACCCGGTCAATATGCTCGTGGTTGCCGCTAAAGCCATAGCCCTGTGCAGCTTGATTAAGTACATCTCAGGGTCTTAGAAAAGCAGGAAACGGGGGTACTTGACCCAAATGAATGCTGCTACATAGCCGTCTTGTCTTAACCAGAATTGGCAACGGCTACAGTCTTGAGGGCGTCTCAGGTATTAATAGAGCGAAACTTGGCAAGCAGACAACGCTGTGAATTCGGCTTCCGTTTCGTCATGCCACAAGCTTTCGGCTAGGCGCAGACAGGCAGCCACTTCTTCGGGTTGTGTGAGACCATTGCAGGCTTGAATCGAGATGAGTTCGCGAGACGTTTGGTCTTGAGTCGATTCTTCGGCCTGTCGCAGGCAGGTGAGATAAGCACCCGTTTGCAGGGTATCCAGTTCGTCTTCAAACAGTAGGCGCTGCACCTGGCAGGCTTCAAATCCGACAAGTTCTGACTCTGAACCGTCAACCCATAGGCGATCAACCAATTCAAGGCAGGCAGCTAAATCTTCAGCTTCAGTTGTTCCTTGGCAAGCACGAATTGCGGTCAACTCGCTTTGAGATCCATCCCTAAAGAGGGTTTCTGCCGTCGTTAAGCAGGTCTCAAAGGGGCGTTGTGCCCATGCTGGAGAGGCTGCCAGAAATACATTGACTGTCGCTAGGGAAGAACACAAACCCGAGGCTACGACAAGTTTCATCACAGTTGAGTTGTTTTCGGCTAATACCGAGGAGTGTAGCTTTACAGTGATGCGATCGCACATCCTCCAACTGGGTTCAACCCATTGGTTTAGCGGCATCTTTCTGGCTTTGAGACAATAGCCAGACCAAAACTGCCCATTTCTGCTTGCTAACATCCTCACAGTGCTCTGATGAATTACCGATTCACGATAGTGGAGCGTCCGTGCAAAGTGCTCCAGTTAAAGCCAAGCGACTTTAGTGCTTTAGCTTAGCGAACCGAGTTCACGCCTAGGATCAGCCAACTGGTTACTCTTTAACCACCTTGTTAGAGGAGAAGGATTGGTTGGATAGAAATCACAATTAGGACAAGGCCGTTGCCAGCTCCGCCATGAAACCGTTCACCTGTTTGGGGACCAGACAAGCCCTTCTCCTCAGTGTAGGACTACTCTGTAGCTGCAGCGACACCACGATGCCAGCACCATCTGACCTATCTGAAGCAGTCGGCTGTCCATTATCGGCTATTCACCTTCCCTTAGAGACGGTCAGGCAGCAAACCATCTCTGGTCGCGATCGCTACTTCAATCGATTTGACTATGCGCCTAAAGCTATCGCAATTGATGAAACGACCGTCCGTTTTCAAGCGCGAGAATATGATTTCGTCTACTGCCGAGGTGATGGTCAGTGGACCGTACAGCCTGGCAGGCTGGGGAAAGAATGGATTGCTCAGCTAGACGCACAGCATCGAGGAGAGAACGAGTTTTCGACTTTGAGGGTCGATAACCAGGTTTACCAGTATCGTGTGACGCCGAAACCTACTTCAGCCGAGTTTCCAGAAGACTATCGGTCCGTCGTTTTAGAACTCATCCTGCCTGGTCAAGAAACCCCTGAGCAACATACGCTGTATACCTTTGAACAACTGCCTGGCGCAGATATTGTGCCTCAAATCAGCCGTCTTGGTCTGCCTCGCATCACCTCGGCGCAACGGTATGGCGATCGCCTCTGGTGGACCATCGCCTTCGAGCAAGGGGAAGGCCTCAACGGCATTGCCACCATTGTCAACTATGATCTAGCGACGAATACCGTCAGCTTAATCCAGCCTTCTGAGATTAAGTTTCAACAGATTCTTGATTTGGCGCTTACTGGCAATCCAGAGCAGCCGACCCTATGGATGGGCATTCGGGTGAGTGGAGAAGGCATGAGCAACGCTCCAGCTTCGGGTCTAGTGGTCTACCAGCCTGATTCGAAAGACTTGACTACGGGCACGATGCAGTCTTATACCCCCCACAATAGTCCTTTGGTGGGACATATCCCGTCTCAACTAGCAATCGATGCCGATCAGCTTTGGGTCGGAACCCGCAATGGGGTCTGCTCTTTGGACTGGCAAACCCATGAGCAGCTAGATAGCTGGAACTGCTGGCGATTTATTGCCCAAGCAATGCTCCCAGCGGATGAAACCGTCCCTGTTTATGCCTCATTGTTGAATCCAACGCCCGCTGCCACTCTGGCAGAAGTGGCGTCTGGGGAGACGGTTGAAGTGCTCTGGTGGATGCTTACAGCGGTCAGCAACTCACCAATGGGTCGCTATGAAATCAGGCTAGAAACGGGCTGGGAGGTCACGCTAGACCAAGGTGCTTCACTAGAGCGATGGCCTAGACAGAGCGAAATTGCTGGACGAGTACCGCTGTATTGGCAAGGCCATCGGTGGCATTGGCAGGGCGATCGCTTCGTGCGTCCGTTCGATGGTCATTTGAACAATCTCATTGCGGGCGATCAGGGCATTGGTCCACCACGAGAAAACTCCGCACCCTTCATCGACTGGCACGCCATCCGGGGTGACCTAGAACTACTGGAACTCTCCGCAGAGACGACCCGGGTCAGATACTATTCAGGCTGGGTTGACGACACCCTACTGACTCCGTTGCCAGCAGTAGTTGAGCGCCCCCATCCTGAGACAACGCTGCCTAATCCCCTCATCGAAATCGACAGTCAACTCAGACGCAGCACCACCCTCAACTGATTGCCTCTAGCTACGAGCTTGCGGCTTTAGTAAACTGCTGCCGAATAAGCTCAAAGATAGACCGCATGCCCATCGCTTCGCCACCTTCAGGACGTCCAGGGAGCAGTCGCAGATTCCAAGCCATCACATCGATGTGAATCCAGGGAATCTCTGGCTTGATAAACTCTTGCAAAAACAAGGCCGCAGTAATGGCCCCGCCATAAGAACCACTGGAGATATTAGAAATGTCAGCTATCTTGCTATTGAGCAGATCACGATAGGGCGAGTGGAGCGGCAGGTTCCATAGCGGATCATCAGCTTGATTCATGGCCGATTCGAACGACTGGATAAGATCTGAGCGGTTGCAGAAAAAGGCAGGTAGCTCAGTCCCCAAGGCGACACGGGCGGCTCCGGTGAGGGTGGCAAAATCGACTAGCAGGTCAGGATTGTCGTTGCTGGCCTCAGATAGGGCATCCGCCAAAACCAGTCTGCCCTCAGCATCAGTGTTTCCCACTTCGACGGTGATACCCTTGCGGGTAGGAATAACGTCCAGCGGACGCATAGCATTGCCGGAAACGCTGTTCTCTACGGCAGGAATTAGCACCCGCAGACGAACTGGGATGTCGAGCTTCATAATCAGTGTGGCAACACCCAAAACATGGGCGGCTCCACCCATGTCCTTTTTCATCATCAACATGCCTTTGGCAGGCTTTAGGTCTAAACCACCGGAGTCAAAGCAGACCCCCTTACCTACCAGAGTCACCTTAGGTGCATCCACATCACCCCACCGTAGATCGATCAGGCGCGGCGCGGTTTCGCTGGCTTTTCCCACCGCATAGATCATGGGATAGTTTTCAGCTTCTAAGGTTTTGCCTGTGGTGACCTTCAGATCGGCGTCGTAGGTCACCGCGAGAATTTGAGCGGCTTCTTCGAGGTTGTCAGGCCCCATGTCATTAGCCGGGGTGTTGATTAGATCGCGGGCCAAAGAAGTCGCCTCGACCACAGCATCCACATAGGCTATGTCCGCATTGTCGGGAGGTACTAGCTCCGCGATCGCTCCCGACTGATTCTTTTTGTAGCGATTGAACTGATATTGCCCCAGTTTCCAGCCCAAGGTCAGCGCTGTCGCCTCGTCAGGCGTTAGCGGATTGGCGATCGCATACTTGCTGACGGGCAAGTTCTTTGACAATCCTCCTAAAACCCACGTATCAAGGATCTCAGGACGACCCACTAAAACTTTGGCAACCCCTTTGTTGGGATCAGGCAGCAAGCAGAACGTCCCAGGTTCAGCCCTAAATCCCATTGCGTCTATCCAAACTATTTCTTCAGCAAAGGTTGTTTTCAATTGCTCAGCTGTGACCAGCAGGATAGGGATGGGTGTAGAAGTTGACATGCGGGATACCAGGTCTAGGTGTAAATCTTAAAGTTCGGATTTTGGTGTTGACTTGCCTACAGCAAGGCTCGCTGGAGCGATCATTAACCATCCATCGCGGGAGGGGATAGTCAATTTAGCCGAGTTAAATTTTGCTCTAATTAGATAATAGATGAGGATACTGCTGACTTGGCTTGTGTGGTTTGCCAATAGCGATACATCGCCCAAGCGAGGGTCGTTACACCTGTCGAGATCGCATCTTCATTAACTTTGAATCTGGGATGATGCAGCGGATAGTTAGCCTCATCTGCAAATCCAATTCCTAATCGAAACATGCTGCCAGGAGCATGATTGAGGTACACCGAAAAATCTTCGGCTCCTAAAGAAGGCTCTGAGATTAGCTGTACACGCTCTGGGCCACAGACATCTCTAGCACAAACTTCTATCAGCTTTGACAAGGTGGGATCATTCATCACGGCAGGAACACCGGTTCGATATCTAACCTCATATTTGGCACCAAACGGCTGACACACCCCAGCAACAATAGATTCGATCCACTGGGGGAGTTCTTGGTGGGTTTCAGGATGAAGCGATCGCACCGTGCCAGTCAGGTGCACTTGGTCCGCAATAACATTGGGTGCCCGTCCTCCTTGAATTTGCCCGATAGTCAGCACGACTGGGCGTAAGGGATTGTGCGTTCGACTAATAGCCTGCTGCAATGTCGTCACGACCTGTGAGGCAATCCAGATGGCGTCAATGGCCTCGTGGGGACGCGCACCATGTCCAGATTCCCCAACAATGTAGATTTCGAGATCGTCCGCTGCTGCTGTCAGCGCCCCATAGCGGATGCCGATATTCTTACCTGGGATAGAGGGATAAACATGCAGGCCTAAAATGGCCTCGACGCCCTCCATGACATCGTCCTTCACCATCCAGCGTGCCCCTTGGGCAGTTTCCTCGGCGGGCTGAAAAATAAAGCGCAGGGGACCTGGCAGTGCAGTATCCAATTCTGCTAATACCATTGCCACACCGAGTCCCACCGTGGTGTGAACATCATGTCCGCAAGCGTGCATGACACCTGGTTTTTGGGAAACAAACTCGATATCAGTGTGCTCTAAGATCGGCAAAGCATCCATGTCGGCTCGCAGAGCGAGAATGTCTTGGCGCTGACCACTACCGGGAAGTTCCGCGACGACACCTGTTTTACCGACCAATTCTTGAGCTTTGAGGCCACAGGAGGAAAGCACCCCAGCAATGTAGGCCGCCGTTTGATATTCTTGTCCGCTCAATTCAGGATGACTGTGGAGATGTCGGCGGATTTCGATTAAGCGGGGCGTCAGGCGGTCGGCGATCGCACGAATTCGGTCGAGCATGAAATCTCAAATAAGGTTAGTTTCTCTATCTTAGAAGTTTCTTGCCGTAAGCAAGGGTTCAAGCCGGACAAACCCAATCATCAATTCTTTGTAGAGATTGGTGTCAGGCCTGTTGGGACATGACACATCACGTTCCGGCGATCTTTTCTATCCTGGCTATTCATCGATCTGAATGCTGGGCCATTGTTGCTGACTCCAAACGCCGTTTGGCAATAAAATTCCTGTTGACTGTTCGATGCGATCGCGCTGCATCAGATACACCCAGGCAGTTCCTAAAGGCTGATGATTACGGTCAAAGACTGGGCGATGCTGGCGGGTATAGAGGTTCTCGGCTGCGGACAGAGTGGGATTGTAGTCTTCAAAGGCATCCATTTGTGCGATCGCCTGTTCGCTTTTTAATTGCAGGAGTGCACCTTGCACCCAGCGATCGCCGTCCGTCATCGCTGGATAGCCTTGAGGCAAATGAAACAAATCGCCTTTCATGTAGGCAGATGTCGCCTCAGAAACATAGGGCGCACAGTATTTTGAATAAGCAGCCTCACCTGGCTTGAGCGTCCCGTATACAAAAAGGGGCGGCATGGACAAAATTCTTGGCAGTGATTTCAGGAGGCGACTGGGGTAGCAACCTTGAGTTCCTTCAAAAAGTTACCCAGCAAGGTCTTGCCCGCGTCGGTTAAAACGCTTTCAGGATGGAACTGAACCCCTTGAATGTGGGGATATTCTCGGTGGCGCACGCCCATAATGGTGCCGTCCTCCACCCAAGCGGTGATTTCAAGGACCTCGGGACAGGTTTCCTTCTTGATCACCAAACTGTGATAGCGAGTTGCGGTGAAGGGGTTCGCTAATCCGGCAAAGACGCCTTTGCCAGTGTGGCTAATAGGCGAGGTCTTGCCATGCATCAGTTCACGGGCAGGGGCGATCGTGCCACCAAAGACTTGACCAATGCTCTGATGCCCCAAGCAGACACCCAAGATAGGCACAGTTGAACCCATTTGGCGAATCACCTCTGAGGAAATTCCAGCATTGTCAGGGCGACCGGGTCCTGGAGAGATGACAATGCCATCAGGCTCAAGCCGCGCAAGCCCATCAACAGAAATCTCGTCGTTACGATACACCTGAATTTCCTGAGCCACAGCATACTCATCACCTAACTCACCTAAGTACTGCACGAGGTTATAGGTGAAGCTGTCGTAGTTATCAATAACAACGATCATGAAGCAGGCTCCTTAATTCGAAAAGTAAGCAGCAAGGACCTCTAGCAATGGCGGTGCGATCAGGCACACCCCAACTAAGATGGCTGTTAGTGCCGCCACAAAGACAGCCGCCGCCGCGCAGTCTTTTGCAATCTTAGCGAGTTCATGATAAGTCTGCTTGACGGTTAGATCGACCACTGCTTCCAGGGCTGTATTGATGAGTTCAAGCGCCATGACGGCACCGCAAGTCAGCCCTAAAACCGCAATGTGGACATTGGAGAGCTTGAGGACGACGCCCAAACTAATGACCAAAATTGACGCCACGGCGTGAATGCGAAAATTCCGCTGAGTTCGCAGCGCATAGTAGATGCCCTGCCCAGCGTACAGGAAACTGGAACCCAAGTTGTGGGCTACCTTAAAGGCATCTGAGCGCTCTAATGCGGACGAGCTTTCAGAACCGTTAGTGATAGGAGCTGGGTTTGAAATCGATGAGGGAGTAGGCATAGAGCTAGAAAATCAAAAGATGTAGCAGTTTTGTCAGCACTTCTAACACTGTCTGTCAATCATTGACCTTCTAACATCCTTTCTACAAACTCGTCTGGAAATAACAGGATATTCCATAGGCTTTATCAATAATTGGAATTACAGGGACTATTTTGGGTAGAGACTTCAAGATATCAAGAAAACCCGTATTTATCATTGGCATGGTTCTCCGTATGTTGTCGTGCTGTTGGTTACAGACAGAAGCCTTTTCACCTCACTCGGTTTTCTCTAAAAAATAAGCTGACTCATCTAGCTGAATGCCAATTAACCCAAGGAGCGATCGCTGCTTCGACCACATTACCTGCAAACTGGGCTCGTCAGGATGATCCCAACCGAGTAGATGAAGCAGTCCATGACTAGCGAGCCAGACTAGTTCTTGCCGCAGCGAGTGACCGTGCTGCTGACACTGTCGCTGGGCAGTCTCAACAGACATAACGAGATCCCCAAGATTGAAGGGAATTGTGTTCAAAATCTCAGTCGCTAGGGGAGCTTCATCCAGGGAAGCAAACGAGAGAACATCAGTAGGACGATCAACCTGTCGATAGTCCCGGTTGAGCTGAGCGATCGTGGTGTCAGTGACGAATTGAAGACTCAGTTCATAAGCTCCGATGGGAGATAGGTTGGGGGCCAATACGGTTAGCCAGTTGGATATCCAAGACTGCCACTGTTGGGAAGGAGCGATCGCCTCAACCGTCTTCAGAGACTCTCCGAAAACCGTCACCTCTACCGTTAGTTCTGTCGCATTCACATCAGCGAGTCAGATAAGACAAGCCGACGAGTAGCCCAATCAGAGCCGTCACCGTCAGGCCAAAATGAAACAGGGATTTTCCTCCCTTTCTCACCATATTTCGCATCGCCAGTTTCACATAGCTAGGAGGCGGCTCCTGCTGAACGGGTTCAGTGACCTCTGAACTCGTTTGTGAAGGATCGGTCCGTGGAGTATCTGTTGCAGAGTCAGTCATACCGCTTGAGTTGGATCAACAGGATAAGGCTTGCCTAGCCTCTTAAACTAGCTTAAACCTTAATTGCTTGGGCCTGTCAGTTGGTCGTAAGAATCAGCACCGACTCAAGAGACAGCAGAAAGCAACACTCTCCTACAGACTTAGGTATACACTCGTCCCTCAGCCTGACCTAATTGAATGTAGTGCTGGGCAGCAGCAAACAAATTCGTACCGAAAGCAGCTTGTAGGTCAGCAGACCCTTGCCCTCTGATATAAGTATTGCCGGACTGATCAACCGCGATCGCATTGACACAGCTGTATTAATCAGTCAGGGCGAACAACAATGGGAGTCCCGATCGCGACTTCAGCGAACACCTCTTGGATTTCGTGATCGCGCATCCTGACGCACCCATGGGAGACGGCTTGTCCTACTAGTTCTTCCTGATTGGTGCCGTGGATGCCGATGGGGAAACCATCCTCGTAAGCAAACCCAATCCAGCGGGTGCCTAATGGGTTGTCTGGCCCCGTTTCTACCGCTTCGCCCGTGATTGGATGCTGCCACAGCGGATCTTTCTGCAAGTCCAAAGCAGTAAAGTAACCAATGGGCGTTTCCCAATCGTCTTGCCCCACTGCGATATCGTAAGTTTTGATCAATTTATCGGCTTCAAATAGCTCCAACTTACGAGACCGCAGACGAATCACAATTTTGGTTTGCCGTACGATGCCAGCAACGGGCGATTGCTTCAGCACCATTTCAATGCGCCCAATGCGGGAGGGTTGTAGAGGCACTAGAATGCCGAACTGCGATCGCAACATGCGCCACTCTGCCGCTAGAAGAAATCCAGCAGCACCAAAACATAGAAGCATCACGCTTCGACGAATGGGTGGGTCAGTCAGCATGGTTTTGGTAAATCAATACCTTAAGGATATCGGCGAGTGGCTCTGGTGTTACACCCAGTATCCATCGAGATATAGCCATCCAACTCAGGTTTTACGCGATCGCTCTCTCAAAATCCATAAATCACCCGCTAGGATGGTCTTTAGGCAAATTAACCCTTAGACAGTATTAGTTAGAAAATATCGTGGCTGTAAAACCAGATTGGCTTCGAGTCAAAGCGCCCCAATGGGAACGAGTCGGTAACGTCAAATCCCTACTCCGCGACCTTGAGTTAAACACCGTCTGTGAAGAGGCATCCTGTCCCAACATTGGTGAATGCTTCAATGCAGGTACGGCAACCTTTTTAATTATGGGTCCGGCCTGCACGCGAGCCTGCCCCTATTGCGACATTGATTTTGAGAAAAAGCCAAAAGCACTTGATCCCGCTGAACCGGTGCGTTTGGCAGAGGCCGTCAGACGGATGGGGCTCAACCATGTCGTTATCACAGCCGTCAATCGCGACGATTTACCGGATGGAGGTGCGTCTCAGTTTGTCCGCTGCATTGAAGAAATCCGCCAAGTATCCGCCAAAACGACGATTGAGGTTCTAATTCCAGATCTGTGCGGCAACTGGGATGCGCTAGCGGATATTCTTTTAGCCCGTCCTGAAGTGCTCAACCACAACACTGAAACGGTCCCTCGTCTCTATCGCCGTGTGCGTCCCCAGGCAAACTATGAACAGTCCGTTGAGCTATTGCGTCGCTGTCGCGAGCTGGCACCGTGGGTCTATACCAAATCAGGAATCATGGTAGGGTTAGGCGAAACCGATGAGGAAGTGCGGCAAGTGATGGCAGATTTACGGGCTGCTGACTGCGATATTCTGACGATTGGTCAATACTTGCAACCCGGAGCTAAGCACCTTAACGTTCAAACATTTATTCCCCCCGAGCAATTTGACCAGTGGCGCGTAGCGGGGGAAGCAATGGGCTTTTTGCAAGTCGTCTCTTCACCGCTTACTCGGAGTTCTTACCACGCCGAACAAGTACAGACTTTGATGAAGCAGTATCCTCGAACGGTTCCTGCGTAAGCGCATAGCCATTCTCAGGATCAATGCGGTAAACCTCGTCAAAATTGTTGAAATTGATAGCGCGGCGACCGTCCTTTGTCCACCCTAAAACATCTTTGAAGCGGAAGTTCCAAAGGACTTCATCGGCTACAAAAGAATGGCGAGCATGAATGGTCTGGGACAGGTTTTCATCGATGCCGGTAATGATGACGATAATTTCTGCGTGATCTCGACGCAGGGACTCAGGCGTGGCTCCGTAAAGCGGACTGTTCTCGTTGACCGGATGCATGGCTGTCCACGTTAGGGCAAATAGGGGAGTGTGGGCACGGATTAATTCCAAATCATAGAACCGCCGAAATAAATCACCCTCTTTCGTAAACTCATCGCGCACTAATGTGACCCAGAGCTGTGCTTCCAGGATCCGGTTGCGGCGTTTGTTAGCCGTGCGAAACATGAGGCACGGTAACCCGTTGAAAGGTGCAATCAGCGCGTAGTTGCTGAACAGAATTCTGGCCGTCGGCACCGAAAAGCGAGCAAAGATCATCCCAGTTGCCATCGCGATGAATAATAGCCCCACAAAGGACTCAATGACGACCAGCCAATTGCCATAATCGGTTTGGGGATACATCGCCCCATAGCCGATAGAGGCCATTGTTTGCACGCTGAAAAAGAATGCGTCTAGAAAAGAGTTGGGATCAGCATTGGCGATCGCATCTTTTCCCAGCCAATACGCCAGCGCAAACGCCCCGTTGATCAGGAGATACGCCAACAGCAAGATAATGACAAAGCCAGGCCATGAGATAGTCAGCAGCAGGTGATATAAATCCCGCCAAGGCGAATGGGGATCTCCTAAGCGAATGATGTCCGGAGACTCTCCGTCGCGTTTGACAATTCTTTGGGGTGAAGGACGAGACGTGTTTTGAATCATGCAATTCTCCTGATAACACCTTCTAACCGCTTGAGCAGCGATCGCAAACCAATCACGCCTTAAACTCAGATCTTGCAGTTGTCCCGATATTGCCTGACTTGCCCCCCTGCCCCCCAAATTTGGGGGGTTCTGAGGTCGAAGTCCCCCAAAATTGGAGGATTTAGGGGCAAATGTAGGATGCCGATGTACTAGTGCAAGATCTCAGTTAAACAAATCCGGCGCTGCTATAACGACAGCGTCGGACACAACAGTATATGAGTCCTGTTCAGACCAAAATGTACAGCGATCGTAAGAGCAGGCCTTTTTAGTTTACAGAGAGTTTTTCGAATGGTGAATGTTCGCTGTTCTACTGATGCTGTATCAAGCAGTTGGGGTGAGGGTTACCGGATCTCCCTCATGAATTTTGCCAGACTGCAAAACCCGGGCATATACTCGGCTACTGCCTGGGTG
This sequence comes from Oscillatoria sp. CS-180, assembly GCF_028330965.1. Classification (GTDB taxonomy): domain Bacteria; phylum Cyanobacteriota; class Cyanobacteriia; order Phormidesmidales; family Phormidesmidaceae; genus Halomicronema. Next base: position 258,547 of record NZ_JAQMUB010000037.1, on the reverse strand, counting down.
ATGCTTTTGGTGAATCCGGCTGTAGCGTTTATCAGCAAACCAGCGCATATTGGCACGACAGGGGGTGGTGTAGCTGGCAATCTCTAACAAAACCTCGTGCCCAAGCTGCAGGCGCTTGCCAGGAATGATTTCAGGCCAATCTAATCCCGCGATCGTGACGTTCTCTCCGGCACACCCAGGCGCAATGTTATGTCCCTCTTGCTGGAGCGTTTCAATGACTTCTAACGACCAGAGACATACCGCTTTTTCAGGCCCACCGTGGATCTTGGGGTGATTGTGCTTATCGCCAACCAGACCGTTTTCAACAATCTCCGCTTCAGGAACGGCTGTCTTAGGCAATCCCCCGCCAGACAGACTGATTTGTACGATGTGGCCTGCCATTGTGCTATCTCCCCTATGAATTATTCAAACTTATCGCCGGATGGAAAAACCGGTCAATGCTTCAGCAGTTGGCTCTGCTACAACCTCTACAGATTGGACTTGAGCAGCAGCAGGACCAACTTCTGCCCATGCCTGTAGCTGCTCAAGTGCTTCAGAGTGACCTATCGCAACGATCTCGACGCAGCCGTTCGGAAGATTCTTGACATATCCAGTCAGGCCCAACTGGGCAGCTTTGACTTGTGTGCTGTAGCGGAAACCGACTCCCTGTACCCTGCCATACACATTCATTCTGACTCGTTCCATGTTGTCTAGCCCCTGCCTGCGACCTCGCTTGCATTGTATAGCGAACCAATAGCAGCAGTTTTTGTTCAAGTGAGCCTGGAAGGTGGAGTGTGATGAAGTAGGGATTTGCCCAAAATCCTGTCCTAGAAAGATGCTGGGTTAGTGATGTCTGCCTATTCTTGTGGAGGTGCTTGAATAGATAACTGAGGTTCTGAATGCCGTTGATATTGGAAGAGATTGCTTCGCCTCAGCAGAAGCAGACGATTGAGCGTTATTTTCAAACCTTTAATAATGGGGATTTTGAGGCAACGGCGGCTCTCTTCTCGGAGACTGGGCAGATGAAGCCTCCCTTCGAAGAACTGATCGAGGGAACTGAAGCTATCAGCGCTTATCTACATCGTGAAGCTGAGGGAATGCAGGCGTATCCCCAAGAGGTGGCGGGGGAACAGGCAGACGATCGCTCTCAAATCACCGTAATCGGCCAAGTTAAGGCGCTAGTCTTCAAAGTCAACACCGCCTGGATCTTCAAGATCAACGCTACAGGTCAGATTGATTTTGTCCGCATCAAGCTCTTAGCATCCCTGCAGGAGCTATTGCCCTTGCGCCCTCAATCCTGAATCACGCCTATGCGTTTAGACTTCCCACATCAAATTTCTGTTGCATCCACTTCAACGGCTTTCACATCCACCGTTTCCCGAACGGCTTCTCCATCCCGGTTCATGTCTGCCGCAGACTCAGACGCGGGCTGGCGGAGAAACTGTTGACCGAGCCACTGACTCGCGACCGAAAGGATCAGTACAATCAAGGCCACATCATCAATTTGTCCCAATAGCGGCATCAAGTCGGGCGACAGGTCGATGGGACTAATGAGATACAGTAGCGACGCCAGCATCACCCAGATGCCGTATCGGGGATGAGTCAGCAAGTGACGGTACCCTTGAAATAGAAAACGCATGAAACCGAAGTGTAAATGACGATGTAAATGAGTGAGGGAGCGATGCGATCGTCCTTAACAGTTAAAGATCAACTGAAAGAATAGTGCTTTTTGACATCAGAGCGAATGTCCCAAGTGCAGCTCATCCCGGCAGGAAACGTGACCAAATCCCCCTGACTCATACTGACGGGGTCTCCGCCTTCTGGGGTAACAACGACGTCTCCCTCTAGGAAGTAGCAGGTCTCCGAGTCATCATAGGTCCATGGAAAAGTAGAGGCCTCTTTGCCCCAAACCGGCCAATCAAAGACACCTAAAGCGTCTAAGCGATCGCGACCAGGCGACTTTTCAACCGAGATACCCGCAGTTTGAGAAAACGTCATGCTTATTATCTCTATTGGTGCTCTCGCTTTACCCTAACAAACCTGTCTGCCCGAAACCAGCAAGCAGGTTAGTTGGCTTCCCCAGCAGGCACAGCCCACCAAGCTAAGGCATAGTCTTGAGCCAACTCATCTTCGATCTGCTGTCGATAGACAACCCGAAGTTTGTAGGTCCCCGTCTCAGGAATCTGGGTAAAGATGTGCTCCAAGCTATCTTCCTGACTAATAGACGACCATACGCTGTCGGCGATATTGTCATCTTCAGCCCGCATCAAATAAAGATCTAGATTGTTCAAACCCCGATTCTGAAACGATTCACCCAAGTCATAAACATCGTTGCCATTCTCATCATTCAAGACGACTAAACGTTCCCAAGCAAGGGTTGCTGAAAGATAGCTCCCGCCTTGTAGTGGAACATCAAACACATAGTCTTGATACAGAACCGCATCTTCTGTGCGGGGCAAATCGGGTGGCAGGGGAGACTCAGTTGTGCCATAGCTCCAACCGATAACGGGCACTGAGTTGTTGCTGGACCACTGTCCTCCCTGAAGCTGTTGTAGCGCCCGATAGGCATTCAAATGTCCCGTTCCTAGATCGCTGTGCAATGGCCGACTGCGATCGCGATAAGCATCCGACTCTAGCCAAGTGAGATTACTTTCGTCGTACAGTGTGCGCGTCATTCCCAGTAACAAACCGTCCCCTGCATCCTCAAGCTTGTCCGCAGAATTGAGCAGGACTGCTTTCATAACCATCGGTTCACGGGCGTCTAAGCTCCAATCAGCCGAACGAATCTGTCGATCAGACCACTGCTGCAGCAAAGCAATTGTGGCTGTGACATGGGGTGCTGCAAAGCTAGTACCGCTAACGGTACGAAAATCCCCGTCAGGATTAATCACCTCGATTTGGCTACCAGGCGCAACGATGTTGACAGAGCGGCGATCGCCAACGTTACTTTCAGGGACTTGCGATCGAAAAGGTCGAAAGTCAGGTTCACTACTGAGATTTGCAAAGTCAACCTTCGCGAATTGCCCGTCTACTGCCCGAGAATAGGCCACATTGAGACCGTTAAAGTTATCAGTAGGAATGGGAATGCCGCCGCCGCCCTGATTGCCTGCCACGACATATAGGACATCGTGAACCCGCTGAGACCAGTCTATACAAAGCGTTAGCAACGCATTGCCATCCAGCACTGCATCAGGACGAGGATCACGCCCCAACGATTCACCAAAGCTGAAGTTAATGGCTCGTAGATCGCCTCCATTGCTCAAAGCCAACTGCTGAGAGGCGAAACATTCTTCGGGTTGCCCACTCCGACCTCGGATGGGGCCCACCGCTGCGGCATACAGGTGCGCGTCTGGCGCGACTCCCGTTAGCGTCTTATCTTGGCTGACCATCACGCTAGCAACATTGGCAGCATGACCATCTACATATTGGTTAGGCGTTGGCTGCTGATCGAGGAAAAAAACCCGATCCACCTTCACAGGCAGGTCTGCATCGGCAACCTTGTCAAGTCCAAACTGGCTAGGGCGGCCAATTTCAACTTGTCCAATTGCGATCTTCTCCCCCGTCAAAAAGTAGGGAGCGCTGTGTAATCTAAGCGCATCAATGCCTCCTACTCCAACAGATGAAGACAGTGCTAGAGCAGGCAATCCCACTCCGGCAACCCCTGCAACTCCCAAACAATAGGTTTGCCAATTGCGCAGGAGCGCCTTAAGTTTCCGTGAATCCATTCAACCTCAAACTCCAAAGCAGCAGTGTGGCGTTCTCTCAACCATTAACGCTTACAAATGCAGTTTGACGGTGCAGATTTAGGACAAAGTTAAGTAAAACTTGTCATCGGTCGATAACAGTTTCAGCCTCAGCTCACTCATTTTTTTATCGGCGATCGCATTTCGCCAGGTTCAAACAATGGAAGCACTTAAAGAACAGCGTAATTTTGGACTGGGTTCCGCCGTTTTACTAAATAACTCCCTACTGTTTGATTTTGATACCGTTTACAGTCCTCTAAATGCTGAAAAGTTTGATAGTAAGTAGCTCGCAGTAGCTTTTCTAAAGAGATTACTCCTACGCATTCAGAGGTAAACAGGGCTAAAAGTAAACCCAATTTGAAAGATAAGTTCTGTTGAAAAGCCTAAAGTTTTTGTTACGATGAATACTAAAGCATTCTAGGAGAGGGCCGCACTTATGATCCATACCCAGTCACAAAAATCGGTTGTTGTTTCTCCATCAATTTTGTCGGCTGACTTCAGTCGTTTAGGTGATGAAGTCCGTGCCATTGATGAAGCAGGAGCCGATTGGATTCACGTTGATGTAATGGATGGTCGGTTTGTTCCCAACATTACGATTGGTCCTCTCATTGTTAAGGCACTGCGTCCTGTTACTCAGAAGCCGCTAGATGTTCACCTCATGATCGTCGAGCCTGAGAAGTACGTTGAGGATTTTGCTAAAGCGGGAGCCGACATCATCTCGGTTCATGCTGAGCACAATGCATCCCCTCACCTGCACAGAACATTAGGCCAAATCCGCGAGTTGGGCAAGCAAGCAGGTGTTGTGCTAAATCCGTCTACCCCCCTTGAACTGATTAAATACGTGCTTGAGCTGTGTGATCTCGTATTGATCATGAGTGTCAACCCTGGCTTTGGCGGACAGAAATTCATCCCTAACGTTGTTCCCAAGATTCAGAAGCTCCGTCAAATGTGCGACGAGCGCGGTTTAGATCCCTGGATTGAAGTGGATGGTGGCCTTAAGCCTGACAATACATGGCAAGTGCTTGAAGCAGGCGCTAACGCTATTGTCGCGGGATCTGCTGTGTTCAAAGCTCCTGACTATGCCGAGGCGATCGAAGGCATTCGTAACAGCAAGCGCCCAACGCCTGAGCTAGCGGCAGTCTAAAGCTCCCATTAAGAGATCCTCTATTGAGGAAAAAGAGAGAGGGCATGAACATGTCCTCTCTTTCCGTATATATCAGCACTAGACAGAAATGTTTGCGTAAAAACTAACAAGAGTTTATTCTTTTTTCAGTAAGGTCCAGCCATTTATCCGTAAGCGGAATCGCTTAAACATGAATGCATTTGAGAATTCGTCGATAAAACATGCGCCTTAACACTGATGCATTAATAGATACATCACTATTCAATTGACAATATGCAATAACGCACAATTCAAACGAGTGTATTGAGAGGTTGAGGCCAGATATCGAACACTCAAAACCGCTTATATGCCTGTCCAAACACATTGGATATCGCCATCAGTGAGATATCACCATCAATGTCATTTTGAATGGACCTTCTTGTAGTTGAAACACTGCCTTTTCACGGCTGTTACAGCCCCTTGAGCGCTGATTAGACAGAGGGGAGTTCCAGCAGTCTTCTACCAAAACCTGTGTAATCTGCAAGTTTATCGCCAGGAGCATCTTTGAGTCATGACTACCCTCGAAAACACCATCGAAAACATCTTTGCAACCCGTCGTCTAACTCGTTACGATCAGCAGCTTTTGATGCAGTTGTTCTCACAGCGTAGCCTTTCGCCTGCCGATAAAAGGCAGCTGGATCGTGTGTATGAGGCTCTTAGTCAAGGGCGAATCAAGGTCGTCGATTAACCGTTTGATGCCGGTTTTACTTTGAGCGAAAACAGATCTCATGGAATGAGGGGATGATCGCCTTTTATTTTTATAGCCCTGTGCAACTTGGTCAAGTACATCTCAGTGTCTTAAGGGAGTGGGGAGTAGGGTGTGCTTGATTGAAATGCATGCCGCTATAGTCAGCACAGTATAGCTTTAGCCATTTAGGCTTGTGCACGCAACAGCATCCGGTACTGATGCACATCGCAAAGGGCTCGCCGTCTTGACATAACGGAACTAACGACGGCTATACCTATAACTTTTCAGGATTTGCCTGCTATAAAGTTCTATGTTTTGGCTTCAGGCTCCTGGTAGATCCCGATCGCCGCAAAAATTCCCAGTATTAACCCAAAAAGATGTCCCCACCAAGCAACCATGGGCTGCGTTGGCAGAACTCCCCAGAGGGTAGCGCTGTAATTAACCAGAACGAAAACAGAAATGAGTAGGGGAACCAAACGTCGCTCTAGCCACCCGATGACCAACAAATAGCCAAACAAGGTATAAACGACGCCGCTCAGCCCATGGACACTTGTTGGTCCCAGTAGCCAACTAGCCACGCCTCCTCCCAAGTAGCCAATACCAAAGGTGACCCAGTAATCACGGCGGCTCTTGGCGAGAATCAGCCAGCTAAAAATTAGAAATCCGATTGTATTACTAATCAGATGTATGAACCCACTGTGGGAAAACGCCGATAGGAAAATACCCGCAACGCCATCTAGACTGCGAGGATGAATTGGTAGGTTCCAATTTCCAGCAAAGACCACTTGATCAATAATTTCTTGGCTCCAGGGAATCGCTAGAATCCAGATCGGCAGTAGAAGGTTGCCTTTCAGCTTAGCTAAGAATCCTTTATTGCTGGGCTTGGTTTTCACCTGAGATCGTTGAGCGCCCTGATTGCTCTGGGCAGGTGCATATCCGGTCTCAACTTCTGCCATCAAGCGCTGCATTTCTTCTTGGAGGTCGCGATCGCGGTTGGATGTCATAGCCATGAATGAAAGCCACCTGATCACACTAGCGCTTCTGAGGAATGATTGACCATTCACCAGCCGGTGAAAATTTCCTGAAGCACTAAAAAGCCCACGAGCGCATCACTCATGGGCTGGTAGTTCTCAATAGAGTTATTGCTACACCGTCAGTAATTAGCTGCCTGCACAGGGGTCAGCTGCACAAGGATCTTCTTCAGGAGCCGCGCAGGGGTCAGCTGCACAGGGATCAGCCACACCAGGATCTACCTCTTCAGTAGTCCCAGCACAAGGATCAACGGCAGAGCCACCACAACCGACAGTACCAACAGTTAGGGTCGCAGCGATTGCGATCGCACTAAAATATTTTGCGTTCATATTTACTCCCTTAGCAAATAGAAAGACGGTCTGTCTAAATGAAAATCAGACGGGCCGGAAACAATTTTTAGCCATCATATTACAAAACACTTTCGACCGGTTAGTCTGAGATTTTCCTGAGAGAATGTTAAAGATTGAAAGGTAAATATTAAATGGAGCGGTCGTTGTCGGGTGATTGATCCCATAAATGACTCAGCGTGGTGACCCGATAGCCTTGTGATTGCAAGTTCGGCAATATCAGGCGGAGTGCCGCTGCGGTATTGCGAGATCGCGCCACTGAACCACCATGAAGCAACAGAATGGCTCCCGGAAAAACGTGCTGCGCAACGTATCGAGCTGTCAATCTTGGATTGCCGCCTCCCGGTAATGTGTCCAAAGGCAACATAGACGCCAAGGCAAAAGTAGGTTCATACCCCTCTGTTTGCTGAACGGTTTCTAGCATCTGAGACGTGTAGAAAGCTCGGCCTGGACGATACCAGCGAATGGGACAGCTAGGGATCTGCTCCGTAAGCAGGTCGTGAGTCCGTCTAAAATCTTCCGTAAAGCGCATCTTCGATTGGAGGGCAGGCCAGGTATCTATCAATCCATGATTAGCAACCTCATGCCCCTGCGCCACCAGGTCGGTGAGCAGCGTCCGATCTTCGTTGAGATGACTGCCAATCACAAAGAAAGTTGCCCGAACGTTCTCCTCCTGATTCGATACACTCTGGTTATGCTCTGCAATTGCAGTCAAAATCCATCGGGTCGGACAGGGAGACGACGCTTCGGGAACCGGAACGTCATCAATGGTTAGGGCCATCATCCGTTCTGAAATTGGTTTATAGAAGATGGCGGCAGGAAACAACGCGGTCAGCTTTTCAACGCCCTTTTGCAGAAAATCGGTCATCGGTTTCAGATCCTTCTGTTGAACCTACAGTCCCTCTGTCTAGATTTAAACGAATGCTGCTTACTGTTGCGAAAGTGGCTGCTTACAGAACTGCTTCCTGTCATGCTTCTGACAGCGATCGCCCCTGCCGTTGCACAGCCCCGTCGAATTTGTCAAAAGCATGGCTAAACAGAGTGCTGGACTTCTGATGTATCGGCAAAGTCCCAAGGGACTAGAAATTCTGCTGGTACATCCAGGAGGACCGTTTTGGAAAAGACGCGATTTGGGTGTATGGACCATTCCTAAGGGCCTTGTCGAACCCGGTGAAGATTTATTCGTCGCAGCTTGCCGTGAGTTCACCGAAGAAACCAGCCTCACCCCTCAGGCTCCCTTTCTAGAGCTGCCCGAAATTAGGCAGTCCAGCAAACGTGTGAAAGTCTGGGCGTTTGAAGGAGATTGCGACCCTGAGAAGGTCTACAGCAACACTTTCAAGATGGAATGGCCGCCAAAATCAGGTAAGTTTCAAGAATTTCCAGAGGTGGATCAGGCCCGCTGGTTTCGATTCAATAAAGCAAAGCAGTACATCCTTAAAGCACAAGTGCCTCTACTGAAAAATCTTCAAATTGAATTGGCTAAACTTCGTTCATCCACTGACCAAGAAACTGATTCGCTTTCACAAGCTTGACTGTCCTCTAAATCTCCCCATTTTTTCCCGCTAAGCTAGAGACAGAGGTCTATCAAAATTGATGCTGAAATTTAAAGATCCCCAAACTCGACTGCTGGCTGACCAGCTGATGCAACCAGCGCTCATTCGCATCATCGACAACATTCGTAAGCATCTCGACGACTCTGATTGGAAAGGAAGCTATCACGAGACTCAGCTATGGCCGGACAGCGTTGCGGCCTCTGAAATGCAGCGATTTAAAGAACTACAGGCCCAGTTGAGTAATGCGACTCCTGAAGAGGCTGACGACATTCGAACAGAGCTGACTCGCTTGCCTCAGCCTTTCCCAGGCTACGAACTGCATCTGACTCATAAAGACCAGGAGCGCATCGTAGATGTTTGGCAACTATGCTATTGCGTTTGCTTTGAGCAGTATCCTGTATCAAAGGGGTCTGTCAGCATCGATACGTCACTGATTGATCAAGAGATCAATGATGTTGACTGGCTAGTTTTAGATAACAAAGCAAAGTCGATTATTGAAGAGGTATTCAAGCAGTTGGGGACTGATGAATCATGCTAGAGCTGCACTGTCATACCACCTGCTCTGACGGCACACTTACTCCGAAAGAATTAGTTGAGTCGGCGATCGCTGCTGGGGTCAAAGCAATGGCTATCACGGATCACGACACCTTAGCAGGTTGGGAGCAAGCCATTGAAGCTGCTGGCGATCAGATAGAAATTATTCCAGGATTGGAACTCAGCACGGTTCATCGGGAGCGATCGCTTCACATTCTCGGCTACTATCCTAACCGAGCTCAGCTTGAAAATCCCCTAAAAGCTCGTATTGAGGGACGTAAGCGTCGAGCTCAGGCAATGGCTAACAAGCTAGCTGAGCTGGGGTACCCCATTCAGCTCCCAGCGATGCCGGGAGACATGGCCCCCTGTCGTCCCCACATTGCCAAAGCGCTCGTAAAAGCAGGCTACATTACCCATGCCCAAGAAGCTTTTACTCGGTGGATTGGAGACGGCGGCCCAGCTTATGTGCAGTATGAAAAGTTTTCTGCTGAAGACGGCATTCAGCTTTTGCTCGATTGCGGTGCCGTCCCCGTATGGGCACATCCTTACCTGTTCCGTGGCGGCACTGTCGAGTCCGTCCTGCCTGAACTAATGGAGGCAGGTTTGATGGGTATTGAGGTCTATCACCCCAATCACAGCCCTAGCGATGAACGCAAGCTTGAGGAATTGTGTACCCAGCACGATTTGCTCATGACAGGTGGCAGTGATTATCACGGTCCCTCAGAAGATAAGAGCAAGGCAGCAACGGGACTGAACGGGTTGAAGGTACCCTTATCGCTGTTGACTCCGCTGAAGCAGGCCGCGATCGCCCTCAAGCAATGAGGCACATGGGTATAGATTTAGTCCTTTAGGCTCGTGCACCCAAGGGTATCCAGGTGCCTAGCCCATAGCCAGATGACTGAAGCCACAACAGGGTTGCCTTAACTCGCACTGACCTTAACAAACAAAGCGCCTTGCAGGAATATAGAAAATTTATCCCTGCAAGGCGCTGCTTGAGCAAAAGGTCGGTCAAGTGCTTAAATGCGTTTGCCTAGAACCTGGTCTTTTAGTGATGTAAAGTTCTCAGTCAGTTCCTGGCGATTGACGTCCTTAAGCAAGAAGCGATAAACAAACCAACCGCTGTAACCTAGGCCAATCAGTTCAAAGGTTGGCGCGAGTAGAGGAACTTCGTTGACTGCATGGAGAATTGCCAGCAGCAGCTTGACAGAGACAAATGCTGTCAAAATAAGACCTACCGTGATCAAGGGGCGCTGATACTCCTTGAAAAAGTCCGTTACATAGTCAGGCAGATTGGCTAAGACCCCAGACACTTTGTCCAGAATCTCCTGAACCTGTGGATTGGTCTCTTCGTCTTCAATCGTCTCAGTGTGAACCGACTGATAATCAGTCTCGGGTACTTTAGGTACCTCAGGCACTGTCGTTTCAGAATTAATATCTGTGCTCATATTCCCAACAGGGCTAACCACCCAGAATGACGTCTTATTAAAATGCAAACCTCCAGCACTGTTGAACAACAGCAACAGTTTTTCACAAATAGCCAAAAGGTCAGCTATCGCAGCATAGCGATAGCAGATTTATAATCCGAAATTGTCTAAATATCAAACCCTCTTTTTGAATAAATGCGGCGAGGGAATAGGGTACAAGGCACTGGGAATAGAGAATAGCGCATAAGGTACAGGGACTAGGGAATAGCAGATAGAGGAAATTTGAAGCCTAAAAACTTAAGATTTTCTCATTACTTCAGTTCATGATCTCCGGTTTTGAGACTCGCCTTTTCCTGTGCCCACCCCATCATTTCCAAAATTGACTAGGATAGGATTTAACTAAAAAATTGAGGTTATGGGCTTATCGAGACCATTCACGGTAACTTGCAAGGACTCAAGTCTAGTCAGCTGAAGCAGCTTCAACGGCTGTATCATCAGCGTTTGCCGGGCGATCGCTTCACGACACCAGAGTTCGCTCAGCGGCTAGCGGCGATTAGTACTGATCTGAGCCAACCGATCTGTGTCTATCTAAATCGACGGGGACAGGTGATTCGAGTAGGGGTTGGTAGTCCACGCAAGACTCAAATTCCACCGCTAGAGCTACCGCGTTACGGTGCTGAGCGTTTGTGTGGTATTCGCTGCATTGCAACTCAGCTTAAGCAAGAACCCCCCAGCACTAGCGATTTAACCGCGATGGCAATGCAGCGTTTGGATTCTCTAGTCATGGTCAGCTTGTCTGGACAAGGCTTCGAGCGACGCGGTGGGGGAGCCACAGGATATGTACGAGAGGTTTATTTAGCCCATTTAGTCCCTCACCCGGAAGCTCGCTGGACTGTCTCGGATTCGCTCACTTTAGAAGAGGTCGCTCGTCAAGACTTTGTTGAACTGACTGAGGCCCTTGAAGAGGAATTTCGTCGAGTTTTTGTTGCTCAGCAGGTTGATACGGACCATGATCGCGTCTTAGTCGTTGGTCTACTGACAGGACACCTGCCGAAGGACCAATTTCAATACAGCCTAATGGAAGTGGAGCGCTTGGTGGAAACGGCAGGCGGCGAGGTGCTAGAAACGCTCTATCAGCGCCGCGATCGCCCCCATCCTCAGACTGTGCTAGGAGCGGGCAAGGTGCAAGAAATTGCCTTGAGTGCACAAACTTTGGGAGCCAGTTTGGTGGTCTTTGATCGTGACCTGTCCCCTGCCCAGGTTCGCAATCTAGAAATGCAGATGGGCGTGCGCGTAGTGGATCGGACAGAGGTGATTTTAGACATCTTCGCTCAGCGGGCGCGAACTGGAGCCGGTAAGCTACAGGTTGAATTAGCGCAGCTGGAGTACCAACTTCCCCGTCTAACTGGACGCGGACAGGCGATGTCTCGACTGGGGGGCGGTATCGGGACAAGAGGGCCTGGTGAAACGAAGCTAGAGACCGAACGGCGAGCGATTCAAAGGCGGATCTCACGCCTACAGCGGGAGGTCAATCAGCTTCAAGCCCACCGCGATCGCCTTCGCCAGCGTCGCCAACGCACCGACATTCCTTCTATCGCTGTGGTGGGCTACACCAACGCGGGCAAATCCACCCTCTTGAACTCGCTGACGAATTCAGAAATCTACGCTGCTGATCAGCTTTTTGCAACGCTAGATCCGACGACGCGACGGCTGAGTGTGTTGGATGCAGAAGCTCAAGAGCAAAAACAGCTCGTGCTGACGGACACAGTGGGCTTTATTCGGGATTTGCCAGAGTCCTTGATGGATGCATTCCGCGCCACCTTAGAGGAAGTGACAGAGGCTGATGCGCTGCTACACGTGGTCGATCTGTCCCATCCTGCCTGGCAAAACCAGATTCGCTCAGTCATGACGATCTTGGGAGAAATGCCAATTACCCCTGGCCCAATATTGCTCGCCTTTAACAAGCTAGATCAGGTAGACAGCGAGGCCCTCACCCTGGCTAAAGAAGAATTTCCCAACGCCGTATTTGTCTCGGCGCGATCGCGTCTCGGCCTCGAAACCTTGAGACACCGACTGGTTGAACTTGCTAGCTATGCCCTATGTCAGTAAACAAACATCACTTGGTTTCTACCCAACAATATCGGAAGTCAAAAGCACGGAAACGTCCAGAATAGGGGAGAAGCGACACCCGCATCCCATCTGCTCTATCCCTAGCACTCCTGTCCACCGTTAAAAGACTGGTTTAGACAATAAATTTTGACAATCTAAGCAAGACTCTCCGGAGAGAGGTGGGTAACTTGAGATAGGGTTATGGACGGATATCAACGTATCTATCGGTTACTTTTATGGATTTGCTTAAAGTCGGCGATCGCATTCTTCAGTCAGACGAACTAGTCCCCTTACTAAGTAAAACCAACCTCCTGTCGCGGGTCATTCAGGAGGTCATTATTGATGATGCGATCGTAGATATTTCGCTGACTCCTGAAGAAGTTCAAGCAGCCGAAGCAGAGTTTTGCCAGCGCAACAACATCAACAGCCCAGAAGAAGCGAATGCATGGGCACAGCAGCAATACGGCACACCTGACCTAATCCGTACAACCGCATCACGAGAGAAAAAGCTTGCCAAGTTTAAAGATCAGACGTTTGGCAACGAAGTTGATTCCTACTTCTTGCAGCGTAAGAGCCGTTTAGACCGCGTTATCTACTCCCTTATTCGGACTACGCAGGTCGGCCTCGCCCAAGAACTCTATTTTCGTATTCATGATGATGGTCAGTCGTTCGCTGATTTGGCACGAGAATACTCTGAGGGGCAGGAATCTAAGACGGGTGGCCTTATTGGTCCAGTAGAGCTTAGTGTGCCTCACCCGGCGCTAGCAGGCCTACTTTCAGTCAGCAAACCAGGTCAAATTTGGCCTCCCAAACGGATTGGGGAATGGTATGTAGTGGTGAAGCTAGACAAATTTTTTCCAGCGCAACTCGACGATACGACAAAACAGCGCTTACTCGATGAGATGTTCCAAACCTGGATGCGAGAGCAGGTACAGAAATCACCTGTTAGCATACCGGGTGCAGACACCATCACCGTCAATGCCCAAAACACCACAACGACTCCCATAGCTTCTGTGTCGATGAATCGAGAAGAGGTGGAAGCTCAAATTGCAGCTTCTGGACAAACGGCTGTACAAGTCCCTAATCAGACTGTTGTGCCCAGTGAGGCCGGGGAATCATCGGAGTCAGGAACGTCTGCTTCTAGTAGCGATCCTTGGACGTAGGTGCAAGCGACTTGGGCGATCGCGCCGCCTAACAGTTGTGACAAAACAGAATCTCAGGGGGACTTTCCCATCCTTGCTACCAAGGACTGTTCTGCCTGCCGCTTATATGACCTAACTGCCTAACTGCCCCAAAATAATCAGAAAAGACCAGGCAAAGATAACGAATGTGAGAAGTGTGGGAATAACAGGCATTGATAAAAAACTTAACTCAATACTGCCTAGTCTAGGTGATTGGTTAGCGGTGAGAAACCGAATTCAGGTACGGCTTTCGGGAATGGCATGAGCCGGAAAACTCTGTTTCCGCAAGACATCATTTCAATTACCCAAACAGCGATCGCCCCCTGTTCCGGCAAGGATACACAATTTCGAGCTTGACGCTGCATTATTGCACTAAAAATAGGCGATCGTTACACCTGTTCCGCCGTCAGCTTGTTCTGCTGCTTCAAATCGCTGAACTTGTGGATGGCGTTTGAGGTATTCTTGCACGCCACGACGCAGCTTACCTGTGCCGTGACCGTGAATGATCCAAATGGGTCCCCGAGCGCTGACGATCGCCTCTTCCAATTTTGTTTCGGCTTCAGCAACCCGCATCCCGCGCAAATCGAAGGTGTTTCTAGACGTTCGCACGGCTGGGGCTTCTGGCTGCACCGATGGCGGGGGTGGAGCAGTCACCTTCGGTTTCGGCGGTTCAGCCTTTTCCCCGTGCAGCGATTCAATATCTTCTAGCCCTACCGTCATCTTCATGAGACCGAATCGCACCATGAGCCGACCGTCCTCATCCGGATCGCTCAGGACCTCAGCCGTTTGACCCAAACTGGGAATGCGGACGCGATCGCCCTCTTTTGGCTTGTACCCGGGTTTAGATTTCGGGGCTTCAACCTTAGGTTGATACTTCTCCGCAATGGTGCCAACGGCTTCTGTCGCTTTCTGAGCATCCTGGGCAGAGGCATCTCCCTGCTGCAATCGCCGAATCACCCGCGCAATTTCCTTACGGGCCTCCGCAACTGCGGCCTGTACCGCCTGTTCCTGCTGCTGCTGTAGTTCGCGCTCGCGCTCTTGCAAAAAGGCGGCTTTGCGAGAAACCTCCCGATGCAGCTTTTCCGTTTCTGCCAACAGCCCGGCAGCATTATCAGCCTTCTCTTCTTGCTCCTTGCGCTGAGCCTCCAGCCCCGCAATCACCTGATTGACATCCTGCTGTCTATCAAGCCCCACGTGGGTTTTCGCTTGTTCTACGACGGTGTCGTCTAATCCCAATCGACGTGCGATTGTTAGCGCGTTGGACCTGCCTGGAATTCCCCAAAGGAGACGATAGGTTGGCGATAAACTGACATCGTCGAACTCTACGGAGGCATTCTCAAAGCGCTCATCCTCATACTTCAGCGCCTTCAACTCTCCATAGTGAGTTGTCGCTACCGTGAACCGAGCCTGTTCCGCGAGATGACGCAAAAGGGCGATCGCTAACGCACTGCCCTCAGAAGGATCAGTACCAGCACCCACTTCGTCCAAGAGGACGAGAACGTTTGCGGCGGCGGATGAGGGCATGGACTCTAACGCTTGGCGGCTATCTTCTAGCGCTTGGCTTTCATTCTCTAGCGCTTGAGCCTTAATTCCCGATGCCTGATGGCCGTCTTGCTGTTCCTGAATGGACGCTAAAATTCGGCAAATTCGCTTGATGTGTCCTGAAAAAGTAGACAGGCTTTGTTCAATGGACTGCTCATCCCCAATATCGGCCAAAATCTGATCAAACCAGGGAATTTCTACAGGTTCCTTGGCTGGAATGAACATACCCGCCTTCGCCATCAGCGCCGCTAGTCCTAGAGTTTTTAGCGTGACGGTCTTACCCCCGGTGTTTGGTCCGGTAATAGCAACAACGCGCGTACGGGGATTGACCACGATATCGATTGGCACGACTTCGCTACCCTCCTCGTGCTGATGCTGCCAGACCAAGAGCGGATGCCGGAGCCGTCGCAGGGTTGTTTGCTCTCCATCGTCTACGAAGCGGGGAGCATTGGCCTGTAGCCAATAGCCATACCGTGCTCTAGCAGAGGCTAAATCAAGCACAGTCACGATGCGAAGCAAATCTTCTAGGTCGTCGTGAATGTCAGCAACCTTCTGGGTCAAAGCCCGACAGATAGCTTCTTCTTCGACCTGTTCTTGCCGCTGTAGCTGACGCAGGCGGTTTCCCATTGGAACGATGCTGTTGGGTTCTACATACAACGTGGCCCCACTGGTGGACGCATCATGAACGATGCCCGAGATGGCGTCTTTCTGAGGTGCTTTAACTGGAATTACGAAGCGATCGCCTCGCTGTGTAATCACCGCCTCCTGAATAGCATTACTGTGCTGCTGCATGATGTTATTCAGCTTTTGGTAGATTTCGCTCCGCTGAGTTTTCAGCCTTTCGCGAATACCCCCTAGCTTGGGGGTGGCTCGGTCTGCTACTTTGCCGCGATCATCGATGCAGTAGTGAATTTCCTTCTCCAAATCAGGATAGGTGCGTAGGGGAGACACCAGGTCAGACAGAGTAGGGAGTTCCTCGGCTTCAAATCCATCTATGGTGCGCCGAAGCTGTCGTGCACCCGCAAGGGTCGTCGCGACGGATAGCAACTCTTCACCTTGCAAAATACCCTGACGTTCCGCTCTTTCCAGAGCATCTCCAATGTCTTGAATACCTGTAAATTTCAAGCCAGGAGGGTTTTGATCAAGCAGGGCAGCCTCTTGAGTTTCAGCTAATAAACGCTCGCTGTCGGCTTGATGAGCGGGGAGCTGTAACTGACGTGCTGCGATCGCGCCTAGCTTAGTAGCAGCAAAAGTTGATAAATGCTGACATAGGCGAGGCCACTCCAAAAGCGAAAGTGTTTCAGTTTGAATCAAGGCTGACCAATACTAGAGAAGCAATGAATTACAGCAATGTTTTGCCATTTTCCCAGTATAGAATCTTTGACTCCTCACCGGAGAAACACAGAAATTTAATGGGGTTTACAGTAAAAATCGTGTAGATATGGGATTAATAGCGGAAGTTCGGTAGTCCGTATAGAAAGAAGGACAATAAGTCAGGTTCGAACGGCGTATTAATACCTAAGTGTCATAATCAACTTCAGAACAAGAAATTCAAGTTGGAGTGTTGACTCCCGAAGTGCTTCTACCCCCAAAGCATCTGCCCGTAGCACCGTATTGGCCTGTAGTCTTCGTCTGTTCATGAATTCTTTTTGATCGCACGCGATCGCAGCACACAGGATGTCTTCAAAACCCACTTTGCACTCGGTGCTGAATCTGACTCAGAAACTACCACTGCGGGTCGTTTTGGTTGTATCCTTTGTGGTGCAAATTGCAGCAGCAGTCGGGCTAACAACAGCTCTCTCTTGGCGAAACGGGCAAAAGGCGATCGATGATTTAGCGACTCAGCTGAGCACCCGAGCGACCAACCGTATTCAAGAACATCTTCATACCTACCTTCTGCAACCCAATCTCCTTCAGCGTGACAGTCGCAGCAACTTGTTTCACGGGGATGTGCCATTGTCCAATCCAGATGTCGTAGCGCGGCACTTTTGGCATCAAATTCAGGTCTCGGAAGGAATTACAAGTATTTATCTGGGATATCCTGACGGCAGATTTTTAGGGGTTCAGAAACGAGATGATGGGAAAAAGGTACTCTGGGAAGTCACCGAAGAAACCGCACCAAAGCGGCTAACCTATCGCCTGAATGAGTCAGGTCAGCGGCGAGAGGAAATTGGTTCGCAAAATTATGACCCTCGGGAGCGTCCTTGGTATCGAGCCGTTGTCACCAATCGCCATACGAGCTGGAGTCCTATTTATGAATTCGCCTCCCAGGATTATTCTGTGTTGGGGATTACGCTAGCAGCCCCCATTCATGGCGATCGCGGCGAACTCAAGGGTGTGATTGCCCTGGACCTGACACTAGAGCAAATTAGCAGCTATTTGCGCAAGATAGACATCAGTGCCAGCGGCGAAGCGTTCATTATTGAGCGCACCGGAAACATTGTGGCCACCTCCACCGATGAACTCCCGTTTTTGACCTCCGGCACAGGCGAGCAAACACGATTGAATGCGACAGCCAGCACGGAACCCATCATTCGTGAGACAACCCAGCATCTGACCCAAAAATTTGGCAGCTTAGGGAACATTGATGATGCCGAACAGTTCACCTTCGAATCGGCTCAAGAACCACAGCTCGTTCAAGTCGTCCCTTTTCAAGATGGCAGAGGACTTGACTGGTTGGTCGTAACAATCATTCCCGAATCAGACTTTAAGGGACAGATTGCAGAAAACACCCGCAATACCCTGATACTCTGCCTCTTATCCCTTATCGTTGCCAGTGTGATTGCAGGCATCACAGCCCGGTGGGTAGCACAACCTATCTATCGCCTTAGTGAAGCATCGAAAAAGCTAGCCGTGGGAACTTGGGAGACTTCGCTGCCCAACGGTCGGTTTCAGGAATTGACCGAGCTATCTCAATCCTTCGAAAGTATGGCTCAGCAAATCAAGCAGTCGTTTGAGCAATTAGAAGACCACAACCGGGAGCTTAAGCGGATTGACAAGCTCAAAGACGAATTCCTGGCCAACACCTCTCACGAACTGAGAACGCCCCTCAACGGCATTATCGGTCTAGCAGAATCCCTAATTGATGGAGTCAGTGGTCCGCTGCCTCGCCAAACAAAGAGCAACCTTGCCATGATTGTCGCTAGCGGACGTCGCCTGTCTGCCTTAGTCGATGACATTTTGGACTTTTCTCAACTTCAACACGATCGAGTTGACATCAACCTCCGCCCCGTTGGCATTCGAGAAGCGGCTGAAGTTGTGATCACGCTTAGCCGTCCGCTGGCTCATCAGAAACAAGTTCAGCTCATCAACGCTGTCTCTCACAAACTGCCTCCTGCTCTGGCAGACGAAAATCGCCTACAGCAAATTCTCCACAACTTAGTCGGCAATGCGGTGAAGTTCACCGAGTATGGGATGGTGGGTATTTCTGCTCAGATCATCAAAAATCCAGATGCGTGTTCTTTGGCAGTCCGGTCTCGTGTGCCGTCAACCTGCAATGGAGCTTCATTATCTGAAGCATCTGAAGCTGCTAACACTCACCCGACTGAAATGAACGGCAATGGCCATGCTGAAGTCGCTAATACGCACACTGAAATAAACGGCAACGGCCACGCTGAAACGGCTGTTTTGGTGGAGAAGGACACCGTTCTGACTGCGATCGCTCCAGATGACTTTTCTTCCAATTCCAATTACTACTTAGCCATCACTGTTTCTGACACGGGAACGGGGATTCCCGAAGATAAGCTACATCGGATCTTTGAACCTTTTGTCCAAGCCGATGGCTCCACCAGCCGCATCTATGGCGGTATGGGAATTGGTTTGGCGGTTACCAAACGCTTAGTCGAGCTTCAAGGCGGCACGATGAAGGTGGTTTCATCAGTAGGGGTTGGCTCGCAGTTCACATTCACCCTCCCTGTTTCACCGGAAGCGGGTCGATTGATCAGCGATCGCCCCGAAGTTGAACAGGTCCTCTTAAAAGAATCCAATCTAGAGTCCCCTGTCGACTTTCGCTGGCCTATTCAAGCCGTTTCACCCTCCCAGCTAGGGTATGCAGAGATGCCCAATGGTGAAAACGGACACGATGGCACAATGCGTGTGATGGCTCAGCAACAGCATATGGTGCTAGTTGTTGACGATGAGCCCATCAACCGTCAAGTCATCATGAACCATCTATCGGTACAAAACTATCGGGTGGTGCAGGCTGCTGATGGTCCTGAAGCTCTGGCCCTCATCGAAGACGGTGTTCAACCTGACATCGTCCTATTAGATGTCATGATGCCCCGGATGACAGGCTTTGAAGTCTGTCGCAAGCTGCGAGAAACCTATCCTGCCCACAGTCTGCCCATTGTGATGCTGACAGCGAAGAACCAAGTCAGTAGCTTGGTAGAAGGACTTTCCGCCGGAGCCAACGATTATTTAACCAAACCCATTTCAAAAAGCGAGTTAGTAGCCCGCCTCAAGACCCATTTATATCTCGCCAAAATTAACCAGGCTTACGGTCGCTTTGTCCCTCGTGAGTTTTTGCAATTTTTGAACAAAGAAAGCATTGTTGAGGTTGAGCTAGGCGACCAAGTTCAGCAGCACATGTCCGTTCTGTTTGCCGACATCCGCGACTTTACCAGCTTGTCAGAACAGATGACACCGGAACAGAACTTCAAGTTTATCAATGCCTTTCTATCTCGCATGGAACCAGCAATTTCTGAAAATCACGGTTTCATTGATAAATACATTGGTGATGCCATCATGGCGCTATTCAGCCGTGGCGCTGATGATGCTTTGCAAGCTAGCGTCGCCATGCTTAAACGGCTGCATCAGTACAATCAGAAACGACGCGAATACGGTAAATCCATTATCGAAATTGGCATTGGCATTAACACAGGCTCTCTGATGTTGGGCACTGTAGGTGGATGCAACCGCATGGATAGCACCGTCATCAGCGATACCGTCAATGTAGCTTCTCGCATCGAGCGTATGACTCGCTTTTATGACGTCAACTTATTGATTTCTCATCACACCTTTCTTCAGCTCAGCAATCCCAACGACTACGCCATGCGAGTGATTGACCGTGTGCAAGCCAAAGGCAAAATTGCCTACATTAGCGTATATGAAGTGTTTGATCCCGACCCGCCAGAGCAGCGGGAAGGCAAGCTCAAAAGCCGTACCTTGTTTGAGCAAGCTTTGGCTATATACAACCAGCAGTGCTATGGCGATGCGCTTCAGAAATTTCAACACTGCTTAGAGATTTGTCCTTCTGACACGGTGGCGCAAAGCTATTTAGAGCGATGTCGAGAACGAGCCGAGCAGGGTTAAGCCAGCGGGTATCGAACAACGGAAGCAAGAGAGGCCTTCGAAGGGTTGTATCATTGCCTTAAATCCTGTTTGTAGACGCTAAAATCCCTTCTTCAATTCACAGACCATTATGCCAACGTTCCTGCCGATCGCTTTTTTCCGGAATAAATTTTGTCCCTTTGAAGAAGCGACTCTTTCCATTGCGACCCACGGTTTACACTATGGGACGGGGGCATTAGGTGGATTGAGAGGACTCCCCGATCCGGCAAACCCCAAACAGATTCTGTTGTTTCGATTGGAGCGACATTGCCAACGCTTAAGCAACAGTGCTCGCTATCTCCAATTTGATGTTCCCACCAGTCATATCAAATCAGTGCTGATTGACTTTGTGAAGCACAATCGCCCCACAGAACCGTTCTACATCCGTCCTCTCGTCTACACATCCGATTTGGGCATTGCGCCTCGCGTCCACGACATTGAGCATGACTTTGCAGTGTATGGTTTGCCGTTGGGCAACTATCTTTCTCCCGAGGGTATTACTTGTCGAATCAGTTCATGGCAGCGCCCCTCTGACCTGAATCTGCCTCTACGCGGAAAAATCACTGGAGGATATGTCAATTCAGCTCTGGCTAAAACGGAGGCGCTCAAATCAGGGTTTGATGAGGCCATTTTGCTCAATGCTCAAGGCAAGGTCAGCGAAGCCTCAGGCATGAATATTTTCCTCGTTCGTGGGGGGCAACTCATCACTCCCGGTGTTGATCAGGACGTGCTGGAAGGCATCACCCGCCATAGCGTCATCCAAATCGCTCAGAATAACGACATTCCGGTTATAGAACGCCCCGTAGATCGCTCTGAGTTATTGATTGCTGATGAAGTTTTCCTCTGTGGTACAGCAGCCCGTATTGCTCCGATTAAGCGCATTGAGAACTACGATTTGCCTGTTGATCGCCCGATCACAGATACATTGCAAAGTACGCTGACTGCGATCGTTGAAAATCGGGAACCTGCTTACCGAGAATGGGTTGATGTGATCCCATTGGATTAACTGATTCTTAAACGAAAGCGTGGAAGAGCGATAAAGCAGGGGAGCGGAGGAATGGAAAATCCAATCTCCAATTTAGAACACCCTATAGCGGCATGCATTTGAGTCAAGCACACCCCATTCCTGTTCCTAGTCCCTGCTCCCTTAAGCCACTGAGATGTACTCGACCAAGCTGCACAGGGCTATAACTCCTGATTTCCAACGCCTAGCCTCTGACTTCTCTCCAATACTAAAAACTATCGACCCAGCACAGTTGTGCCCTCGTAAAAATAGAGGCCGGCCACACTGCCTGTCATCAGAGTAGCCAAGGTGCCTGCCCAGAGCGCTTTCCAGCCAAGGGAGCTGATGTCTTTGCGGCGAGAAGGGACGAGTCCAGCTAGTCCGCCAACGAAGATACCTACCGATGGAACGTGAGCGAATCCACACAGAACGTAGCTGATGATGACCAGGGCACGATCGCTCAAAGCCCCTTCTGCCGATAACCCTGCCAAAGCAACATAGGGCGGAATTGCCGTTTTCAGGAGTCGCTGTCCAATCAACACAGAGGACGTCCACAGTTCATTCCAATCTAGAGAGACTCCCGTTAAAAAGGTCAGCGGTAAGAACAAAGCTCCCGTAATGTTATCAAGGGTGATAACGCTAAAAGCCTGACCGATGATTTGGAGCATTGCCATATCACTGTTCTGTAACGATGCCAGAGAACCGAAAATCAGATTCAACAACGCGACCAGTCCCAAAATGGCGATCAGCGATGCCGCAATTCCAACGGCTAGCTTGACCCCGTCTAAAGCGCCTAAAATCAATGCATCCATCGGACCCTGCTTTTCCTCTTCGGCATTGATCATCGCAGGAACTTTACCCAGGGTTTCAGGAATGTCCTTCTCCGGAACCAAAATCTTTGCCATGACAAACGCCGCCGGAATCGTCAGCACTGATGCGGACATCAAGTGGCCTGAAATTGCGGGAAAGATCCCCCTGAGAAATCCAGCATAAAGACCCAGAACTGTGGAGGCAATTGACCCAAAACAGGACGCCAAGATGGCGCATAGTTCACTTCGGGTCATATTGACCAAAAAAGGTTTGATGGCGATCGCCGACTCAATTCCAACAAATATATTGGCGGCTCCTGCTAATGATTCCGCCCCACTAATGTTCATAACTGAGCGGAAAAATCTTGCAAAGACTCGCACAATGGGTTGAATAACGCCCAAGTTATAAAGCAGGTTAAAAATCGCCGCAAAGAAGATGACCTGTGGGAGTGCTCGAAACGCGAAAATGTAGCCTAGACCCAGATTATCGACGCCTAAGCGATCGCCCGGCACAGGCGTAAAGGGAGGTGTTAATGCACGAGCAATCCAGCGACCTGCACCTTGAGGTCCAACGGAGGCTCCCAAGTCGGGTACCAGAATTGGTCCAAAGAGAAATTCTGCCCCTGCTTCTGAAGCGTCAATCAGTGCATTTAGCAATCCACTTAGCCAGACCACAATATCTCGCGTTAGCGGAAAACGAAAAATAAACAGCCCCAATGCAAGTTGAATACCAACGCCCCAAAACATGAGCTTCCATGGCACCTGCCTGCGGTCTTCTGAACCCAACCAAGCCACAAAGCATAGCCCTGCGATTCCCAGTAGCGAAAGTAAGTTGAGCATCGGACACCACCTTTCCCACAGTTACCGCCACGATTCTACAGGCGTTGAAGAATTCTGAAGCAGCCTCAATAGACTTTTTAAGGCTTGCTAGGCAATACCGTTCTCACTGAGTGCGTAATTTTGATCCCCAACTCATAATGGGATAGAACGATCGCTCTACAGCTTTATGAATCCCTTTTCTCCCGTGCCGCCCAGTTGGACGGAATCAGCAGTTCACGCGCACCAATTTGACTGTCCTCGTTGTGGGGCTGCGGTCAACAAGGCTAAGTCCGTTTGGATCAATCGGCGATCGCCCGTCTACACAGAGGCCCACCGTCGCAAATGGCAGGAGTTCTATCACTGCGGCGAGTGTGAAACAGCCTGGTGGGCCTGGAGCAGCGACCGCCCCCCGACGGAATGGAGCGGTGCAAAAGAAGACGAAAACCCCAATCCTTTTGGGATATGAATCTTCACCTACTCGTATCCTGATGACAGTTCTCGTTTTCGGTAGTTTGAATATGGACTTAGTTGTCCAGTCTCCCCGCCTCCCTGTGCCGGGGGAAACCCTTTTGGGCAATCAATTTAATACGATTCCTGGCGGTAAGGGCGCAAACCAAGCCGTTGCTGTCGCTCGTCAGCAAGTCCCTACGCAAATGATGGGTCGCGTGGGGGCAGATGATTTTGGTCAACGCCTACGCCATGCCCTGACCTTGGATGAGGTTGCAGTGGAGGGAATCCAGGTAGATCCCAATGCCCACACAGGAGTGGCGGCGATCGTGGTATCTGATCAGGGTGAAAACCACATCATTGTCGTACCAGGAGCCAACAGTCGAGTCGATAAGACTGACCTTTCAAAGCTCGAAGTCGCGCTGAAGCAAGCTGATCTGCTGCTGTTACAATTTGAAATTCCGATGGCCGCTGTTATACAAGCTGCCCAATTGGCTCATGCTGCTGGAGTTACTGTAATCGTCGATCCCGCTCCCGTTCAAGCATTTGATCCCAGTGAACTGTATCCCTACATCCACGTGCTAACGCCAAACCAAGTTGAAGCGGCTCAGCTGGTAGGATTCCCAGTTGATACATTGGAGCAGGCTAGTGAGGCGATCGCACAGCTCCATGACCAGGGTGCTGAGACCGTTTTAATCAAGATGGGTGAACAGGGGGTTTTATGTGGAACTCCCCAAGAGATATTTCACATCCCTGCCTTTCCAATCACCGTTGTCGATACGGTTGCAGCAGGAGATGCTTTCAACGGAGGGCTGGCAGCAGCATTGCAGTCAGGAAAATCCTTAACTGCAGCCGTCACGTGGGCAACAGCAACTGCGGCGCTGTCTGTTTCACACGCTGGAGCACAACCCTCTTTGCCGCAGCGATCGCACGTTGAGACCTTTCTCAAGCAGCAGCACGTGTTGTGACCTTACATTGGCCCAGCAACAGTTTCTATAATCAAGCGAGACATAGGTTGCCTAGTATGACCACATTATTCTCAGCGCAGGACGTCGGCAATTAGTTGCCACCGACGCTAATAGGTGTGCCCACAACTTCTGCACGAGTAAGGTCAATATCACTCAGCGTTGCGCCTTCAACGTTAACGAAGTAGAGTTTTGCCTGCGTTAAGTTCACGTCTGTCAAATCTGCGTCTCGGAAGCTAGCATTCGTCAAAAATGCATCCGTTAGATTTGCGCCGTTTAAATTGGCCCCCGCCAAGTCGGCACCTTCCAAATTGACTTCCATCAAATTAGCGCCTGACAGGTCAGCTTCTCGCAAATCAGCGCCAATTAAGTGCATCTGGCTTAAATCTGCACCTGACAAATCACAGGCATAACAAGCCCTTGTAGTCTCTAACTGCTCCACATGAGCCGGATTCGCAGCTCCAGCTTGGACAGATGCTGCCATCGGAACCAGCACTGATACAGTCAATGCAGCCATAAATTTCATATGTTCCTCCCGGTGTTATTTCAACAAGGCAAAGGAGTCGCTAATTCTTTTGCAAGAACTCATAAACTCTGAGTCCTCAAATTCAGCATCACCCGCTCTTGTTGGTTATCAAGTGCCCAACAAAAACGCTGTCAGTCAAACAAAGCAAATCTTAAACGGGCAAGGATGCAGGTCTAGAACCTATGAAAGCATCAGTCATGCGCGCTACTTTTCAGAAAAGTGTGAATGTTCTCCTGAACATATACTCATTCACCACAGTTCTATGGTGACACATTCTTCCTGATAGGAGGGGTAGAGAACCGTATCTGTTGCAAAAATCACACTTTTTGATTTTTTGTACAATTGGTAGATGATCTTTTTGCTTTCTTTATAAAAAAAGGTGGTCATCCACCGGTTTAATTAGTCAGTATTAAGAGGATCTACCGATGGGTGTTTCTTGCGATATATGTCGATTAATTGAGTATTCAATCGAAAGATAGAAATTGTTGTTGGATACTTCATTTCTTTTGGAAAAGATCGGTTCATCAATGATGTTTCCGAGATGTTCATTATCGACTTTCTTGATTTGAATTGTGTGTTAAGTTCAGCAACGCACAGTTATACGGCAAGCGAAAAGGGCCATTCTTAGCTTGCAGAAACCATATTTTTAGTGGGTTTTCTTACCATGCTCTGTAGTACATGTAGACGGCGGACGGACTGCCTTCCCGCAGCGCTAGCTGAGAAGGATACTGGCATGTATGCTCTCCTAGAACGCCTCAGTCAGTGCGATCGCTACAAACAAGAAAAATCTGCCTCTAAGCGTGAATTCAACGCGCCTCGTCTGAAAATGCTATTTGCTCGACTTTCAGCTTAAAGCGTGTCAGGTTTCACGAAACGAAATAAGAGGCCTTAGGCTTCAGAAAGCTAGTAAGTTACAAACTTGGCTTTCTGAAGCCTACTTTAGTGAGAAGCTGCCAAGCATCACATCATTCTTGGCCTTTTACTTTAGGTGCTCAATGAATGTCGTAGCCAAACAGGTTAGGATTCACGTCACCCAGATCGATATCATCTAAGCCGTACTCAGCCCAACGACGATTGACCAATTCAGCGGTTTCGGGATCGGGGATCAACTCATCACTCCAAGGACGATCCGTTTCGGGATAGACCTTGGTTGTGGCGTCAATGCCCATACGGCTACCTAGACCCGGTTTTTCGGTGGCAAAATCGAGGCGATCGAAGGGATTCTCAGGCAGGATGAAGACATCGCGGGCAGGATCAACCTTTGAGGTTACCGCCCACATCACTTGTCGGGGATCACGAATATTGATGGCTTTGTCCACCACAATGACGAACTTGGTGTAAGTGAATTGAGGTAGGGCTGTCCAAAAGGCAAAGGCAGCACGACGGGCCTGCCCTGGATAGCTCTTGTCAATAGAAACGACTGCGGCCTTATAGCTCAACCCTTCCATTGGCAGGAAAAAGTCCTGAATCTCAGGAACCTGCATTCGTAAAATGGGCGTGTAAATACGGTTCAGCGCTAGCGCCATCATGGCATCTTCCTTGGGTGGCCGTCCGCTGAAGGCCGTCATGTAGACGGGGTTTTTGCGATGCGTCATGCAGTGAAAACGCAGTAGAGGCGCGTTATCACGCTGCGGACCGTAATAGCCGATGTGATCACCTGCGGGACCGTCAATATCGGTCTCGCCAGGGGTAATGGTGCCTTCCAACACAATTTCCGATAGGGCAGGAACCTCCAAGTCAACGGTTTTGCACTTTGCGAGATTGACCCCATTGCCGCTGTAGAGTCCAGCAAAGAGCCATTCAGAAAGATCGATAGGCAGTGGGGTTGCGGCGGCGAGAATCAGCAGCGGGTCCACCCCGATCGCGACAGCCACTTCCAATTTCTCTCCTCGCTCAGCCGCTTTTCGCAGGTGCCGACTAGGACCCCGCACCGAGAGCCACTGCACTGTCGCTGTATTTTTTGACTGGAGTTGAAGGCGATAGACCCCTACGTTGGGAATTTTACTTTCGGGATCTTTCGTCACCATTAGCCCCAAGGTGATTACCTTGCCCGCATCGCCAGAGTAGACCCGCAGCAGTGGCAGTTTGTTCAGATCTACTGCATCGTCCTTGAGGACAACTTGATGACAAGGGGGGAATAGGTCGCGGTCAGGCTTTGCCTTAACAACATCGAATAGCGCCTTACCTAGTTCAACCGCTTGGGAAAACTTCTTAGGCGGTCGAGGTTGATAGAGCAACGCCAGCTTTTGACCGATCGCCTCCAGTTCTTCAGGCGACTCCATGCCAAAGGACCAGCACACCCGCTCCAAAGTGCCCAAAACGTTAATCGCCAAGGGCATACTTGCACCCTTAACGTTTTCGAATAGCAGTGCGGGACCGCCAGACAGCAGCAGCCGATTGGCAATTTCTGCAACCTCTAGATCGGGGTCAACAGCTGCTTTGATACGGCGTAGTTGACCGCGCTCGTCCAGAAGATTTAGAAACTTTTGCAGATCCTTCGCCATGATTTAAGAAAGGTAAAGCTGTTCTCACTTTCCATTCTGTACGAGAGCGGCTCCCTTTGGGGAACTATCGCACTCCTTGAGGTAGGATGCGATCGCTCGATAAGATTTTCTATTGTGAAAACCGACTCGCTGTTCTACTCCCTGTTTCAGTCCAACCCCTCAGTCTTCTTCGAACTCATTGGTCAGCCTACCAGTGAGGCTCAGGGATACCGTTTTGAATCGATAGAAGTGAAACAGACGGCCTTTCGACTGGACGGAGTATTCCTACCTCCTGCAAATCAGTCTGATGCGCCTGTCTATTTTGTAGAAATACAGTTTCAGCGCGATGCGATGCTTTATCGACGGCTGTTTTCGGAAGTGTTTTTATATCTCCGGCAGCGGCCAGCGGTCAAACAATGGCGAGCCGTTGTTGTATATCCCTCCGTAGCAATGGAAATCAGGGAAGCGGAGATGTTTGATGAGTTGCTCGACACCTCATACATGCGAGTAGTTTATCTCGATCAGCTAGGCGCAATTTCAGATTTATCTCTTGAGTTAGGTATTCTGCGGCTAATTGTGGAGCCAGAAGCTAGCGTACCTGTAGTCGCAAAGAGCCTCATTGACCGGGTGCAGCAGTCGAGAACGGCTGACGTAGATACAGTGCGACTTGTAGAATTAATTGAAACGATTGTTGTATATATCTTCCCCCGTCGTTCCCGCCAGGAGATTGCTGCCATGTTAGGACTTGTAGATTTGAAAGAAACTCGGGTCTATCAAGAAACTCGTGAAGAGGCCCTCAAAGAGGGGCGAGAAGAGGGGCGAGAAGAAGAAGCCAAAGCACTGGTTTCGCGTCTGCTGGTTCGTAAGGTTGGTAACCTTACGACTGATTTACAGGAGCAAGTGAATCAGTTGCCACTGGAAACCTTAGAAGTACTGGGAGAAGCATTGTTTGATTTTAATGACATCGCAGATCTCAGAACCTGGCTGGAGCAGCAAGCCTGATCAAGCGTTTGAACCTTTAACACCGTCTTTACTTAATTTCGGTAGTAAATCCGTATAGTAAAAGCCTGACCCAATGCAACGAACATCTATGTCTTCTCTCTCCCGTATGGTTCTTTTGGCCGGTGGGCTGTTAACGCTGACAAGCTGTTTCAATCGTCTCAACGCAACCGCTGTTGAGCAGGAAATTGAAGCTGAGATCGAGAGTCAAAGTCGACGGCTCTCTATTTCTGAAGTTCGTTGCCCCCGTAACATCTATCGACAGGCCGGTGCTTATTTTCGCTGTGTTGGCTATCTAAGACCTGAAGGGCAATTCACCATCAACGTGACGCAAAGAGACAGTCAGGGCAGCATAGAATGGGACGTGCCCAATTCTCAAGTTATTCTCAACGTCGCCAAGATTGAAGAAGACCTTGAGCAAGACTTTGCCAAAGCATTTTCTAGGCGAGCTTCCCTCAACTGCGGAGATATGTATCGGCTAAATCAGCCAGGTGAGGAGTTTGAGTGTGAGGTCGTTGGCGGAGTAACCGTCGAACAGGACGAGATTACAGCGCTTTTGGTCAAAGTTGACCCCGAAGGTAATCTGAACTGGTATGAGGTACGAGACGCGATCGCGCCCGTAGCTAATGCAGCAACCAGTGCGGCAACGGGCACGACTGGAAGCACATCAGGAGCATCAGGGCAGGCCACACCGACACCTGGGGCAGCAGCTTCTACCGGTAATCCTCAGGCGGCTAGTGGTGAAAGCACAGAAAAGAAAGCCGGTACTCGACAGGTTGAGCGCCCGCGAGTCCCCGGAGATGATGATTAGGAATGAATTTCAAGTTCTCAGTTTTGAGTTTTGAATGATTGAGTTATCGGCGAATCCAAAGCTCAAAGTTGATACTTAAAGAAGTTCCCGTTCCTTAGAGCACGGAACTACGCTCAGAGCACAAGCGTCATTCAGGGCAGTCACTTCTTAATCTTCCGTTAAACTCAAGGATGGCTGCTGTTAATCTTCGCTGCAAAGAGTTTCGCTATGCTGAGCGACAGGGCGATTTAGAAAAAAGCGGTTCTTCTATCCACTCAAGTCTGACATTGTTCTTTTGCCTAAATTAAGCGGCTCCCATGACAACTGTATTTGATTTTTTAGCGAAAGGCGGTCCGGTGATGGTTCCCATCCTAGGCTGTTCTGTCTTAACAATTGCTACCGGGTTTGAGCGAGCTTGGTTCTGGACACGTTTATTACAGCGAGAAACCGAAGTTGTTAATCAGGTTTTGGATGCAGCTCGTCGAGATTTGAATGAAGCAGCAGCGATCGCGGCTCAAGCCAGAGATACCGCTGTCGGTCGCTTTCTATTGGCTCCTCTGCGGCTTAAAAATCCCTCGCCCGAAACGTTTCGTTTGGCGCTAGAAAACGCGGGCGATAAAGAGTTTGCTCAGATGCGGCGTGGGGACAAGATTTTAGAGACGATTGTTGCGATCGCACCCCTATTGGGACTGCTAGGCACTGTCACGGGTCTCATTGCGACGTTTAACAACTTGAATATTGGCAGTGGCGGCAGTACCGATACGTCCCAAGCAGCAGCAGGTATTGGGGAAGCGCTAATCACAACTGCGGCTGGAATGGTCGTAGCAATCATGGCACTGCTGGTTTTTCGAGTAATGGTGACTTTTCAGGCCCAGCAGATGGACTACTTCTCGGAGGCAGGCAACGAGCTTGAGCTGATCTATCGCCAATATTGGTATGAACCAGCGGTAGCAGCCCTGGACGGTCAGAAAACAGATCCGCCTCGCCCCGAAGCATTTATTGCTGAACGATACTAAGGACTGGAACTATTTCAGGCATTGATCATGCGCTTTCGAGAGAGTAGAGACACGCCCCCACCTCAGGTTGATCTGGTCCCCATGCTGACTGTCATGATGGGGGTCTTAGCCTTCTTCGTCGTGGTCACCATGACGTTGGGCAACGAGGAAATGATTGATATGAAGCTGCCTGCGGCCCAACCGGAAGAAGAACAACCTCCCCAACCCGTTACGACCCAACCTTTCATCGTCGAGATGGACGCTAATGGGGGGTTTAGGCTCAACAATACACCGACCGACAAAGAATCGTTGAAAGCCCAGATGGAATCTCACTTGACTAGGAATGACGATCACGTGGTTTACCTCTTGCCTGATCGCGAATTGCCCTATGAACAAGTTATGCAGTTTTTAGGGGAAATGCGTGAGATTGGAGGTGATCGCGTGTCACTGGCGATCGAAGAATGAACAGACCGCTCACTTACCCTTTCCTAGTCACCCACTCAACTATGCGTTCTCGCCGTAATCCTGCTTCCAAGGTGCCTGAAGTCAACCTCGTCCCCATGATGGACGTGTTGATGACGGTGCTGACGTTCTTCGTCATCATCTCAATGACCTTAACGGGACGACAGCTAATTGGTATTGATATTCCCGATGATGTCCAGGGCACGGACGAAGAAACTGCGGAGCAGGCTATCGAAGAAGAGACGCTAATTATTGGATTAAATAGTGACAGCGAAATTTTGTTTGAGGATCAAACAATTAGCTTTCAGCAGCTTACTCAGCGTATCCGGACTTACTTTTCAGAAAATCCAGAGGGTAAGTTAGTTCTTAAAGCCGATAAAGACTTGCCCTACAACGAAGTAGCGGCCTTTTTAACCGATTTACGGGATATTGGTGGTAACCAAGTTTCTTTGGCCGTCGAGTAAGGCCTTATTAAAAAGTCAGCTTTCTCTGACTTTTAAGCAGGCTACGCATAGAATTATCACCGTTATTTAACCTGACATTAAATCCATCAATAAACTTTGAAGAATAAAGTCATTAACTCAATCATAGGCAACCCCTGAATGACGGAATTCAGAAGAGAAGGTTCCGACGAGCAAAATTAAGCCAAATTTAACCAATTCAAAAACTTCTCTTGGGCTTTGTTGCAGTCGCTTTTAATCTTGAACCGATACCTTACTCGGTGGCTTTGAGTTTTTGATAGCTCTACGGAGTGTGCTGTATGTTTGCTAATGGAATTAAAGTTGCCGGTGCTTTTGCAATCGCGGCAACAGTTGGTCTGGGAACTTCCGCTTCTGCTCAGGTATCCGGGGACATTGCGATCGATGGTTCTAGTACTGTCTTCCCCATCAGTGAAGCGATGGCTGAGGAATTCATGGCAGAGAACCCCGACGCTCGCGTAACCGTCGGCGTTTCTGGTACTGGCGGCGGCTTTCGTAAGTTCTGCGCAGGCGAAACTGACATCTCCAATGCTTCTCGCCCTGTGAAGCAAGAAGAACTGGATGCTTGTGCTGAAAACGGCATCGAGCCAATCGAACTACTCGTTGGTACTGATGCTTTAACCGTCGTTGTTGATCAAGATAACGACTGGTTGACTGCTATTACCTCTGACGAGCTCAACAAGATCTGGGCTCCTGAGGCAGAAGGCACAGTGACTCGCTGGAATCAGGTGAACGCTGACTGGCCTAACCAGCCTATCCGTCTGTTTGGTCCTGGTACTGACTCGGGTACCTTTGACTTCTTTACAGATGAAATCAACGGTGAAGAGGGTGCTAGCCGCGCTGATTACACTGCTAGTGAAGATGACAATATCTTGGTATTGGGTGTCTCTCGCGACCCTAATGCTCTGGGATACTTTGGTCTAGCGTATTTCCTAGAGAACGATGATGAGCTACGTGCACTACCCGTCGATGGTGTAGAGCCAACTCCTGAAAATGCTAAGAGCGGTGACTACTCTCTGGCTCGTCCTCTATACATCTACGTTAACCCTGCATCTCTAGATGAGCCTCAGGTTCGTGCATTTGTTGAGTATTACCTAGAGACGGCTCGTGATACAGACATCATCACTGAAGTGGGTTATGTTCCACTTGAGGAAAATGCTTACGATGATGATCTTGAGATCATTGGTGCAATGTAGCCTTGGATAGCCACAAGCTTTTGACAGCTAGTTGAAAGCGTACCCCAGGGCAATAGCTTGCTCTGGGGTTTCTATTGATCCAGTTGTCTGCTTAGGTTTCAAAATGGGGCCGTTGTCCATTCCGTGAGAACAAGGCAGCGAGTCATTTGGCGATACGCAAGCACTCAAATGCTGCCGATAGTTGTACCTGTCAGGCAGAAACATATCTTAGGATGAGGTTAGGCACGATCGCCGGAAAATTTCAGGCTAACAACAGTCTCCTTTGAGCCAAAATTGCTTAGGGATCCTAGCTGCGACAGGCATCTATCTTCAAACGTCTTACGCTATTTTGTCCTCCAATATCCGACTTTGGTAGTGACCCATTGAAAAGGGAATGTCTGAATTAGAGACCTTAGAATCCGCAGACCCATCGAATATTCCTGCATCTGCATCCAAGCAGAAGTTGACCTGGCGCTGGCAGTGGCTAATTGCGCCACTTATGGGCATTTCTATCGTTCTCCACATTGCTTTGCTCTTTGTCCCGCTTCCCTCCAGAGAAGTGGCGGAGGAAGAGACGGCTGAGGACGAGATTGAAGAAGTTGACGATGAGGAGCCGATTGATATCCTCAGTCTCTCAGACATTGAAATTCCTGAACCACCTGCCGAGCCACCACCAGAGCAGCCTCAGCCTCAGCAGCAAGCCCCTCCGCCTGATGCCGTCCCCCCTCCACCTGACCCCACCCAGGTAGAGGAACTGCCACCTGAGGAGCAATTTATCGAAGAAGACTTTCCCGAAGAGAATGGTTTTCCTGAAGAAGAGGCTCCAGTTGGATTTGATCTGGCTAGACAGCAAACTCTGCTGGGGCAAACAGGTGCCATCAATCGCGAGTTTGACCAGACTGACTATTTTCCCTTGTATGCCTGGAATCCCACAGGAGACAATTCGCCAACTTATCTAGGCGGTTGGGCACCTGAAACACTAAGCTGCTTTTTCTCATCTATTGAAGAGAGCTCATTCGTCTTAGACCCCAGAGCTGATCGATTGAAATACTTAGTGCGTAACTATGGTTTAGTAGTCAGTGAAGACTTGCCTCAAACCTTTGCTGGACAGACGGTGGTTCCAACGGCTGAGTACTGCGGAATGCCCCTTTATGAAGTCCAGGAAGGAGGAGCAACGACGGGAATCTATGTTTCGACCATAGGCATAGGCCCTGGCAGCCCACCAGGGGCAATTCTCCTGATTTTTTGGACGTCGGACCCCCGTGTGTAAACGCTGATAGGTCCGCTAGCTAGAAAAAGCTTCTCCGCTGTGTGAAACTTGAAAGTCGGTTAACTGCTCACGAGCGACTGGATTTGACTCAAAATTGCGATCGCAAACTGCCATGAATCTGCCCCCTAAACCAACTAAGAAAAAACCGCTTTGGTATTTTTTATTGCCTCCGATGCTTTTAGCATCCCTAGGGCTGCATGGATTGGTCCTGTTTACTCCGGTGGCGCCTTCTGAAGATGATCTTGTGCCGCCGCCTGATCCAGAAGATACAGGTATTGCCATAACTAAGGTTGATCCCCCTCGGCCTCGTCCGAGGGCTGCGGCACCTGCTAATACAGGCACAGTTAAAACCAACCCAACCACTACTCCCGCCACTCAAGCCCGAGCCAATGCGGCAGCAGGGACCAGTGGTGGCGCGTCCCGTTCTGGAGGAAATCGTAGTGGCACTCGTAGCAGTAGGACAGGTAATCGCACCGGTGCATCCAGTTCAGACAATCGTTCCTCCCGCTCTCAAGGTAGAGTGCCTCAGGTCTCTCCCGCTGCTGACACTGTCCAGAATCCTAATACCGATCCGCCAAACGTTACTGCGCCGCCGCTACAGGCGCTTGCTGATTCCCCGGAGAAGGCATTTGAGGAGTATGTAGCCGTTTTTGGTGCCTACAATGGCGTCAAGATTGCTGAGGCTGAAGCGACAGATCTGAGGGAGTCCTGGATAGAGAGTTTTAGCGATCGCGGTGCCGCCTTCACCGATCTAGAAATCCAGCCACTCAATGATTTTGACGACCTGCCCTACGAAGCCAATATTTGTCTGCCCGGTGACCCTACAGCAGCGGAGATTCTGGTCTTAGTGGATGCAGACGGCACAGTTGATGAATACAAGCAGTTTGTGCAGAGGACCGGCTATCGCAACTTTGACCGGGAAGCCCTAAAGCTGCTTGATAGCTATGACTTTCCTGATTCGGATGCACCCCAAGCCTATCTCGCAGAAATTGCAGTGGACTACGATGCTGAAGATTGTGAATGGCCACCTTCGATTGAAAAGATTCCAGACGAATACTTTGCTGTTCTCGATGACTACGTTGGTCCTGACCTGACTACACCAGCTGAGGCTAAAACCGCTCGCGAAAATTGGTTAAAAGCCCTCAGCGAAATTGAAGATATTGAGCTTCCCGCAGCCGAGACAGCTCCGGAGGCAACAGAAGGAGAGGACGCTTCGCAGGCTAGTAGCGTGGCTGTAGAGATACTGGACGATCTTGAAGAGAAAGTTCCCTACCCGTTGGGCATTTGCCTGCCGATCGCCCCTAAAGATGCCGAATGGGGTGTTGTAGTGGGTCCAGACGGGGTCCTAGTCGGTGATCCTCAGCCCTTGCGCTCAACGGGCTATCAGGATTTTGACGATCGCTCCCTAGAGCTGGTCCAAAACGTTGACTTCCCTGAAGCTGAAACACCACAAGTTTATGTTGTTGAAGTGGAAGTGGACTACAACGCGGTCAACTGCCAGACTTTGGACTCCGACGAGTTTGAAACACCGACAACGACCGCCGCTAACGGCAGACGTCCAGAACAAAGCACTGAAGATGCTCCAGCAGAGGAAAACGAAACAGCCGCCACTGAAGAAGAACAAGACGTAACAGATCAATCGACCCGGACTCCCGAAGTAGCCGCAGCGACCAGTCCGGCCACGCCCCAAAACCGCAACTCGGCCAGGACTTCCAATACTTCAAGGACCAGGGTTAGTGATACTGACTCTGGCGACTCTGACGATGCCGTGCCTGTGTCTGAGCTAGTTGCGTTCAATCCTGAGAAGCAGGCGGAACTGATTGAAGCTGGCAGAATCAATGTGCTCAACAACTCCGTGGGCAGTCTGAATGCGCTACCCGAAATTGCTGCTGATGCGATCGCAGATGGCTGGCCAACTGGCATCGACCAAAGCTGCTTTCTAGCTGATCTAACCCCCGAAACCGGTCCTGTCCCTGTGAGTGCGGCCAAGGATGCCCTAGTGATGACTGAAAGCTTCGACTTCGTTCCGTCAACGCTTTCACGTCTCTATCAGACTGAAATTGCAGATGCCGGCGAATACTGCGGTGCACCTCTCTTGAGAATGGCTGTAGAGGGAACCCCACAACTTTTCTCATCCATTGTAGGATTTGGGGCAGGCAACTCAAACGCACTAGTGGTGATTTGGCCGGAAGATCCTCGGGAGCTTGAGTAGTCCAGATGAAGGCAGAGAAATATTGGCACAGTAAGGGCTTCAGCGTTTCCAAACGACTCCCTTGCTGGCAGTAGCGATCGCTCTAATTCACTAAGTAAGGAACGGGAACTTATTTAAGTATCAACTTTGAGCTTTGGATTCGCTGATAAATCAATCATTCAAAACTCAAAACTGAGAACTTAAAATTCATTCATTCCTAAGATAGAGCACCCACTGATCGACGACCTGAGGCGAACCATACCAAGCAATCCCCGGCTTCGGAGAATGGTATACCCCTTCCAGAGTAATATTCTTGGCATCGGGAAGATGGGCTGCTGTGATCGGGGTGATGCCATCGCCCCAGCAGGCCCCCTCACCAACCGTGAGCTTGTAGCTGTTGTATGTAAACCAAGTGCGCCAGCGCCGACCAAAAACGGCCTTCCCTGCAATACAGATGTAGTTGACCGTATCGTGGTGAACACCCGGATAGGTTTGATTAACAAAATCTAAGTTGCGACGAGTCCAGCGTTCTTGACTAACGTGGGGGGTGCCCAACGTCAGCAGCGTTTCCACCTGCTTATACCCCGACCAAGTATTTTGCCGAGTTTGATCCGCTTTGTGGACTGCGTAGGGAACATCACCCAAATAGATGCGGGCAATCCACCCGCCTGCTGAATGGCCCACCAGATTGACGCGATCGCACCCCGTTGTGGATGTTGCTTCGTTGACGGTTTGAGCGATCGCCGCCAAAATAGGCTGCACTGATCGCCCTCCAATGGTCGGCAACCAGCTTGCCTGCGTCAACGGCACCGTCTTTGTCCAGATCCCCCGCTGATTTAGGTCCGCCGCCAAAGAACGATAGGGCGCTGCCCCAGCAAGATATCCCGGAATAATCACCGTCGGCAAAGGCATAAAGTACGCTCACGGACTACATGATTATTATCCCGTATGAGTCATGTCCTTAAACCGTTTCGGGTTTCTTGAACTGGGTGTCGGCATTTTCGAGGAACTGGGCTTTGTGATAGTCCCAGAGTTTGCCTTTCTGCGCTAGCAAGCCTTGATAGGTGCCTTGCTCGACGATGCGGCCTTTTTCAAGGACAACGATTTTGTCGGCATGGGTAATGGTGGAGAGGCGATGGGCGATCGCAATCACGGTTCGGTTGGTGGAGAGCTGCTCTAGGGATTTTTGAATCAGCTGCTCTGAGACGGAATCGAGGGCGCTGGTGGCTTCGTCTAGAATCAGGATTTCGGGGTCACGCAGGAGGGCACGGGAGATCGCGATGCGCTGGCGCTGTCCCCCCGAAAGTTTGACGCCGCGATCGCCCAACACGGTATTGAATCCTTCCGGTAAGTTCTGAATAAAGTCAATGGCATTGGCCAGTTCAGCTGCGCGATAAACGTCGGTGTCGTTGACGTCTTCTAAGCCATAGGTAATGTTATTGATCACCGACGTATTAAAGATGAAGGTTTCCTGACTGACGATGGCAATCTTATTCCGTAGAGAAGTGATTTCAAAGGCTCTTAAATCAACGTCATCGACCAGAATTTGCCCTGCTTGCGGGTCATAAAAACGACAAAGCAACGATGCTAACGTAGATTTTCCAGAACCAGAAGCGCCCACCAAAGCAGTTGTTTTGCCTTTTTCAATCACCAAATTGATATCCTGAAGAATACGACTGTTGGTATCGTAGGCAAAGCTGACAGAACAGAACTGAAAAGCATTCTTCAAGCCTGAAAAGGCGATGCGACCATTTGCAAAGTAAGGCTTATTGTGGGTCGATACCAGGTTCCTGACATTGTGCAGCGATCCTTGTTGATAGCTAACTTGCCCAGATAAATAGTGCATATATCGGAGCGTTTTAACGACACTATCGAGGATGTAGACAAACATCAGCAGTTGGG
Source organism: Oscillatoria sp. CS-180 (assembly GCF_028330965.1). Taxonomy (GTDB): domain Bacteria; phylum Cyanobacteriota; class Cyanobacteriia; order Phormidesmidales; family Phormidesmidaceae; genus Halomicronema. The sequence goes on along the minus strand of NZ_JAQMUB010000037.1, from coordinate 220,610 downwards.
CAACGGAGACCTCGAAAGACAGGTAGCCTATTGCAATGATAAATAGAATAATAGTGGAACCGAACCCAAAGGAAAGAGGACCCTGTAAAGCAACTCGGGATAGAGCTTCAACCTCAGCATCAGCAATTTGTTGACTCGCGCGATTGAAGCGTAATTTCTCGATTTGCTGAGTTGCAAAGGCATGAACAGTAAGAATACCAGACAGAAATTCAATCCCTCTCGCGGTCATCTCGCTATTGGCAATTGTAATTTTTTGACTAGATTGACGAATATATCTTCTCAGTTTTGAAATAACAATTGAAAGAATACTGAGTAAAGCAATCGCAGTTAGAGACAACTTCCAAGAAATCCAAATAATGATTAATCCATAAATAGTGACTCGTACACTGTTGACGAGCAAAAAGGAAATTGAGCCAAATAAGTTTTTTAACTTGGTGATATCGTTCGTCAGGAGACTCACTAAGTTACCTGAACGAACGTCAGAAAAATAGTCGAGTCTGAACGCACACAGTTGCTCAAAGACACGCCGTCGCAGTCGATCTAGCAGCGTAATTTCGACGGTTCCAGTGAGCATGGCTTGCAGAAAATCAACGCCGGCACGTAACCAAGTCACCAACAGGGTAATACCGGCAATTCTAATTAACTGCTGATTTTGGGGTAGATCAACTCCCAAAACATGAGTATCAATCCAATGAATACCGGTCTGAGTACCTTCAGGTTCAAGGGAGGTCAGGCTTTGCAAAAAAGTCAATAGCAGACCGATGCCAAGGCCATCTAAGATCGATACTAAGACTGAACAAATAAGCGCTAGAGCAGCTAATAATTTAAGATGGCCTAATTCATGCAAAACGAAGTCATAATTCTGAAACCTAGCTCTAATGATTTTTAATACCGAGCGGTAGATTGTCATAAGTCGCAGTGTTGGCATAGCTCAGGATTTTTGAGTAAATCCAAGGTTTAATTTAGAGTTTGATTGATTATATTGGCTAGGTTTTGCACATATGGTTCACGTAGCAGGGAACCATGCAGCCCTTTGACGACTTGAATTTCATAGATGCATTCGTCAATGGCGTTGATGCCCGCAGTGATAATGGCGCAATCAGCCGGCTGTAGACCTGAAGTTGGGGTGCCCAGGAGAAGGCATGGACGTTCGGGGGCGGTGGTTCTAGTTCAGCCGAATCTAATCGACTCCCTAAACCAACAACAAGTTCCCGCTGAGGTTGATGGGCGATCGCTGCAATTACGTCTTTAGGTGCTGCTTATTGCTCTTCGCTAGACTGCGACCGCCATGATAGATCACCGCATGATTTCAAGTAAAATCATATTCTTAAGTTGTGTGAATTATGTATTGAAATTGAAATATAAGTTCTTTATCGCAACAAAAGTAAAAGAAGATTGAGTCCGTTCTCAGTAGAACATTAAACGGAACAGAAAGAACCTGATGTGACCATTAAAATTGATGCGATAGCACTACCTAAAGATTGAGATCTCGCCGTAAAAGCAGCCAAAATGTCCGTATTCGACATTTAAAATGAGCAGCCGCAGCAATAATACAGTATGGCAACACACCATTCATTTCTTAAGAGAATCAGATAGTGTTATCGCTTTTCCAAAAAATCAGTGGTTTTATTTAAGAAGATTTTAGGGTTGGATGCTTAAATACGGTAAAGCTGAAAAAAAAAGAATTTTCTTGCTCTATTAGAAGCTTCACCTATCAAAATGGGGGCAAGTCATAGATTGTAGATATGTAGCACTAGTCATTCTGTTCGAGGTAATGAGTATCTTTAAATACTTAGTACATTAACAAGATGACTTGCAGGCTTGTTCTAGTTGGACTAGCGATCGCTATAGCTCTACGTAACTACGTGTTAGTGAGCAATTTCCTTTCTACCAATCCCCAACCTTATGGTTAACCAATGAAACCTTCCCAAGACTATGTACTCGTTTTGGATGAGCAACAGCGGCAGATGCGATCGCCAGAGCTCCCGGACATCTCTAGCCAGTATCCATTTATTGTTGTCTCCTCCGTTGAGCATGCAGTCGAGCAAACACGGCAAGCGATCCCCTGTTTGGTAATCCTGGTGGGCGAGAATCACGCCTGGTTTGAAAATCAGGTCAAAGCCTTAAGACATTCGTCGCAATCCCCTTCTATGACCATTGTGGCGTTGACAGATTCGGCCTCCCCAAGATGGAATGCGTCCGAAAAAGCTTTGCAGCTGGATGGTTTCCTGGTTAAGCCTTTGACGGACGATATATTGGTTTCGCTCGTTCAATCTGCGATCGTCAAGCAATCCTATCGCTCTGGTGGTTGGGATACTTTTTCGGAACCCACTCAGGGACAGGTCTGTTAAAGATTGGGTCTATGCCATAGAACTGGCATCTTGCACCTATGCATCACCTGATATACATAAGTATCTGCATTTAGCTCTCTAATCTGCCGCCAGAAAACCCAGCGTATCCTTTGCTGACGTTGGGTTACGCTGCGAGAAGGTAGGGCCTGCACTGCGTTCTACACTAACCTACAAGTACCCCATTTGGAACGCTGATAAAGCCATAGGCTATTGCGCCAAACATCATGCGGATGCTTAGCGCAATAACCAGAGCTCATTGTCTTGTCCTAGTGAAACTGGCAACGGCTGTAATTCACCACTGGACCTTGCTAAGCATGAGCGGGTTGGGCGTCTCTGGGTGATTCGGCTTGGGCTAAGAATTTCTCAAGTTCAGTCAAAGCCTCAGCATCAACCTTCGTTTGCATGGGGCAGAATTTAGGTCCACACATGGAGCAGAATTCCGCCGTTTTGTAGATATCGGCGGGCAGGGTTTCATCGTGGTATTCTTTGGCCCGTTCAGGATCAAGGGATAGCTCAAACTGACGATTCCAGTCAAAGTTGTACCGGGCGTGAGACATTTCATCGTCACGATCGCGAGCTCCTGGACGATGCCGCGCAATATCAGCCGCATGGGCTGCAATTTTGTAGGCGATGAGTCCAGCCCGAACATCTTCGGCATTAGGTAAACCCAAGTGCTCTTTAGGCGTCACGTAACACAGCATGGCTGCGCCACTCCAGCCGGCCAGCGCCGCACCGATCGCAGAACTGATATGGTCATAGCCTGCTGCGATGTCAGTCACCAGTGGTCCCAAGACATAGAAAGGGGCTTCGCTACAGTCCTCCATCTGCTTTTTGACGTTGAAATCAATTTGGTCCATCGGCACATGTCCGGGACCTTCCACCATGACCTGAACATCGTGCTCCCAAGCTTTGCGCGTCAGCTGTCCTAGGGTTTTCAATTCGGCTAGCTGGGCAGTGTCACTGGCATCATGCAGACAGCCTGGTCGCAGCGAATCCCCCAAGCTAAAGGACACGTCGTAGCGTTTGAAGATCTCGATGATGTCCTCAAAATGAGTATATAAAGGATTCTGCTTGTGATGATGCAGCATCCATCGAGCCAGAATGCCGCCACCGCGAGAAACAATGCCTGTAATGCGATCGCGTACCAACGGTAGGTGCTCAATCAGGATTCCAGCATGGATGGTCATGTAGTCTACCCCCTGCTGAGCGTGCTTTTCGATAATGTGCAAAAAGTCCTCAGGAGTGAGCTTTTCAATGTTGCCGTGAACGCTCTCCAGCGCTTGGTAAATCGGCACCGTACCGATGGGGATAGAAGACTTCTGGATAATTGCAGTCCGAATTGTATCTAGGTCACCCCCTCCGGTAGACAGATCCATTAGCGTATCTGCGCCGTATTTCACCGCTAGATGGAGTTTGGCAACTTCTTCGTCAATGTCAGACGAATTGGGAGATGCACCAATGTTGGCATTCACCTTGCACTTGGCAGCAATGCCAATCGCCATCGGTTCCAAATTGGGATGGTTAATGTTAGCCGGAATGATCATTCGTCCCCGCGCCACTTCCTCTCGAACTAGCTCAGCAGAGAGGTTTTCCCGCTTAGCCACATAGTCCATCTCTTCAGTGATCAGACCTTGGCGAGCATAGTGCATCTGAGAGACGTTTGTTTGACCTTGGCGCTTGGCAATCCATTCGGTTCGCATGATCAATAATTCCTCTGATAGATAAACAGCAAATTCTGAGATTTACCGTGTGCTAGCAACTCACCTTTGTCGATAGGGCGGGTTCATCGTAGGCACGGATGTTGTCGTTCAAAGATTTGAAGTCAAATGCGACGGTTTGTCCTCGTTGGGCATTGACTCGCATCCAAATCATGGAAACCAAGGAGGAGACAATGATGGGAAGCACAAAACTGAGCAGCAGGTCTCCTGACAAGGGCAGGCTATTCCAGGGGCTGAAATCAGGACGTGGGAAAAAGAGTGCGCCCGCACAGATACCCAAGAGGGTGCTCCAAAAAGCAATAGATCCTGTTAACCGCCGAGAATAGAGTCCTAACAAAACTGGAAACAACGCTCCGGCACAGACTAAATCTGCCAGTAAAAACAGATAAAGCACGTTGTACCCCTGGGCGGCAATCAGTACCGTTGGTACCCCGATCGCTACAGTCAGAATTCGAGACGCTTTGAGGATGCCAGCAGACTGCATTGTGGGAAAGAGGCGAATCAAATCCGTCGTGAAAACGCTGGCAATGCCATTGAGGAGAGTATCCAGGCTGCTCATGACCAGCGCCAGGACTAATATGAGAACGGCAATTGTGACCCAACTAGGCAGTGCTAGCGCTTGAATCAGCAAGAAAAAAGCGCGATCACCACTCAATCCGAAGTGCATTGCCAGAATGCCTAACAACCCTGAGATAAACAGCATTGGCAGAATAAACACAAACGAACCGAGAAACGATCGCCGCACAACGAGATTGTTCTTGCAGGCATAGACCCGCTGCCAGTTGGCCTGATTAAACATCTCCGCTGCGATGACAGCGACCACAAGAGTGGCTCCAAACTTAATGCCAGGGCCATTTGCCAGCGTCAGCAGCTCTGGAGCGGTTTGGGCAACAGGCGCGATCGCATTACCCCATCCACCTAAGGCAAACACGGCGATGCCAAAACTGAACAGCAGCAGTGGCACAATCACTGCAAACTGAACGGCGTCGGTGAACATGGTAGTTCCCAAGCCGCCAACGGTGGTGTATGCAAAAACAGCAGCAATCACCAAGAAAGCGGTTAGCCCTAAAGGAATACCCGCCATCAATTCAACCGCTTTGGCGATCGCGGTCAGCTCAGCTGTCAGATAAACAAACATGTAAAAGACGATAATGCCCAACGTCAACCCGTACATGGCATTACCGAAACGATGCAGGACATACTCATTTAGCGAATGCCCCTGTGGCATTAGAAAGCGAATGCGGGTTCCCACAAAGGCAAACAGCGCCGAGGGGACTGCTTGCCCGATACAGTACCCTACGATACCGGCAACGCCACTACTGGCACCGACTTCCGGTGGACTGAACAAAATCCAGGCCCCCATAGCAGAAGCAACTATCGTGGCAAGCGCTACTCCTGTTCCTACATGATTGCGACTGACCATGTAGTCTTCTAACGTGATCGGTCTACGGCTAGCCTGCCATAGACCCACTAGTGAAAAAGTCCCCACAGTTAGCACCGTGACGACTAGCGCGATCGCACCAAGAGTCATAGACAAAGCACCTCGCTGGTTTAACGCAAGATGCTAGAGGTGGCACTCATGGGAAGGTGGCAAGATGAAGCGGATCTGAATTGACTGGAGAGAAACACGTTTTCAGAGAGCACGGTCTGCTCAGCAGCGACCGTTGATCTCTAGCCTATCGTGCAACCGCTCGTCGTTTCGGTCTCGTAACCTCAATCAACGCTTCCCTCCGCTGGCATTAACCAGGTCAGGTTCTGAGGGTATAATCTCAGCCCGATTCACTCGGACACCCCTAGCTTGGAGGTGATTGTATCACTCCACCCTGGCCAGAAGATCGCTTGAGATACGTTGCTTAAAACACTGCGCAAAGCGGAATTACAGTAGACCAACCAAGTGCAGTGGTCCGTGACCGCTCATAAGTTCCAGAATCAACGCCAAGAAACCCACCATCGCCAGTCGCCCATTCCAGACCTCAGCAACTGGAGTCAGCCCCCAAGCAGAGCGCTCCTGAGGATAAATCTTGACCTTCTTATCCGGCTCAACCACGTCAGAGAAGAGGCGACGAGGAGAATCCAAAGCCTCCATCACCATCTTGGCCATGTCATCAATAAACCCAGGATGGGTGTTGAGGGCAGGCACACGGAGGAAAGTCTCGATACCTGCCTCCTCAGCAATCTCGCGATACTCCATGTCAATCTCTTGCAACGTCTCAATGTGCTCAGAGACGAAACTGATAGGAACCACTACAAGCTCATTGACGCCTCTCTCAGCTAACTCTTCAATGGCGTCTTCCGTGTAGGGCTGTAGCCATTCCACAGGACCCACCCGACTTTGATAAGCCAGTGTGTATTCATTACTGCGGCCCAGCGCCTTCATAATCAAATCAACGCAGTGTTCAATCTCACGCTGGTAAGGGTCGCCAGCCTCTTCGACGTAGCTGACTGGCACACCATGAGCACTGAAAAAGACATGTCCAGTACTGGGATCTGGAAGCTGATCCAGTTCCTGAGCGATGAGGTCAGCCATGGCACGAACGTACCCCGGACGAGCATACCAAGACGGAATCACCGTGTAGCGAATTCGCTCCAGCGAAGGATCTTCTTTCCAAAGCTTTTGCAGCAGGCGGAAGCTGGACCCACTTGTACTAATGGAATATTGCGGATAGAGGGGAAGGACGACCAGTTCTTCGATGCCATCACGCTTGATGCGAGCGATCGCCTCCTCAGTAAACGGATACCAGTAGCGCATACCGATATAGGTTTCGGCCTCATGCCCAGCCGTTTCCAATCGCTGCTTCAAGGCATCAGCTTGCTGTTCTGTAATACGTCTGATGGGTGAACCACCGCCAATCTGACTGTAGTTCTGCTGGGACTGCTTAGCTCGACTGTTAGAGATCAACCATGCCAAAGGCTTCTGCAACCAAGGGACTGGTAAACGAATGATCTCAGGATCGGCAAACAGGTTAAACAGAAAGGGACGGACGTCCTCTAGCTGTTCTGGCCCACCTAAGTTCAGCAGCAATACCCCTACACGGCCCATGACGGTTGAGATCCTAAACTTCTAATAATTCCTAAAATTATCGTAACAATTGATTTAACCATCGGACACACTCGAAACAAAATACCTGTTCGTTTTGTGTCGTAAAAGCGTTCAATTGCCTCAAACACCTGAAGTGTCAACATTCTAAACTAGCAAAGGGATTGCTTATGAAAGAATCCGAAATCATTGACATAGATCAATCCAAGTTTTTCCTCAAAACCGGTAAAACACCTCCGAAGCTGGCCATTCCTTTAGGTGATCCTGCCGGAATTGGCCCCGAGGTTGCGCTAAAAGCACTAGGTCATCCGGCTTTTCAATCGACAGCTGTTATAACGCTGGTTGCTGATAAAGCTTGGTTAAGGGCCATTGCAAACTCTTTCGAGGCTAATGGTCAGTGTACGACGCGATTTGACCAAATCGCCGTTGTAGAGCCAGATCAACTCATTTCGGGTTTAGCGGATGTCGAACCCGGCATTCCAAGCAAAATTTCTGGTGAGGCCAGTTTTCAATGGCTGAAGCGAGCGATCGCGGGGGCCATGTCAGGTGAATTCGACGCGGTAGTCACAGCGCCCATTGCTAAATCAGTTTGGCATGCGGCTGGACATCTCTATCCAGGGCAAACGGAGGTGTTGGCTGAACAGGCAGGAGCCACCCGATTTGGCATGATGTTTGCCGCTCAATCCCCCCACACTCAGTGGTCCCTTCGCAGTTTGCTGGCAACCACCCACATTCCTTTGAAAGCCGTTCCCACGACGCTGAGCGCTGACCTAATGACCCAGAAACTTGATTTGTTAGTGGACTGCTTGCAACAAGACTTTGGCCTGGCGACACCTCACATTGCAGTGGCGGGTCTCAATCCTCACAGTGGTGAAGCCGGCAAGCTAGGCACAGAAGAGCAGGATTGGCTCATTCCTTGGCTAGAAACGGCACGGCAGAGCTATCCTCACGTCAGCCTAACAGGACCTGTTCCACCCGATACGCTGTGGGTTAGTGCTGGACAAGCTTGGTACAGCACTGCAGAGGCCAGTCCCTACGACGCTTATTTAGCGCTTTATCACGATCAGGCGCTAATCCCCATTAAGCTGCTGGCCTTTGATCGAGCGGTAAACACCACAATCGGTCTACCCTTTGTCCGTACGTCACCCGACCACGGTACAGCCTTTGATATTGCAGGCCAAGGTATCGCTCGCTCTGAAAGCATGGAGGCCGCGATCGCCCTAGCAATTGAGCTGGTTAACCACAGAAAAAAGCTCAGCCTCCAAAGAAACTGAGCTTTTTCTCACCTATGGCATGGCGCCTTACAAAAGTGCAAGAGCTAGGATGAAGCATGACACTAGCTTAGCTGCAATCCAATACCCCTCTTGTCTGACACGTGCTGGTCATTGTTCAGTCTGAAAGACTAGCTCAAAGCGGAATGGCTACGGTTGTAGCTATCACTAGCGTTGGCGCTAGGCTTGCCCTGGATGTGGCTCCAGTGAGAAACAGTCTCAGCAGGCATCCCAATCTCAGAGTTGACGCGACCCAGCATGGACTGCTGACGACGCTTGACTGTGTGGTGATGGCGCTGCATTAAAGCACGGGCTTGTTCAAATGTAGACATTACTTTCTTCTCTCCTGAAACGGCAGATATCCGTTACAACTGCTATGAGCAAATCCTAACAAAAAACTGTAGCTGTTGCTACCAAAAGGAGCGATCGCTATAGAAAGTAGCTTTTCTTGGTAAAACGCAAGACTGAAGGACCGTCATCCAGATTAGACTGCACGCTGAGCAGTGCCGTTATGGCCGTCGCCAGTTTCGTCAGGACAAGACAGCAAACTATCAGGCGATGTGCTTAGCACCCAAATGCTCTCAGGTGCACTCACCTAGTTGGCTGAAGTTGCATTTCCAGGATTCCCAGCGTTATGCAGATTGTTTATGTTGCTGCATCAGGGTTACAAATTCACGGAACAGATAATCAGCATCATGGGGACCAGGGCTAGCTTCGGGATGATATTGCACTGAAAAGAGCGGCAATGTTTTATGGCGAATTCCGGCAACGGTGCGATCGTTGAGGTTGAGATGGCTGATTTCGACCTCGGCGTCAGTCAGGGAATCGGCATCTAGCGCAAAACCGTGATTTTGACTGGTAATTTCCACCTGCTGAGTCACGCCACAAGGATGATTAAGGCCACGATGACCGAATTTCAGCTTGAAGGTTTCAGCGCCAAGCGATCGCCCAATAATTTGGTGGCCCATGCAGATGCCAAACGTGGGCAACTGTTTGTCCAGCAGTGCTTTCACAATGGCAGGCGCTTCAGCCACCGCAGCAGGATCTCCCGGTCCGTTTGATAGGAAAATACCGTCAGGACTGTAGCTAAGAATGTTTTCGGCGGGTGTGTCAGCAGGGACTACAATGACTCGACAGCCATAGCGAGTTAGCCGCCGCAGAATATTGCGTTTAATGCCAAAATCAATCGCCACCACCGTGAGGCTAGCAGGAGATATCTCAGCCTCATCTGAAAAACACTCCCAGTTAGTTTCCGTTGCCTCTCTCCATTCGTAGGGTTCAGTAGTAGTAACGACATCAACCAGGTTCAATCCAGTCATGCTGGGCGTGTCCTGAAGCTGCCGTAGGAGTTCCACCGGGTCAAGAATCTCGGTGGAAATGGCCCCATTCATCACGCCCGTCTCTCGTAGCTTACGGGTCAAGGCGCGGGTATCGACACCGAAAATGCCGGGAACTCCATGCTGTTTCAAGTACTCCGGCAGGGATTGAGCCATGCGCCAGTTGCTAGGATGATGGCAAATACTACGAGCGATCGCGCCCCTGACGTGAACTTGATGCGACTCCTCATCACGGGGGTTGACGCCTGTATTACCTAGTTCTGGATAGGTAAAAGTAACAATTTGGCCGCAGTAGCTAGGGTCGGTCAAGACTTCTTGGTAGCCTGTCATCGCGGTATTGAAGACAATTTCTCCCATCACAGTTCCAGGTGCACCAAAGCTCCATCCTTCGTAGATGGAGCCATCTGCCAGAACCAGCAGCGCTGGAGTAAGATTGTCAGAAAACATAGAGTCTCAAGAATGGGTGTAAGCGTGTACCGACAGGGCATCCTTAAGAATAACGGACAATCTTGATGTCCGAGAGGGTAATTTGAACGTTTCGCCTTTGGTTAAGATTCATGACTCGCTCTTGCCGTCGTCTTTTTTTGATTTGTGCCAGTAGTTGCGTTCTTTCGAGCTGCTCGTTACTGCCATTTGCCCGTGAGATGCCAGACAGCGAGGTCTCTGAGGAAAGTGCGATCGCAACTTCGGAAGAGGTTACAACGACTGAGCCTGAATCGACTGAATCGGCTACTGCGCCCGTGACAAACGTATCTGCCTCAGAAAATCCTGCACCTGAGCCAGCAGCGGTTCCTCAATCGAATTTCTTCAACGAGGGGGTGACTCGGGCACAAAGCGCTGTTGCAATTGGACAGTCAGCTCAATCGACAGATGACTGGAATCTGGCCGCTAGCCGTTGGCAGCAAGCAGCCGTTTACATGCAGCAAGTGCCTGCTGCTGACCCGAATTACGCAACGGCGCAGCAGAAGATTCAGGAATATCAGCAGAATCAGGTTTTAGCCGAGAGACGCGCGGCAGGCAAAGGGCCTGCGACGACTCAAGTTGCTGAGGCAGAGCGCCCTGCGGGACTTATTGCAAGCATCCCCATTGTCAACCGCCTACCGGGCGGGTCACCCGTTGTGCCGGTCACGCTGACTGGAAACCAAAGCTCTCGACAGTTCACTATGATGTTTGATACAGGAGCATCAGCCACGTTAATTACTCAGGCAATGGCAAATGAGATCGGCGTCGTGAGCCTGGGCACAGCAACCTTTGTTGTCGCAGACGGACGACAAGTACAAGTGCCCATTGGCTATGTCGATACTCTTGAAGTGGGTGATTTGGTGGTCACAGATCTGGTAGTCGGAATTGGCGGAGACGTCGGTCTGTTGGGTCAAGATGTGTATGGAGAGTACGGTCTATCTATCGGCGCATCCAGAATCGATTTGTATCAGTAAATAGAAACGTCACCACCAGCAAAGTTTTCATGCTAAATATTGCGAAATATTCTGCAAACCTCGCGGTGCTTCTATGATGTGGATAATCCTTTTCAATCAGAAATAATAAAGACGGGTTCTTCTACAAAGTTTCATATGGCTTCTTATGGGTTGATTCCCCCCACTCGATGACGGAAGAAATAAGTTAAAAGGGCTGATGTAGGAAAAGTATTGTTGTCTTGCCTACTTAGGAGACCTCAGTGTGTCTTGAAAGGGCATCCCTGTATTTTCTCCTTTTGAGTCTTTTATGAATGGACGTAAGGTGCTAACTCTACAACATCATCGGTATGGTCGGAGGAAATACGGTTCCGCAAAAACGATTTCCTGCTGACTTTAACCGACCGATACGGATTGCAATCTTATTAATTCAGACTTTCGCGATCGCAGAGATTTAGTTGTGCAGATGCCCGATTTTGCTGGTTCTAGAAGCCCCATTTTGATCGAAACTGAGATTACCGCTGTAACGGTGTATCCGGATCGGGCCAGCGTCACTCGTCAAGGACAAGCTGAAGTTACCCAGCAGCACACAGTCCTAGAACTCAGTCCTTTGCCTGGTGTGCTTCAAGCGGAAAGCATTCAAGCTCACATCATCGGCGGAACGGCTTCGTGCGTATTGCAGAAACCTTGCCTAGAGCTACTGCCCCCCAGTAGTCAACATCGGCAGGATGAAAAGGCCATTAGCGATCGCGTGCGCCAAGCAGAAGGAACTTTTCGTAACTGCAAGGATGTCCTATCAGCTTTGGGACATCAAAAAACCTTTCTTGAAGCGCTTTCGGAACAGACCGCGCTGAGTTTCGCCCAAGGACTCTCGCAGCAGTCGATGACTCTAGAAAACGTGGCTCAGTTTCTGGCGTTTTTTGAACAGTCATACCAACAAAATACGGCAGTAATTGCATCCAAGGAGCGCCTCAAGCAGGAATTCGACTCGCAGCTCCAGCAGGCCAGACAGCATTTGCAACAGTTTCAAGATCAGGCTTCAACGTCGCCATATCGAATGTTGTTGCCTTTGGAGATTCACCAAGAGGGCAGCCTGCAAATTCGCGTCGTTTATGACGTTACTCAAGCTCAGTGGCATCCAGCCTACGATGTTCGCCTGGATAGCGATCAGCAATCGCTTCAGATTGATCGCATTGCTAGCATTCAACAGAACACAGGTGAGGATTGGTCTGAAGTTGATATTACGGTCTCCACAGCGGTACCCGATAAATCTGTAACGGTGGCCAACCCCAGACTTCTACAAATACCGCCTCCGATTGAAGAGCCTGAGGAAGAACCGCGAGGCCGAACTCGGATTAAATCGCGCAGTCCTGTTTTAGACGAAACCTACCGCATGTTGGGAGCGGTTCCTGGAAGCGAGATTCCGATGGATGCTGAGGAAACGGCACCTGAAATCGCAGTGCTGCGTCCTGTTAATCCGGCTATCAGTTTTGAGGCGATCGCGCCCGCTACGATACCCAGTAACAATCAACTTCACCGTGTCTTACTCAACCACCTTCAGGTGGATAGCCAAATCACCTACGTAGCCTTGTCCCAGCGATGCCGTGCGCTCTATTTGTCTGCTGAGTTTACGAACTCAGAGCAGTCACCGCTGTTACCTGGAACCCTCCATCTGTTTCGAGCAGGCGCTTATGTCGGCGAACAGACCATCGATCACATTTCGCCCGGAAAATCGTTTCAAATTAACTTGGGATTGGATGAACGCATTCCTATTGAGCGAGAGCTGGTTATGAGAGAGACGCAATCAGGGGAATTAAGTCGCCATTCGAGAGCTTATCGACTCACCCTGTACAATCCTTTTTCCTACCCCATCAATGTCATGGTGCTTGAACAGGTACCGATTAGTCGCACTAAAGCAATTCGTATTCGTTTGACCAAAGCTGAGCCTCGCGTCTCCCTGACTGAAGTCAATCAGTGTCGGTGGGCGCTACAGCTTGCAGCTCAAGCAACTCAGCACATCTATTACGAATATGTAATTGAGCACCCCAACAGTATCGCGATCGCGGACCTCAACGAAGACTAAACACAGCCATCCAGATAATTTCTGGGGATGAGAAGGCTTTTTGAATCAGGTTTTTCTAGGAAAGCCTTCAAAATCCAGGTAAGAGCGCTACATTCTCATCAAACTATCAGAAATATTTCACAGGGAGTTTAGGTAGTCCGGCGAAGGTGTAGTGGAGTTAGACACCTGATTGAGACTAGTATTCACGCTGTCGTACATCTCCTCTTCGCCCATGACTTCTGTACAGATTAAACAACGTTCGTTTCGTCCTCAGCTAGCCACCCTGTTGATGATTGGCACGCTAGCGCTGGCTGCTTGCGTCGCACTCGCCTGGTTTGCAGGTAATGGTTTGATTACAACGATCTTTCAGCAGCTCGACCATTTGCAACAGCATCCACCCGGTTGGGCCATGACCCCAATGATGTTGGGTAACTATTTCCTATTTTGGGCAGCTTCATTGATGGCGCTGGTTTGGGTCGTGATGCGAATTTCACCGACACCCCAAACCTGGTCCCGCACGCTAGTGATCCTGATTTTGGGCGTGCTCACCATCCGATATTTATTTTGGCGAACCACAGCAACGTTGAATCTCAGTACACCACTGGACGGAGTGTTCAGCTTGGGTTTATTCGCTCTGGAATTATTGATTTTAACTAGCGGTATGGTTCAGCTTTTTTTGTTGCTGCGGGTGCGCGATCGCCGCAAAGCTGCTGACCAGCTAGCTCAAACAGTTCTTGACGGCAGCTACCAGCCTACAGTAGGCGTGCTGATTCCGACCTATGACGAACCGGAGTTCATTTTGCGGCGAACAGTAATCGGCTGTCAGGCTATGGAGTACGGTCCTAAGACCATCTACCTCCTAGACGATACCCGGCGGCCTGCTATCAAGGCTCTGGCTAAAGAGCTGGGCTGCGAATACATCACACGTCCAGACAACCGTCACGCCAAAGCTGGAAACCTGAATCACGCTATTCCCCAAACGCAGGGCGAACTGCTGGTTTTGTTTGACGCTGACTTCGTACCGACCCGGAACTTTCTGACTCGCACAATTGGCTTCTTTCAAGATCCCAAAGTGGCGCTGGTGCAAACGCCACAGAGTTTCTATAACCCTGACCCTATTGCTCGCAATCTTGGTCTTGAGGATGTGTTGACTCCAGAAGAGGAGGTGTTCTACCGACAGATTCAACGAGTTAGAGACGGCGCTGGAGCAGTTGTTTGTGCGGGAACCTCGTTTGTTGTCCGGCGAACTGCCTTAGAGGATATTGGTGGCTTTGTTACCGAAGCCGTAAGCGAGGACTTCTTTACGGGGATCCAGCTAGCAGCCAAAGGCTATCGACTGGTGTATCTGAATGAGAAGCTGAGTGCTGGACTTGCGGCTGAAAATATTGCTACCCATGCTCTACAGCGTGTGCGGTGGGAGCAAGGCACCCTGCAGGCTTTCTTCATCCAGTCCAATCCGGTCACCATTCCAGGACTTAAACCCATTCAACGACTGGCGTACTTCGAGGGATTAATTCACTGGTTCAGCAGCATTGCCCGTGTCGGCTTTTTGCTGATGCCTCTCGCTTACGCCTTTCTGGGCATTATTCCCTTGAGAGCGACAGAATCTGAACTGGTTTACTTTTTCCTGCCCTTCTATCTAGTGCAGCTCAGCGTTTTCTCCTGGCTGAACTATCGATCGCGCTCTGCCCTCCTGTCGGATGTGTATTCACTGGTACTGGCCTTTCCGCTAGCGCTGACCGTATTCCAAGTCATGTTACGGCCTTTCAGCAAAGGCTTTAAGGTGACGCCTAAGGGAACAGCGAGCGATCGCTACCATTTCAACTGGTCGCTAGCTTGGCCCTTGGTTATTGTCTTTGGTCTGACAGCTCTGAGTCTGTGGGTGAATTTGGGCCATTGCTTAGTCACGATGGCAAGCCCGGCTGAGCATTTGCGCGGCATTGGCATCGGCTGGCTTTGGAGCACCTATAACCTGATCATGCTAGGACTGGCGCTGTTGATCTTGCTGGATGCTCCCCGTCCAAGTCCCTATGAGTGGTTCAAAATCCAGCGGGTTGCCCAGTTAAATTTCACCTCTCCCCAAGGGCAAACAACTACGCTTTGGGGCACCACCACCATGATTTCGGAAGTCGCAGCGGCTGTCTCTCTGACCAAATCTCGTGATCTTCCCTTCAAGAGCGGGTCCCCCCAAGCTGTTGAACTGGTACTGGCGGACGAGCAGTTAACACTGCCTGGAACGATCACCTCAACCCGATTGGAAGAGGGAGTACCCACATTCACCATTGAATTCGCACCGTTGTCGCTTCCCCAGCAGCGACAGCTCGTGGAAATGCTGTTCTGTCGGCCAGGACAGTGGCAGAGTCGCTGTTCACCTAACGAATTACAGTCTTTGTGGCTGATTATCAAATCAGTGATGAGACCCCGATTTTTGGTCGAGCGACAACCGCAGCCCAAGCCCGTCTTAGTCAGTCGTGGGTAACGAAGCCGGGGGTCCAAAAGAAAGCTTCAGTCCAACCTTGCTCACAACAACACTTTGAAGGAGATCATCATGATTACCGTAGTCCCTTTGGAAACAACTCAGCGGCTAATGCAGATATCGCAAACTCGCGAATTGGACTTACCAATTCCTCTCAGCAGCGGCTGCGCAGGCTATTTGTCTCAAGAAGAGATGGACATCATCCTACAGACATTAACCGGATTGGCTGAACAGGATGTCTCTGCAGCAGGGTTGGTCAATGACTTGCACGACTATCAAGCCCGGAAAAATCCGGTCATTCCCTGTCACTGAGGCTGCGACTAGTCGGCAATCCGAAATCCGAGATGGTTGGCAACGGGACGCTCTCGCATGGGCAGCTTAGTGTGAACGGGGGCATTGAGCAGAACGGGACCATCGGCAGTATCCCTCACTAGCGTTGTGGAGCCACCGCCGTCTAAATTGATGGCAGCATCGGCTCCTAAGCTCAAGGCAATCTCGGTCAGTTGAGCTAAAGTTGCCCCTTCGCTGTAGTTGGGCTGTTTTCCGTCCACCACAACCAGCCAAAGCCGATCGCCCTTCTCATCCACGGCTGCCATTACTCGGGCATAGGCGCGGTCTTCGGTCTCGATAGGTACGGGACGGCCTGCCCACAGCAAATGCTGAATTCCCGAGATCGCCTGCTGCGTGCCTGGGGGACAAATGCCGTCTACCGCAGTCACCTCAGCTCGATTCGCGGCATCAAAGCAGAGTGCCGGCCATTCTGTCTCGGGGGGTGAATAACCCTCACCGTTCGCAACAGCTATCCCTAAAACGTTGGTGCGATCGCCCGTACGGGGGTAAAAATTCCAAGGTGTTTTCTCGTCAAAGGGATAGAAGAAGTTGGCGTTCACGGCTAGATGTAAATTATTGCGAACCACGAAATCTGAGGTTGTTTGAGCGATCGTTTCTAAACCGTCGTCGCCCGGATTACCGGGACTTGTTAGCACCTTTAAATTGGGTTGCGTCAGATCAATTTCAACAACGTGGATCACCTGCGGCCAAGGCTGATTCTGAATCTGGCGCTCATATGTGATGCCTTCAAACAGTTCTGCCTGAGGAACGGAAATTCGGGAAGGTCTTTGCCATTGCATAGCGCTATACCAAAGCATTGGCGTTGCTGCGGCGATCGCACTAGCAGCCCACACTAACCTCGTCTTCCTCACCATGGATTTTTTCCGACTCCTTTACACCTTGACTCCATTGCCTTCTCTAGCAGCTTTTGCAAAAGCCTATCCCAGATTTCTTGAAATCACGAGTTTCTGGTTGCTTCAGTACGACAGGCGAACTGCAGCTGTAGGCAATTGAGAAATTTCCGAGTCCTGACACCCTCATGCAGCGTTTTGTAGCTTGGCAAACCGACTGCTAAGAGCGAGAATAATAAAGCTGTATTTTCGGCAAATTTCTGTGAGCAACGTCCGCACTGTATCTGACACCAAGCGCGCTTTTTACGATAACTTCGACCGCCCCGTCACTTCGGTTTATCGTCGAGTGATTGAGGAGCTAATGGTGGAGATGCACCTCCTCTCTGTCAGTGGCGACTTCGTTTACGATCCTATTTATGCCTTAGGGATCGTTACAACGTACGACACTTTCATGGAAGGGTACCGTCCGGAGGGCGATATCGAACCCATTTTTTCTGCCCTTTGCCGGTCCATTGAATCCTCTCCCGAACAATATCGAGGCGATGCTCAACAGGTCTTGAGTATGGTCGAAGGCATGTCCATGGATACCTTCAAGAACATGCTGACAACCCTCGACAGTTCTTCTGGGGAAGGGCTAGCTGGAATCTTGAAGGGGATTTCTGAGCGCGATCGCTTCAAATATAGCCGTGCTTTCGGCATTGGTCTTTACACGCTGACGGAAAAAATTGACCCTGAGCTAGTCAAAGACAAAGAAAAGCTCATGACCTTTATGAAAGAGACCGCAGAGACACTCTCGATCTCGTTCGACAAGCTCCAAAAGGATATCGAGCTATACATCAGTAATCTGGACAAGATGGTTCAAGCCAAAGCACTCATGGCTGAAATGCTAGAGGCCGAACGCAAGAAGCGCGAAGAACGAGCTCAGGCAAAGGCAGAGAAAGTGTCATCAGCTGAAGCAGGCTCAGCTGATGACGAAACGCCTGAGAAGTCTGATAGTGCTCCTGTCCCAACGACCACTGGAGAAGGCTCAGAGGAGTAAGAGAGGATTGAGAAAAATTGCTATTCAGCGTTTCAGGCACTCTCCTATTCTGGGATGATCTATGATTGAGTAGTTCAAGTGAACTAAGAAAGACAATGGTTCAGTACACGCTCGCTCAAAGTCCAGAGGTTGTTCTTAACGTTTCGGGTAAAGATTCTCGTAAAGCACGAGAGAAAGCGATGGATCAGCTGGTAGAAATGATGGACGATGGCAAGTTGCCCACAAACCTTGCCAATGGATTTGACCCACAGCAGTTTATCGAAGTGAAAACGCCTGAAACGACTTCTGATGTCAAGAGTCAAGAAGACGCGGTTGTCGAAGCCGTGCAAGTTTTGAGTCATCTAGCGACTTTGAAAATGAAGACTCAGGACTCCCGCGAGGAAGCCTTGCAGGTTCGGAAGCTAGTCGACTTGCTCTTCACCGATGAACCCATTACCGAGGAGCAAATTTCTAGCCTGAAAGACGGATTTAAGACGCTGAAAACCTTTGCTCAAAGCAATCTGAAGTATAGGGATGCGCGATCGCACGCTGAATCTGCGCGTCGAGTGCTAGACGAAGCATTGAAGCCTTAGCCGACAGGGCAAAGGAGACGCTAGCAGAGCTTAGTGGCAATGCCTTGGTAGAAGTAACCGCTGATTTTAGGCATGGTTGGAGCATAGAAGGTCTCCAAGCTCTCTAGAGTCAAATAGTCTTCTACGAGGTCAGCGATCGCCCGATCTAGGTGACAGCCATCTGCAATGCGCTTCTGAAGTGGGGTAATGCGGTGCTGCCAAGTTCGGATGCCGGGTTCAGGACTGCGACCGTGTTCGATGAACGTAAACTTGCCGCCCGGTTTAAGGACTCGCTGAATTTCCGACAGGGCCTGATCAATATTCTCAATACTGCACAGCGTCCAGGTACTCACCACCCAGTCAAACGTATTATCTGCCATTGAAAGGGCTTCGCCACGAAGGGATTGACTCGTAACTGACAGATCGCTAGCTGAAAGGCGCGGTTGAGCGATCGCGGACATCCCGGGATTAGGGTCAATAACCGTCAGTGCTGACACAGCTTCGGGATAGTAGGCCAAATTCAACCCGGTCCCAAACCCAATCTCCAAAACCTCACCTTCAACATTGGCTAGGACTTGTTTTCGGTAAGTGACAAATGGCTCACCGGCCATCACCCAGTCAAGTAACCGTGGAAAGACCTGTCGGTTATACCAGCCCATTTTTTTACAGCACCTTGGTGACGTCACTGTTCTAGAGCGTAAACATTTACCCGTACAACTGTCGAAAGTTTGGTAGCTTTATAGTTTCAAAACGCAGGCAAGAAGCAAATGACAGGGTTAAAGGGTCGAGATTTTCTCAGCATTGCTGATATTACCTCGCAGGAAATGACGCATCTACTGACGCTAGCAGCTCAGCTCAAGACAGGTGAAGTTACGGCTAACTGTTCTGGCAAAATTTTAGGGCTACTCTTTCGCAAGTCTTCAACCCGGACTCGCGTTAGCTTTGCTTCAGCCATGTGGCGTTTGGGTGGTCAGGTGCTAGATCTCAACACGAGCCTGACTCAGATTAATCGAGGCGAGCCGATCAAAGATACGGCCAGAATTTTGGACGGTTATCTCGATATCCTCGCCGTCCGGACCTATGACCAAACAGAGCTTCATACCTTTGCCAACTATGCCAAGATGCCTATCATCAACGCTCTAACGGACTGGGAGCATCCCTGTCAAGTTCTGGCAGACCTGCTGACTGTTCAAGAAGCTTTCCAGGCCAATTTGTCAGGGCTTACCTTGACCTATCTCGGCGACGGCAACAACGTGGCCCATTCTTTAATTCTGGGATGTGCTCTCATGGGCATGAACGTTCGTGTCGCTACGCCCAAGGACTATGCCCCCAATGCTGAGATTGTCGAAACGGGCCGAAAACTAGCGGGCGATCGCAGCACAATTACCCTCACGGAGGATCCCCAAGCAGCCGTTGAGGGTGCTCAGGTCCTGTACACCGACGTTTGGGCCAGTATGGGACAAGAGGATCTGGCGGAGAGCCGTATCCCCATTTTTCAGCCCTACCAAGTCAACCAAGAGCTGTTGGCGATCGCAGATAAAGCGGCGATCGTTTTGCACTGCTTACCCGCCCATCGGGGCGAAGAAATCACGGATGAGGTCATGGAAGGTCCGCAATCTCGGATTTGGCAGGAAGGCGAAAATCGCATGCATGCTCAGAAAGCTCTGCTAGCTGCTCTGTTGGGTGAGTGAGAGGAGAGATATCGTGTTCCCTACGGAGTTGGTAGTCTCTCCTCAAATTTTGAGTTGGTAAAGGTCACAAAATTTTGAGTTTTGAATTGTGAATTGTGAATTGTGAATTGTGAATTCAAATCTTAAAACTCAAAACTTAAAGCTCAAACTCCTAAGCCTCATCCCCCAATCTCTCAGACCAAACGCGGGTAGGCAGCCCCCAAACGTAGATAAACCCTTCAGCGGCTCGGTGGTCGAACTGGTCGTCTGCGCCGTAGGTGGCGAGTTCCTCGCTGTAAAGTGCGTTTTCAGACTGTCGCCCCACAATTTGAGCATTACCCTTGTGCAGCTTGATCCGTATGGTTCCTGAGACAAACATCTGAGTATGTTCGATGAAGGCATCTAGAGAAGACTTCAAAGGGCTGTACCAAAGGCCGTTGTAAACTAGGCGGCTGTAGGTTTCTTCAATACTGCGCTTGTATTGAGTGACATCAGCAGTCAGCGTCAGGCTCTCTAAATCTCGGTGGGCAGCGATCAGCAAGAGTAAGGCAGGCGCTTCATAAATTTCGCGGGACTTGATGCCGACTAAACGGTTCTCAATCATGTCGATACGCCCGACGCCATGATTGCCCGCGATCGCGTTCAACTCGGTCAGCATTTGAATCGCAGACATCTCTTGTCCATTGAGGCAGGTCGGTTCACCAGCGGTAAAGCCAACTTCAACGTACTCGGGCTCATCGGGGGTATCGGCGATCGCCTTGGTCATGGCAAACACCTCCTCTAATGGCTCAGTCCAAGGATTTTCTAAGGGGCCAGCTTCAATGCTGCGGCCCAACAGATTATAGTCAATGCTGTAAGGAGAGGATTTCTTGACTGCGAAAGTGAGGCCAAATTGCTCACCGTAGGCGATCGCCTCTTCTCGGCTCATGCCCCATTCCCGCGCCGGAGCCAGGACCTTAAGATTGGGATTCAATGCCCCAATAGAAACGTCGAATCGGACCTGATCGTTGCCCTTGCCTGTGCAGCCATGGGCCACCGCGTCGGCACTACATTGATCTGCCGCCTCAACTAGAAGTTTGGCAATGAGAGGACGGGCTAGCGCAGTCGATAGAGGATAGCGATTCTCGTAAAGGGCATTGGCTTTGATAGCCGGTACTGCATAGCGTTCTACTAGAGCTTTCTTCGCATCGACTACTAGCGATTCCGATGCTCCAGCCTTAAGGGCTTTCTGACGAATAGGTTCTAGATCTTCTCCCTGGCCCAAATCGGCGGCCAGCGTAATGACCTCCTTGACCCCAAATTCGTTTTTTAAGTAGGGAATGCATACGGTCGTATCAACCCCACCTGAATACGCTAAGACGACTCTCTCTGCTCGACCCATACCCAGTACCTACGAAACTCACAAGCCATATATTGTCTCAGACTTATGGAATTTTGGCTGATCAAAAATTGCTGACCACCGTACTATTGGGCTTTCTGGTTTTCACCCATAAGGTGCGCTACAGCAACTAGAGTAGGATTGGATTGCTGGCTTGAGGTGTGCTGTGTTTATCAGCGTTGTCATTCCGACTTACAATCGCAAACCGATTTTGGAGAAGTGTCTGCGCGCGATGGAGCAGCAGCAGTTGCCAGTGGGTAATCCTGTTGAGGATTACGAGATTGTGCTGGTGGACGATGGTTCAACGGATGGCACGGTGGCTTGGCTACAGGAAAGCGCTGCTGATTTTCCTCATGTTCGCTTATTCGAGCAAGACCATAAGGGACCGGCGATCGCCCGTAATTTCGGAGTGCAGGTGGCGAAAGGCGACACTATCGTCTTTATCGATAGCGACCTTGTCGTGCTGCCCGATTTTCTGCATCAGCACGGAATGGCCTTGCAGCAAGCCTATGCCGAGAAAGGCAGCGATCGCGTCTTCACCTATGGTCGCGTGGTTAATACCTGTAATTTCGAGCACCCGACCTCAGAGCCGTTTAAGGTCACTGATTATTCCCAAGCGTTTTTTGCCACAGGAAACGTAGCGATCGCTCGACACTGGCTAGAACAGGCTGGACTCTTCGATGTTCGGTTTCAACTCTATGGCTGGGAAGATTTGGAACTGGGGGTGCGACTCAAAAATTTGGGGTTGTCTTTGGTGAAGGTTCCTGCCGCCGTCGGCTATCATTGGCATCCACCGTTTTCCCTAGATCAGGTTCCTTCGCTAATTGACAAAGAGATTCAGCGAGGCCGTATGGGTGTTCTGTTCTACCAAAAACATCCTACCTGGGACGTTCGCATGATGATCCAGATGACGTGGCTACATCGATTGCTGTGGGGTATTTTGTCTTTAGGGGGTCGACTTAATGAAAAGACGCTGGCTCCACTTTTGCAATGGCTGATCGATACTGGGCGTCCTCAACTGGCGCTAGAAGTCGCACGAGTGTTCCTTAATTGGTACAACGTTCAAGGTGTCTATGCTGCCTATGCAGAGGCGGAGAAGCAAGCAACCTGATGACGACCTACCAAGATCTCTCTCTAACTAGGACGTGATTTTACCTCAGTACGACATTCCCGCCATCATTGAAGGCTATGCCAAAGGCTATTTCTTGATGTCCGATGACGACGGCGATAGCTTAAATTGGTATTCCAGTCGCCAGCGGACACTCATTCCTTTAGACGACCGATTTCGCTATCCCAAATCGCTGCGGCGGGTTCTCAATCAGGAGCGTTTTCAAACAGCTATTGATCGAGATTTTCTAGCGGTTGTGGACGGATGTGCCGATCGAGATACGACCTGGATCTCGGATGAACTGAAAAGTATCTATTGGGAACTGCATCAAGCGGGTTGGGCACATAGCTTTGAAACGTGGCAGGACGATGAACTGGCGGGGGGAATTCTGGGTCTGTCCATTGGCGGCGCGTTCATTGGTGAGTCCATGTTCTATCGCATCCCTGAAGGATCTAAAGCCGCCATGGTGAAGCTGGTGGAGCATTTGCGATCGCGCCATTTTCACTTTTTTGATGCCCAAATGATGAATCCCCATCTGGCTAGATTTGGCGCATACGTTGTCTCCAATCGTGATTATCGTAAACTGCTGAAGCAAGCGTTAGCGATGCCCTGTCGTTTCCAGTGAGTGGCCAATAGGGTGACAGGGTTTGTCATCGCAGGTGCAAAAGAGCGGATTGAGGGAGCGCATGAATGCAGATCTAGTCATTCTGTCTAACGGACCTGGAGAAATTACGACGTGGGTAAAGCCCGTTGTTGCTGCGGTGCGACAGCAATTTCCCTTATCAGCGGAGATCAGAATCTCGGTTATTCTCTCACCCTGTCCTAATGCCACAGGACGCGAAGGCGACATTGCCCGACAGTATCCAGAGATTGACCGAGTCCAAGATGCGAATCATTTTTGGGCATTTTTGCTGGGGGGAAAAACAGCTGAGACCTGGGATTGGCGCGATCGCGGCGTTGTTCTGTTTCTAGGGGGCGATCAAATTTATCCTGTAATTGTAGGGCGACGTTTGGGCTACAAAACAGTCGTCTATGCCGAATGGTTTGCAAACTGGCCCCGTTGGATTGATGCCTTTGGCGTGATGAACGAGGATCTGGTTGACCAAGCGCCTGACCGTTTTCGCCACAAATATACGGTCGTTGGCGATTTGATGAGCGATGGGCAAGCAGTCATTGCCGATAAAGAACGGGCAGCCGAGCAACTGGGACTGACCGAACAGACTGAATTAATTGGGATGCTGCCGGGATCTAAGTCGGCGAAGCTGACTCAAGGGATGCCTTTGCTATTGGCGATCGCGGACCACTTGCACAGTCAACGCCCCCAAACCCGCTTCGTGATTCCGGTTGCACCGACCCTTGATGTGCAAACCCTACTCGACTACGCCAATCCGCAGAAAAACTCGTTTCACGCCGTCTTCGAAGCTCCGACAGTCACCTGGGTCGAGCCTGAAACGTCCGACAACCTGCCCTATCTTAAAACCAGTCAGGGCACTCAAATCTTCCTCTGGCGTCCTTTTCCAGCCCATGCTGTGACCAGTCAATGTCAGCTCTGTTTAACGACGGTAGGAGCCAACACCGCTGAGTTAGGGTCTCTGGCAATCCCCATGCTGGTCCTGTTGCCAACCCAACAGCTAGAGGCCATGAATGCGTGGGACGGCATTTTGGGACTGCTGGTCAATTTGCCTTTAATTGGCAAGCCTTTGAACAAGCTAATCAACCGAGCGTTTTTGACCTACATTCGCCGCCGGAAGAAACTGTTTGCGTGGCCCAATATTTGGGCGCAGCGAGAGGTCGTACCAGAACTGCTGGGGAGATTGACAGCGGAAAGCGTAGGCGATCGCGTGCTCAATTATCTCAATCAGCCAGAGCAGCTGGGGCAAATGCGCCAAGATTTACAGCAGGTCCGGGGAACACCAGGAGCTGCCCAAAAACTGACGGATCTGGTTTTGCGAGTGCTGGAGGACAATTAGTGAGACGTAAGGGGGAGATGTCGGTAAGGCGCAGTGGTAGTACATTACGGCAGAAATAGGCTCACCATTCGGAATGCCAGGAAAGCCCATCTGCCTTGGTTTTGAGTTTTGAGTTTTGAATTTTGAATTTTGAATTCCGCATAGCGGTGCTAGTCAGCGAATGGACCGTACCAAAATCCCCCAAAGTCTTTTTCTGTGGGGGATGGGTGCCGTTTGATGACGGCTTTTTGCGGTGTCTAGAAAAACCAGCCGTAGCTATGTAGCCCTTTCCCTAGAATGTTGACGCCGAGGTAGCAGACCCAGACGACTAAAAAGCCAGAGGCCGCCAAAATAGCAGGGCGACGTCCTTGCCAGCCTTTAGTGATGCGGGCATGGAGGTAGGCGGCGAAGACAAGCCAGGTGATCAGTGCCCAGGTTTCCTTAGGGTCCCAGCTCCAATAAGATCCCCAAGCTTCGTTGGCCCAAACAGCGCCAGAAATGATGCCAATCGTTAACAGCGGAAACCCTAGACCAATGATGCGGTAGCTGATGTTGTCTAAGGTGTCGGCTAATGTCAACCGTTGAGGAATGAGTGTGCTCGTTGCAGTAGGCTGAACCGCTACTTTTTCCAAAACGGCAGTGTTCCTGGTCTCTCCCCCAGCCGTTGCTGTCGCGAGTTCTGGTGTTGTGGACAATGTATCGACCGCAACTCCGTTGCGCCGTAGCTTGACATCACGAAATCCACCTGTGCCCACGGAACTGCCGCGTAGCTCAACGGCCTGTCCTCGGGTGACGACAAGGAATGCGATCGCCATCAAGGACCCCACCATCAGCGCCGCGTAGCTCAGCAGCATGACGCTGACGTGCATCATCAGCCAGTTGGATTTCAGAGCAGGCACGAGAGGTTCTGAAACCTGCATCGTGTCGGGTAACGACAGCGCAGCAAAAGCGGTGATACCCATAGCAACGGGGGCAGTGACGGTGCCCACCAGCGAACTCTGGCTCATGCGCTCGGCAATCAAATGCACCGCTGTGATTCCCCAGGTGACAAAGAAGAGTGACTCATAGAGGTTACTTAGGGGGAAGTAGCCGCCTTCAATCCAGCGGGCTGTCAGCAGGGCAGCGATCGCCAAATTAGCGACAACCATTCCCATTGTGCCAAAAGCGGGTAAAAAGGTTATTCGTGGAAAAGCGACGCTAATCCAGTAAACCAACATTGTCCCAAAGAGGATGGCAAAAGCCGCATTATCCAACCATCCCTGAAGCGTTACAAGATCCATTGCGCTGTCGTTAACCTAACGTCCACTCTCTATCCTAGCTAGATATGCGGTCCTCAATCTCATTGCCGATCTAAACCTTTCCTATAATTTCGGGTGGGCAATTCAAATGGATGCTAGACAAGCAACGCAATGTAGGCTGTCAATCAGCTACAGCAAAATCGTTAAAATCTTCAGGCTAAGGTCGTCAAGTCAATGACTAGTCGGGCCAATTGCTCTCTTCATCGTCATCTGTCGCCGGTGCGGGCGTCGAGGTGGGAGGGCTATTTTGGACTTCATCTGGCCAGTTCGTTTCTGTTGCACTGGCTCGATCAAAGGACTCAGTTGAAGACGGCGTGGATCCTACTTGTGATGCTTCATCCGGCCAGTTTTGCTCAAACTCAGACTCGTTGCTGTCGCTCTCTGCTGCTTGCGGCTGTATAGTCCTTTGAATCGCATCAGCTGGAGATCGCGGAGGCTCTCTATCTATTTGAGGTACTGCTGGAGGTACTGTACTTTCGTCCTTTTTATCAGCGTCCCCGACATCAACCCAGCTAGCATCGGTTTGTGATGATATGGGGCGTCTGGGTGGGGAGGATGGTTTGGCCTCCGCTGCGTCCGGCGATCGCGGAATAGACGGTGCTCGTCGCGGAATTTCAATCACGGCCCGTTGAGGCTTCGGCTTACGGAAACTTTTTGCCATATCTCCAAACCATGCCGCTACTCCGGCGACAGGATTGACTTTCTTCGTACCCTTTGGAATAGGTTTCGACCCTTGGGCGGCTGGCTCAGAAGTGACGGGCTGGGATGGACGCATTGCTGGACGGGACGACTTTTGAGTCGCAGTGATCCGCTGTGGTGTCTTACTGGTCTTGAATGGTGCAGCCTGCGCAGGTTGTCTATTGGCCCTGACGATTTCGGTTTCAGCGGTTTCCACTTCTGCCGCAGCCGTTTCTACAGTCTCTGCTGGAGCGGCACCTTCGTTGGGCGCAGCGACCTCTTCTGTCTCCAAAGAGGCAGAACTGTCTGAAGGAGGTTCTGTTGGAATGGGTGTAGTCCCCTGCTGAGGACTGCGAGCGGAAACGGTGGCAAACTCTGAAGGCACCGATTGACCTTCTCCCGGAGCCGTCTCAAATTCGTAAGCGGGCGATCGCTTCAAGGGCGGCACATCAGATGAAACATCGACGCCTCTAGGTCCCGCAGTTCGATTTCGCATTGATGAAACCGCCCCACGCACATCCGCCCAAACAGCCTGAATGCTGTTGATCAAAGAGTCGACCTTGATATACGTCTTTAGCTGCTGTTGCAGCCCTTGTCCCCAGCGCTGCAAATCTTCCCCTGTCACGGGTGTTCTAACGGTCTCAGGGGTTAGGTCCCGACGCAGTGTCAGCGTCTGCCAGCCCAACCAGCCCAGCAGTGCCACACTGGCAGTCTGTCCCAGCAGCACTGCCCCGGTAATTCGTCCAGCACAAAACCACAGCACCACGGCATAAAACAGGCCCAAGCCACTCCAGAAAAAATCCTGGCGACGATGAATCTCTGGCACGAAAAAGGCTGCCATATAAAAGCTAAAGCTGCCAATGGCGATAACAATTGCAAGAACGTAAGCCAGCATTAGCGCGATCGCCTCTCCTGCGGTGTGCTCCCTTTAAACTTACAGCGCTTTTTAAAGAGTGGAAGAGTTGAAGAATGATGGCAGAGTAGCAGGAGGATAGAGCAACCGCGTGATGAAAAACGATAGAGTATTTCCACGGAACTGAGGAAAGGTATTGCGAGATGCCCTGCTAGATCTCACAGGTTTGCCACTGCCAGTGGTACAGGTGGCCTTAGTTGGACTTTGGTTAGGGACAGTCGGCTTAATCTCGCAAGGCTTATATTGGACTGGATCCGTTTCCTCAGAAGTGACCCGCAAGATTGTTCATATCGGGGCAGGAAACGTAATTCTACTGGCCTGGTGGTTACAAACTCCGGCCTGGATGGGAATTGCCGCTTCTATAGTCTTTAGCGGCGTCGCACTACTGTCCTACTGGCTGCCGATTTTGCCCGGAATTAATAGTGTTGGCCGAACCAGTTTAGGAACCTTTTTCTATGCCATTAGCATTGGCGTACTGACGGCTGTGTTTTGGGGAAACGGTCATCCTGAATTCGCAGCTTTGGGAATTTTGACGATGACTTGGGGAGACGGCATGGCTGCACTGGTAGGTCAATCCCTAGGTCGCCACATTTATAAGGTTTGGGATATGAAGAAGAGCTGGGAGGGAACAAGCGCGATGCTGGTTGTGAGTTTTGTCGCCTGCTTTCTCGTGCTCCGCATTGTATATGGGCAAGGTTTGACGGTTAGCGCGATCGCTCTCCTTGCCGCCCTATTTGCGACGTTCTTAGAGTCCTTTTCAAAACTAGGATTAGACAATCTAACCGTTCCTCTAGGAAGCGCTTTTTTAGCTTACGGGCTAACCCTATGGTGGCTATGACTTAGACATTCAAGCTGGAACAAGCCATAGCTATTGCCTGCTGGCTATCTCTATAAATGAGATCGCGTCTTGAATGTCGTGTCGCAGATGCTCATCCATTCGATTAGCTAACTTCAGTTCATCTTCCAGCAGGATTGCCACAGCACTACGAACGGGTCCTGTATGTTGGGGAATCCTCAGCGCTTCAGGAATACCCTCAGGCAAAATAGCTTTTCGAGCAGGCCGCCCTGTCAATTCGTGACTGGGATCTAATGGGATTCTTTGGTAGCGATGCATCGTGTTCACCTTTGAGAGCGTGTTCCAGGGATCAGGCAAGGTGGAGACCACCCATTTATCAGGCGTTTCTTGGCGCTGAACAGCAGAGGACATGGCACCCCTCCTAACTTTTCTCTTGAATGTTTTCAACCCCTAACCGAACCGATAACAGACAATCAAACGCACATTTTCTCGGGGTTTAATTTCTAATTGCCTCAACAAAAAAAGTTAGTTCAACAAAAAAGTAAAGCCTTTCAGAACGTCACTTCACAAACTAGTTAGTATCCGGTTCAACAGGAACTCTTTTTTACACCAATTGTCTTTTTAGGTCAGAAAATGGCATTCGAAATTCCCAGTCCCCTTAGCAGGAATTATTTTCGAGAAATGAAATTATTCGCTTATATCACTAAGTTTAGCATTTGTTTTTTGATGTCTGTCCTCAAATCCAGACCGCTTTCATGGTCATACAGATAAGCATTTAATGTCAGGTTGATTAAAGATAGAAATGACAGTAATTTTTCAAAACCATACCGTTGCGCTAATTCACTTTAGCTGCATAATTTTCAACGGTTGAAGACATTAGGGTCTGCGCCATAACAAGCTCTATTCTGTCTTTCACGTTGATCCTTCTAGCGTTTACATACCTTTTCATTGTGTTAACGAATTGACTTCTTCGACTAATGCCAAGCAATAATTGAATTATCTGGTTTTAATTCAACAAAAAATAGCACTCAGATTTGAGTTGGTGTTGGCTTGTCAGAACACCAACTCAGAGAAGTATGTGTTTTTTATGAGGATTCAGGATCAGATTAGGTACGGTTTGGAGCAATAAAAATGAATATTCAACAGTTTTTGCACGAGTACAATCAAGGCGATCGCAATTTTTCTGGCCTCAATCTTCATGGCGCTGACCTTAGCAATCACAACCTCAGTGGTATTGACTTAAGCCGTGCAGATCTAACTGGAGCTAATCTTTCTGGTGCAAATCTTACGCGAGCAAATTTGAGTGGCACCAATTTTACTGATGCAGATTTAAGCGGTGCAGATTTGAGCGGCGCCAACCTTGAACGAGTTAATTTAATCGGCACCTCTTTGGCAGGAGCCGATTTGATCGGTAGTAATTTGACACGAGCTGATATGCGAGCTGCCGATTTAGAAGAAACCGATTTGAGGGGAGCCAATCTCACGGAAGCGGATATCAGTGGAGCAAATTTTCGACGGGCTAATATAAACAGTGCTTGTTTAGATGGCGTCGATTTTGAAAGCGTTGATCTACAGGGAACGGATGTTTCTCAGATTCGTTTGAATGATGAATATGCGCCTACAGGAATGTCACGTGATTGGATAACGTGGGGACCAAACTGATGTCTCCAACTCATCCATTTATGGATGCATAAGACCAAACATAGCCTTCGTTGGGTCCATAAGGATACTAAGCCGTCCTGCATGTGGTCTATCAATTTCTGCCGTAACTACTGCACCCAGTACCCTTGCCTTTGTTGTTGATAAATCGATGGTGTTAGTTGCGAGATAAGGTAACCAAATTGCAGAATCGACGGCATTAGTTTGCTGCACTGCTCCAGCTACATTAATGTTGTTTGCATTGACAAAGAGGACGTATTTCATCTCCTTTATATCAACGTCCTTAGACTTCCAAGCAAACAATTCACTATAGAATTGCCTCGCTGATTCAAGGTCTGCGGTCATTAGTTCATCCCATAGGAACGTACCTTTAGGAGTAGGAAAGTTATGGGTAGGAGAGTTTAAGCAGATGATAGCTCCCTGGGGATCTCGAATGACTGCACTGCGTCCTACTCCTGGAGTGTTGAAAGGGCGTTGGTAAACTGTTGCCCCTAAGATCTCTGCTTTTGCTGTCGTGGCATCAACATCTTCAACATTGACATAGGCGGCCCAGCAAGGAGATATCTCCCACCCAGTATTGACAAACCCCCCATGAGCTTCTCCGTTGGCTAAGATCAATGGGTAATCAGCCTCACCCGGTCTCCACACAAAGTTATCCGTGTGTTCGACTTTGTATTTCCAGCCGAGGAGTTGGGCATAAAACTCCCTTGCTTTATCTACAGAGGGCGTTAAAAGATCATGCCAAACAACTTGCCCGGTGCCTGTCTCGATTCCCATGATTTATTGTGGTTTCAAGCCAAAAAAGAGGAATCATAGCTGACTGCTATCGAACTAACTTAGAGCTAGATCGTCATCAATAGAGCTATGAGAACTGGCCCTACGCTATCTCATCAAGTTGAGAAACTTGTGAGGAGGATTTTGTGGACTTAAGTCGCTTTATTACAGGGGTTACGATCGCCCTTTTGGGCAGCATAGTGTCTGCAACTCCCCTACAGGCAGATTTTCAAGAAGCTCATCCCCCTGTCCCGATTCCTGATGATATTGACGTCATCTTGAGATCTGAGTCAGACTTTTTTGATCGCGGTCGAGAGCAGTTTGATCAGGAGATTGACCGTTTAAGACAGGATCCCTCTGAATCAGATGAGGCGTTGCTGACGATTGAGGAGTTTACAGAAGACGTCGATGAGGAAGATTAGACGTTGTGAAGATGTTCCTTCAGCCAAACTTGATCTGCTTCAGACAGGCTAGGAGCTGGCGGCATTTGGGTATAGTCGATGCGGGTTTGATAGCGACCACGCTCATAAACGCCCTCGAAGATAGGCTGTAGAGCGATCGCGATCGCATCGTCTTCAGGCTTCAGCGGAATGGTGATTGTAGGCAGGGGCTGCCGCAGGCCAAAACCATACAAGTCGGCTTTGGGACGCTGATAGCTGGGGCTAACCAAGATTCGGTACGGAGTGGGCATGACATTACTTGAAAGTGGCATGGGATATCCAGCTCGAAGTAAGTCCAACTCGACCAGACTGGTCGCACTTCCCAATATCTGAGTCCGCTTTTCTGTATAGGTCATGCGTCCTTTCTCTGAGCGCTTGTTCTTGGGTGAAAGTAATTCAATGGCGGTAATGACGGCTCCCGATGTCAAATCACGAATCTCCAGATAGCGCTCTGTAACTTCTTCTGGAATGGGCACTTCCACCTGTTGAGGCTCAACCTGCACCGCTAACACTCCTACATCAGAAGGTTGCAGCAGTGTCTCTTTCTGAGCATTTGAAACAATGACAGCATCTGGAATACCCATTAATGCTCCCTCTATTGCATTGTCTAAGTAGGTACGTGCTTCTACCTCGATGTAGTAGTCGGGAGCCAACTGGGTTTCAATCGCATCCGCCAAGGCCACGATAAAGCGACTATGAAACGAGGACCAGAACGCTGGTTGTTCTAAATATGGGTCCATGCCGGGAAGAGGAGAGGGCATCGCAGAAAGCTGTCTGACACTGGCAAGAAAGTTGTTGCTTTCATTTTACTTAGATCTTGCCGTTGAATTTACGCTACCCCCTGCCTCCCAAATTGGACTAAGGCTATAGAATTCCTAAGCCTTTTGCAAATACTCCATCTAACGGCTAGCGGTAGTGTCAGGTGAGCAATGCCCACCTGACGTGGGATCGGTTCTCTCTCTTAACGTCCGTTAAGCTTTTGTTCGACGTCAGCGATGGTGAGGGTTGTTTTGAGTACCGAATCGGGATTGAGACTAATGGAGTCAATCCCCTGCTCGACCAGGAACTGAGCGAATTCAGGATAATCACTCGGAGCCTGACCACAGATGCCAATCTTGCGATCGCATCCTTTTACCCGTTCAATCACCGTGCGGACAGTCTCCATCACCCCAGCATTGCGTTCATCAAACAGGTGCGCGACCAGAGCGGAATCGCGATCCAGCCCTAGCGTGAGCTGGGTCAAGTCATTGGAGCCAATGGAAAATCCGTCAAAAATCTGGCTAAATTCCTTCGCCAAAACAACATTGTTGGGAATTTCGCACATGACGTAAACTTGCAAACCGGCTTCGCCTCGCTTGAGGCCATAGCTTGCCATTTCCGCAAGTACCCGTTCGCCCTCCGCCGGTGTGCGACAGAACGGCACCATCGGAATGACATTGGTCAACCCCATATCGTGACGCACACGTCCCAAAGCTTTGCACTCCAACCCAAAGGCATCGCGATAGCGCGGATCAGTGTAGCGAGAAGCCCCCCGCCAGCCGATCATTGGATTTTCCTCAACGGGTTCGAAGTCCACGCCGCCCAGCAGATTAGCGTACTCATTACTCTTGAAATCCGACAGGCGAATGACAACAGGTTTGGGATAAAAAGCAGCAGCGATCGTGCCAATACCGTGGGCTAGCCGTTCCACAAAGTAATCTGGCTTGTGAGGATAGCGTGCTGTCAGAGCGGCAATTTCTTGTTTAGCCTCAAAGTCCTTAATTTGGTCAAACTGAAGGAGCGCTAAGGGATGCGCTTTAATGTGGTTGGCAATGATAAATTCCATCCGTGCCAGTCCCACACCGTCACAGGGAATTGCCGCTAGGCGAAAGGCTTCCTCTGGATTGCCAACATTCATCAAAATCTGAGTGCGCGTACTCGGCACCTGATCGATCGCAGTCTTTTCGACCTCAAAGGGCAGCAAGCCCTCATAGACTTTACCGACCTCGCCTTCTGCACAGGACACCGTCACTGGCGATCCGGTCTGCACCACATCGGTGGCGTCGCCACAGCCCACAATGGCAGGGATGCCCATTTCCCTAGCGATGATTGCAGCATGGCAGGTCCGGCCACCCTGATCGGTCACAATTGCGCTGGCTCGCTTCATAATGGGTTCCCAGTCAGGGTCAGTGCGCTGAGTAATCAGGACTTCGCCGGGCTGAAACTCAGCAATGTTTTGGACTGAGCGAATCACCTTAGCTTGCCCCTGACCGATCATTTCCCCCACGGCCTGTCCCTCCAGCAAAGGCGTCAGCGCCTTCACGTCAGTCTGAAGATGATAGGTCTGTAACACCGATTCTGATTTCTGAGATTGCACGGTCTCAGGTCGAGCTTGAACGATGAATAATTCCCGCGTCAGACCATCCTTAGCCCACTCAATATCCATGGGGCTGTGCAGGCCTCGCACTTGAGAGTAGTGGTCTTCAATGATGCAGGCCCAACGAGCCAGCGTCAGAATTTCATCATCGCTGAGAGCATAGCGCTGACGATCCGTCTCAGAAACAGGGACGTTTTTGGTCAGCTTACTACCGCCCACGTCATAGATCATTTTGAGTTCTTTGCTGCCTAATCGCTTCTTCAAAATGGGACGGTATCCCTGTTGCAGCGTTGGCTTGAAGACGAGGTATTCGTCAGGAGTGACTGACCCCTGCACTACGTTTTCTCCTAAGCCATAGGCGGCGGTAATCAGGGCTGCATTCTTGAAGCCTGTTTCCGTATCAATTGAGAACATCACGCCGGAGGTGGCGAGATCGGAGCGCACCATTCGTTGGACCCCGACTGACAGGGCGATAGTGAAGTGGTCAAAGCCTTTGAGGGTGCGATAAGAAATAGCGCGATCAGTGAACAGCGAGGCAAAGCATTTATGGCAGGATTCCAAGACACCTTTAATGCCATGAACATTGAGGTAGGTCTCTTGTTGTCCCGCAAAGCTAGCATCGGGCAGGTCTTCGGCAGTCGCGCTGGAGCGCACCGCAACGTCTATATTTGGGTGCCTGCTTTGCTCACAGAGTTGACGATAGGCCTGGGCGATCGCCCCCGATAGGTCATGGGGAAACGGCGTTTCTAAAATTAAGATGCG
Organism: Oscillatoria sp. CS-180; assembly: GCF_028330965.1. GTDB lineage: Bacteria > Cyanobacteriota > Cyanobacteriia > Phormidesmidales > Phormidesmidaceae > Halomicronema. The sequence continues at coordinate 186,394 of NZ_JAQMUB010000037.1, read as the reverse complement.
AGCCTGCCGTCCACAGTGACGAAGCGCATCAACATCTTCCACATCAAGATTAGCGAAGAGTTCCTTCAGCGGCTCTTCCAAATTGGCCTGCCGAATAAAGTAGCGGTAGGCATAGGCTGTTGTAGCAAAACCCGTAGGAACCTGTACACCTTTTGCAGTCAGTCGCTGAATCATTTCTCCCAAGGAGGCATTCTTGCCGCCGACATGGGGAACGTCATCAATACCAATTTTGTCGAACCAACGGATAAAATCAGCGTTTCCTGTAACTTTGACTGGAGAAGAGTGGATTGCTTGAGTCATAAAAATTAGTCTCAACAAGCGATTTAGACTTCTAATTCCACTCATCTGTAGATCAACAGTTTGAGGAATTTATGAGGATTGGCTACAGGCTCCTATGGATCAGGGTAGATACAGAGTTACAGCACTGGTGATATGGGGATCACGCGATCGCTAAGTCTACTTCAAGAATCATGTCGTTGAAGTCATAGTCGCCGCCGCCAGCCATGTCCTCAAACCCAAAGACATTGTCCGATAACAGGCGGACGTGATCGGTCTGGTCTGAGTTAGCAGCCATAAACGGGAAGTAGATCTTGGGATCGTTCAACGTATTGTCGTCGAGTAGCGCTTGAGTCGAACCATCGACAACGATGAAAGGAGCATACAGATAGCCGCCGGCCAGCGCCTGCTCAGTGCTAGCGGTAGAGCGGTTGTCCACAGTCAACTCAAAGCCGAGTCTTTGTTGCAGAGCAGCAGCGATGTAACCATCCTCGCCAGGTAAAATGTCGGAAAAGCCATCACCGTCAGTGTCTACGCCGCCGTTTTCATCCACCCGATAAAAGCCGATGAGATTGTCGTAGCGAGCTTCGCGACTCAGCGTGAATTCTGCATTCAAAGTCTGACCGACAAACGCTCGTAAATCCAGCAGTTCGCCTTCTTGGTCAGCCTGAAGATCTGCACCGATCGCGATCGCACGGTCTGTCTCAGCCACCTGTAGCTCAACGCTGGGAAAAACTGATTCTAGCTGGGTGTCGCTAGTTTCCCAGGTCAGGACATGGTTTTGAGGCGTTTCGCTAGAAAAAGAGACTGATTTGATCGTCGAAAACTGAGCGATATCAAACGAAGCCCGACCGCCTTTGACTTCATCGGAGGAATATTGGTGAATCAAATAGAAGCGATAGCGATCGTCTGTATCCAGCGCTAGAGTACGGCTGATTTCGTCTCCACCCGGAAGCACAGAAGCCGCAGGTAGAATTGAGAATAGCGTTTTGGCTTGAGCCAGGGCCGCTTCTGAATAGCCGTCCTCTCCCGGCAAGAGTCCTGCAACCCGTCCGTCTGCATCCTCAACTCGAAAGAAACCCATGTCGTGGATTGCTGGCGCGTCGTGGTTTTGCAACAAAAACCGAACGTTTTGGCCATCTGAAACAGCAGGTGGAAAACCGTCGTTACTGACGATGGTGCCGGGTCCTTCTCCCTCAGCATCGGTATCGTTGCCGTCTCCTTCCAGGTCTATTCCATCCGTCGGGCTATTGCCGCCACCGTTGTTCGTCCCATCATCAGGATTGTCCGTAGGAACATCCACCTCACCGTCAGGGATACTCCCATCACCGCCAGAATCAGCGGCATCGGCAAACTCCAGGAGTTGCCCGGATGTGCTGTCAACTTTGGCGATCCAAGCGTCATAAGCCCCTTGCGATAAGGCTCCTAAGGATCCTTCTGTAAAACCCGTGACGAAAAGATGCCCCAGGTCGTCAACCACTAAGTCAGTAGCATAGTCAAGATAGGGAGTGCCCCACTGACGAATCCAAGTTTGCTCTCCATCGGCATTGTATTTGGCAACCCAGAAGTCATAAGAGCCAGCATTTTCTCCACCCAGATCACCATCGGTGTAACCAGAAATGAAGATATTACCGTTTGCGTCAATATCCATTCCCGCAAGGAAAGAACCATCGTCGCCGCTGGTGCCAAACTGTTTGACCCAGGCCTGCGTTCCATCAGGGAGATGCTTCGATAGCCACACATCATAGGAACCAAAGCTTTGGTCCCCCAGTTGACCCAGCGTCCAGCCCGTACTGTAAATGTTTCCAGTCTGATCAACCTCAATGTCCCAGCTAAACTCAAAGTCCTCGCTGCCAAATTGGTCAATCCATATTTGCTCACCTGTTTGGTTATCGAGGTGCGTTACCCAAATGTCGTAAAATCCTGAGCTTTCGGCTTCTAAATCTCCTAGGGTCCATCCAGTGGCGTAGACGCGACCATCGTCACCGACCGCAACCCCATAGGATTCATCGAACGTTTCAGGGACGCCAAATTCTGAGAACCAAAGCAAGTTACCGTCGCTGTCGTACTTGCGAACCCACGGATCATCGATAACAGGAACTCCCCCGAGTTCTTCGGGATTGGGATTGTTCTTGACCCGGTTACCTGAAATGTAGATATTGCTATCGGCATCAATATCAATATCGAAGGAGTCAAATTGCAGATCGAATCCGGTTTGCTGACTCCACAAAAGATTGCCATCACTGTCGTATTTATGAATCCATAAATCTGAACCTCCAGCTTGCTTTGGCTCAACAAAGTCACCCCGTGTAGTTCCGGTAACATAAAGGTTTCCGTCACTATCCGTAATGGTGTTGAAAACAGCTTCAAAGGTATCTGTTCCTAATTGTTTGCTCCACTGTTCTTCGCCTGCGCTGTTGAACTTTGTGAGCCAGCCATCATAGGCACCTAAATTTTCATCTAATAGAGAACCGTTCGTTGCGCCACCGACATAAAAGCTGCCTTCAGAGTCAACGGTAATCGTAATACCAAGGTCAATACCAGCACTTCCCAACTGCTTGATTTGAGTTAGTTCTGAGACAGGAGGCGGCGTGTTTCCGGCGAATAGAAAAACATCGTCCTCAAGGGTTAGGACTAGTTCAGGTGAGGAAATAATAAATCCAATAGCATCGGGAATACCGAAATCTGTTTGCCAAAAAATAATTTCTCCAACACCAATATCAACTAAGAAATAATCGTCTGGATTCCCGTGTAGTTGAATCGTATCTTCAGCAGGATTGAAATCATAGAGAACCGCAAAATCATTGAATCCGAGCGTGAAGGTATTTGTCGGTGTAGTGGCAACATAATATGGCTGCTGCCAATCTCCAAGAACGAAGCGATCGCTACCTCCACTAGGCGGATTACCTGCTAGAGTTTGAAAGAGAGAGTCGATAATAAGACTAGGAACAATTTCTAAATCGCCGAACAGAACATCAATGTCAAAATCATAGTTATTCTGCTCGTCGAAATCGTAGCTAATGAGCGTATCGTTGCCTTGACGACCAAAGACTAATGAAAGCAATTCATTGCCGCCAAAGATAGGTTCGCTTCCAGGTGTAAGAACTTCGTTTGCAAATGGGCTTTGGGGGTTCATTTTTTATAGGAAAGAAGAGTCGCGTGTATTGTCGTAACTTAGAAGCACCTTGAGGTGTTATGGGCTAAAGCAGTCAGGCAGAAGGATAGGAATGAATTTATCCTGGCCTTTTGTTAGCTAAAACCACTAACTGAGGAATATCAAAACCGCCTTTGAAAAGGAAATCAGTTACCGTTCTCCAGCCCCGCCAAGTGAAGAATAGATTACGGGCAGATGGACTGGTTTCAGGATGCAGCTGACCACTTTCAAGGAGTTCACGGCGACTGAGAAAGCACTCATCGACACGATGTAGCTCTACAGAAAAACCAGTTTTGTCCAGCAAATCAAAAACATTCTGCTGGCTGAAAGCATGAAGATGATAAGGGTCAAAGTGACGGGTTTCACCCAGTGGAACGGAAAGCAACAAATCACCCTGAGGCGTCAATAAATTCGAAAGCCGAGTGAGAAACTTTTCGGGTGAGAGCAGATGCTCGATGGTTTCAAAGGAAATAACGACGTCGAAGCGCTCAGGACAGGTGAAGGTTTCTGCATTAGCGTGAACAAATTCCAGACCGTCTGTTTGATATTTAGAGCGGGCGTGGCGGACTGCGTCCTCAAACACATCGACACCTTTTACCGAAGCAGCTCCAGCCAGGTGAAGCATGTGGCTACCGTATCCTTCACCACAGGCAATATCCAGCACTTTTTTGTTTTTCACAAATCGACAGGCGGTTTTATAGCGCTGAAAGTGTTGGTCACGGACTTTCTGCCCTGCCGAATCTGTCCCAATTTGATCTGGCATCAGCCGTTCACCCATACCCCAACTCAGATCAAGGGCCTGTCTGACTTGCAGCTGTTCGGGAGTGTAGAGCACAGCGTTATCGGCGCCACTGAGGGCTTGAGATTGGATGAGAGTTTGTTCAGATTGCATGATCTTTTTGTGGAATAAGGGGGACAGTAAATCGAGAACATTAATGCAGTTGATTGAGCCAAACCTGGGTTCTACTCATGCCTTCTTGAAAGCTAACTTTTGGGATATAGCCAAGCTGCTTTTTAGCTTTTTCAATGGAGTAAGTATGAGGACGAGAGATGAAATCGACTGAATCAGGAAAGACGTCTGGAGACTTGCCGACAACAGTTTGTGCAAAGCTACGTAGGCGAATCAGCAGTTTTAATAGGGGTCCTGGAAGCGCAACAGGTTGAGAAATGTTTTTGAGTTTTGCTAGCTGAGTGAAATACTCTTTCCAAGTCGTAGATTGACCATCAGTGAGATTAAATATCTCTCCGTAAGCCTCATTTTCTATAGCCAAGAAAATCCCTTCGATAAGGTTGTCTATGTATACATGGTTCATAACTCCTTTTCCGTTATTTGCAAGGATAAAAAGCCCTTTTGTCATTAGTTCTAAAGGCTTGACGACCCAATAAGTACTGCCGGGTCCATAAACATCGCCGGGTCTAATGACGGTAACGCCATAGTCAGGGGGATTATTAAGGGCTAAAACGGCTTTCTCGCTGTCGATTTTGGTTTGGCAATAGGGGTTGTTTTCGCCTCTCAAAGGTCCTGACTCAGTCACGCCATCGGGAAAGTCGAAGCCATACACCATGACGCTGGAAAGATGAACAAAGGTTTTTGCGCCAGCCTGACGGGCCGCTTTGGCAACCGTGACAGCACCGTCGACGTTGACCTGGTGGAATTCTTCCAAAGAGCCACCTTCACGGACGATCGCGGCAGTATGCAGCACGATATCCGCGCCTTCACAGGCAGCCTTCGCAGCGTCTGGATCAGTGACACAACCGACAATCACATCGGCCCCTAGCTGACGGGCGAGGTCTGCTTTGGGCTGCGATCGCTGTAGCCCTTTCACCGTCATGCCTCGCGCTAGAGCCAGTTCAGCGGTTCTCAGGCCGATAAAACCGCCAATTCCTGTAATTAAGAGTGTTTTTCCGTTGAGTTCCATGGTGGTTCATCCAAAATCATTAAGCTGTACTCAGCCTCACCAAGAGGCTTTCGCCTGTTCACCCTGTAGAACATCCCTGTTGGCGATCGCCTGAGCTTTAATGTCGTCAAAGGCAAGGGCAGCAATGACGAGGTCTTTAAGTCGGGTTGCAAGACGCCATAAATTTTTGTCTTCTAAGGTGAAATAGCTTTTGAAAAAGCTGTAAGGAAAGAGCAAAACGTTCCACGGAAAACTCGAATCGGTCATCAACCACACGTTATGTTTTCCATAGTTCTCCTCCAGAGCAAGCGACCCAGCAGTCCAGCGCATCATCTGCTGTTCCCACGCTTTCATTGCTGGATTATCGGCGGCAATATCGTCACTATTGGGGACACGATTTGTGAAGACCGCTGCTTTGAAAATGCCGCGTTTAAAGCCAGCATGGTAGGCCACGATTGACGAGTGAGTATCTTCAATTCTGGCTCCGGGATATCGTTGAGCAATTACAGATATGAGGCTGATGAGCACTTCGGATTTACCAAAGGTGCCACCTCCCGGGTTCCAATAAAAGCCCTTGTAATTGCCGTGAGTCAAGCTGATAAACCATTGAAGAGGAGGCACGTCAGCTTTAAGAGCAGGCAGCATTACCGACAGTCCATCAATCATTTTTGTCTGATAGAGTACAAAGCGCTCGATCGCGGAATGAAAGTCCAAGTCAGGATTGTTTTTCAAATGGTCAAGACAGGATAAAACGCCATTGGTAGGCGATTTTTCGTTTAAATATTCGTCTAGGCTGAGAAATATCGTTTCCGCATCCATCCTGATGATGTATGCAGGTGGTTTCCAGCCTTGAGCAATGCTTTTTAGAATTAAGGACTGGTAGATATCGTTCAGCATTCGGATTTTGCCAGCAGCGTAGAGGCTGGCGGGCTGATGGATAACAAAAACGCGATGATGTCGTTCTGGCAAGACAGTTTGACTCAGGCGATATTCGTTTCCAGTCCGTTTAGAATTATCATAAATAGGGGCAGCTTGATCAATCGAAAATCGCTCTTTTAGGTACAGATGAATAACTTGAATAGTCTCAATTTTTTGCAGGCAATCTATCAAAACAGGGCACTCAAAGCCGTTGTTCAAGCCTATAAATAGGTCAAGGCCCATCGCAGAGGCACTGATTTGATTAATCAGGTTAGGCAGGGTGTAGGGCAAATACTGCTCGGCTCCTTTTCCTGCGGCAACCACGGCCATGACGCGCTGGTTGTCGAGTTGGCGATCGCACTTTTCTAAAATCCACTGATGACGCTCTTTGACAGCCTCGACATCGGACTGCAAGCGCTGATCTTGAGCGGCTCGAATCTCAGCTTGAGGAGATTTCTGAGGCCGTATTTGTGGGGGCTGTTTTTCGGTTAGTGAGGTCACGATCGCCTCCAAAGGAAAATTTTGAACTTTGAATTTTGAACTTAAGGCGCTAGCCGATGACTTTAATTCGGGTCGGGTGGGCACTGCCCACCAGTGAGAATCCGCTGCGCGCAATGATCTACACGAGAGACGTTTGACGGTTGGATTCAGTTGAGATTCGATTCGGATGGACGCTGTCTAGGATGTTGATTTTGATGGCAATCTGGCGGCGTTTTTCTCAGGCTGGTTTTGGTGGGCAATGCCCACCCTACGGGACTTTTGAACTTTGAATTTTGAACTTAAGGCGCTAGCCGATGACTTTAATTCGGGTCGGGTGGGCACTGCCCACCAGTGAGAATCCGCTGCGCGCAATGATCTACACGAGAGACGTTTGACGGTTGGGACTAGTCGCTGAGGAAGGGGGTGCGATCGCGCCTTTCAAAGCCGCAAAGTGTCTGCCACCCAGCTCGACCTGCCCCCTATCGCAGCCAGCTTTGAGGCGATCGATGAGGCGATCAACATCGGCGGCGATGATGTTGGTGCCGTGATCGGGTTCGATCAGACCAACGAGGGAAAGACCTTCAGAGTGCTGTTGAGCCAAACGACGAATACTGAGGAAGTTGAAGATGCCCGATTCGTAAGTGCCGCAAGGAACGGAGGGATTTTCGACGCCGCTGACGCCTTCGCCATGTTGAAACCAGTCAAGAGCCGGGTAGCCGTGGAAATGCACCATCGGCAAACCGTTCTGGATGAGGTCTGGGAGGTAAAGCGCCGTGGCTAGAGCAATGCCGACCATGACATAGACGTCGTAGGAGGGTTTGATGTCAGCGGTAGAGGGATTGACGCCAGTGGGCATTTGCAGGCAAAGCTGGTCAGTCAGACCAACCCGCAACACGTCAGTCGCTAGGTCAAGCTGTGTCTTCTTGGCTCCTGATCGCGAACTCACGACCCAAACATCTGGGACCTGCCGGAAAGTTAACCCGGCTGAAGTCTGCACAGGAACGTAGCGACGACCCAGGGTGTTCTGTCGCAGTTCCTGGGGGTCAAAGCCTGCGACTGGAGTCAAGGTTTGCCAGACCTCAGCGGAGATCTCCACATCGCCGATATATTGGGGCGGTTCAGCATAGGCCACAAAACCGTAGGACACACCAGTGCGGCCTTTCGCCATCCAGCTCACAATGTCGCGGTGAGACTGACGCTTCAGCACCTTGTCTAGCTTGAAGCCGTTGGGAAAAAGGCCCGTGTTGTCTAAAGTCTGCCCCAATTTGACTAACTGCTGGGCGTAAATGGAAGCTGTCGGGTTATACTCGCTGACCTTGAATCGACTGAGGGAAAGCGGGAAAATGGGCACGTAGATCTTGGGCACTAAGGACTTCAGGATGAAGTTCTGAATCTGGTCGCGGGTGTAGACTGAATCCGACAGATTCATGTTGAGAATGGAAATCCTGTCCTTGGAGACGCCAACCACAATTTCAGAAAAGGTTTTGATCAGCTTGCCGATGCCGATGTCAATTTTGTCTTGGTAGGACGTTTCGGCACTAACGAAGGTTTCGTCCAGATCCGACAGCACGATGAGCTGAGTATTGGTCGGATCTTCGAGATTTTGCAGATTCTCTTCGGCCCAGCCAATCAGTCCAGCGATGCGAGTGACGGACATTTTCTGACCCTTCAGCGCAAATTTGGCATAGGTCTGATAAAGCGTTTCCGCCACGCAAACTTTGGCTTTGCCGATCCAGTTGGGTTGTCGCTCAACATCAATCACGGCGTTGATGTCCGATCGCACAATGCGCGTTTTGATTTGCCACGGGCGGTTGATTAGCGGCAGTTGAATGTCGTAGGTAAAATCCTTGGTGGCTTCCTCCCACGGCACAATCTGCACGCCTAGTCTGGCTAAGCGCTGCTTCAGATCAGCCTGAAAGTCAACGATGGCGGTTTTGGTATAGCCTGCTGGAAGTGGTGGACAGGCGACTTTGAGCCGCTGCGCCATCGCCTGGGATTCCACAATAGGTGGCTGGAATGCCAAGGTTTGATTGACTCCCAGACCGCTGATGAGGCGACCCATTGTACAAGCGCCTAACTCCTGAGCGGCTTGGGGCAGAGGGGCAGTGGTCGTTGTGGTACTGGCAGGCGTGTCCTGACGGTACAGCGCCAGAATGTCTTCTTTGCGGGCAGCGATCGCCGCCTTAATTTCCGGCGTCACGGTCCCTTTGGGTGCTTGAATGCGCAGTTTGCGATCGTCGGCCCAAAGCTGAATACCTTGCTGAGAAAGGGTTTTGATAAATTCGGTAGTTTGCATGGCTAGTCAGTCATAAGTTTGAGTTTTGAATTTTGAATTTTGAATTTTGCCTAGTTAGATTTCAAAAACCTCAGAGTCCTCTGCCTCGGCAAGCAGGGTGTCCGCTAGGTGTTGGGATAGCTGTTCAATGGTGGGGTAATGCATGAGCAAGATAGGGGGAATATCGATGCCGAGGAGCTGTTTGCCACGGCTAGCGATGCTAATGGCAAGAACCGAATCAAGGCCGTAGCTGTCGAAGGGGAGAGTGGGGTCGAGGTCTTGGGAAGGAATGCCAAGTTCTTGAGAGATTTGAGCGGTAATCCACTGCTGAATATCGGCTTGGGTGCGGGGTGGGGGAGTCAGGCGCGGCATCTCAGGTGCGGAGGGCAGCAGGTGGCCTTCACTGGTCCAGGCGGCGATGAGTTTTTGGCGGTAGGTGGCGACGGCCTGTTCAATGTGGTCCATGATCTGGGCGGGGTCGGGGGTTGGGGGGGCGATCGCCTCCAAGTTCCCCTCCAGTTGAATCTCAGGCAGGGATTTGCCGTTGCCATTGGACTGGGGTGTCTCAACCCAGTAGCGCTGTCGTTGCCAGGGATAAGTCGGCAGAACTCGTTTGCGGCGCGGATAGTCTTGGTCAAAAGCGACCCAATTGACGTTGACACCTTGCACATAGAGGTGGGCTAGGTCAGCCAGCAGGGTTTGCCACTCGTCGTGGGTGGGCATGAGGAGGTGAGGAGACGACGCGACAGTGCTCGTTTCTGGCAGGAGGTTAGTGAGATTTTCGATGGGCAGGTCGGACTGCTGACAGGCCGTTTGCCAATAATCGGCGGTGGCGATGTTAATTCCGGTTTTGGCCTCTAGGGAAGTTTTTAGAGGGAGACGCGGAGATTGATAGGTAACGCTTTGCAGCAGGGTGTCGGCGTCTAGGGATGGGATGCTGGTTTGATATTGGCTGCGGACCATGAGCAGTTTGAGGGCGTCCTCCAAAGTCAACACTCCGGCAATGCAGGCGGCGACCCATTCACCCCTGCCGGTGCCAACAACGCGAGCAGGCTGGATACCCCAAGCCATCCAAGTTTGAGCTAAGGCATAGTCCACAGCGAATAGGGCTAAGGCACGGTGTAGGGGTGTGTCTTGGGGACTCGTTTCGGCAGCGGGATATAGGAACTCGGTCAGAGGTGTCTCGACGTAGGGCGAGATCGCGGCAGCACAGGTCTGAATACTCTGGCGGAAGGTGGCTTGAGTTTCGTAGAGCTGACGTCCGCGCTGCTGATAGGCTTCACCGCGATCGCCAAAGCCAAAAACGACCGGGGGCGCAATGCTGGCCTTACCTTGATGTTGGCAGGGATTGTCGGCAGGGAACTGGCTGAGCGCCTGAGCGATCGCGTCAGCGGAGTCTCCTGTCACGGCCAAACGATAGGGAAAATGATTGCGCCCGGTGTTGGCGCTGTAGCAGATGTCGGCAAGGGAATCACCAGGATGCTCCGTCAGATAGGTCTGCATCTGAGCGGCTTTCTGACACAGAGCCGCTTCGGTTTTGGCCGATAGGGCGAGGAGATGATGGGGGCGATCGCTGATCTCAGCCTGGTCTTCTGACCCATCTTCTACGACAGGCGCTTCAGCTACAATCAGATGAGCATTGGCACCGCTGAATCCGAATGTATTGATACCTGCAATGCGACGACGGTCACTTCGACGCCACGGCATAGCTGCGGTAGGGACTTTCAGGGGCAGGGTATCCCAAGGGATATGGGGATTCGGCTCCTCGAAGTGTAGATGGGGCGGGATTTCTTCGTGTTGAAGAGACAGCACTACTTTCAGTAGACTGGCGATGCCTGCGGCTCCTTCCAAGTGCCCGACGTTGGTTTTTACAGAACCAACAACGAGGGGCGACTGACGCTGACCGTTCTGTCCGAAAACCGTACCCACTGCACCGATTTCGATGGGTTCAATGAGGGCTGATCCGGTGCCGTTCACTTCCAAATAGTCCAGGTCAGCGGGCTGAAGACCACTGGCTTGCAATGCTTGTTCCATGACGGCCTGCTGGGAGGGGCCGCTGTGGGCAACCAGGCTGCTGCTGCGTCCGTTGTGGTTAAGGGCAGAGCCTTGAATCAGGGCGAGGATGTTGTCCTGATCTGAGATCGCGTCCGACAGTCGTTTCAGCACCACCACGCCGCAGCCTTCGCCCCGTACATAACCATCGGCTTTAGCATCGAAGGTTTTGCAGCGTCCATCCGGGGACAGCATTCGAGCTTTAGACAGGGCAACGCTGTTTTGGGGAGCCAGGATTATGTTCACGCCGCCAGCTAGGGCCATGTGGCAGTCCCGCTGTCGGAGGCTTTGACAGGCTGTGTGGACAGCCACCAAGGCCGAGGAACAGGCCGCGTCGATTGCGAGACTAGGGCCTTTGAATCCCAATGTGTAGGAGAGGCGACCTGCTGCCACGCTGTGGGCATTCCCTGTGCCGTAGTAAGCATCCACTGGCGCATCGTTCTCCGTGATGCGGCGGGTATAGTCGTCGGTAGAGATAGCGACAAATACCCCAGTTAGGCTGTTTTGTAGGGCCTCCGGCGCCTGTCCTGCCCGCTCCAGCGCTTCCCAACTTACCTCTAGCAGTAGGCGCTGCTGGGGATCCATATTCATCGCTTCCCGCACAGGGATACCGAAGAACTGTGGCTCGAACTGGTCAACCTGCTCTAGAAAGCCACCGTAACGGGTAGTCATTTTGCCCGGAACGTCAGGATCAGGGTCGTAGAAGGTTTGCAAATCCCAGCGATCGCTCGGCACCTCAGTAATCGCATCCACGCCGTTCCGCAACAGGTCCCAAAAAGCCTCTGGCGTCTCGGCTCCCGGCATCCGACAGCCCATGCCTACAATTGCGATTGGTTCGTGCTGTGCCGATTCCACCGCATCGAGTTTGGCCTGGAGATCTGCGATCGCTCGCAATGCTCGTTTGATAGGGGATTGAGTGGGGTCGGAGGTAGTCATGGTTTTGAGGGAAGAAGTAGGGGTAAGGGGGTGGGATTAAGGGGTAGTAGGGTGCCATCAGCGGAGCGACGCACCAATAGACAAGGCGGAGAGTGAGTCGATCAATATTTCAAGGTGTCCAGAGTGTTCAATAACAAGGCTTCGGCTTCGGTATCAGACAGGATTTCGAGGTCATCGGGTGGAGTTGGATCAGGGACCGGCTGCGCATTGGTACGGGCCGGATCAACCGGGTCAGGACATACCCGTTGCAGCAGGTGAGCGGCAAGGGTATCAACGGTGGGATAGTCGTAGGCGAGGGTGACCGGAATGATGCAGCCGAGATCGGTTTGCAACTGGTTGCGAAGCTCGAATCCCATCAAAGAATCCATACCCAGTTCAATGAAGCCAAGCTGCCAGTCAATAGCTTCGAGCTGGCTGATTTGCAAGATTTGAGCGATTAGGGTTTGGATATGCCGAGTCAGGTGGGATAGTCGTTCGGCGGGCAGCGCTGTCTCTAGCTGCTGCCGGAGGGGAGCCACGGAGATGTCATCTTCAGGGATCGGCGCGATCGCAGACAGGAATCGCGAGGCCAAGGGTGGAAGCTGCTGGACGAAAGTCGGCCAGTCAACGTTCATGACTCCAATCTGCCCTGTGGACTTTCCTAAAATCTGATGCAGAATTTGTACGCCTTCATCGGGGTCAATAGGATTGATGCCGCGATCGCTAAGCTGCACTGGCGATGATTTCTCCAATTCAGCTGCCATGCCCACTGCACCCCAGGGTCCCCAGTTGATGCTGAGGCCGGGGAGTCCTTGCGATCGCCGATACTGCATCAGTCCATCCATGAAGCTGTTGGCAGCGGCATAGTTGGCCTGTCCAAAGGAGCCAAGCAGGGACGCCACGGAGGAGAAGCAGACAAAGGTGTCTAGCTCGTGAGATTGGGTCAGGGTATGCAGGTGCCAGGTGCCGGAGACTTTGGGAGCCATGACGCGGCGGCAGCGTTCCCAGGTCTGCTGTTGCACCAAGCCGTCGTCGAGGATTCCGGCAATGTGGAAGACGCCTTTGAGGGGCGGCAGCGTGCGATCAATTTGTTCAATCACCGCTGCTGTTTGGGCAGAGTCGGCAACGTCGGCCTGAAGAATCTGGATTTGAGCACCAGCGGCCTGCAAAGGGGCAACTTTGGCTGGATCAATTTGAGCCGGGTTGCGGCGGGTGGTTAGCACAATATGCTGCGCACCCTGGTCCACCAGCCATTGGGCGACAACTTGGCCCAACGCACCGAGTCCACCAGTGATTAAATAAGTACCATCAGCAGTCAGTACTGTCGGCGGCTCTGAGAAATCCTCGTCGCGAACCAGTCGCGCAACGTGCCGCTGTCCTTGGTGAAAAGCAAGATAGGCTTCCCCATGCGAGGCCACAACGTCAGGCAGCCAGGTATGGATGTGCTCCGGCGTTAGTTGAGTATCCAGATCAACCAGGCCGCCCCAAAGTTCAGCATGTTCCAGCGCGATCGCTTTGCCGAGTCCCCATAGGCATCCCTGTAAAACGCCAGCAGATGTTGGGGTCGTTCCCGTCACGCCCTGAGTCACCATCCAGAGTCGAGGCGGATTGAGCCAAGACTGTCGGGTCAGAGTTTGGACCAGATGCAGCAAACCGCTACAGGCAGGGGCAAGGGCGGATTCAACGGTTTGAGCTGAACTTTCCGAAGTACTGTCAATGGCAGTACTCTCAACATCCAACCCCCACAAGTAGACAACGCCGCTGAGAGGGCGCGCATCGGTTGACTGAGTAGCGGCGATGAGCGTTTCCCAACCGGAAAGGTCTGTGGGGTTGAGCTGCCAAGTATCGGCAGTTTGGGAGACCGTAGCGGTCGTGGGATAAACGCGGAGACAGGTGTGTCCTTGAGATTGAAGGGCTTTGGCGATCGCTTCTCCCTGTCCGGCGCGATCGCAGAAAATCAGCCATTGCCCCGGTTCCGAATGCTTCACCCCACCGTTTGCAGTACGGGACTGGGGCTGCCAGTCAATCCGGTACAGCCAGTCTTGTAGAGACAGGGGCGTCTCCGCAGGTCCCTCAGTAACCTGAGCCTGCCGCAGCAGGACCTCCACGACCTTGGGCAATACCGCCTGTTCAGAAGAGGAAAACTCCCCAGCATCGGTCAGCAGCTGAGTAAGCGCATCGGACTTACCCGCCTGAATCAGGGCCATGAGCGGATGATGCCCCCTGATGCTGTCGGTGCGGGGAGTAGAAATCGGAGTTTCGTCTACCCAATACCGCTGCCGCTGAAACGGGTAAGTCGGTAGAGGCAAACGGATGCGGTGATCATCCTGCTCAAAACCCTGCCAATCAATGTCATACCCGTGGGTATAGAGCTGGGCAAGACTAGTGAGCAGTTGCGTCCAGTCGGCTTGACCAGGACGCAGGCTGGGCAACCACAGGGCCTCGGTTTGAGGGAAACAGCGGCGACCCATTCCCAACAACACCGGTTTAGGACCCATTTCCAGAAACGTGGTGGTTTCAGCGTGCTGAAGCGTATTCATGCCAGCGGCAAAGCGAACGGGCTGGCGGATGTGGTCACACCAATAGGCAGCAGTCGCGATCGCCTCAGTTGCCACCTGTCCTGTGATGTTTGAGATCAGTTTGATCTGCGGTGGCTGGTAGGTGATCTGCTCCGCGACGGTGGTGAATGCCTGCACCATCGGCTCCATCAGGGGTGAGTGGAAAGCGTGGGAGACTTTCAGGGGACGAATCTCAATGTTGGCGGCAGTGAGGCTATCGCCGAGTGCTGTCAGAGCCTCCTGCTGACCCGACAGCACCAAATTATCGGGACCGTTGAAGGCGGCGATGGCGATCGCCTCCCCGTATTCGGCCAGCCAGGGACGGAGTTCAGCCTCACCAGTGAGCACCGCCATCATCGATCCCGTGGAGGGCAGCGCCTGCATCAGTCGTCCCCGTGCCGCTACCAAGCGCAGCCCGTCTTCCAGACTAAAGACTCCGGCAATGCAGGCCGCAACATATTCACCCAAACTGTGGCCCATCACGACGGACGGCTCTATGCCCCACTGTCGCCACAGCTGAGCCAGGGCATACTCCACCGCGAAAAGGGCAGGCTGAGTGTAGGCCGTCTGGGTTAGCAAATCTGCCATAGCCGCAGCGTTCTCCGGACTGGGATAGAGGACCTCTAGCAGAGGGTGCTCCAGATCAGACCGTAGACTCTCCTGACACTGTTCTAAAATGCGGCGAAAAGTGGGCTGGGTTTCATAAAGCTGTCGCCCCATGCCAATCATCTGACTGCCTTGTCCGGTAAAGAGAAAGGCGATCGCGGATTTGCCCACTGCACTTCGCTTACCCTGAAATACCGAGGGCGATTGCGGACCGTCAATAAATTCAGCTAGCCGCTGCTGAGCGTCTTCGCCTGATTCAGCCAGCACGGCAAGACGATGGGGGAAGGGCGATCGTCCGCTGTTGGCGGTAAAGCACACGTCGCTAAATGCCGGTGGCTGCTCCCTCAAGTAGCACTGGTAGTCTTGAGCCATGTCGCGCAGGGCGGCTTCGCTCTTAGCCGATAGGGTCAGCAGATGCGGACGGTTGACTGCCGGGCGCGATGGGGCTTGAACGGGAGCTTCCTGAAGAATTATGTGGGCGTTGGTGCCGCTGATGGCAAAGGAGCTGACGCCGGCAAGCCGAGGCGTATCGCCCGTCGTATTCCAGGGCTGACACTGAGTGGGGACCTGCACCGGAAACTGCTGCCAGTTGATGTGGGGGCTAGGATCTTGAAAATGTAGATGGGGCGGAATTTGACGGTGCTGCATTGCAAGAATAACCTTGATGATGCCCGCGATTCCCGCGGCGGCTTCCAAATGGCCGATGTTGGTTTTCACAGAGCCGACGTGCAGGGGCTGATCGGCAGGACGATCCAGGCCCAGGACCTTCGCCAGCGCATTCATCTCAATCGGGTCCCCTAGCGGAGTGCCAGTGCCGTGGGCTTCTACGTAGCTGATGTCAGCCGGACTCACTTTGGCCTGCTTGAGTGCCTGTCGGATCAGCTCTTCCTGAGATCGCTGATTCGGCACGGTCAAGCCACTGCTGCGCCCGTCATGGTTGACGGCAGACCCTTTGACGAGGGCCAGGATGCGATCGCCGTTGGCCCGCGCATCTGATAGTCGCTTCAGGACGATCACGCCGCAGCCTTCCCCACGACCGTAGCCGTCGGCATTGGCGTCGAAGGTTTTGCAGCGTCCATCGGGGGACAGGGCCTGCATACTGGAGAGACTGAGGGTCACTTCGGGGGACAGGATGAGCTGCACACCACCGGCCAGCGCCATCGAACATTCTCCTGCCCGCAGACTTTGACAAGCTAGATGGAGCGCCACCAAAGAGGACGAGCAGGCAGTATCGATCGCCATGTTGGGTCCCTGCAATCCCAAAATGTGAGACAGCCGCCCCGAGGCAAAACAAAAGCCATTGCCAGAGGCGGCGTAGGCATCCAGTTGTGATACATCTCCTGTCTGATGTAGCCGTTTGACATAATCGTTCTGCCCAATCCCAACGAAGACGCCAGTGCGGCTCCCTGTTAGTTCTTGGGGAGCTTGTCCAGCTCGCTCCAGCGCTTCCCAACACACTTCCAGCAAGAGCCGCTGTTGCGGATCGAGCTTTACGGCTTCACGGGGAGAGATACCGAAGAACGCCGCATCAAACTCATCCACCTGGTTCAGGAAGGCCCCTGAGCGGGTGTAGATTTTGCCTGTTGTCTCACGACTCGGGCTGTAGTAAGCATCCACGTCCCAGCGATCGCCAGGAATCTCGCGCACAGCATCCTGCCCGTTCTCTAACAACTGCCAAAAGGCTTCTGGCTGGGTGGCCTCTCCTGGAAAGCGACAGCCCATACCGACGATCGCGATGGGTTCTGTCTTGCTGGCTTCAGCGGCCTCTAGCTTTGTAGTGGCTTCTTCCAGGGCTAGCAATAGCCGCTGAGAGGTGGATAGCTGATTGATGCGGTCTGTCAGGTTGCTCATCTCACTCCTGCCCTAATAGTGCTTCTAGTTTTGAAAGTTTGGCGGCGATGGAGGCATTCACCTCCGCTTCCGAGAGATGCTCGATCGCTGCTACCGTCTGAGCCATAACGTCGTCTGCGGCTTGCTGCTGCTGGGCGTTTGGATCTGCTGCCGTCGATTCCCACTGCAAAACGTCCTCAGCGATGTAGTCGGCTAGGTCGCTAATGGTGGGCGCAGTGAAGGCTAAGGTCGAGGGCAGCGCGCAGCCTAACCCAGTCTCGATACGACTTTTCAGCTCCACCGCCATGAGAGAATCCATACCCAAGTCGAAAAAGCCCTGGTCAACTTCCGGCATGGCGTCCGCCTCTAAGCCCAGTACCGTCATTACTTCCACCTGCAAAAGATGAGTGAGCAGGGATCGACGGGAGCCATCTTCAGCGTCGGCCAGTTTGTCTCGCCAAACGGCAGGCTGGGGTGTCATCGCAGGGGCAGAAACGTCCGTTGCTGGAAGCAGGTCGGTGAGCAGGGGCAGCGATCGACCGCCCTTTATCGCCATCCCGAACCGCGACCAGTCCACATTCATCACCGCGACTTGAGGTAGTCGCTCTGACATTAGCGGGGTGAGCACCGTCAGCGCCTGTTCCGACGTCAGCGGCGTCAAGCCTCGTTGTGCTAATCGAGACTGGTGTCGAGTATCTAGGCGAGTTGCCATGCCGCCCTCTGCCCAAGGCCCCCAGTTAATGCTGAGAGCAGGCAGTCCCAAAGCATGGCGATGGTGTGCTAGGGCGTCGAGAAAAGCGTTGGCAGCGGCGTAGTTACCCTGTCCCGGCGATCCTAGGAGGGATGCAATAGAGGAGAAGGTGACGAAGAAGTCTAGGGGCAGCGATCGCGTTAGACGGTGCAGATGCCAAGCGCCCGCCACTTTGGGAGCTAGCGCCCGCTCGAACTGTGCCCAGTTCTGGTGCAGCAAAATGCCGTCGTCGAGAATTCCAGCCGCATGAATAACGCCCCGGAGCGGCGGCAGCGATCGCGCGATCTGAGCCAGTACCTTGTCTAAGGCTGCGGATTGGGTGACGTCAGCCCGAGCAATTTGCACAGTGACCCCCCGTCGCCGCAGTTGCGTAATCCGCTGCTGAGCCTGATCGCTGGCCCCGCTACGGCCCGTCAGCACTAAGGTCCGTGCCCCCTGATCCGCCAACCAGTGAGCAATTTCTAATCCCAGTGCGCCGAGCCCCCCTGTAATCCAGTAGGTGCCGTTGCTTCGCAGCGGCAGGGAGCGTCTTTCTGGAATCGTAACCGGCTGGAGACGAGGGACGTAGCGCTGTCCGCCTCGGAGAGCAATTTGGTCTTTGCCGGTAGGTTGAAGCAGGTCAAGCAGGAGGGCATCAGCGATCGCTCCCCAATCGGTCTCTTCAGGAGACAGGTCAATCAGTCCGCCCCACAGATCGGGATGCTCCAGGGCAATCACGCGACCGAGGCCCCACAGGAGTGACTGGCTGGGGGCAATGCTTGAGGTGTTGGAGGAGGATGGAGCGATGGGGCGATGGGACAATGGGTTAGGCGCTGTGGTTGCTGGGGTAGGCGTTTGGGTGCGGCCTGCGGCAACGGCTCCCTGAGTTATTAACCAGAGTTTAGGCAATGCCACCAGCTTGTGGGCCGTCACCAAGCTCTGCAAGAGCTGTAAAACACTGCCGCAGCCTGCCTGTTGCGCCTGGTCGAGTGCCGCAGGCGACACCATCTCAAAGCGGGAGTTGGACAGGCCCCAGAGGTGAATAACGCCAGAGAACGATCGCCCCGCCAAAGCACCGTCCTCTTCTAGCAGCGCCGCCAGCGCTACCGGCGTTTCTGCACCAGCATGATAAACCTCTGGCCCCGCCAAGACATCCGGCGTCGAGCCATCCGCATCACCGTAGACCAGGACGCACTGATGGCCCTGCTGGATGAGCCGCTGAGCCAAAGCTTCTCCCAGTCCAGTGCTGTCCGCCAGAATGAGCCAGACACCAGATTCGAGAGTCGTAGGGCGATCGCTGATCGCAGGGGGCTGCACCTGCCAAGTCACCTGGTAGGTCATTTCAGGTTGAGCCGGCAATTTTGAGGGCTGCGGAGCCGCACCAACCCAGTAGCGCTGCCGCTGGAAGGGATAGGTGGGTAGTTCTAGCCGCTGTCGGACTGGATAGGGAGCCTCTAGCACCTGCCAGTTAATCTCACAGCCTTGGGTGTAGAGGTGTCCCAGACTAGTCAGCACCGTCTGCCAGTCTTCTTGCTGGGGACGCAGACTCGGCAACCACTGTACGTCGGCCTGAGGCAAACAGCGACGTCCCATCCCCAACAAGATGGGCTTCGGGCCCACTTCTAGGTACAGACGATAGCCCTGTTCCGCCAACGTGTCCATCGCCTCAGCAAACCGCACGGGCTGCAAGATGTGGTCACACCAGTAGGTTGCACTCGTCATCTCATCCCCAATGCCTTGCCCCGTTACGGTCGAAATGAGGGGAATTTTAGGGCTGTGAAACGCCATCTGCTGCGCCACCGCTTCAAAGTCCGCTACCATCGGCTGCATCAGCGGTGAGTGGAAGGCATGGGAGACCGCGAGGCGTCGCGTTTCGATGCCAGCTTGAGTCAGCTGGGTGCAGAGGGTGGCGATCGCCGCCTCAGAACCCGACACCACCTGACTCTCCGGTCCGTTGTCCGCCGCGATGGTCAACCCCTTCGACAAGAAAGGCTGAAGCTGAGCAGCACTGGCAAAGACCGCCACCATCGTTCCGGTTGCGGGTAGAGCCTGCATCAGTCGTCCTCGCTCGGCGATCAGCCGCAGTCCGTCTTCCAGACTAAAGACTCCGGCAATGCAGGCCGCGACATACTCACCGACGCTGTGACCCATCACGACACTGGGTTGTATGCCCCAGCTCATCCAGGTTTGCGCTAAGGCATACTCCACCGCAAAGAGAGCCGGTTGACTGTAGGCGGTCTGGTTCAGCAGTGCCGTCATAGCGCTCGCGTCTGCCGCAGCGGGATAGAGGACGTCCAGCAGGGACGTTTCCAGGTCGGGCCGCAGAATCGCTTGGCACTGCTCCAGAATTTGGCGAAAGGCGGGCAGCGTCTCGTAGAGCTGTCGTCCCATCTCCACCGTCTGACTGCCCTGACCGGTGAAGAGAAAGGCGACTTTAGGCGCTGACTGGGCCGCAGTACCTCGCATAACAGAAGTCGGTTGAGCTAGGAGCCGTTGAGCGGTTTGGGCATCAGGGGCGGCGATCGCCAACCGATGAGACAACCGGGTGCGGAACTGGTTCGCCGTGAAGCAAATGTCGGCAAAGGGTTCGGCGGTAGTCGCCAGGCAGTCACGATACCGGGCCGCTAGCTGATTAAGAGCCGCTTCGGTTTTAGCGGAGAGAGTCAGCAGGTGGAAAGGACGATCTGAGATTTCCTTGCGCTCTGTTTTCTCATGCGTGAAGCGATGAGATGCCGCAAGCCTCTCAGCATTGAGGGATACAGAGGACTGGGGGGCTGCTTCCAGAACAATGTGGGCATTGGTGCCGCTGAAGCCAAAGGAGCTAACTCCAGCAATCTTGCGGGATGCCTCTGCGGGCCAGGGGGTAGTTTCGGTAGGCACCTGTAGCGCCAGCGTTTGCCAGTTGACGCGGTCCGTGGGCGTTGGACAATTCAAGTGGGGAGGAATGACCGCGTGTTGTAGCGCCAGGACCACCTTCATCAATCCCGCAATACCCGCCGCGCCTTCCAAGTGCCCTAGATTGGTTTTGGCAGAGCCCACGAGAAGGGCAGTGTCGTCAGCGCGATCGCGGCCAAACACTGCACCCAGAGCCTCTAGCTCAATCGGATCACCCAATGCCGTTCCGGTGCCGTGGGCTTCCACATAGCTCACGAGGTTCGGCTCAATGCCGCCTTGCTTTAGCGCTTGACGAATCACCGCCTGTTGAGAAGGGCCATTGGGAACCGTCAGGCCACCGCTGCGTCCGTCCTGGTTCACCGCAGAGCCGCGAATCACAGCCAGGATGCGATCGCCCTCGGCCTCAGCTTGAGACAGTCGCTTCAGCACCACCAGACCACAACCTTCACCCCGCACGTAGCCGTCGGCGCTGGCATCGAAGGTTTTACAGCGCCCGTCTGGGGCCATCATGCGGGCTTTGGAAAAATTGATGGTGGTTTCTGGGGACAGCAGCAGATTGACACCGCCTGCCAATGCCAGGTCACAGTCTCCCTGCCGCAGACTTTGGCAAGCTAGGTGAATCGTCACCAGTGAAGAGGAACAGGCCGTATCCACCGACAGGCTCGGTCCCGTCAGTCCCAACAGGTAAGAGAGGCGACCCGCTGCCACGCTGAGGGCATTGCCTGTGCCATAGTAGGCGTCGATGTTGTTCACGTCTCCGGCTGCCCGCAGCACCTGACTGTAGTCGTTATTGCAAATGCCGACAAACACTCCGGTAGCGCTGTTGAAGACGCGATCGGAGGGCTGATTGGCCCGCTCCAGGGCTTCCCAAGCCACCTCTAACAGGAGTCGCTGCTGAGGGTCGAGGCTTTTCACCTCACGGGGGGCAATGCCGAAAAATTGCGCGTCGAACTGGTCAATGTCCTGCAGGAAACCGCCATAGCGGGTAGACATTTTGCCTGGAGCATTCAGGTCAGCGCTGTAGTAAGTATCAATGTCCCAACGGCTTGAAGGAATTTCCGTGATGCCGTCGAAGCCGGACATCAGCTGCTGCCAGTATTGTTCCGGGGTTTCGATGCCACCCGGCAAACGACAGCCCATGCCCACGATCGCGATCGGCTCATTCTTGTCACCCTCAAGGGTTTTCACCTTGGCCTGCAGGTGATCAATTTTGAGCAGGGCCTGCTGCATTAGGGTGCGATAGTCAGGAGTAGTTGCGGAGGTGCTCATGCGGAGTTGGGGGGTGGATGGGTCAGTGGGAAGAACGTGGATGGGTAATTTAGTTCCAGGGGTTTTGGGTTTTGGGTTTTGAGTTTTGGGTTTTGAGTTTTGGGTTTTGGGTTTTGGGTTTTGAATAAACTGCTCAACTCAAACATTCAAAACTCAACTGTTCTTTAATCAATCAGGGCGAGTTTTTCGGCTAGCAGGTCTGCCAGCTGTTGTTCATCTAAAGCCTGTAAGTCTTCTTGGGGAGCTGGTTCAGCCGTTGTAGCGGCAGGGATATCTTCAACAACGTGGGAGGAGTCTGCGGACGATTCTGAGAATTCTAGAGACAGCACGTCCTCGGTCAGGTAGGTCACCAAAGCTTCCAAAGTGGGGTAATCGAACAGCACTGTAGTGGGCAGAGAGCAGCCTAAGTTGCCTTCTAGCTGCCCCTTCAACTCCACCGCCATGAGGGAATCCAGTCCCAAATCGAATAGCCCTTGACGGCTGTCTACCCGATCCGGTGACGACAGTCCCAGCACCTCTGCGAGTCGAGTGCGGAGGTCGGTCAGCAGCAGTCTTTGACGATCGCCCACAGGAGCCGCTTCCAACTGTTGCAACAGCTTGGGCACCACTGTAGGGGCATCAGTCGGGGAACTCAGATCAGCTAACAGCGGCAGTGGGGAATCCGTGGGGAACTGCGCTAGGAAGCGCGACCAGTCCACTGGAAAGACTGCCACTTGAGCTGAGGATTGAGCCAGCAATGTCCCCATAACTTGCAGACCTTCTTGAGGGGCGATCGCTCGCAGTCCGGTTTGTTGCCAGCGAGCCTGATTACGGCTGTCCACCGTGGCCGCCATGCCTCCCTCAGCCCAGGGACCCCAGTTGAGGCTCAATCCAGGCAGTCCGGCCTGCTGCCGCTGCTGCACAACGGCGTCCATGAAGGCATTGGCAGCGGCGTAGTTGGCCTGTCCGGGTGAACCCAAAAGGGCAGAGATGGAGGAAAAGCAGAGGAAAAAGTCTAGAGGCAAGTCCTGGGTCAGAACGTGCAGATTCCAGGTGCCGGCAACTTTGGGAGCAAAGACCTTCTCAAAACGAGACCAGGATTGCTGCATCAGGATACCGTCATCCAGGACGCCGGCGGCATGAACCACACCCCGGAGCGGCGGTAGCGTCGCCTGCACCGTTGCCAGCACCCGTTCCACGTCAGCTGAGTGGGCGATATCGGCCTGCTGCACTGAGACGGTGATGCCTGCTGAGCGTAGGCGAGCGATCGCGGCTTTAGCCGCATCTTTGGGTGCCCGCCGGCCTAGCAGCACCAAATGCTGAGCGCCCTGATCGACTAGCCATTGCGCTACCTGCTGACCCAAAGCGCCGAGTCCCCCGGTAATGAGGTAGCTGGCGTCCGGTGAGACCGTAAACGTGTCGCTTTCAGGGGCGGCTCTGCTGGGTTGAGCCGCGATCGCGGGCAGGGTCACAACAACCTTACCAATGTGCTTAGCTTGAGCCATGTAGCGGAAAGCGTCGGCCACTTGATCAAAGGAAAACACTTTGTGGGGCAGCGGCTCCAGCGCGTCGTTTTGGAATTCTTGGGCGATCGCGTGCAGCAGGTCTGCGATGATGTCGGGCTGCTCGGTAGCAATATCCAGCAGGTCGAACGGTAAGTAAGTGGCATCCGGTCGGGTGGCCTGCACCTGCTCGGTATTCCAAATGCCGAGCTTGCCAATTTCCACAAACCGTCCGTTGTGCCCCAGGGCGTCCAGACTCTTAGGAATGAAGTCCCCGTTTAGGCTGTTGAGAACGATATCAACACCCGCTCCGTCTGTGTCTGTGAGGACCTGCTCAGCAAACTCCAGCGTGCGGGAATTCATGACATGGCGGATACCTCTGTCCTTCAAAAACTGCCACTTGCCGGGACTAGCGGTGCCAAAAACCTCCGCGCCCGCCTGTTGGGCGAGCTGGACTGCGGCCTGTCCGACGCCGCCTGCCGCCGAATGAATGAGGACGCGATCGCCCGCTTTCATATCCGCCTGACAGCGCAGGGCATAGTGGGCCGTGAGAAAGGCAATGGGCAAAGTCGCCGCCGCTTCGAAGCTAAGGCTAGCAGGCTTAGCAACCACAAACTCGTGACGCACCGTGACGTAACTGCTCAAGCTGCCCAGCGAAAAGGCTGCCATCACCTCGTCACCCACCTGAAAACCGCTCACCCCTGCGCCAACCGCCGCAATGATGCCGGCACACTCGCCGCCGAAAGGAATTTCTTCAGCCGCGTCGATGCCCAACTCATCGGCATATTCCCGTAGCATTCCCAGCGCGTTCAGCACATCTCGAAAGTTCAAGCCAGTAGCCCGCACCTCAATCTCTACTTCACCAGGGGCAGGGGCACGGCGAGTTTGAGGGACAGCGCTAAGATTTTCAAAGCTGCCATAGTCGGAGATTTTGAGCTGCACAGCACTCGATTGGGACTTGTCAGCCTCGGGGCGATCGCCCTGCCGCCGCACCAGCCGACTCACATAGCGCTGCTGGCGATAGACCACTTGGTTTTCACCATCGCCCTGCTGTAGCTCGGCCTGAATGGGATCCAGCAGCCGCTCATCAGTTAGATCAAGATCAGGGTCGAGGTCAATGCAGATCGAAGACAGGTGTGGATACTCCAGCTTCAGAGTGCGCCCCAGCCCCCAAACGGTGGCCTGCTCAGGCTTCGCGATCGCCTGCATCCCCCAAATCTTGGCTCCGTGGGTAACGAGGTAAAGGGAGGGTAGGCGGGTTCCCCCGCTCTTGATCAAAGCCTGTACGCTGTGAAGAATGCTGGCGCAGCTGAGCGTCTGTGCAGCCTCCAGGTCGGTGACAAACTGAACCGTGTCAGCCTCCAGAGCACCGAGGTGAATTACCGTTTCGAAGGGCTGGTCACGCTCAGTCAATAGCCGTTGAAAATCGTCAGGGCTAGTCGGATCAACCTGAACGTGCTGGTCAGTCAGAGTACTGAAGTGAGTGCCGTGAGAGGCGATCACACAATGTGCTCCTTGAATGTGTAAACGGTTGGCAAGGGCCTCTCTCAGAGTTTCAGGACCGCCAATGATCAGCGTGAGACCCAAAGGAGCGGAGGAAGGAGGAGCGATCGCTTTCGCCTGCCAGTCCAGCTCATACAGCCAATCGCTTAGGTCTTCGGCCTGCTGAAGTCGCTGCAAGGCCCGCTGACTCACCCGGCGAACGGTCAATCCCTGAATGTCGGCAACCCGCTCTCCGGCTTCGTTGGACAAACACAAGTCTGCCGTCAGGGTCTTGGGCGACTGTTCCTTTGTGGGGTGTAGCTGGACTTGACTCCACAGCGTTGTCCCCAGTTCGCGGTAGACCGTGATGGACTCAAACTTGACGGGGAGATAGGCATCGCCTTGGCCCGCATCGGCAAACAGCGTGCCGAGCACCTGCAGGGAGGCATCTAACAGCACCGGATGGAGGCTGTAAATGTCCGCCTGGGACGCTAACTCCACGGGGAGGACGATTTGGGCGATCGCAGCTCCGGGACGCTTCCAAGCCGACTGAATCGCTTGAAACGTTTCACCGTAGGCCAACCCCCGCCGTCGATACTGCTGATATAGCTCCGGTACCGACACCGCTTCGGGATAGACCTGTCTCATCGCCGCTACGTCAAGCAGTGCCGTGGGTGCAGGAGCCGCGTGGGACAGCAGTTGTCCTGTCGCATGGAGCATCCAAGTCCCAACGGTGTCGTCACTGTTGGGCGGCGTCAGGCTGTAAATCTCAAAGCGATAGCCCTCAGTGTCGGCCTCTGGTTTGAGGACACACTGTACCGTCTTGCCCGCTTCGTCCGCCAGCGTTAGGGCCTGTTTGATTTCGACCGATTCAAGGCGGAGATGGGGCGATCGCCAAATTGCCTTGCCTGCCGCTAGCGCCAGTTCCAAATAGGCTGTTGCCGGTACAATCACCCGCTGATGAACCTGATGGTCTCGCAAATAGCTGGGATGGGTCGGACTGATATGCCCCTCAAACAGAATCACCTCTGGATGCAGAGCCGAATGTAAGCGATGACCGAGTAAAGGATGCAATTCTGGAATCTGAGCAGCAGCGGATAGAGTCGTTGGGGCGATCACGCTCGTCTTCGCTGTTGCCTCGGCCCAATAGCGCTGCCGCTGGAAGGGATAGGTGGGTAGCGCTAGGAGCTGCTGGCTGGAACTGGGTGCTGATACAGCCTGCCAGTCAATCTCACAGCCTTGGGTATAGAGGTGTCCTAGGGTAGTCAGCACCGTCTGCCAGTCTTCTTGCTGGGGACGCAGACTCGGCAACCACTGTACGTCGGCCTGAGGCAAACAGCGACGTCCCATCCCCAACAAGATGGGCTTCGGTCCCACTTCTAGGTACAGACGATAGCCCTGTTCCGCCAACGTGTCCATCGCCTCAGCAAACCGCACGGGCTGCAAGATGTGGTCACACCAGTAGGTTGCACTCGTCATCTCATCCCCAATGCCTTGCCCCGTTACGGTCGAGATGAGGGGAATTTTAGGGCTGTGAAACGCCATCTGCTGCGCCACCGCTTCAAAGTCCGCCACCATCGGCTGCATCAGCGGTGAGTGGAAGGCATGGGAGACCGCGAGGCGTCGCGTTTCGATGCCAGCTTGAGTCAGCTGGGTGCAGAGGGTGGCGATCGCCGCCTCGGAACCCGACACTACCTGACTCTCCGGTCCGTTGTCCGCCGCGATGGTCAACCCCTTCGACAAGAAAGGCTGTAGCTGAGCAGCACTGGCAAAGACTGCCACCATCGTTCCGGTTGCGGGTAGAGCCTGCATCAGTCGTCCTCGCTCGGCAATCAGCCGCAGTCCGTCTTCGAGGGAGACAACCCCGGCAATGCAGGCCGCGACATACTCCCCGACGCTGTGACCCATCACGACACTGGGTTGAATGCCCCAGCTCATCCAGGTTTGCGCCAGCGCATACTCCACCGCAAAGAGCGCCGGTTGACTGTAGGCGGTCTGGTTCAGCAGTGCCGTCATAGCGCTCGCGTCTGCCGCAGCGGGATAGAGGACGTCCAGCAGGGGCGTTTCCAGGTCGGGCCGCAGAATCGCTTGGCACTGCTCCAGAATTTGGCGAAAGGCGGGCAGCGTCTCGTAGAGCTGTCGTCCCATCTCCACCGTCTGACTGCCCTGACCGGTGAAGAGAAAGGCGACTCGGCGCTTCTTGCGGCTGACCACCCGCCCCATCTTGTCAGTCGAGGTTGAGCTAGTGCGAACGGCGTCCGCCGCTGCCGTAGCGGCACGCGGCAGCACCACCGCCATGCGGTAGTCAAAGTGACTGCGCCCTGTCTGAGCACGCTGACAAATCGTTGCTAGATCAGCTTGGGGATTATTGACAAGGAAGGTTTCGTACTGCTGCGCCAGAGTACTAAGGGCATCCTCGCTCTTAGCAGAGAGCGTTAGGAGGTGATGAGAGCGATCGCCTTCGCCTCCCCTAACCCCATCCTGTTGTGGCACCGCCGTAAACTCCGACAGCACCACATGACAATTGGTGCCACCAAAGCTGAAGGAGCTGACCCCGGCATAACGAGCCTGTCCAGCAGACATCTGCCAAGGCTGGCATTCAGTGGGAATTGAAAACAGTGACTCATCCAGCTTGATGTAGGGATTGAGCTGGTTTAGATGCAGGTTAGGGGGAATTTCTTTGTGATGCAGGGACAGGGCTACTTTAATCAGCCCAGCAATGCCCGCCGCCGCTTCCAAATGACCAATATTGGTCTTCACAGAACCAATGCGACAGGGCTGATCGGGTTGGCGTTCCTCACTCAGGACCGTTTGCAGCGATCGCACCTCAATCGGATCGCCTAGCACCGTGCCCGTGCCGTGAGCCTCCACGTAGCTAATTTGGGCGGGCGTAATGTTGGCGTTGGCGATCGCCTGTCGAATTACGGCCTGCTGCGAGGGACCATTGGGAGCCGTCAGACCATTGCTCAGGCCATCCTGATTCACTGCTGCCCCGTTCACCGTCGCAATCACGGTATCGCCATCCCGTAGCGCATCCGACAGCCGCTTCAGCACCACCATGCCGCAGCCCTCGCCCCGCACAAAACCATCCGCACTCGCGTCAAACGTTTTGCAGCGTCCATCCGCCGCCATCATTTGGGCTTTGCTGTAGGTAATCGTGCCTTCCGGCGACACGATCAAATTGACGCCACCCACCAAACACAAGTCTGTCTCGCCCTGTGCCAAACTTTGACTGGCCAGCTGAACGGCCACTAGTGCCGAGGAACAGGCCGTATCGATCGCCATGCTGGGTCCCCGCAAATCCAGCACGTAGGACAAACGATGAGCCGTGATGCTGAGGGCGTTTCCAGTGCCGTCATAGGCATTGATATCCGCCAAATCCAGGTGGCGCGTTAGATAGCGAGAATAGTCGTAGTTGCCGATACCCACATAGACTCCAGTCTGGCTACCTGCGAGGCAATCAGGAGCAATGCCCGCATGCTCCAGCGCCTCCCAAGCCACCTCTAGGACAAGCCGCTGCTGGGGGTCAATGCGTTCAGCTTCACGGGGAGCAATGCCGAAAAACTGCGCGTCAAACTGATCAATCTGATCGAGGAAGCCACCCCAACGGGTACTCATCTTTCCCGGAGCACCCGGTTCCATGTCGTAGAGAGTATCGACATCCCAGCGGTCTTTGGGGACTTCGCCGATCGCATCGACGCCGTTTTTGAGCAGTTGCCAAAAGGCTTCAGCGGTTGCTGCCTGCGGAAAACGACAGCCGATACCAATAATTGCGATGGGTTCCATAACGGAATGAAATCCTCCTGTGTGACCATTTGGGTGGAGCGGGGGAATGGGGAAATTGGGGGGTAGGGAAGTCTCAACAGGGCCTTAGCAAAGCCATGCCAGTCCCTACACAGCTACAGATTCAGAAAACTCTTGAAACGCAGCGCGACTTCTTCTCAGTCCTGCGTCCACTGTGTTCTCCACATCAATCAGGCGCATTTCCCGATTAATCGGCCAAAGATAGTCAATTTGACCAAAAAACTGGCGAAAATCTGTCACAAACCCTTTCTGATAGCGTTTAGCGACGTGGAAGCCCTCATGTTCTGCACAGAACGATTTCTCCATCCAGTGCCGCGCATCCTGGTCTGACAGCTCAAACACAGGAGATTGCAGCAGCCGATAAATAAACTCCATAAAGGACACGTCGTTGCGGAAACAGCGCGCTGGCAGCCCTGTAGAGAGACCGCTGTGATAGCAAATGACGTTGCGCTGGGCTAGATAAACTGCCCAGTTGGCGATCGCCCGCTCATACACGGTTGGCTTGGCAAAATCTCGATACATGTCTCGTCCGACAATCAGCGAGATTGTGGTGTGGAAGGACTCGTCCAGAAAGTGATAGTGGGAAATGGCAGTCGGGATAGGAATGGGTTCACCGGCCTTTTCCAGTTTCTTGAAATAGCGCGATCGCGGATGCTCCTGGCTCTTCAGCAAACCATTAGAGACATAGCGCATGGCGTAATACTGGCAGGCGAGAAACGGCGAGCTGCCCCAGTTGGACGTGAAGAACTTGAGCACGGTTGGCGAAGCTGCTCGCCCCCCCGATCCTTGGGTTGGCGTCGGCGCAAATTTGCCCTGAGCCTCTAGTTCCTTCAGATAATTGGAAACCAGGTACTCACCCGGCTTCAGCATGTGCTTGGCTAAAAACTGAAGCACCGTATCCTGAGACCTGGCAAACCAATTTGAAACGCGACTCGTTGGTGCCTCTTTATTGTCCTTGCCGGTCCAGCCAAAACCCTTACGCCCCAGCAAGGCCGTGCGCGTCCGATGTCCTACCTTCTGAAATGCGTGGATGTGGTGATATTCCTGATCCGTTTCCAGCGTCAACTCGTCACAAAGCTTGTCGTAGCCACTCAGCGTCTCAAAGACTCCCGCCGTCACCTGGTTATAGATGATGGTGTTGACCTCACTCGCCGCCGTGTTGTTGTTTTGAATGACCCAGTAGAGGTGATTCAGTGCTCGCTTTTGATCCGCCGTTGCCTGCTCATACAGTGGCGTGCCATACAACAGCGACTGCTCCGGCTCTGTCCAATAGCAATGCTGATAGTCTGCATACCGAAACGCCTGCTCCAATGCCTCAATCTGCTCGGTGTAGTCAGATTCATCGTTGTTTCGATACGTGATGTCAATGACCTTACGATGTTTGGCAGATCCTTTGACCGTTTTGCCTACAGCAGATTGGGAATCAGCCCGATAGTTTTTCTCAGTTAGTGATGTCATGGGAAAACTCCCTTTCTTAGGAACAGGAATACCAAGATTGCCGAATTGAACGTGGGATGTATTCAGCGCAGAATGCACCATCGCCAAGCGCATGAAGGCGATTTTGAATTTGCGATCGCGAACAGTTGTGGACAGTTAGACCGTATTCAGCACAACGAATGCTCTAAAGCTCCGTAAGCAGGACCCGTTTCTTATGCCGTTGCCAAGTGTCCCGAAAGACTTTCAATAGTGGGATAGTCGTACAGCAACGTTGGATCAAGACGACACTCCAACCAATCCTCCAGATCTCCCGTCATCCCAATTGCAGCTGTAGAATCCAAGCCAAAGCGATCAAACGGAACATCCGTCTCAACCTCATCAGAATCCATCTCTAAAAGCTCTGCTAAATAGTCCACAATCCACTCCTGGATTTCATTAGCAGTTGCTGTTTTAGCAGGCACGTTGTTACTAGCATCAGAGGGCAAAGTTTGGACAATGGAATTACTCATGGGTGACATCCTTAAATCGCGAATAGACGATGGACAGTAAAGGCAGAAAGCGAAAGTCTTTTATTCAGGAAATTCAAAAATTCATCAAAAATAGGTCTTTGGTATTCTGATCAATGTTCAGGATCAGGAATTTTGTAGCGACTGATATAGTCAGCGACCTCTAGCTGATTCAGACCGTTATCAAACAAATTTTTAACAAAAGCCAGACAGTGCAGCTGATAGTCATTCCAGTGGGTTTGTCGAGGCATATATTGAAAGCGATCGCTCCAATTTGAGACCAACAATTTCATATACTTGTGAAATGTCGCTTCGCTAATCTGAAGTTCTTTCTTTGCCTCTGAGCGGCTTAAAAATCGTGTCTTTTCACCTGTTGCGGGGTTCGTCATCGAAATCATGGAAAATCCATAAGATAAACGGCGTCAGAAATAGCTTAAAGATCCTTTGAATCTGTATTCTTGAAACAAGAAGATTGTCATGAACTTCAGTTAGATTGAAAAAATAAATTTCAGAAGAATGGAATTAACTGCAAGTTCAAAGCAAGTTATGGATAAATTTTACTCAGTATACTTGCGAGTTGTCTGTGGATAAAATCAACAAAAATAAGGTTTTAATCTTTTGTTTCCTATCCATCAAATAATCGTATAAAAAGTAATATTAATCACAAATTAGGCAGCCATCTTCCATTCGAATAATGCGATCTGCGACATCTAAAATTCGGTTGTCGTGGGTCACAAGCAAAACAGCAGAACCCTTATCTTTTGCCAGTACTTGCATCAGTTCAACCACATCTCTACCCGTTTTACTATCCAGAGAAGCGGTTGGTTCATCCGCTAAAATTAAGGGCGGATCGGTCACCAGAGCACGGGCGATCGCAACGCGCTGTTTTTCCCCTCCTGAGAGACTTTGAGGATAGTAATTGAGTCGGTGCTTCAGCCTTACCGCAGCCAGCATTTGTTCTGAACGGGCGATCGCTTCCTGACGTGATAGTGAAGGCTGAAATTCAAACGACAGCTGCACATTTTGTGAAGCTGTGAGAAAGGGCATTAAATTGTGGGCTTGAAAAATATAGCCAATTTTTCGCCTCGTCTTAATCATTTCGGTAGGCGTTGCGGCATTCAGGTATTGTCCCAAGAATTGAAGCTGTCCCTGCTGCACCGATCTCAACCCCCCAATCAGCGTCAATAGCGTTGTTTTCCCAGACCCAGATGGACCCGTTAGGATAACAATCTCTTGAGGATGAATTTTAAAGTTGATATTGGAAAGAACCTGCCGCTTCAAAGCGGCTTCACCATAATAGTGGTTGAGGTTTTGAATGCTTAAGATCGGATTCGATAACGTCATTGATTAATATCCAACTCTGAGTTCAAAACTCAAAATTCAAAACTCAAAACTAAGATAGATAAGCTTTCTCAGTATTCTAAATAGTGATCTTATGTCTGCCATGATGGATTAGCTTGTGCAGGTGAGCATTGTTCGTCCTATCCACGAATAGTTTCCAGGATTCAAAATTCATTAAAGGTAATGCGCGATCGCTAGAACACATCTGCCGGGTCAGCCGACCGAATTTTTTGAACTGCTAAAACGCCTGACAGCGTACAAATTGATGTTACTAAGAAAAAGACTAGAGCAATTTTTAACGGTGTCATCACAACAGGAAGTTTAGTAGCATCCTCGGCTATGTCATACACCATCACGGAAATGATTAATCCCGGAATAAATCCTAAAATTGCGAGAATTAGGGCTTGATTAAAAACAATTCTTGACAAGTAATTGGGTTTAAAGCCCATCGCCTTTAAAGTTGCATATTCCTTGATATGCATTGACACATTACTGTAAAGAATTTGGTAGGAAACTCCCGTTCCAACTAGAAATCCAATCACCACCATGGTTCTAAAGACAAAACCGATAGGTGTTCTTAGATTCCAGTAATCTTTTTCCATTTTGATGAAGTCTGGCAGCGTCAAAATTTTGACGTCTTCAGGCAAAAGCTTTTGTAAAGTCCGACGAACCTGTTCTGGATCACCGTCATCTTTGAGATTAATGATACCGATATTAATGTCATCCGCCTGCGCTCCCCCAAAAGCTCTCAGAAAGGAGAGATAGTTAACAATAATATTGCCGTCAATGCCGAAAGACGTTCCTAAACTGAACAGACCGCCCACTTTGAACCTTTCAGCATTGAGATTATTTTCATAAGAGAACAGTTCTATTTCAACGTCTGTATTGTTGTCAAACAGAGCAACAACAGGACCAAATTCGGGGCGTGAATCGCGATCAAACAGGGCGCGATCGCTGAACTTTAGCTGATCTATTTGTCGATCAACTTCATCTAAATTGAGAGCTGAATTCCCAGGATCAATACCAAATACAAAAATGATGTATTTCTGCCCAGTTTCAATGTTTTTAATCTTGCCGAACTGCGTGTAGAGCGGAATCACTGACTCGACTGCATCAGACGCTAGAGTTTGATATAAGCGATTCCGGGGAAACCGCTGCTCCAAGGTCAACGACTGATATTGAGAACTGACCAAAAACAAATCCCCTTTTAAGCTTTTGTGTAGCCGCACCGAACTTTCAAATAGAGCGTCTTGAAACCCCAGTTGAATGAACAGCAGAATTGCCACAAACGCAATGCCCAACAGCGTGACAACGAACCTTGCCTTCTGATGAATGAGTTGTAACCAGGCGATCGGGATAGCGAAGATCATGACAGAAAAAAGAGTGGGGGCGTGGGGGAGTAGAGGAGTTAAGACTCAGGGAGCGAAGATCCAGTAGGGTACGCGCTGCACACCACACAAATGTTGCCTGAACAGAATTGTTCCTAAACCTCCGAAAATAAACAATCGTACGCCGACAAATCAGCCTTTTGCCCCCTTAAAGAAGTCCTATTCACTGAAGAACAACTTGAACCTGGAGATTACTAAAGCGGCTAACCTTCTGGCTTGATTCAGCATCCAGGGCAATTTCGACTTCAACCACCCGATTGTCCGTGTCGCCGGAGGGGTCCACACCGAAAGTTTGCTGATTACCTACCTGTAACCCAATTTTGCTCACGGTCCCAGCTAGGACTGTGCTGACAGCTGGACTGGTAACGATCGCGGCTTGCCCCGTTTGGACGCGCTCAATATCCGTTTCGTAGATCTCCGCAACCACCATCATGCTTTGGGTCTGTCCAATTTCGACAATCCCATCACCGTTTAAGATCTCACCCGGCGAAACGTGCGTTTTGAGAACCTGTCCGGCCATGGGTGTACGGATATAAGTTGCATCTAAATCCGTCTGGGCCTGGGTGACGGCGGCGATCGCCCGACTTAGCTCGGCTCGGGCCACCTGCACATCCACTGGACGAACTTCGGCAATTGACCTCATAGCGGCTTCGGCTTCATTGATCTGTTTTTGCAACGTCTCAACCGTTTGCTGCTGCATTTCTTGGGCCTCACGCAGTTGCTTTTGCGCCGTCTCAAAGGCTAACTGCCTGGAATCCAGATCAGCCGTCGCGATCGCTCCGGCCTGATAGAGCTGCTCATATCGCTGTAGGTCCACCTCGGCGTTCCGCAGTTCCGCAGTCAATCGGGCAACCCTAGTGTCTTGTATCTCTACTTGCCGATTCTGCTCTGCCTTCAGTCGGTTGATCCGCTCAGTTTGAGCTTCGATATCGCCATCGGGGACACCTGCCTCAACCTTGGCGAGCTTGGCTTCTGCGACCTCAACGGCTGCTTCTGCTTGTTGCAACGCAGCTTCTCGCTGGGGTCGATTGTCAAGAACCGCAACCACCTGGCCGGCCTCCAAAAGGTCTCCTTCCTGTACTAACAATTGTTCAATTCGGATACTTGAGCCATCTACAGAGTGAGGCGCAGAGAGGCGTAGAATATCTCCCTGCGGTTCTAGTCGTCCCAGAGCGGAGACGCCTTGAATGGTTGGAATTTCTTCTAAACCCTCCGATTGGGCAACGGCAGATAGTTTGGGTAGTGATGCCGTTCGAATGAGGTCAATAAAAGCGATATAGCCTAGGGCGATCGCAACGGTTGTTAACGCCAGTAAAATCCAACGTTCTAAAGGCTTAGCAAACAAAGAAAACTGAGGTTTCATAGATGTTCACTTCTACCAATCTTTCTAAAAGTTTGATCTGGGCAGGAGGATTGCAGTAAGAATTGCAGACCTAAAGCATGAAATGGACGATAAAGACAGAAGGCCAGAATTTTGGTTAAAACAGCGTAATATTTTGTAGAGTCTCAGATAATTGAAACCCCACAAAATCCACTATTTAGAAACAAGGAGATACTCAATATTGACAGGTCGCTTTTCTGAAATCCATCTTTTCGTAGTGGTTGCTGCCAACTTTTTCACTCGCTTTGATGGCTTATTTTTGGAATAAGCTCGCATAGTCTGAGGCTCGATACAAAGCTCGGCAGCAGCCTCATCATGGGTTAGTCCAAAGGCCAACCGAAAATTCAGAGGATGCAGTTCGTCTAGATTCTCAGCAATAGTAGCAATGTCCAAGGCTGTGGAAATCGTTGACTTTGAAGTTTCAGACATGGTTGGCGCTCCAATTCTACTTTCGTGAATTCCAAATGCTGTTTCCATTGGACATTTAGGGATAGTTATTTCAAAAAATCTTTGACAGCTTTATCAGAATTGCTTAGAAATTAATTCGGCTTTCTAACAACAATTATCTAGCAGATATCAAAAAAGAGAACTACCCTGCCGGGGTACTCTTTTGATTTGTTGTATGAGCAGGTTTATAGGTTTGGCGATCGCATTCGCCTCAGTAATCAACGCTAGCTATTCAGCCGCGCGATTTATTAGCAAATAGCGCTTTGAAGGCTATTGAAGCCCAGTTCACGATTGGTACAAGCTGCTAAAACACTCATTCAGTCGTAATTCTATGATTCAATCGAGAACTTCTAGGGAATAAGGGATTCAATGGTGTTTAACCGAGAAATTCCTAAGCATGTTCGAAATGTCAGCCTCTAGTGCCTTAAATTTGGTCGTTTCGCTAGGAATTTCACTCCAGTCATTAATCACAGCAAGACTGCCATCAAATAAGCTATTGCGACAGGCTCGACGCCGAATCTTTCCGCTAGACGTTTTGGGGATGCTACCCGGCTTAACCAACACAACCATATAGGACCGAAGAGTATATTCAGCCGAGATAGCTTCTCGAATGCGACCCACAACGTCTTTCACGTCAAGCGATCGCAGGGCACTGCGTTCAACTTCCTGCACCACAACAATGCGCTCTTCACCATTGACCGGAATGGTAAATACGGCTCCAGCACCCGCTTTGAGATCAGGATGGCTGCGTTCAATCGTCAACTCAATATCCTGCGGATAGTAATTTTGACCCCGAATGATGATGAGATCCTTCAGTCGCCCCACGACATAGAGTTGGTCATCTCGCAAAAACCCCAAATCGCCCGTTCGCAGAAAAGGACCTTCATTGCTGTCCGATAGATAGGCTTGGAAGGTTGCTCGGGACTCGGTTTCTTGGTGCCAGTAGCCCTGGGCCACACTGGGACCTGCCACCCAAATTTCGCCAATTTCGTCAGAGGCACAGCTTGCTGACGTTTCTGGATTGACAATGCGAATGGTTTGGTCTAGCTGCCCAAGACCACAGCTCACTAGGGTTCTGCCGCTTTGATAAAGCGTCTCTGCAACGCGATTCTGCTCCAGAGCAGCGGTATCAAAAACGCCAGTGGTGGGCGGCTTATCCCGATGTCCGCCAGTGACCATCAGGGTTGTCTCTGCCATGCCATAACAGGGATAATGCGCGGCTGATTGAAAGCCACAGGGCGCAAATTTCTCCGAAAAGGCTTTCAGCGTTTCTGAACGCACCGGTTCTGCTCCGTTAAAAGCAACCCGCCAACTGCTTAGGTCAAGGGAAGCAAGCTGGTCGGGAGTCACTCTTCGAACACACAAATCATAGGCAAAGTTGGGTCCGCCACTGGTCGTTGCTCGATGCTTGGAAATCGCTTGCAGCCATCGAATGGGTTTTTGCAAAAAGTCTAGAGGCGACATCAGCACGGTGGGCGCACCAACGTAGATGGGCTGGAGGATGCCTCCAATTAGACCCATATCATGATATGGCGGTAGCCAAGATACTCCCGTACTGTCAGGCGTATCCCCAAAGCAGGCGTTGATGAGCTGTGAATTATGCAGCAGGTTGCCGTGAGAAATCATGACGCCTTTCGGATTTCCCGTTGACCCTGAGGTGTATTGCAGAAAGGCCAGGGTTTCACTGCGTATCTCAAGGGGCTGCCAATCGTCTGCGATCGCCTGTAAATTCCCGTCTACGCTAACCCAGTTAAGCTGCTCGAAAAGCTCACTTGAGGCAACTTGTCCCTGCATTCGCTCAGCCAGTCCCGCCGTGGTGAGTAACGACTGGACCTCAGCATTCTGAACAATGCTTTGCAACCGCTCCAAGGTTTGATTACGTCGGGGAGGATAAGCCGGCACGGCAACAACACGGGCATACAAACAGCCAAAGTAGGCGGCAATAAAAGCTAAGCCCGGCTGAAAAATCAGCAGGGCACGAGTGTCGGGCACAACCGTTTTTTGCAGATGAGCAGCGATCGCCCGAGCCCAGCGATCAAGTTCGCTATACGTGAGCGTTCCAATTGTTTCATCACTGGCTGTAAATGTAAAAGCGAGTCGGTCAGGTTGCAGCATTGCCCGCTGACGCAGTAGATCAACAAACGTGGATGTGGACGAGAAATTGTCCCGTTTCGGAATAGTTGAGTTATTCATGACCTCTTCCGGGGTAAGTTTTAGAAAAAACGCTTTACAGACGATTTCTGACTGGAACACTGGTTTTCCGCTAGATCCTGGCCTCTGAAAACGGTAAGAAAGGAAGAGGCGATCGAGCGCTAGCAGAGAATCAAAACGGTGCAGGCTGCGCAGTCAGTCAAATAAGAAATCATCGCACTTGCTAAATATCAATTTAGCTAAGGAGAATTCCGCAAATTTCTCAGCTTGCTTACAGGTAATCGATAAAACATGATTGTTATTCCGTATAGATATTTTCCATTCAATAGCAAAAGAATGTCCTGGACAAGTAAGTAATTTCAAACCTATCGCCTTAGTAGCAGGCGTTTTGATTACCACAAAAAATTGTCAGTTCACCAAAAAGTCGCGATGATCCAGACCTAAAACCTGCAAGCTTTCACGAGAAAGCTTGCAAACCTGTGGAAATGGTAGCCGTAGAAGACCAATCGCCTAGAAATTTGCGGTCAAGCGACTCAAGGCACCTTGACCCTATCATTCAAGATGTCAGTCAATCTCATAAAGAGTACAAACTGTAGAGAAAACTACAGTGGCTACTTCCTGGTGACTCGCACTTAACTAGCAATGTTGTCAAAAATTGAAACCTAGAGGCTGCAAAAAGTCTGTTGAAATTCTCTACAGTTCACGTTTCTTAATACTCAGAAAGCCTGCCTTGCACAGACTCAGACAACTTATTCTATAGATTAACGAAACCTAAACCATCGAAGATTTATTTTCAGAAATCATGGAATTAGACCTTTAATGAAACCGTATTATTATCTATATTTGTAATCCTAAAGTCATTTCAAAAGATACTTGGCTAATGTAGATTTTTTCCATAGACGTTTGATGATCTCGTGGCTAGAGTAACAAGTAACACATATTGATGGGGCGTAAAAGATAGCGAAGGTTGCTAGTCTTTGGAGTGGTATTGATTGAAGCAGTATTGAATCCATGCCGGATTTTGACTATGAAAGCATGGTCAAATATCTTAGTGGGTTCCAAACTTCAGGATTATTAGGAATACAGCATTAAGCCATTCAAGCAGCTTTTCCTTTCTATCTAACTAACAGCGCCCATTTTTAGGGTACTACCTTGCTGCGTTAAAGCTGTAATTCCTGAGTCTAAATTCACAACAATTAGAAACGCTATGCCGTTTTATGAGCTCACCTCACGACGTGCTTAAAATGGCTTGTTTGTCTACGCTTTAAGATTTCTAAAAGCGTAATAAGTGTACTGAAGCCATAAAAATAGCATTGAGGTAGTGAAGGCGATCGCGCTTTATCTATCTTTCAGAATGGAGCATTTCTTAGAAATTTCCTCTCATTCAAGTGGCAGACATTTGTTTTTACCGTTGATAGCAACTGGTCTCAAATCCGGGATTGCCATCAGTAGTTAGAAAATCCTGTTGTCAGGCGCTTAAAGATTTCAAGAAATAAGCTTTTCACAACTTTCCGTAATCCCAAAACGCAAGTCCGTATCTCTTTTCGTGGGTCTACCCAATCTCTGAAATTCAAATCCATCAGTCTCAAGGAGTCGCTCAATGTCTTTACGTGCCTTATTAACAACGAGTCCAGGTCTTGCAGCACTTGTAGAAACGAATGTAGAAATTTTAGGTATCGATAATAGGCGAAACACCGATTTTCGAGGAGCCAACCGGCTTCTTTTCCCGATTAGCATCGCAAGTGCATTTCCTGACATTATTGTTGATCCTCCCCTTACCGGAAATGCGGGCGGACCTGATCAACCGCTGGAATTCACCTTCAATTTTCCAGGCGTCAGGGTGTTTATTCCCTTAGTAGGAACTCGCACGAGAGGAGAATTCACCTTTACTCAAGATGATCTCGTTGATGAAGATGGTGATCCAATTGATATTGCCCTTCCAGATACGCCTAACGATTTCATTTTTGGTTTTGGTGGGGGTGACGTTCTTACCGGCAATGGCGGCAACGACTTCTTGTTTGGTGACAGTCTGTCACCCAGCGATGATGGGTTTGGAGTGGACACTATCAACGGCAACTCCGGAGACGACATCGCGGTAGGGGGGGGCAGCGGCGACTTCATTAATGGCGGCAGCGGCAACGACATCCTGCTGGGCGATTATTTTCTCGGTGCCATTGACGGTGAGCTGAATCTGGAGTTTGACAGACTGCCCATTGCTGACATAGGCGAAGAGGCTGATTTCGAAGCGCTATTCGGTGCTTTTTTCGGAGCCATCTTTGGTTTCTTCAGCGGTGGACTGCTCAGCGGAGTACTGGGTGGCTTTTTGGGTGGTTTCATCGGCGATTTATTCTCCTTCTTAGGCATTTTAGATGCCTCCATTAGCGCGTCCGATGTTTCTTTTGGCCTAGCCGATATCAGCATTCCAATTGATTCGGGCGCTGAAGGGGGCGACACCATTTCTGGAGGTACAGGCGACGACGTTATTCTGGGCGATCGCGGCGATGACACGCTCTCTGGGGATAGTGGCGATGATGTGGTTCTAGGCGGGGCGGATGACGACACTATCGAAGGCGGCTCTGGCCTTAACATTCTCTTCGGTGACAACTTACTGCCCGTAATTGTCCCTTCAGACTTCATCGACCTCGGCGATTCCCCAGTCGGTCCGATTGACATTCAGGACCTCATAGACGGCAACGTCACTGAGGAAGAACTCCTTCAGGTCTTCTTGACACGTAATTTTTCAGTCGACATCGGCTTCAATCCGGCCTTCGACTCCAACGCCTTTCAAAATGATCCAGACGATCCCAATAATCAGCCCATCGTCGGCAGTATCAACCCAGGTACGCCTTTAATCATTGGACTAGGACCCGCAGGAGATGATGAAATCTTTGGCGGTGACGACACCGACATCATTTCTGGCGATGGTGGCAACGATACCATTCGCGGCAACGGTGATCAGGATATCCTTTTGGGTGGTGCTGATGACGACGACATTGAGGGCGGCTCGGGTGATGATATCATCGCGGGCGATTATTTGCTGCCTCCAGGATTTGATCTGCCATTACCAGAAGACACGCTGCCAATCGACATCCTTGAGTTGAATTTGGGGGTGCATGGGGATGACGATATTTCTGGCGGGTTCGGTAACGAC
This sequence comes from Oscillatoria sp. CS-180, assembly GCF_028330965.1. Classification (GTDB taxonomy): domain Bacteria; phylum Cyanobacteriota; class Cyanobacteriia; order Phormidesmidales; family Phormidesmidaceae; genus Halomicronema. Next base: position 145,969 of record NZ_JAQMUB010000037.1, on the reverse strand, counting down.
ATCATTTCTGGCGATGGGGGAGACGATGAAATCTCCGGTGATTCTGGTGACGATTTAATTCTTGGCGGTGCTGACAACGACATCATTGAAGGCGGTACAGGAAACGACGTTCTAGCGGGTGACTATCTGCTCCCTGAAGGTTTTGAACTACCGTTGCCAGACGACCTGCCAATTGAATTTCCCGGCGGCACCTTGGCCTTCAATTTCGGTCCAGAAGGGAACGATGAGATCTCCGGCGGTTCTGGCGACGACATCATTCTAGGGGATGGCGGTGATGACGACCTTGAAGGCGACTCTGGTGTTGACCTGATTCTGGGCGGTGCCGATGATGATGTGATTGACGGCGGTACTGGCAATGATGTGATTGCCGGCGACTATCTGCTCCCTGAAGGCTTCGAGTTGCCCCTACCGGATGATTTGCCGATCGCGTTTCCCGGCAATGTCTTTGTAGTTGATTTTGGCCCCGCTGGCAATGACGACATTGACGGCGGACTGGGCGACGACATCATTTTGGGGGATGGCGGCGACGATGAAATTAGCGGTGGCGAAGGCGTTGATATTATTCTGGGCGGTGCCGACGACGATACCGTAACGGGTGATGAAGGCGACGATATCATTTCCGGCGATTATCTCCTGCGCCAAGGAACCCGCATTCCTCTCCCAGACAACTTACCGATTGAGTTTCCGGGCGGCGTGCTGCCCCTCGATCTGGGTGAAGAAGGCAATGACACGCTCTCGGGTGGCGCAGGCAGCGATATTGTTTCGGGCGACGGCGGCAACGACCAGATCTTTGGCGACGAAGGTTCAGATGTTTTGCTGGGAGGTGCGGACAATGACGGCATTCAAGGCGGTGACGATTCTGATATCCTCATCGGCGACTCCTTCCTACCCCAAGGTTCTAGCCTAGAAGATTTAGGCGACCTGCTGGGAGACTTAGAGACCTCTGTAGATAGCTCACTGGCCGCTGTGCAGCCCATTCTGGCAATTCTCGGCATTGACGTGCCAGAGCTGCCTGACTTGCCGGGGATAGTAACTGGCCTGCCTGAAATTGCTCAAGGCTTCTTCCCGCTTGATTTAGGACCTGGTGGGGACGATCGCCTCGACGGTGGCCTCGGCGCTGACCTTCTCATTGGCGACGCTGGCAACGATACCATCGATGGCGGTGAAGACTTCGATATCGCGCTCTACCTCAGTTCTCCTGAGGGCGTTGTCGTCAACATCGATGAAGAGAACAGCTATATGACCGAGGGCGGTTCCGGCAATTTATTCCACGTATCTCCCTGCACGGTAGGTTTTGAGATTCCGCTTGGCCTGGAACCCAACTTTGAAATTGGGGCAGGCAGCGCTCAAGATGGCTACGGCAACGTGGACACCCTGCGGAATCTAGAAAGCATTGTCGGATCTACCTTTGACGATATCCTCATCGGCAACGACGAGACGAACGTCATTGAGGGACTAGCAGGTAACGACCTGCTCATCAGCAACGGCGGCTTTGACCTGCTCGACGGCAGCGACGGCAGCGACACAGTCAGCTACCTGCGCGAAACCGAAGGCGTCACAATCACGTTGGGACTGCCCTTCTTACCTGGCATTGGCCTAGGTATTACGGCAAACGGCTTCGACGTGCTGCTCAGCATTGAGAATGCAACTGGCTCGGCAGGGGATGACAATATCACGGGTACCGATGGCGACAACGTTCTCTTTGGCGGGGCTGGCAACGATACTCTTTCGGGTTTAGGCGGCAGCGATGTGCTCTTTGGTGAAGCAGGAGACGACATCCTGCGTGGCGACAACGATGATGACTTCCTCGTTGGTGGCGAAGGGGCCGATATTATCGATGGCGGACTATTCGGCACGTCTGGCTTCCTCGGCATCTTTGACACGGACACCGCTTCCTACTTCAACTCGGCATCCGGAGTCACCGTCAGCCTGATTACCGGAGTGGGTTCCGCTGGCGATGCCCTGGGCGATCAGCTCATCAGCATTGAGAACCTGGAAGGCTCCGAATTTGAAGATCTGCTCATCGGCAACGACTTCGACAACGACATCTGTGGTCTGGGTGGCGATGACGTTCTGCAGGGTGAGGGCGGCAACGATGTCCTCCATGCTGGAGCAGGCAACGATCGCGTTTTTGGCGGCACCGGCGATGACAATCTCATCGGTGACGAGGGCGACGACCAACTGCGCGGTGACGAGGGCAATGACCTACTCAGCGGCGACGAGGGCAATGACCAGATCTTTGGCGGCACCGGGGATGATAGGGCTTCAGGCGGCACTGGCAACGACCTCATCGAAGGTGGTGCGGGCGAAGACCTCATCTTTGGTGATGAGGGCAACGACCAAATCTTCGGTCAGGACAACAACGACACTATCAACGGTGGCGCTGGGGACGATCTTGTCGAAGGCGGCGACGGCGATGATGTGATTGTCGGTGATTCAGGCAATGACCAACTCTTGGGTCAAGCCGGCAATGACACCATTCTCGGCAACGATGGCAATGACCTGATTGAAGGCGGCGACGGCGATGACACGCTGAACGGCAATGAAGGCGACGATCAGCTCTTCGGTCAGGCGGGCATGGATACGCTCTCAGGCGGCGACGGCGATGACTTCCTCGATGGCGGTTCTGAAGACGATCAGCTCTTTGGCGATGGCGGCAGCGACCAGCTCTTCGGTCAAATGGGCAATGACAGCCTGGAGGGGGGTGACGGCAACGATGCTCTCTTTGGTAACGAAGGGGATGACTTGCTGTTAGGCCAAGCAGGCGACGACACCCTGGAAGGCGGCACCGGCAATGACGTGATGAACGGCGGTGACGGTAATGACCAGATGTTCGGTCAAGACGGCAACGACTTCATGGAAGGTGCCGCTGGCGATGACTTTATGGATGGCGGTGCCGATGACGACACGATGTTTGGCAACGACGGTAGCGATCGCCTCTTCGGGCAAACCGGATCGGATCGGCTCAACGGCGGCGATGGCGGCGACGTCCTCGACGGCGGTGAAGGCGATGACTTCCTCGACGGCGAAGACGGTACGGATCGGCTCTTGGGTCAAACGGGTAACGACCGTCTTGATGCCGGCGCCGGCAATGACTTCCTCGATGCCGGCGCCGGCAATGACCTCCTCTTGGGTCGCACGGGTGAAGACTTGCTGATTGCGGGCGATGGCGATGACCAACTCTTCGGGGGTGAGGACGATGACGAACTGCTCGGCGAAGCGGGCAACGACCTGCTAGATGGCGAGGCTGGAGAGGATGAACTCGACGGCGGCACGGGCGATGATGAACTCTTCGGTCGTGATGGTGATGACGTCCTGGTTGGCGGCGACGGCGATGACCTCATTGAGGGGGGCGACGGCGACGATATGGCTGAGGGCGGTGCCGGTGCCGATCGCCTCTTCGGTGAAGCGGGTGACGACACTCTCTCTGGCGGTGCTGGTGAGGATAACCTGGAGGGCGGCGCCGGTGAGGACAGTCTTGCTGGCGGTGACGGCAGCGATCGCCTCTTGGGTGGCCTGGACGACGATACCTTAGAAGGGGGCCTCGGTGATGATCTCGTCGATGGCGGTGACGGCGACGACCTCGTCACGGCTGAAGCAGGCAACAATCAGCTCTTTGGCCGCAATGGTGACGACCTCGTAGGTGCTGGCGATGGCAATGACTATGCCGAGGGCGGCTTTGGTAGCGATGTCATCGCCGGTGGCGGCGGCAGCGACCAGCTCTACGGCGACACCCCAGGTCTGGACGACGAGAATCCCGATGACGTTCCTGATGATAGTCCCAGTGACGACGTTCCTGATAACGATGATCCTGGAAATGACTCCCCCAACGATGATCCGAATGACCTTACTGATATTGAGATTCCCGATATCGAATTGTCTGACAGAGAGATTCCGGGAGGCGGGGTTGTGGTCGGCGATGGTGTGCCGCCTACATTCAGGATTCCGCCCATTGAGGTCATTGATGGTCCTGATGGAATCGTGCTTCCCGATCCCACCGACCCAGATTTTGACCCGGAAAATCCTGACGACCTGGAGAATCCCAACCCGGAACCAGACCCAGACGATATCTTCCCTGGCTTTGACTTTGTACAACGGGGCAACAACGACTTCATCGTAGGTGGGGATGGTAATGACTTCATTGATGGTGGACTCGAAAACGACGTTCTGTTCGGTGAAGCAGACGATGATACTGTTCTCGGCAGCAGCGGCTTCGACTACATCGACGGGGGTGACGGCAACGATGTCCTAGACGGCGGGTCCGGCAATGACAACATTGTTGGGGGAGCGGGTAGCGATCGCCTCGAAGGCGGCTTCGGCTTCGACAATCTCCTGGGTGGCGAAGGCGATGATCAGTTCGTGCTTGGCCTCGGCACCGGCACCGACACCATCTTCGACTTCACCTTCGACGAAGATGTCATTGCCCTTCGAGACAATCTTGGCTTCGCTGACCTGACCTTAATTCAGGGCATTGGCGGCAGCGCCGATGACACCTTCATCCAGGCAACATCCAGCGGTGAGGTCCTGGCACTGGTCCTCAACACCCAGGCCACAGACTTCGCTGAGTTCGACTTCATCACGGCATAGGTATTGAACTGGAATGACGGGTAATCATTCCGGTCTGCATAAATTCGCCCAGCCCTTAGTTTAGGGCTGGGCGAATTTCATCTTTCTTGTCCATCGCCACAGAGATTGGATCTAAACGTGTGACGTTCAACATCATCCCAATCCTCCCTCCAATCCAAACTTGCGAATCGGTATACCCTGTAGAAACAGACCTATGGAGAATAGGATCGCCATGATTGCTTCTCCACAACCTCGACTCTCAGTCGACGAATACCTTGAGCAAGAGTCCACAAGCTCGATCAAGCACGAATACAGGGCAGGTGAAGTTTACGCGATGGCTGGGGCGAGTGATGCCCCTGTCACGATCGCAGGCAATCTATTTGCACTCCTTCGCAGCCATGTTTGGGGAACCAGTTGTCGAGTCTACATTGCAGACATGAAAGTTCGTTTGGTATGAAGACGTTTTATTGGAGTGAATTCGCAAGCTGCATCAATTCTTTAACGGTCATCCCCAATCCAAAATCCGTTCTCTAAACCCCAAAGTTGCCAATCGGTATTCCCCATGCAAGCTCAAGATCTCTTTCCGCACATACAAAAGCTAGAACTCCCTGAACAATTGGCATTGCTGAATTTTCTAGTACAACTCATCCAGCAGGAAGTCGCACCTGCGTCCGAATCGCAGCAAACATCCCTGCATCAGCCTTCGATAGAACACTTTCACGAACTGTCAAAAGCAGCACAAGATATCGTTTTTGAGGTGGTTGAGTACTTGCGAATGCGAGACCAAAAATGCGAACAAAAAACTGAATTAGATCAATGGGTACAGTTCTCCCTTAATGCTGCAATGCGTGGTCTAGAAGACGAACCTGCTGAATACACCATTGAGAACCTGCGAGAGACATTTTGATGTTGAATGAAGGCCAAATAGTCCTATTTCCCTTTCCGCAAACGAATCAACGTGCTGGAAAGTTACGACCTGCTTTAGTCTTGCGTCAATGCCCTACCCAATACGACGACTGGCTGATCTGCATGATTTCTTCTCAGGTAAACCAGCGGGTAGACGATATCGATGAACTAATTTCAGCAACGGATGCCGACTTTAACTCAACTGGCCTTAAGAAAACCAGCATCATCCGTCTTACCCGCATGGCTGTCGTTGATAGAGACATCTTAGTAGGAATTTTAGGAGCTGTTTCCTCTACGAGACTTATTCGACTTAGGCAGAAGTTAGCAAGCTGGATTTTGGGAGTGAGCCAACTTTAAGTTCTATTTGAATAACAAGCCATGAGCGACAGGTACAGCTAAACCCCAACCTCAACTCTGAACGGACATCCGCAGAAGGCCTGATTGTAATGCCTCCAGCTAGGAATCCTTCGTCCTTTTTTCGAAAACCCGTCATCATTAAAAAGACCGTTTCATTAATAAGCGCTTTGATAGAGCCAACGTTTGATATTGAGCAAGCAATTCCGCGACTACGCGAGGCGGTGAAGCCCTTTCCTAAAGCAGCCATGTTTCAGCTAGCTGATGAAGGGTTCAACTCACTGTACGAGCAGCTGGTATCCTGCATCATTTCCATTCGGACCTACGATGAAGTGAGTATTCCGGTGTCGCACAAGCTGTTTGCGCAGGCTCGAACCCCGGAGCAAATGGTGAAGCTAAGCGTGGAAGAGATTCTTGAGCTGATTCGAGATTCTACCTTTCCAGACAATAAGGCCGAGCAAATCCATCAGCTTTCGCAAAAGATCCTAGATGATTTTGGGGGTGAGCTGCCCAAAGAGCCACAGGCACTGACTCAATTCAAAGGCGTGGGACCCAAATGTGCTCACCTAGCGCTAGGAGTGGCTGAAGGCTATCCGTGTATCAGCGTTGATGTTCACGTTCATCGGGTGACCAATCGTTGGGGCTATGTGGCGACTAGAACCCCCAAGAAAACGATGGCTGCCCTAGAGCAGAAGCTGCCTCAGCAATACTGGGTCGAAATCAACCAGCTACTGGTTCCCTTTGGCAAACATATCTGTCAGGGGCGATCGCCCAAATGCTGGTCTTGTCCGCTGAACGACCTATGTAATCGAGTGGGGGTTGCACCAGGAAAAGCAAGAGTAACCCACTGATTATAAATGAATGCCTTCAAGCCCCCTCAACGAGGCATCATTGGTGATTTTGGCAGAGCATCTAGGGCATGGGCGTATACTTTCTGTCGATCAGCGAGATTTTGATACCTATCGCTGGAAAAATACTCACCCATTCCAAAGTTTATTGCTTTAGCGATCGCAATCTCCCGTGGATTGGATTGAGCGAGCAAAACTCAACCCACAACTTTACGCTGGGCAAACAGTCGGTAACTTGCTCAGTAAATCAGGCGTTTCCAACTGAGTACCATCGATCAGAAGCTGACCCAGGTCGATGGTGATTTGGGATGCGAATTGAACTGAAGTCCTGGGCTGAAATTGTGACAGAACGTTCGTTCAGCTCTGTGTCTTTAGACTGGAACTATACTGAAGCGTGAATAAGAGAGAGCACTAACTCAATTGCTAAAATGCTAGCAAATTGCCCATCTACATTAAGGCAGTGATCGTCATGGCATCCCTTGAGCAAATCCAGCAAGATCTCCAAATCCTGCCCCAAGAGGCACTAAATCTGGTCTACCAGTTTATCCAGCTCCTCAAAAAAGGTGACCAAATTCCTCAAATCACTCAGGCTTCTCAGTCTTTCTCAGCCCCCATAACCTTAGCCTCCGATACTGCGGATTGGTCTGACCTGATTGGCTGTGTTAGTGCTGAAGAAGATCTATCAATCAATTACAAAACCTATTTGGCAGAGGGACTAGAGAGAAAATATGGTTATCGTTGACTCTGGCTTTTGGCTAGCACTGGCTAATGAACGCGATACGTTTCACCAACAAGCTCTAGCACGATTTCCTGAATTTCAAACAGAAGGATTTATCACAACTTGGTGTGTCATTACGGAAACCTGTTATCTCTTACAGCAAAGGGTTGGCATAAATGCACCTGCTGCTTTGCTGAATAAAGTCTCAACGGGTGCTCTTCAGGTATTTGACTTAACCCCTGGACACTGTTCTAGAGTGCTCAATCTTATGAACCAATATCAAAACTTACCAATGGATTTAGCAGATGCATCATTGGTCATTTTGGCAGAGCATCTAGGGCATGGGCGTATACTTTCCGTCGATCAGCGAGATTTTAATACCTATCGCTGGAAAAATACTCACCCATTCCAAAGTTTATTGCTTTAGCGTTCGGCTGCCGATCGCCCTTTCCTAGACGAATGGGTAGGGGATGGCCTACTCAGATCGGTGATGTCGGACTCGTGGGGTCTCAGCAACAATCGAGAGGTCAACACATTTGAACGATTTCAATGACAACTGCGATCGCTGCTCTCTCCAACGCTCTTTCTGACATCATCACTCAAACTAGCCAAGCCATTGTCGCTGTCAAAGGTCAGCGCTCAGCCGGAACGGGTATCCATTGGCGAAAGGGGCTTATTGTGACCTCCTGTGAGGCGCTGCGCCAAGGCGATCATTTAAGGCTGGGATTGCCTGACGGCCAGACCGTTGAAACCGAACTGCTGGGTAGCGATGCCTCAACGGATGTGGCGGTGCTGGCGCTGCCAGAGGGGACCGACTTGCCCGTGGTTTCTTTGGGCAACAATCAAGATCTGGCTCTCGGGCAACTGGTAACGACTGTAGGGCGCTCCGTTCGCCGGGGATTGTTTGCGAGCTTGGGCATGGTTAGCCAAATCAGCGGTCCCTGGCGTAGTCAGAGTGGCGGCCAGCTGGACCAATATATTGAAGTTAACTTGAGTTTGTACCAAGGCAGTGCCGGGTGTCCGTTGATTAATGCAGACGGTCAAGTGGTGGGATTCAACACCTTTGGTCCTCGCCGGAGGATATTGACGATTCCGGCAACGACGGTCAATCAAGTGGTACAGCAGCTCCAGCAGCGCGGCAAAATTGCGCGGGGCTACCTGGGATTAGGAATGCAGACGGTGCCTTTGTCTGAAGCCGTTCGTCAACAGCATGATTTGGCGAATCAGTCGGCGGTCATTGTGGTGAGTGTGGAATCGGGTAGCGCGGCGGATCAGGCGGGGTTGCTGCTGGGTGATGTCATCGTGACGATCAATGACGAGACGATTGAATCGGTGCAGCAGATTCAAACCTATCTGGGACCGCAGAGTGTGGGGCAGGCGCTCACGGTTCAGGTATTGCGCGGGGGGCAGCCACAGACTGTGACCGTCACGGTAGGCGAACGCTGAGGCATGGCACAGGTTGTTATATGTGCAGAGAACTCGGTGACTCGGGCGGGTCTGGCGGCAATGGCCACGATCGCGGGCGTTGAGATTGTAGACCAAATGGCTGACCTCAAGCAGCTGATTTCTGGGTTGCAAACTCAGCCTGCTGATTTGGTGCTGCTTGCTCTGCCGGAACTCAGCCACCCAACTGCTCAAGCGCTGGTCCAGCTAGTCACGGAATGGCCGTTTGAAACGACTCTGTCTGTTTTGCTGTTGCTGGGCACTTGGGATCCGGCTCTATCCCAGACTGAGGACGAGGCTCCCTCGTTGCTGCATCAGCGATTGTCTGGATTGGTGAAAACCGGAGGCGTTAGCATCTTGCCGCTGACGGTATCGGTTGAGCAGGTGCGAGGGGCGATCGCGGCGATCCTAACGGGGTCGGTCGTTTTGTATCCTGAGTTGGCTGAAGTTATCTCCCTGGCTGACGGCAGTTCTGCCAAAATGCACCTGGAGATCCATTCTCCTATTGAACCCCTGACCCCAAGGGAAATTGAAGTGCTCAATCAGCTAGCTGCCGGACTCAGCAATCGGGCGATCGCGGATGAGCTGATGATTTCGGAACACACGGTTAAATTTCACATCAGCGCTATCCTCTCTAAGCTGAATGTCGCCAGCCGAACCGAAGCCGTGACGGTGGGTATTCGTGCTGGTCTGGTCATGATTTGAGTAGCCGCTTGTAGGTATGGTGAGCCTCTGGCTAGGTGCTAATTTAAGTTCTCAGTTTTGAGTTTTGAATGATTGAGTTACCGGCGAATCTGATTAAGTTCTCAGTACCAAGCTGCACAGGGCTATAGATCGCTAAAGCTTGAAATACGGTTGAACTCTCGCCCGGCTTCTTGTAGGGTATGGCTTGCGGGGAAATGATTTCAGGCGGGGAAAAGAGAAGGTACCAGCTTCTCCAATCCCCTGAACATCCCGAACTTAGCATCGGTAAGTCGAGACGCCTGGGGTCATTGTATTCCCACTGTCTTGCCCTACCGCTACAAGAGGTGATTTGCAAACTGCGGCGAAGTCGGCGATCGCTCGGCTTGACGTAGTTTTATGGAATTTTGCTGAAGTGTATCAAAGCCTGATCAAAACGGGCATTGAGTCGTCTTTGGGAAGTCCTTGGCAAATTAGCGCTCATAGGGATCTGGAAAGTTCCCCGTTTTCCTTTACCGAAAACGGAGATGCGTTATGTTTCAATCAACCGACGGAGAGACGCCAGTCTCTACCGGATTCAATCTACCGAGTTTCAATCAGGAGACCGTACGTCACATTTTGCTAGGCGACTATGCGGCGCTGATTGAAGTGATGAAACGCTTGGCCTCGCTGGGCTATTGCGATCGAACCGCCTGGAGCGATCCGCTACCTACAGGCCGCAGTGGTGAGTTCATCAGCGTCATGACTCGCAGGCGCACTTTGCCCTAGCGGTATCGCGGGGGAGCTATCTGCTGGCTCCCCACACGGGTACTGGTGTAGGGATGTGATATGGAAGCCCTTAGGATATGGCTCGGTTAACACATCCCTACGCAGCACAGTAGAAAAGCTCACAGCCGCTTCGCCTCTATGCATGGTGTCTACTCACCCTGAGTTATGACGAGCTATTGAAGCTGCTCTTGATAAGAGGTGATTTCAAGGGCATTGCAAAAGCTATTAAGACTGCTCAGCAGAGCGTTGTAGTGCGGATAAGCATCGTCCCGAATATCTTCAAGCTGTCCGTATAGAGCAAGTTCTGGCTCTGCCACTAAACAACTAGGAACATCTAAACCCGCTTGAGTTAAGCGGGTCGAGGCGATCGCAACTAACAGCGCTTCAACAGTGTCCGTCTTGCCATTCTGCAAATCTTTTAATCCGGGCAGAACCAACTCTGCCCCTGGCAATGCTGACAACTTCATGACCTATCATCCTCAGATATTTGTTCAACTTGCTTGATAAATACTGCAACTCTGCTTTCAAGAGCACCCAGATTTAAGGCAGGAAAGCGAATTAACTCAGGCTTGATTTTTTCAAAACAGTCACGCAAATCTTCTACTGAAAATAATCCTCGCTCGTACATAGCTCGAACATCACTTATGTCACGATCAAATCCCCGTGAGAGTTTGGAAAGGGCTTGGGCTGTGAAGTCATAGTGGTAAAACGAAATTTGACCTCGTTTACCGATGAAGACGCTTCTGTCCCGCCATCCTGGAAGAGGAGGTAAAAAGTCTTGGGGAGATGCTAATTCAATGTTGATGTTTAGCTTCTGTTTGAGTTTGGCGATCGCTTGGAAAATACCAGGTGGTTCGGGATCTAGACGAATATCAATATCAACAGTAGAACTGCGCCATCCAATTAGCAGAGCACTTGCTCCCCCTGTGAAGTAAATGCTCCCGGAACCACGAGCCTCACGACCCAACATTTCCATCAGGTGCTCTATTCTTTGAGGGTCAATATCTGAACGCATAGTTCTTCTTCTGGAGATTGTGCTGTTGGCTGTCGTTCCTCCCCTTCGGATAAAGTCTTAATTCGCCTATGGGAAGCAAAGCGATAAATTTTCTACCGAATAGATGGTTTCTTTATTGTTTAAGGAGATAGCCAACGGTTTAAGGACGGTAACCTCTAAAGTGTTAAGCAAGAAATCCTATATTAACCATGACTGACGACTTTATTTATGTCTTAACCGATAGAGGACCTATCAGGGGACGCAATGGCGGAGCCTTGCCAAATCCTTATGGAGAGAATACTCCAGTGCCAACAAACCCTCCAGGAATTCCAGTCTCGGCAAAGAAGTTAGAACAGGGCATGGCCGATTTTTTGCAAACGATGGGGCGGGTCATCAAAAATGCCCAAGCTCGTGCCACCGAACTTGGCAATATGGAGCTGGACGAGATTGAACTTTCTGTGGAAGTCAATGGCGAAGGGCAATTGAGCCTGTTAGGATCGGGCACAAAAGTAGGTGGCAGTGGGGCAATGACGCTGCACTTCAAGAAGAAAAGCTCAAGTTAGGTTTGATCCACCGCAATGGCAAAAAATTGGGCGTTCGTCATCGGCATCAACGAATATAATCCTGTCAACTTCAGGCAGTTGAAATATGCCAGACAGGATGCTGAGCAGATCACGGCGTTCTTTCGGAAGGCCGACTTTGAGGTCTGTTGCTTCACCGACAATTCGCCGCCTTTGACCCTCCCCAGCGGACATCCGATTTTCACCCAGCCGACCTACGGTAATTTGATTACCTTTTTGCAAGACCGCTTTGAGACACCGTTTCTAAACGCGGGCGATAACTGTTGGTTCTTTTTTGCTGGGCATGGCGAACGCCATCAAGGTCAAGACTATCTGATGCCGATGGACGCTAACTCTCGGGGGGTGGAGGTCATTGCTGGACTCACCATTAGTTACGTCCGAGAGCGGCTGAATCGCTGCGGTGCCGATAACGTCATTATGATTTTGGATGCCTGCCGCACGGAGGGGGCTCGAGACAGTGGCGGTATTGGTCGAGAATCTCAAAAGGGCGTCATTACCCTGTCCTCTTGTCAGCCAACGCAAAAATCCTGGGAAATCGACGCGCTTCAGCAAGGCGCGTTTACCTATGCCCTCCTTGAGGCTCTTCAGTTATCAGGAGAACGGAGCTGCGCTACCGTAGAGCGATTGGGCAGCTATTTGAAGCAGCGAGTTCCTGACCTGTGCCGACAGCATGGTTATAGTCCCGCACAGGTCCCTCGCATCAGCGTTGACCCCCTGGAAAAGCAGCACTTCATTCTAATTCCCCAATACGCTCGACCGGCCGACATTGATCTCCTGAAACTTGATGTCCATCGGTTTAGGCGCACCAACCCGACTGTGGCGGAGCAAATCTGCATTCGGCTCAATGCACTGGCGATGGGACAAGATTTAGAAGTGATGAACCTGTGGGCAGAGATTCGCAACGAAATCAGCCCTCCGATTCCCCGCACTACACCGGCTTCCAGCTCTGAGGATAGCGATCGTTCAGCCGAGACTTCAACCGCTACCACCACGACCGTCAGCGATGTTCGCTCAAATACCTTTTCTGAAGACGTACAGCCGAAAAGGAACATTTCACAGCAAGCAGCTGAGTCTACGCGCAAACTGCCAGCCACAGCGAGACGGAAACCTCAACAGCCAGACCTGCTTGACCTCAGCTCAGAGCGAGTTGGAGCCGACTACTACGCCAAGCTGCGAGACTTACTCGCTGCCAAAGACTGGAAAGCCGCTGATAAGGAAACCGCCAGATGCATGTTGGAAGTCATGGATCGCCAAGAAGAAGGCTGGCTGGCTGTCGAACATATCGGGCAGTTTCCCTGTCGAGACTTGCGAAATATTGACAGGCTCTGGGTGCATTACAGCCAGGGACGCTTTGGCTTTAGCGTGCAGAAAGACATTTGGCAAAGCTGCGGTATCCCAACCGAACACAATAGCGATTGGGAAAGATTCGGAAAAACCGTTGGTTGGCGGACCGGCGAAGGCAGCTTCGAGCAGGCCGAATCTTGGCTGTTTTATTCGCAACTCACTTTTGACCTGGCAGCACCAAGAGGCCACCTGCCCGTTGTTGGCGTTGGGGTGCGGGGGCGTGTGGTGGGTGGTGTTTTTGTGCGGTTGGGTGTGGGGTTGTCGGTGCTCTTCTCTCGCGTCGAGATTTGTAAAGGATTTGTAAAGTTTAGGCTATAAGCTCTTTAGGCGTTCCTTAAGTTTTATGGTCCGGTTCATGTCTACGAGGATACAGGTATTTCGGAATTTCTATACCTGGCACCGCGCCGCGACCCACCTCACAGCTCTAGGTGATGCCGTCAAATTGAATACCCGCTATCTCAGGGTGCCGCGCATTTGCCAGCACAAACTGCTTGGCAACCTCGTGGATTTCATTGAAGGGGGCTTGCCTGTAGGGTGGGCAGTGCCCACCGAAACCAGCCCTGTAGGGTGGGCACTGCCCACCGAAATTAGCGTAAAAACGGCCTCACAATCAATATCCTATTCCTGCGTAAGTTTAGTGGTGGGCACTGCCCACCCTACCCCTGCTGGAAGCGCTACAAATGATTGCAGCGAAAAAGGACATGTCGCTAGAGCCTGTAGGCACTGCCCACCGAAACCAGCGTCAAAAGAGGCCTCACAATCAATATCCTCGGCAATGCCTATATTCTGCGTAAGTCTTGTTTAGTGGTGGGCAGTGCCCACCCTACCCCTGCCAAAATGGATCTAACTTGAGTGCAGAGGAATGCTTAATTGGCATTAGGAACGTTCAAGGAGTGCAAAGCAACGCTTGTTGGTTGTAGACGAACACTCAAGTGATGCAACGTAACGTTCAAGCGTTTTCAGCGATCGCTTATCGGTTGCAACGTAACGCTTAAGGGTTACTTATCTTTTGTTGACCACTCTCAACCTCGAAGTCGTACAGCCGAGAGCACTGGACTAAAATTAGATTCAGCGATCGCTGTTCGTTTAGTGTCTAAACATGATCCTCTCAACCTCACAGATGCAAACGGATACCTGGGTGAAAGCCACTTGGAATGAATTCGCTGCTGTTATGGATGAGCCTCAGTGTGAGGAAGGGCGTGGCTATTTTGACCAGGGCTACATGAGGATTGAAATGGCTCCGTTAGGTAGCCTTTAGGGTGCCGAAATTAGCGAAAAAAACCGTAATCAGACTGCCTCAAAATCAATATCTTAAGCAGTGCTTATATTATGCGTTGATGCGCTGCGATCGCCAATCATCCATTCCCCTATAGTAGACCGCTAGCCGCTATGACCTCCTTCGCTACTGGGTACTCTGTGCCCCAAACCGATCCACCCCGCTCTCCCCGGGAAACCCTACCCGACATGTATGATTTACCGAGCGAATATGTGGGAGAGCCGGGTTTGCCAGACGAGTTTCATGATTTACAACCCCAACTGCTCAGTCGCACATTAGCGCTGAAGCACTATACCAACGATGAGTGGTTTACTGGGGCTGACCTCAATCTTTATTACGACGTCCATCATCCGCTGTGGTACAAGCGACCCGATTGGTTCTTGGCGGTCGATGTTCCTCGTCTTTACGACGGACACGATATGCGACGCAGCTATGTCACCTGGCAGGAAGGTCGTAATCCCCACGTGCTGATTGAGTTTTTATCTCCCGGCACAGAGCGAGATGATTTGGGGCGGTTTTATCGTGGTGAGGAAGAAGAGGGGCGATCGCCGAAAACCTCAGCAGATTCAGTAACCCCACCAGCCGACACAGAACAGCCTCCCCGAAAATTGGTGGTGTACGAACAGTTCCTGCGGATCCCCCACTACCTGGTTTATGACCGTCCGACGCAACGTCTACGGTACTTCCAGTTCGTCGGCGGTCAGTATCAGGAACAGCCCGTTCTCGCAACTAATCCCAACGTTTGGCTAGCTGATTTGGACATTGGCCTAGGCATTTGGCAGGGTACCTTCGAGGGCATTCCCGGACATTGGCTACGCTGGTGTCAGGAGGATGGCACCTGGCTCCTCACGGATACCGAACGAGAACGAGCTGCTAGAGAACAATCCCAGATGCAGCTCATTCAAGGGGCGAGGAAGTTGCTGGCAACGGGAATGTCAGTTGAGCAGGTCGCCGAACTTCTCGGATTGTCCGCCGAGCAGGTTGACCAGCTGTAGGGAATAACGAAAGCTGAAAACAATAGGGCGAATCTCTCCCCCAGCTCAAACTGAAGATAGCGTTGATTAGTCCAACAATTGTGGGACAGATACAGGGATATCGGGAAAAGCGACGGGTGAGAGGGTGCCTGTTGTCAGCGTGAACTGTGAAGTGTATTCCTGCTGAACTGGACGCCGCATCACAATCAGCTCCATTGTTTGCAGATTGACTATCCAGTACTCAGGAATACCTGCTGCTGCATAGGCTGTTGCCTTCACCACAGAATCTTTTTTGAAACTGGTGTTGGCATATTCCATGACCCAGAAGATATTTTCTGGATATGGGTGATGTTGTAAGTACTCTCTTCCCAAAGGCTGCACGATCGCAATATCCGGTTCTGGTTCAGACTGGGTTGCTGAAATGGTGATGGGTTTGCCTTGCAGAACCTCGGCCCGGTTTCCTAGTAGCTGCTCTAAATATTTTGCGTTAGTGCGACTATAGAAGGCGTGAGGTTCTCCCTCTGGCGACATCTCAATGATCTCTCCATGCAACAATTCCACTGGCTGACCTTCCAAAATACCCGCAGCAATCATCTGGTGATACTGCTGGAGCGTCCATTTGGCAATCTTGACATTGGCAGTCATGGCTGAGAAAGGCTTGGATACCAGTAAAGTCTAGGATTTTGTCGCGACATCCAGAATTTCGCCCGCCATGTATTCTTCAACAACCCACATAGCTGGGGTATTTGGCGCTGACAAAGCTTTCGGAACACCCATTAGGGCACGATATCTACCTAGCCAGGATAGCGCTTTTCACGATGACAACGCCCTACAGTAGAATGAGGAGCCTGAATGTTGTGACTGTCAACCCGGATGACGTAGGTGAACGATGACGATTTGGGAAGCTGACTGCTATCGGCGTCCTTTGCAGGATGACGCTCAAAATCCGCTGTGGGAATTGCTGATTTGCGATAGTGATTTTCAGTTTACCTATGGCGCGATCGCCCCTCAACACGAAGTCAACAGTCCGTGGCTACAGCAGCAGCTGAAAACGGCTCTCCAAAAATCCCAGCAAACCCCAGAAGAAATTCGAGTTTTTCGTCCCCAGTCGGTTTCTTTAGTGCAAGCCGCAGCTCAATCCTTGGATATTGCTGTCAAACCAATGCGCCATACGCCCGTTCTCAAGCAGTGGTTGGTGCAGCGAGCTTCGTGGTATAAAAACCAGTCAACTTACTCTGGCGAACCTTACACGCCTATCGAATTGGATCGTCCGGCTCCAACCCCGATTCCCGAAAACCTGTGGGGTGAGCAGTGGCGTTTCGGCAGTCTTTCTGCCCAGGATTTTCAAGAGAATCTGATTCACGAACCGATTCCAGTTCAAGCTGTTCCGACTGAGTGGCTGCCCCTCAAAGCAGGATTGGCGAGTACCGCCCCCGTTCCCGGAGTGATTATCGACGCGGGGCGACGAGCCATGCTGCTATGTCAGTGGCTGCAAGAGCAGCAGCCCGCTTCGTTGAACTATATTCCCGGTGCACCGGATGGCGTCATTCTAGAGGCGGGACTTGTTGACCGCTGGGTGCTGACCACGTTCGAAGATGAGCAGGTCAAGGTGGCGGGACAGGGGTTTAGCGATCGCCAACAGCAGGCCAACGGTTTACATTTTCTGCTGGTTCGTCCTGACGATTCCGGCATAACCTTTACGGGGCTGTGGCTGTTGAAGAAAACGATGTAGGAACTGAGGGACGTGGTGTATCACGTCCTTACATGATCTCTGTCTTCACACACTCCGTACAATTGCATCTGATTAATCTATTTCGGTTCCTACGACTTAATAACGGAATGATTGGGTTAGCCCCTATCAAGAAGCAATAGCTTGAAATCCCACAGCATGCTGTCCCTTGGGCAAAAGTCGGTCCAAGCTCCATACAGTAGGGCTTCTGGCTACTGTTTGCGATGGGTCATAAGACGACTCTATCGGCTTCGTTAAGGCGGGCGACTGGGGGCAATTTCGTTTTGCCCCCAGACTCCTATCGACCAGGACGAATCTGCCGTCCTGGACCTCGCAGAAAGGGTATTCGGTTGAGCGGTCTCAAACTGGGGGGTGCTTATAGCCCTGTGCAGCTTGGTCAAGTGTATCTCAGTGTCCTAAGGGAACAGGGAATTAGAGAACAGGGTGTGCTTGACTCAAATGCATGCCGCTATATGCATCGGTTCAACTCCTTTGCCCTTCTGCAATCGGTTTATGCAATCTTTGCTATGCCGTCAATGGAGCAACTTGTGTGGAACGGATAGCAGGATGGGCGATTTAAGGAGACTATTCTGGGCTAGCTATCTGACTAATTCATCCTTGAACTCGGCACTGTCCGATAAGTTCAGTCTCTATAAAGCCGATAGAAACTGAAGATAGTCGCTGCTGAGGTCTTTGACCGCTGCTTCATACAGCCGTTTGCCGTGTTCAGGGGTTGCTAGTGCTGGATTCGATCCCATGCGGCCATCGGGATAGTGGGCCCGAAAATCAGCAGCACCGTAAATGGGATGGCCTGAGGTTGCAACCTGGGGTGTTAGCTCAGCCTGCTTGATGTGGTCGGGATAAGCAAATTGGGTAAGCGCCACCTCGCTGGGTGTGGCGTGGGAGCCTTCTTGATTGCCGTAGAGTTCTTTGGCGATCGCATACACGGATCGACCCATATACCAGTTGGCCACTTTGCAGCGAACTCGTCCAGCATTGTCCAGATTCAAATCGCTCAGCATGGCATAGGTTTCTGAAAAGGCGGCTTTCAGCGTGGCGACGTTGCCGCCATGCCCATTGATGAAAAAGAAGCGCTCAAACCCGTTGCGGGCTAACGGTTTCACATAGTCCTGGATGAGTGCGATGAGGGTGCTGGGGCGGAGGCTAATGCTGCCGGGGAAGGCGGTGTGATGTAGGGCCATGCCCACGTTGATGGTGGGGCCAACGATCGCACTCGTGGCCTCAGCCACACCGCGAGCGATCGTTTCTGCACAGATGGCATCCGTTCCAATCAGTCCCGTTGGGCCATGCTGCTCGGTAGACCCAATGGGAAAAATGAGCCCTTTCGAGGTTTGCAAATAAGTTTCAATTTCAGGCCAAGTAGAGAGGTGAAGCTGCATGAAGAGGGTGTAGAGTCGATACGGCAGGGGATGCGTCAAGCATCTGCGAAATATGGTCTAAAACATTCTCAGTCCGTCTCATGCGTCATAGTACAAATGCTCTGCTATGATTTCGGCATGAGGGCAGCGATCTCGTCAACAAACTTCTGGTGATCAACCACAGGTTTGCTAATGTAGCCATCAGCGCCACTTTGTTGAAGGAAATTTTCGCGATCGCCCTGCATAGCGTGAGCCGTCACCAAAATCACGGGCAAATCCGACGTAACTGGATCAGCCTTCAGCATCTGAGTGATTTTAATGCCATCAACGGGCTTACCTTCAAAAATACTGTGGGAGAGAGAGACATCCATCAAAATGACATCTGCTTGCCGAGTTCGTGCAATTTCCATCACCTCATCGACATCTTCCGTATGCTTGACGGTAAAGCCACCCCGCTTAGAGAGTATTTTTGAAAATACACGGGCATTAATCATGTCATCTTCAACGATGAGGACGGTCTTCATGGTGTTTCCTTCAACAACGGGAGCATCAGGTGGGGGACAAACCTTGATACATTGCCCATTATGGACTGTATCTAAAATAGTTATGAATTAATCGTAGCTGTAGATTATTGCGATACACCCGATATTTGCATATACCTTACAGCATTGTCAGAACTTGCTTTATTGGGCAGAATGCAGCCGGACTTTTTTATTAGTTCCCAATTTCAGAGGACAGGGATTCATGGCGGATCAACTCAACATACTTTCATCGGGGCAGGTAGTACCAACCCCTCTTCATACAGAGGTGCAGCGGTCTTATCTGGAATATGCCATGAGTGTCATCGTGGGGCGGGCCTTGCCCGATGTCCGCGATGGTCTCAAACCCGTCCATCGGCGTATTTTGTATGCCATGTACGAATTAGGGTTGAGTCCTGATCGCCCCTTTCGAAAATGCGCCCGTGTGGTGGGCGATGTATTAGGTAAATATCATCCCCATGGTGATCAAGCGGTATACGACGCTCTGGTCCGCATGGTGCAAGACTTTTCCAGTCGTTATCCGCTGCTGGCGGGACACGGCAACTTTGGCTCGGTGGACAACGATCCGCCCGCAGCCATGCGCTATACCGAAACTCGCTTGGCGTCTGTCAGCTATGAAGCTCTATTAGACGAAATTGGTGAAGCGACCGTCGATTTCATCGATAACTTCGACAATTCCCAGCAGGAACCCATCGTTCTCCCAGCTCAGTTGCCAAATCTGCTGCTTAATGGCTCTTCTGGCATTGCTGTGGGTATGGCAACCAATATTCCTCCCCATAACTTGGGTGAGGTGGTGGATGGATTGATTGCCCTGATCGATCGCCCCAGCCTTTCCGACGAGTCCCTATTTGCGTTGATTCCAGGACCCGATTTTCCAACGGGCGGAGAGATCATTGACACTAAAGGTATCCATGATGCCTACCGCACTGGGCGGGGCAGTATTCCCATGCGGGGCATCACTCAGCTAGAGGAGGTCCGCCCTGGAAAAGGACGACAGCGACGCACGGCGATCGTGGTTACTGAGCTGCCTTACCAAGTCAACAAGGCCGGGTGGATTGAGAAAATCGCCGACTTGGTGAATAACAACCGCATTGATGGTATTGCTGATATTCGGGATGAGAGTGATCGCGACGGGATGCGGGTGGTGATTGAGCTGAAGCGAGAGTCGCAGCCTGAAGTTGTCCTCAATGCGCTCTATCGCCAAACGCCACTCCAGAGCAATTTCGGGGCGATCATGCTGGCGCTCAACAATGGGCAACCCCGGCAGCTGTCCCTGCGAGAGATGCTGCAAGCCTTTCTCGATTTTCGGGAAACGACGCTGACTCGTCAATATCAGTATGAGCTGGAGAAAACTGAGGCGCGGCTTCACGTCGTCGAAGGGCTAATTCGAGCGCTGGATAACCTGGATCAGCTCATTGATATTTTGCGGAATGCACCGGATGGCACCACCGCGAAAGTGTCTCTGCGGGATGCCTTTGACCTCAGTGAACGGCAGGCTGATGCGATTCTGGCAATGCCGCTACGACGTCTGACAGGGCTGGAGAGACAAAATCTACAGGATGAATACCAAGAACTAATGGCTCGTCGCGATGAGCTGCAGGGACTATTGGGCGATCGCCGTGAACTCCTCAAAGCCCTGAAAAAGGAACTGCGATCACTCAAGAGAAAGTTTGGCGACGAGCGCCGGACTCGGATTCAAACTGAGGCAGAGCGGCGAGAAGAAACGGAACAGCTGGCCGAGATCCTAGCTGAGCATCAGGAAGAGGAGGTTGTTCTAGAGTTCACCCATAAGGGATATGTGCGGCGATCATCAGTTCGAGCCTATCAGCGACGACAGGCTCGACAACCAGACACCGTTACGGAAGTTCTGCAAGAAGTTGAGGACACCACCTTGCAGGTCGCAACGGCCAACACGGTTCAAGAACTGTTGGTGCTGACGCGGGATGGTAAGGCATTCACGCTCACGATTGGGGATATTCCTCAGGCACAGCGCCAGTCTAAAGGGGTGCCGTTGGTCAATCTACTGCCGAATTCTGTTGAGTCGAGTCCAGAAGCGATCGCCGCTCAATTGGTGCTGACTGAAGATGTGCTTGCCCACGAATTGGTAATGCTCACTCGGCAAGGACGCATCAAACGAGCGCTGCTGTCAGAATTTCAGAATCTTACTGGTCGGGGACTGATGGCTCTGAAGCTCAAGAAGGGAGATGAGTTGGCCTTTGTGACATTGGCTAAAGCGGGTGAGGAACTGGCGATTTCAACCTCAGGAGGACGGCTCATTCGCTTTGCGATCGATGACGAAAATCTTGCGGTCATGGGACGGACAGCGCAGGGACCGCAAGCTCTACGCCTTCGCAAACAGGAAAGCGTCGTCGGCTGTGTTCGCATTCAGGACGATAGCGATTGTGTATTAATGATATCGGCAGCAGGCTTCGCAAAACGGTTGCCGATTTCTGCTGTTCATCTCGGGTCAAGGGGTGGTATTGGTACTCAAGCCTTTCTATTCAAACTGAAGACAGATAACCTAGCGGCTGTATTGCCAAGCCCTGCTAACGGTGACATCATTTTCATCACGACTCAAAGCCGTAGTGCTCAAATTCCTGTTGCCTCTATTCCTCGTCAAGGGCGAGATGCTACCACCGCTTATCGTCTGGGTAAGTTTGCCAAGGGCGAAAAAATTGAAACCGTCATGCTGACGTCGTTGGTTGATAATGAGTCAGTTAGCAGAAATAGTGGAGATGATTCTGAGGAATAGCGGTCAGGTTGTTTGAACCAAAACAGAAGAGGGCAAGGAAGAGCGCTGATTGATTGCAAAAATCCCGGATTGGGGCGCGATCTGCGTTATCTAATGGCAGCGGACTAACTGACTGCGAAAATTCTGTATTGCGTAAGGCAACTGCTTCCTGACAGGGGCATTAATCCCAGAGGTAGGTTTTCTGTAAACTCAAATTGCCATTTAGAAGGGAAATGGGCTGTGGCACAGGTTGTTTTAGAAAATTTGTACAAGACCTTTGTCAAGCAGGGGAACAGTCAACCCGTCGATGTCGCAAATTCGCCTCAGGTAGACAGCGCCGTTCTACGGCGTATTTGCCTAACGGTACAAGATGGTGAGTTTATGGTGCTAGTAGGACCCTCTGGGTGTGGCAAGAGTACACTCTTGCGACTCATTTCTGGGCTGGAAGAGATTACGGCAGGCACCATTCGGGTCGGTGAGCAGCGCGTGAATGAACTGCCGCCCAAGCAGCGTGACATTGCGATGGTGTTTCAAAGCTATGCCCTGTATCCGCATCTGACGGTTTACGACAATTTGTCATTTGGCTTGCGCCGCATGGGGGCCAGTTCTCAGGTTTTGCCAAGGCGGACCGACGGTAAGACTAGTCCGTCGGTCATGATGGATGCCAACCAGGAGCTCCAGCAGGCCCTCTTAAAACGAACTCGCTGGCAGACACTCCTGGCTGGAGCAACTCGTCGTTTTCCTAAAAAGCTGTGCTATCTGTCCGCAGCTGACAAGCTGATTGATCAGCGGGTCCGATCCGTAGCTCACATGCTGCAAATCGATGAATTGCTCGATCGCTTACCGCGTCAACTTTCGGGCGGACAGAAACAGCGGGTGGCGTTGGGGCGAGCGATCGCTCGCAATCCTCAAGTTTTTCTCATGGATGAGCCGCTCTCTAACCTGGATGCCAAGCTGAGGACAGAAACTCGCGCCCAGATTGTCAATCTCCAGCGTCAGTTAGGTATTACGACCATTTATGTGACCCATGATCAGGTGGAAGCGATGACAATGGGCGATCGCATTGCTGTTATGAATCAGGGGCAAATTCAACAGGTTGCAACTCCCTTGGAACTCTACCGACAGCCCGCGAACCGCTTTGTGGCGTCTTTCATTGGTTCTCCTCCCATGAATTTTTTACCGGTTCAGGTGAGTGCGCCTCTTTTGGTTCACCATCATCACTTTCGCCTAACACTTTCGGGTGACTGGGAAACAACGCTAGCTGCCTATGATGGAGAGACGGTTACTTTAGGTATTCGGCCTGAGCATTTTTCTTTAAGTTCTCCAGCACCTAAAAATTTGCAGGTGACTGTTCGGCGCATAGAAGCACTAGGCAGTGAAACTTATCTTGCTGTTCAGTTTGGCGATGACTTGCTACAGGTTAGAGTCGAACCTGATCGTCCATTTAGCATTGGCGAGGAATTGTGGCTAGCGATCGCTCCCGACAAAGTTCACCTTTTCGATTCCCGTTCAGAAGCCGCTCTAAACCGTGTTCAAGTTTAAGGGCTGATCTGATAGCGGCATGCACTATTCCCTGCTCCCTTAAGACACTGAGATGGACTTGATCAAGTTGCACAGGGCTATAAGCTTGGATCCTACTGTGTCCGAAG
This sequence comes from Oscillatoria sp. CS-180, assembly GCF_028330965.1. GTDB lineage: Bacteria > Cyanobacteriota > Cyanobacteriia > Phormidesmidales > Phormidesmidaceae > Halomicronema. The sequence goes on along the minus strand of NZ_JAQMUB010000037.1, from coordinate 122,489 downwards.
ACGATAAGGAAAATAGCCCTCAAGGAGAGGGGTCCTATTATCGGTATTTATTAATGACAATCGAATTTCAAATTGACTTCAATCAATTCACCCCTAGACGAAGTTGAGAGCAAAATATTAGACTGAAACTATGCATAGACTTAATTCAATCGAGAGCTAAGTTCCATAGATTTAGACTTAGGGGAAGCGTTTCTTCAACCTGAGCCTAACTAACGTTCCAGACCAGAATTCTTGGGACTGAGGACGGAGCTAGCTACGACTGAGTCAGGTACTAAAAATCTGCACTGTCTAAAGCTAACGCTCAAATCCACCCATGCTTACCGAAACCAGTTGGCTGATTCCGTTATATCCCCTGCTTGGGGCACTCCTTACGATTCCCTGGTCACCCGCTTTTATCCGCCGAACAGGTCCTCGTCCTGCAGGCTATGTCAACATTGCGACAACCCTGTTAGCCTTTATCCATAGCTTGGGCGCTTTTCAAGCCTTATGGGGAAAGTCTTCAGAGCAATTTTTCTTCGTTCCTTGGCTGCAAGTGGCCGATTTGAACTTGAATATTCCCATCGAAGTTTCAGCCATCACGGTTGGTGCTTGCATTCTGATCACAGGTCTTAATCTGACGGCTCAGGTGTATGCCATTGCTTATCTAGAGATGGATTGGGGTTGGGGCCGGTTTTATGCCTTTATGGCATTTTTTGAAGCGGGATTATGCGCCCTCGTCCTTTGCAATTCTCTCTTCTTCTCCTATTTCCTGTTGGAACTCCTGACGCTAGGCACTTATCTGCTGGTGGGCTTTTGGTATAACCAGTCACTGGTTGTGACCGGAGCGCGGGATGCCTTCCTGACCAAGCGAGTAGGCGATCTGGTCCTACTGATGGGAGTTTTGGCAATTTACCCGCTAGCACACACCTGGGATTTTCGAGAACTAGCGGCTTGGGCACAGACTGCTCAAGTTGAACCGCGTCTGATAGCGCTAATTGGTATCGGGCTGATTGCAGGCCCCATGAGTAAGTGTGCTCAGTTTCCTCTCCATCTTTGGTTGGATGAGGCCATGGAGGGCCCCATTCCCAGCACCATTCTGCGAAACGCTGTTATTGTCGCAACGGGAGCTTGGGTGCTTGTTAAGTTGCAGCCAGTATTGGCGCTATCACCAACAGTGCTGACCGCCATGCAGGTAGTGGGTACCATCACAGCTTTGGGAGGCGCTCTCATTTCAGTTGCCCAAATAGACTCAAAGCGTATCCTGTCCTATCTTTCCAGCGCTTACATGGGACTGATTTTTATTGCTGTCGGTGCTCAACAGCCCGAAGCGGCATTGCTCTTGGTGTTGACCTATGCGATGGCGATGGCGCTTCTCGTCATGGGGGTCGGTTCCATTATTCTCAATGTCATTACCCAAGACGTAACGCAGATGGGTGGTTTGTGGCAGCGACGACCTGTCACCGGATCAGCGTTTCTGATTGGCATTTTTGGACTAATTGCGATGCCTCCGCTGGGCGGCTTTTGGGCCATGTTGAAGCTGGTGACAGGATTGTGGGTTAATCACCAAGTTGCTTTAGTGGCGATCACCCTAGCCGTGAATTGGATTGTTGCATTCAGCTTGGCTCGTGCATTCGGCCTCATCTTTGCTGGTGAAGCTGATCAGATGACTATCCGTGCTCCAGAACCGCTCTGGCTGCTTGTCATGCCGATGATGATTACGGCAGGCTTTACGCTGCATTTGCCTTTGATTCTCAAGGCGTTGGGACTCTTGCCTGTCTGGAGCGACCTCAATAAAGATATGGCCTTAGCGTTAATTTGGGCGAGTATCCTAGGTTTTGGTGTTGGTGCAGTCCTCTACATTGGTCGCCAAATCTCTGTTCCTGGCAAGCTTGTTCCTGAAAGTATCCAAAGCCTGCTGGCCTTCGATTTCTACACACCTCGTCTCTATCGCTCCAGCGTCGTTCTGGGGGTTGACTTGCTTTCTCGGCTTACAGACTGGCTGGACCGATACTTGGTTGATGGCTTAGTCAATTTCGTTGGCATGGCTTCAATCTTTAGCGGTGAAGCGCTGAAATACAACAACACTGGACGCCTGCAGTTCTATGTGCTGACCATTTCTTTCTGTGTAGCGGTCATCAGCATCATTATGAGTTGGCAGTACATTCCTAGAGTCGTTACTGCTGCTCTTTCGGGTTTCTAGCTGACAAGCTGTCTGGCTTCATACCGTCTTTCTACCGCTGCCCCTCTATCTAAACCAACCTAAAACCATGCTGAGTGTTCTCATCTGGCTCCCCATCCTTAGTGCCATACCAATCGCGTTTTTGCCTCAAGTTACAGCAAAGCAAGCGCGATCGCTTTCTCTAGCTGCATCAGGTACCACCCTACTTTGGACTATCTGGCTGTTCACTCAATTCGATTTGAGTAATTCGAGCGTTCAATTTAGTGAGTTTTTCGCTTGGATTCCGATACTCGGGCTGAACTACAGTCTGGGTCTAGACGGTCTCTCTCTGCTGATGGTGGCTCTGAACAGCTTAATTACTTGGGTTGCTTTGTGGAGCAGTCGTCCTGATATTGAGCGTCCTAAGTTGTTCTATGCGCTCATGCTACTGGTTAGTGGTGGTGTGGCAGGTGCTTTCTTGGCTCAAAACCTGCTGCTGTTCTTTTTGCTTTATGAGATTGAGCTAGTTCCTCTCTATCTCTTGGTCGCTATTTGGGGTGGACAAAAACGCAACTATGCCGCAACCAAGTTTTTGCTCTATACAGCGGTCTCCGGGGCGTTGATGCTAGCGAGTTTCTTAGCAACGGTCTGGCTGACCGAACACAGCGATTTTGCCTATGTGGCAGCAATGGGGCAAACCTTACCTTTGACAGGGCAGCTTATTTTGCTGGGTGTCATGCTAGTTGCCTTCGGCATCAAAATTCCTCTAGTTCCCTTCCACACTTGGTTACCGGATACCTACGTCGCTGCATACACCCCGGTTGCCATGATGCTAGGGGGGGTACTGGCAAAGTTAGGCACCTATGGTTTGTTCCGCTTCGGTTTAGGCATGTTTCCTGACGCTTGGTCTGTGTTAGCACCTTACTTGGCAGTGTGGGCCGCTATCAGCGTTTTGTATGGCGCCATCACAGCGATCGCCCAAAAGGATATTAAGCGCATGGTGGCCTACAGCTCGATTGGGCATATGGGCTACGTCTTGTTGGGAGGGGCAGCCATGACCGACCTAGCCTTAACTGGAGCCGTCAGTCAGATGGTGTCTCACGGCATCATTCTGGCTATCTTATTTCACTTGGTCGGCGTTGTTGAAGCCAAGGTGGGGACCCGCGAACTAGATGTTCTGAATGGACTCATGAATCCGGTTCGAGGATTGCCGATGACTAGCGCGTTGTTAGTTTTAGGCGGCATGGCTAGTGCCGGAATTCCTGGACTGGTAGGCTTTGTGACCGAGTTTCTCGTCTTTCAGGGAACCTATGCTGTTTATCCACTTCAAACGCTCCTATGCGTTACCGGTACTGGACTAACTGCGGTCTATTTCGTGATTCTCCTAAACCGTACCTGTTTTGGCAAGCTTGACAATGAGATCGCCTACTTCCCTAAGGTTGATTTCATCGAGCGATTTCCAGCTTTGGTCCTCGCGACACTCATCTTGTTTCTAGGATTGCAGCCGAATTGGCTAGTTCGTTGGAGTGAACCGACCGCATCTAATTTAGTGGCGCTCACCCCTGTATCTGTCCCAGAACGAAAAAGTGCCCCAGCAGACAAAATCGCAACGGTGCTGCTATCGCCTCATGAGTGAGTAGCTAACGAAGGATAAATGGATCTCGTTTCGTGGCTTAGCCCTCCCTCTGATAAACAGCTTGATATCTGAAGAATCTCCAAACCGATGACTACTACGCTCACCTCCGAAAAGACTGATATTATTCCCCCGTCTACGCATCCTCATGCGGATGTGATTCACCGCCTTGAAGCGGGTGGTTCTATGCTGCCCGATACACCAGAAAACTTGATGCAAATCATCGGTATCTACAAGGCTTATGCCGTACCGATGGATTTCTACTGGCGGGATTTGCTCTACATCGCAGAGCGGGTTTTTCTGGATCCGCTACCCGCCTTCAAATACTTTTTGCCCAAAGAATACCTGGACTTACACAATCACTATGCCGGCGATACAGCAGACTTGAGAATCTGGCGCGGCGTGGCAACGGCGCATCCAGAACTGTTGGAATTTATGGCCGAAGGTGAACTAGATCGAAATCTACCCAAGCTCTTCCATCACCTATGGCACGATCGCGTCAACATGGAGTTTGCTGAAGCCTGTATGAAGGCCATGCTGTGGCATCAGGATATGGGTGGACGCTACAACGACTATCTCTATACCGATGAATACAAGGCGAACTGCGATCGCGCCATCAAAGCTTACTTCAAGCGCAACCCGCTCATGTTGGGACTGTACAAACTTTTTCCCGAGATGTTCTATGAGAAATGCCGGGAATTGTCCTACTACTCAAATTTGGGATTGTTCTGGGAGGTCATGGCCCCTGTCTTCTTCGAAATGAGTGACATCTATGATGAAGGCGGTTTTGAGGGGGTTCCTGCGGCGATGGACTTTTTGGTCAACGGTATCTTTGCCGTGGCAGGACGTCCCATCTATCACCATGTTTATATAGGCGACGAATGCTACGAACTGATTCCTAAGTCAAAGGGCTTCACCTGGCTGTATGAAGCGGCATTGCCCTATGTTGAGGCTGTTTTCTATCGCACGGCTCCGTTTAGAGGCACTAAGTCTTACAACGCTCAAGCTGGGCAGGTTCCCGAAGATCAGAATGATTTTCACTACGGCATTCTCTATGCCGATGTCTTTCCGGTAGGCAGCGCTGGCATTCCACCCACTCTCTTGATGCAGGATATGCTGCATTTTCTGCCTCAATATCTCCTGGACTATTACGACCAACATTGCCGGGGCGAGGATGACATTCTGATTCAGTTAGGAATTACGTTTCAGCGGTCCATGTACAACGTCACTTCGGCGGTTATTCAAGCTCTGAGAGCGGCCTTACTTTATCCGCTTGATGATCCCAACCCCAGACATCGCATGGCAAATCGCAAGTTCTTTGAAGCTCAAATGGACCGATTTCTGCGTCCTGAAGCCCGCTTACGGGATATTCAGAGTCAAGACTACCGATAGATGATATCGGCTTAAGTTCATTCAACACTTAAACATTCAATGCATGTCTTATGTTTGCGAGGAATGACATTATGAGACGGCTTTTAGACCGATTGGATCCCTTCTTTGCGGCGGCTGCGATTGCGATCGCAGGCATGACGTTAATTTCACAAAATCCCCACCCCATCATTCTTTTAGAGCTACCTGCGATCAAGATGCCATCGTCTTCAACGCAGTAGTTCTCGTGCCCATTGTCAACCTACTTCAAAACCTATGCCTACCATCGTCGATATTGCTGTCAATACCGAGGGGTTTTCAACGCTTGTTGCTGCTGTACAGGCGGCAGGACTAGTTGAGACCTTGCAAGGAGACGGGCCTTTTACTGTTTTTGCCCCCAACGACGACGCTTTTGCAAAATTGCCGCCGGGCACTGTGCAAACCCTAGTCCAAAATCCACCTCAGCTGGCTCGCATACTGACTTACCACGTTGCGATGGGTAAGCATACCCAGGCTGACTTAGTTGAAAAAGGGCAGATTACGTCTATTGAAGGTGCTCCGATTCCGATTGACGGGACAGAAGCTTTTGAAGTTAAGAATGCCACGGTGTTGGCTGCGGATATCGAGGCAGACAACGGCATTATCCATGTTTTGGATAATGTCATTTTGATGGGATAAAGTTTGCGTTTGTCCACATATAGCCTATAAGTAATCCTCAAGCTAAAGGGTTGTCAAAGCTTTAAAATTTTGTTGAAATAACGATAGACCAGGCTATATTTCCAAGGGAATCAATATAGATTCGGGTAAATACTTCTTCTACGAAGTGCTGCTGAATAAATTGTTTCCAACTGAAATTTGGCTGGGGTCGTTATCTCCTTATAACTCCTGTGTCAAAGTAGGTGAGGGTTTCCTTGCCTACTTTTTTGTTCAAGTTTGATCATCGACGTGTCCGATTGGATGTTGGCAACCTGCATGGACACTGTAAAGGCAAGGTATTTCTTGAACGCTGTTTGGCGAAAGTGACAGGATGGAATCAATTAGGCAGTTGGCTGTCGATAATCCTTTGGTGGCCTTCACGGTTTTGTTGCTTGTAAGTCTAACTCTGCCACCTTTGTTTGAACGGATACGACTACCGGGGTTAGTAGGGTTGCTATTGGCAGGTGTGGTCTTAGGACCTAGCGGTGTCGGATTGCTTGATCCCACTGGAGATATTGAGAAACTCTTCTCAGACATCGGGAAGGTGTACCTCATGTTTGTAGCGGCGTTGGAAATCGACCTCAAAGAATTCAGCCGCAACCGCGATCGCTCTATTATCTTCGGAGCGCTAACCTTTGCAATTCCGCTTATGGGCGGCCTGATTTTGGGGCGAGTAAGCGGTAGCAGTTGGCCTAGTGCAGTTCTCATTGGCTCACTGCTGGCTTCCCATACTCTGCTGGCATATCCCATTGTGATGCGGTTAGGCGTTTCGCGCGATGAAGCGGTCACGGTGACGGTCGGCGCAACTATTTTTACGGATATTGCGGCTCTGCTAGTGCTGGCGATATGTGTCTCAGTTCAAGCGGGTGATTTTTCGTCCCTGTCACTCACACTTCAGCTTGTGGGGTTAGCGCTTTATGCAGCAGCGGTCTTACTGGGTCTGGATTGGGCTGGCAGGCTTTATTTTCGCCGCACCGGTGATGAACAGGGAAACAAATTTTTGTTCATCCTATTAGCCGTTTTCTTATCAGCAGTAGGGGCACAACTCATTAATGTTGACAAGGTCATCGGAGCTTTTCTGGCTGGGCTGGCCGTGAATGGCGTTGTGGGAGATGGTCCGGTGAAGGAGAAAGTGGAATTCTTTGGCAGTGTGCTGTTCATTCCCTTCTTTTTTGTCTGTATGGGACTACTCCTGGATGTCCCGGTCTTCCTAGAGGCTCTGACAGACCGCTTGGGTTTGACTTTAGGAATCGTGGTAGTTTTGCTAGCTACGAAGTTTATGGCTGCGGCGATCGCAGGCGCCCTTTTTCGCTATAGCCTCATGCGGGTATTAACCATGTGGTCCCTGTCGCTGCCACAGGTTGCCGCAACGCTGGCAGCTGCCTTAGTTGGCCTTCAGGTGGGCTTGATCACAGCTCAAGTCTTTAACGCTGTCATTGTTTTGATGTTGGTAACTTCGTTATTAGGATCGATAAGCACTAGCCAGTTCGCTAGTCGCTTGCCGCTTCCTCAGCGGATCTCGGGTTCTAGCAGTGACTGGGAAGCATGGTTACAGCCGCTGTCCTCTGCAGAAAGTCCGTTTGCTGTAGTAGTACCAGTCTCAAATCCGCTAACTCAGCGTTATCTCATCGAGATGGCAGCGTTGATTGCCCATCGCGAGAATGGGTATATCGTGCCGTTGACGATCGCTCCTGCTCGCGTACACATGGACGATCCTACGCTCTCAGTCACCCTTGCCAATAGTCAAAGGCTCTTACAGACGGCTGAGGAGATTAGCCTCCACTGTGGCGTCAAAGTCGTAACCCAGACCCGCATCGACGATGATATTGCTGAGGGTATTAGCCGCACCGCACGAGAACAGAATGCTCAATTAATTGTCATGGGCTGGAGTTCGACCGAGGGTTTACGGGCAAGACTGTTTGGAACGTTGATCGACAGTGTTTTTTGGTCGACTCACTGTCCGGTAGCTGTCACTCGCTTACGAAAAGCGCCGGTTGATATGCGGCGAATCCTGATTCCGGTGAAGGTACTGACCCCGCAAACCATTCGGACGATTCGCTTTGGACAATTGTTTGCCGATACCCACGCAGCTTCAATTACCTTGCTGCACGTGAGCGATCGCCGTAGTCAGCCCGAGGAGCTTAAACAGTTCAAAAGCGCGCTTAGGGCGATCGTTAAAGAGGGACCAGCCGTGGAGCACGCTATCAAATGCGTGCGTCATGACGATCCAGGTGCCGTCATTCTCAAAGCAGCCCGCCATGTAGATTTGACGATCTTGCGGTCCATGCGCCGTCGAACTGCGGGTGGTCTTGCTGTCAGCGATGTCACCCATCAAGTGATAGACGGTTTAACCGGATCTGTTGTTCTGTTTGGAGAACCCCATTCGTAAATCCAAATCTAAAATCTGGTGAGGCTACAGGTCTGTCCCATAGCGCTTAGGAAATAACTAGTGGTCTATCACCATTAACGCTCAAATGCTTTATTAGAATGGGTTTCAGCCCTTAGCTGATCAATTAAGAATGGGCGTAGCAATGCTCATATTTCAAGGCTTCTAGAACTATAGCGACATGCATTTGAGTCAAGCACACCCCATTCCCTATTCCCTACTTCCTTAAGACACTGAGATGGACTTGATCAAGCTGCACAGGGCTGGAATCAATGGAGGCGACTTAGGGAACGTGAGATTCGCCTGGGCCAACAATGCCGACTTTATGACGAAACATAAGTTCACCACCGTACCAACCACTAGCCATCAGTAATCCCGCGACGACCCAGGACAGTGTTAAGCCTATCGGTAAGATATTGGCTTCAGGGCTGGCTAGTCGCAAGAAGAAGTTACCGATGCTCAAGACCAGCACTATGACGTTTAAAATCATGTGTGCCCATCCTGCTTGACGACTGCGAGACCGGGGAATCCGAACAAAATCAAACATGCCTGTGATGGCAGCCCCGGCCCCAGATAACAAACCGACTCCAAGTAACCAAATAGATGCCTGCGCCCAGAATTCTCCTTTAGTCAGCCAATACCCAAGATCGGTCCCTGCTGCCCCACTTAAAAAAGCGATCGGGAAAATGACAATGACTGGATGAATGGGATGACCCAAGATAGCGACAGAGCTAGTAATACCTGTCCCGTGGTATTCCGTTGAGCGACTATCAATGACGAACGGGATGTTGGGATGAGGAACATCGGCGCCTTGTCGGTTTTGTTGAGATTCTTGCGTTTCCATAATGCCTCTTGGGGATTGAGTTGGCCCTTTCTGTGTTCAGAACCAGTAGCGCGTCATGAGAGGTGTGTCCTTAAAGACTCTACTGACGCCAGACAAGCGCTAACTTGACTCGACTCAGGATAGCTGCGCCATTTCAAGATCAGAAGACAAGGGCGTCAACTCAAGAACGCTTGTTTGCACTACGGCTTAGTCTATTTAGCCAGCCTCAAACTCATACCTATCCAAAGCAGTAGAGTGGCTAGACAGTTAGGGAGATTTTGAGCTACCGCAAGAAGGGTGCTATAGCCTTCTCTATCCGGACAAGACGTGGCTATGTGCTAGCAGACTACGGCAGAAATAAGCTCACCATTCAAAACACTACGCTATACATCACTGCAACAGGATAGCCACTTCAAGAAGTTACCCTAAAGCATGATGTACGAGGACTTTGTAGAAAAGGATGGTGGGGTTAGTTCTGCGTAAATGTTCTCAACCTGAGACACGTTGGTTGTTAAGGTATAGCGTTCTAAAGCCCGTTGGCGAGCTTTTTGTCCTAAAACTCGGGCCATTTCAGGGTGATCTCGCAAGATAGGCAGGATCGTTTGTAGCTGGTGGCTTACGCGCTGAGTATCAATCACAATACCGGCACCATCTTCCAGCACTTCACCGTCTGCTCCAGCATCAGTGGCGATGCAGGCAGTGCCACAGGACATCGCTTCTAACAAGGACAGCGAAAGACCTTCGACCAGAGATGGGAGTAGGAACGCATCTGCCCCCCGCAAAATATCGATTCGGCGGGCTTCGTCTTTCACAAAGCCCAGCCAGTGAATGGAACTGTCGCCGCCATAAAAAAGCCGCAGTGCCGACTCCAAAGGACCATTGCCCACGATCGCCAATTTGCAGTCTGACCCCATCTTTGCGTGGCGCCACGCTTTAAGCAGTGCTTCCACGTTTTTTTCTGGTGATAGCCGTCCCTGATAGACAAAGAGCTGTCGGGCTTGCAATGTGGATTTGATTGCCGAGGGACCGGGAGAATACTTGTTGACGTCTACACCATTAGGGATGACAGCAAGCGTTTTAGGGGGGACACCTAGGCGAATCAGCAAATCGCGCTGTAGCTTTGAAAAAACGATGACGCGATCGCACTGAGCCAGCATAGGCGCATACATCTGATAGGTAACGTGCTGAGTGCCTGAACTCAACGTTCTCAGTTTGCGATCAAAGGCTGGATGAAAGGTCACGACCAACGGTAATTTGAGCTGTGCACACAGGCTAGGTAACCGGAAATCCAAGGGGGATAGGGTTAATGATGCATGAACAATATCAGGTTTCAACTGTGCCAGAGCGTCGACTAACCGCTTGCCAGATTTAAAGGAAGGAATTGTAAGAATCTGAGACTTGAACAGAAAAGGGAGTGTTACTTCATGACAGTGATGCCAAGAAAAACCCCGAACCTTGCCTAGTGTCGAAGGAACGTTCTGACTTGATTGGCCTCGGTCAAAGTGGACAAACGTAACTTGATGACCACGCTCTATCAGTGCCTGAGTGATTTCTTGACCGTAGGTAACATTTCCACAAAAGGGAGATTTTTTGCCAAGCCATGCTACATGCATCTACTGGGAAGAAGCCTCTTTATCCGCAGATTAAGGGCGACTGACCATATTCACCTAGAAATTAGGCGCGATCGCCCTCTTGCTTAGCGAGAGAAGCGTTTATCGTACTGTCATCACCCGTATCGGAACTATACCAGGTCAGTAGACCTCCCGTGACGACAACTCCGCCGAGAATACTTAAAACGACAGATAGCCCCAACCAACTTTCTGCCACGCTAGCAAGCGCCAGCGGCAAGCTCAGGGCAATATTGACCACATTGTTCTGTAGCCCAAAGACCTTACCGCGCATTTCTGCGGGCGTTTCTTCTTGAATAGTAGTCTGCATAGGAATGCCAATTGCGGCTGCAAAGAACCCCAACAAAGCTATTAGTCCGAGTGTAGGCCAGAGCTGTTGAGTCACAAATGCCATAGCTATCAGCACTCCTGCCATACCGGTGGATCCCAGAAGACTCAAACGACGACGGTTTATCCGCTGACCAAACTGTCCGATAAAGGCAGCTCCGACTGCCATGCCGACACCGCCAGCTGCGAGTAAAAAGCCAAACTGGGATGACTTGAGCGATGGCATGACTTCAGCTAATCGGACTGCCAGTACTGCTAAAGCCGCAAATACTGAGAACAGAACGACAAGCTGCACAATAGCGTTGCGGACAGCAGGTTTTTGATTGAGATATCGTACCCCTTCTTTAATGTCTTCCCAAGGGTGCGGAGGCTCATGTTCTGGCACAATGTCGTTGCCAACCCGGACTACCATGAGCAACAAGCCCGCCACCAGATAACCACCTCCTACCAAGAACGATTTGCCCCAACCAGACCCGCCATCGACTGTCGCCAGTAAGGAATCTGCCAATGCCAGCAGCGGCTCTCCGATCGCGAAACCGATGATGACAGACGCCATCATTGTGGTGGTATAGAGAGAATTGGCTGATAGCAAGCGCGACATTTTGACGATGAGCGGAATCATGGCCTGCTCTGCAGGTGCAAAAAACTGCGTCAGGGTAGACACTGCAAAAGTCACCGCTAGCAGCAAGCCAAAGCCGACCGGAATGTTGCCAATTGTTCCCCAATCTTGAGAAGCCCAGAGAAGAAAGGGCAATGCGATGACAAGGACACCCCGGAGCAGATTGGTGAGCACTAAAACAGCTTGTTTGCTCCAGCGGTCAACATATACGCCTGCTAATGAGCCGAACAAAACAGCAGGAATGGTAAATGCCACCATCACTGCCGACACCCAGCCGCTAATAGAGCGGTCAGGCGTGTCGAACTGACTCCCGATGATCGCAATCATCAAGACGAGGTAGACCTTATCGGCCAGCTGTGAGAAAACCTGACCACTCCACAGCACCAAAAAATTGCGGTTCTTCAAAACTGGCAAAAATCCAGTTGGAGCAGGGGTCGCTGCTGCCGTTCCCTCTTGTGAAACGGTTTTTGCCTTTTGATGTGGGGTATCCTCCCCGTTTAGGTCCTCTGCCAATGAGTCAGTCTCAGGCTCGCGTAACATTGTCTAAAGGCCACTTATATACAGTGCAAAGTTAACGGTAAAAAAGCCGATATAAGCTAATGAAACAGAATAGGTAACAAAACAAAAAGCGCTGTCAGCCTCGTGCTGTTGTTTCATCTTGGTGTACAGACTGCTAGACAGCGTGTTCCAAACGCTAGTCCTTAGAAGGTGCCGCTGCTGGAAAACACGTATCTATCAGAGCTGCTGAACGGATGGGACGGTCAAAATGATACTCAGCATATCGACGCAAAATACGTTCGATACGCTGCCACACAAACTGCATAGATTCAGCATCATCAACTGGTCTAAAGGCAGACCGTTGAGTAATCAGCTCTGAGTCTTCTAAATATCTCAACAATACCAGCTCTTTTGCACTAAGCAGAATTGGCTTGGGAGGCTTTTGGGGCGATCGCCCTCTCTCCCTCGTGGTATCGTAACCGCCTTTCACAGCGTAGCGTCCTTCCGGCGTTTTTGCTCTTAGTGAAGCTGTTGCAGCGGGCTCTAAGTGCGCCAAACTGACAATGCCACCCGAAGTAATACTAAATCCAGTTTTCCAGTCTGGGTTAGCTGAGTCAGGCTCAATCTCAACTTCACTGACATTACACCGTGCCAACTCCGGAGCAACTCCAGCTAGTGTCAGAAGGTGAAAAATGCCGTGGCTTAGGCAAGGCAAAATAGCCTCTTGAGGCGCTTTCTCTAACTGCTGTAGCTGTTCCACCAAGAGAGTAAACAGTTTTTCTTGAGGCTGTTCGCTTAAGGCCTGACAAAGCACTAGTTCGGCTAAATATTGGCTGGCAGTTAATCGAGCCAAGTCTGCTGACAATCCTGGAAAGGAGGTGATGGTCTCTGCCTGCACCAGCTTGTCTAACCGCTTGCCTCGGATAATAAAGACTTCGTTGACGACAAACTGACTACTGCGTCCCCCCAAGCGAGACTTATGCTTTCGCGCTCCTGGGACAATCACTCGGATAAGACCATGTTCAACGGTCAATATCGTTAACAGGCGGTCCGTTTCGCCCATCGGCATGCTTTTGAGATTAATTCCAGTGTCTTTATAGGAACGGCTCATGCAAAGAGAGAAGGGTGAGCTGTGACTGCTAGCGCCTTAACTAATAACGCAAGTAGACCTTGTAATGGGATTGAAAAATCTTGACAGCTGGTGAATTGTGCGATCACCCATAGCTCTGCCGGCGGTAGGCACAATCTTTCAGCAAGCCCATGACGAGAATTGAACTCGTGACCTCACCCTTACCAAGGGTGTGCTCTACCGCTGAGCTACATGGGCGAAGCGTGGTGGGCCGAGCTGGATTCGAACCAGCGTAGGCATAGCCAGCGGATTTACAGTCCGCCCCCATTAACCACTCGGGCATCGACCCGCCATCCACGGGCACTTATAGTAACACACTGTGACCACTGCCCGGAGAAATTTCCGCGAAATTTGGAAATTCAGATGAACCACTAAGGCGGTGTAGCCAATTGATCGACAGCACCTGCCATCCCAACAGTCGAACCCTACGTCGGGGAGTTGGCGGCCTCAACCTTTCAAAGACAGGCAAAGAAGACCTTCACCTCTAGTCATCAGTGATAGCTGTCGCGCTTTTCAATTTGCTTTCTGATGGTATTGAGGTCGATATAACGATCAGTTGCATTCCTCAGCTCACGGGCAATCATCCCATCAGTGGACACAACGGTGATATGAGTATTTTTTGATCGCAATAGCTCGATCGCTCTTTCAAAATCTCCATCGCCGCTGAACAAGACGACGCGATCGTACTGCTCAACCGTGTTGAACATGTCCACGACAATCTCAATATCTAGATTGGCTTTCTGAGAATAGCGACCTGAGTTATCGTCGTAATACTCTTTGAGAATTTTGGTGCGTACGGTGTACCCTAAGCTGATAAGCGCGTCCCGAAAACCTCGCTGATCTTGGGGATCTTTTAGCCCCGTATACCAAAACGCATTGACTAAACTCAGTCCACCGTCTTCAGAGGTGAAGTGCTCAATTACTCGCCTGGGATCAAAAAACCAGCCGTTCTTTTGTTGGGCATAAAACATATTATTGCCATCAACAAATATAGAAAGACGTTGCGTTGCGACGGATATAGGCATAACGTTTCAAATTTCAATTAACAGGGAAGTTTCACACGTCTTCGATCTTTAAATTGGAGACAGCTTGGGCAGCTCAAAATAAAGACACCCAAGGAACAGCCTCCACTCTGGAAATAGCTGAATAGAGCAGTGTAGCACTGAGTAAGCTACAGCCCACTTAACAGAACTCTACTGCAACCACAAGACAATCTAACGGTTAAGAGGGATAGCTATCCCGCAGTGATGAAGCTAAAAAGATAAGCTTCTAACGGGTGAATCCAGATAGTTTAAACAAAATCTATAGGGGTACGAACATAACCAAAGAAATAGTTCAAATAATGAATCAATATAGCGAACAACCAAGAGAGCAGATATTCATCCCTTAATTATAGTCACTTACTGTAGAATTCAGCGTCATCCAAAGGTAGCGCTTTTATTTGAAAGATTATTAGCTATGCGAAACTGATAAATTTATACGAGGTTTTCGTTAGTGACGAGGGTACTGAGGGCACCAATAATGTCTACACCATCAAGATTCGACAGTTCCTTCCACAACAGATAACAGTTAACCTAAGCACTTCGAAGCAGATGACTCAGCTATACAAATTAGTTCTTCTTGAAACCTAGCGACAAAAACGATTCGTTGAGGGACAGCATCGGTTCTTATGAATTGATACAGCCGTTTCCACCGTAAGCCAGGTCTACTGGCTTACCTGATCCCAGAAATGACATGATTAGCCTCTAAAAAAAAGGTTTCATAAAACATTAAGAATTACTTCAGCTTATGTTGCGGTGGCTACCGTTTTGTTGTGTTAAATTACGAAACTGAGACATTGAAGCTTTGCTGGTGATCTCGCTCAAGGTCTGGATATGTCAACAAGGGGATAGGGGTTGCCTGCGATGGATCTCACGACAGTTTTGGGGTTAGTTGCTGGTTCGCTGACAACAATCGCTTATTTTCCGCAGGTCTTGAAGACGTGGCGATCGCGCTCAGCGGAGGGGATGTCATGGAGTATGCTGATTGTCCTCTGTGCGGGCATTGCCCTCTGGCTAATTTATGGTTTGTATGCCCACGATGCTCCTGTCATTTTGGCGAACCTCTTCACGCTGATATTCTCTTCGACTATTCTTGTGATGAAGGTCTGGTATGAGGTCGTGCCTCATTGGAACGTCAAAGCGCAGGTAGTGACGCTCAATTCAGCATCCTCGGAAACATTGATAATGCCGGAAGCTCCCATGCAAGAATGGTGCTTGGAAACCGACATTGCGTTCATCCCGCCTGAGCCGGAGCAGACTTCGCCCGCTGCTTAAAGCTTTCGAAATCGACGAGGGTAGAGTTCGCTGCCGCATTCCAGATTTCTTGAATCACCGTTTTGAGGGGAGGGAGAACCAGCAGCACGAGTTGTCCAAGTCCTTCGCCGTCGCGATCAGCGACTTTCATGACCTGAGGCATATCAGACCAATCTGGCATCACTAAAAAGACTTCATTGGGAGTCGCAACCAAATGCTTGTCGTGCAAGGTGATATCCAGCCCATGCTCATCTAGAAAACTCACTAATTTACGGACCATTTGCAAAGAAATTTGCTTGCGTAAATTAGCGATGGTGCGAATTTCAAGGAGTTGTTCCCAGGTGTAGATAACAGTGGGTTTCTTAGAGTTGCCATATTTTTTCGGCACTACAACGCTGGTGCGGTCGAGGTAAGCCAACCGACTTGACGTGATCTGCGTTAGAGCTAATGTTTCTTGACGAGTGAAACCGTCCATTCCGAAGTACTGTGAATCGCATTTTTGTTAGCAGGCTGAATCAGGGTGATCGCTATAGGTATTCACAAGGGTTCAACCAGCTTGCTCCCTTACTCTAGCGCACGTACACTTTTGTAAACGTTGTGCTACCTTATAAACGTTTTCCCTCAGGACACTGTTTGTACCTCCACAGATAGCGTAAACTTTGTTCTATCTTTTTATCAAAGCCCTAGATGTGACTTATGATTGTTGCTCACTTGGGGTGTAAGTAAGTTAGCCTCACTCGTCTAGCGCTCATATTTCTGTTGTTTGCACTCGCTCTTACAAGGTTGGTCTCATGGTTCAAGAAATTCCTCGTATTCGGTTTCAAGGTACATTTCCTGAAACGGCTCCTACTGCCTATCCAGTGTTTTATCGCACGTACAGTCGGAAAGATGAGACGGCAAACGGTGAGCGAGAAACCTGGCAGCAAGTCTGCGATCGCACACTTGCCGGTTTGACTGAACTTGGAAAGCTAACCGAAGAGGAGCAGCGACTGATTTCTCGCTGCATGCGAGAAATTAAAGCATTACCATCGGGGCGCTGGCTCTGGGTTGGCGGCACCGACTGGAGCAAACGCCCTGAGAATTTTTCAGGAGCCTATAACTGTACCAGTACCAATGTGGTTGATTGGCGTGCCTTTGGCTTAATGATGGATTTAGCCATGATGGGATGCGGTACGGGAGCTGTGCTAGAGCCAAAGTACATCAACCAGTTGCCGATGATTCGTAATCGCCTTGCTGTGAAGCAGGAAGGCACAATTGGCACAACCCCTATCGACCAACGCCGAGAAGAAACTGCCGTTGAAATTAACCATAATCAGGTCTGCATTCGGGTGGGTGACAGTCGCCAAGGCTGGGTAAAGTCATATCAGACCATTCTGGAACTTGCAAGCAACGATCGCTTTACGGATGACGTCGAGATTACGGTTGATCTCAGTGATGTTCGTCCAGCAGGGGAAAAGCTTAAAGGATTTGGTGGTGTGGCCAACCCGGTCAAATTGCCAACGCTTTATGAGCGCTGTGCCAAGATTCTCAATAAAGCGATCGGGCGTCAGCTCACTTCTGTTGAATGCTGTCTGCTCATTGATGAAGCAGCAGCCTGCGTGGTTGCCGGAAACATTAGGCGCAGCGCGGGAATGAGACAGTTCGCTAGCGACGATACCCTAGCTGCTGGAGCTAAAGAGAATCTTTGGCAGCAGGATGAAGCAGGTAACTGGCGCATTGATCCTGAACGCGATGCGCTTCGTATGGCTAATCACACCCGAGTTTTTCATCATCGGCCAACTTTAGAGGAAACAACGGCTGCCGTTCGCAAACAGTTTTACTCTGGCGAGGGCGCAATTCAATGGGCCAGAGAAGCTGAGCGTCGGGCCGGAGGTGAAGGACGCTACGGTCTAAATCCCTGTGTTACCGCCGATACGTGGGTGCATACCGAACATGGGGCGCGCAAAGTGAAGAGCTTGATTGGATTGCAGCATGGCACATATGTCAATGGAGAGCTGTTCAGCACTACAGAAGCTGGTTTCTTCCACAGTGGTGACAAGCCTGTAGTGAAGTTAACCACTAAGGAGGGCTACGAGTTACGGCTGACGAAAAACCACAAGCTACTGAAAGTTACTTCCCAGACCCAAAAGGCTCAATACACCGAGTGGGTTGAAGCGGGTGAGTTGAAGCCAGGCGATCACGTTTTAGTGCACAATCATCGTGATCTGACTCCATGGGATGGGGAAGGAACGTTTGAGGAAGGCTGGTTGCTAGGAAATTTACTCGGTGATGGTAGCTTAGCGAAAACCCAATGGAGTGATACTGCTGTCCTTCGCTATTGGGAAGATTCTCAAGTGGAAATGAGCCAGTATGCGGTTCAGCTCTTGCAGACTACAGTTGGGTATGAACCTACTCGACCAGAAGCTTGCTACCACGAACAACACAAGCATCGAGTTGTCACTTCCAGTGGTTTAGCAAAATTGGCTGCTCAGTTTGGTGTTCGTCCAAGGCATAAAGACATCACTGATACGATAGAGCAAGGTAGCTATGGATTCTATCAAGGCTTCCTACGAGGCCTCTTTGATGCGGATGGTAGTGTTCAAGGGGGTCAAAGGAAGGGAGTCAGTGTACGGTTGGCTCAAAGTAATTTAGAAACCTTGAAAGCTGTTCAGCGCATGTTAGCTCGATTGGGTGTTCTTTCGACGATATATCAGGAACGCCGACCATCTGGCTATCGGATGCTACCAAACAGTGATCGCGAACCAGCGCCTTACTACTGTCAAGCTCAACACGAACTGATCATTAGTAATGACAATCTCAGCTACTTCGAGCAGATAATCGGTTTTCAGGAGCCTGCTAAAGCAGCAAAACTCGAAACGGCTTTAAGCGGCTATCGTCGCCAGATGAATCGAGAGCGGTTTGCCGTGACGGTTGAGTCTATTACCCCTAACGGTATTGAAGCCGTCTATGATTGCACGGTGCCAGGACCAGCTTGTTTTGATGCTAACGGATTAGTGGCTCATAATTGCGGTGAAATTATCGGACAAGATTTCCACTGTAATTTAGCCGAAATTCATCTAAACCAGCTTGATCCCAACAACGATCGCGATCAGAAAGATGCCTTCACCGCTGGAGCACTGGCCGTTGCGAGTCTGCTCAACCATGAATTTATCGAACCCCGCTATCGCCAGTCTCGCGAAGATGATCCCATTGTGGGCGTTTCCTTTACCGGTCTGTTCGACTTCTTTGTCAAAGCTTTTGGCGTGGAGTGGCTGAAATGGTGGGAAGCAGGTCGTCCCAATACGATGCAGGGACTAGAATTCAAGGCTCAGGAACAAGCTTACTTGAGCCGTTGGAAAGCGATCGTCCACGAGACCGTATGGGATTACTGCGATCGCCACAATCTCCAGCGACCTAACCGCTGCACCACTGTTCAGCCAGCGGGTACCAAATCCCTCCTCACGGGAGCAAGTCCGGGCTGGCATCCTCCCAAAGCGCAGCGCTACATCCGCCGCATCACGTTTCGCAAGAACGATCCGGTTGCCTTAGCCTGCATTGATTATGGCTATTCCGTCGTTCCTTCTCAATCTGACAAGGACGAAAATGGCAATCTACTCACCGATCCATTTGACCCGCGCTGTACCGAGTGGCTGGTGGAGATGCCCGTGGAGGTATCTTGGGCCAACTTGCCGGGCGCCGATGAGATCGCGATCGAGCAGTTCACAGCTCTAGCTCAGTTCGATTTCTACATGCAGGTGCAGACGCACTACACAGCCCACAACACGTCTGCCACGATCGAGCTGCGAGAAAACGAGATCGACGGCCTGAGTCAGCGTATTTCTGATGCCATTCAAAACGACGAAGGCTACATCTCCGCTGCCCTCCTCGCTCGCTTTGATAACCTACAAACCTTCCCTCGCCTGCCCTTTGAACCCATCGACAAAGTTGCCTATGACGACTTAGTCCAGCAGGTGAGCGAACGCCGTACCATTGACGATTTTCATACTGCGTTGTCGAGAAGCGATCGCGGCGATCTCATCGAAGCAGGCCCCGCAGGATGTGACTCTGATAAATGCTTACTGCCGGAAAAGAAGCCTGACTAGATCTAAGCAAACTCTGGCATCGCAACCACCCCTGACTTTCTCGGACCAGGGGTGGTGCTTTCAATTATGGATAGGAGCATCTTTGGCTCAATTTTGTTTTGTGGTTATTCTTTGGGGCGCTATGGCCGTGATGCCTGAAATCCTCACAAAATCCTGTGTATTGAAGGTCAATAGATTGGTTATTCCATGGGTCAACATAGCAGCTGCAATCCGAACATCATGGGCTCGCTTTCCTCTAACGTTTTGACCCGTAACAAGTTCAAGCCAAATTTGAAATGTTTGTGGAGTCTCTTCCAGCAAATGGAAAGTTTCGCATAGAGCATTCACGAATTCACGAGTCTGTGAGGGAGGAAATCCTAATCCGTTTACTTGCGGCGAACGAGTTGCCACAACCCAGAACTCAGCCAAAATCTGTGCTGTGAAAACGCAATCATGTCCCGAGCGTAGTAGCTGAGCAACTGCTGTAGTCGTCAGCAAGTGGCGATCATCCAGAGTGTTGCAAAATCGCAAGACAATGTTCGTATCAAGAAAGTAAATTGACATCAATCATATAAGGCGGCTCGGTCAAAGGCTTCATCGGGTAAGCTGTGGCCGACTTTAGGCAAGTTTGAGATCCACGTTAAGAATGTCTCAGCTTTTTCTTGGGGTGTTTGTTCAGAATAGTAGTTATTCCAAGGTTGCTCCATATCTCCCTCTAACGAATGGACAAATCTAGCGACTAGCTGTAGTTGAGTATCATCAAGATGCTCAAGCTTTTGTTTGAGTTCTTCTAAGTGCATGATGACTGTCCTCTGAACGCTTTTGCTGAAGTTTTAGTGTACTGAATGAGGAGGTTGTAGAGTTTGGACAACTGGGCTGCTCAAACAAGGTTTAAGCTATGAAGAGAATGAATAGTGATCGGAGATCGCCTATTAAGCCAAGACGTGTCCGGAGTCTTTATCGAACAAGTGAAATCTATCGCAGTCTAAACTTAAGCGCACGACTTCGCCAGGAGTGTAGCGCGATCGCGGATCAACTCGGGCAAGAAACTCTTGACCATCTGCTAGAGATAGGTAGACGATGATCTCATGGCCCATCATTTCTATGACGGAGATGGTAGCGTCGATTTCGTAGGGGTTGATGCCAGGGGGCGAAAACTCAGGATTGTAGATTTTCTCAGGGCGGATACCGAAGATAAGAGGCTGACCGATGTGTGGTTCATACCGCGATCGCTCCTCACGAGGAACAGGAACTCGTAAAGCACCCGCCATCACAAACACATCCTCGCCCTCGGGTTTCAGGGTGGCGTCAAAGAAGTTCATGGCAGGACTTCCCATGAACCCGGCAACAAAAACGTTGTTAGGGTGCTCGTAGAGATTTTGCGGCGTATCAACCTGCTGCAGGATGCCCTTGTTCATAACAGCGATGCGGCTACCCATCGTCATCGCTTCAACTTGGTCATGGGTGACATAGATGAAAGTGGTGCCCAATTTTTTGTGCAGGCGACTCAGTTCGGCTCGGGCCTGCACTCGCAGCTTGGCATCTAAGTTTGACAGCGGTTCATCCATCAGAAAAGCAGCCGGATTGCGGACAATCGCTCGTCCCACAGCTACCCTTTGTCGCTGTCCCCCTGAAAGCTGTTTGGGTTTGCGGTCCAGCAACTCTTCAATCCCTAACTGAGCTGCCGCTGCCTGTACCCGCTGTTGAATCTCCTCTTTGGGGGTGCCCTGAAGGTTTAGGCTAAAGGCCATATTGTCAAACACGCTCATGTGGGGATACAGCGCATAGGACTGGAAAACCATAGCAATGTCCCGCTCCCGAGGAGACATCTCGTTGACCCGCTTGCCGTTGATATAAATGCTGCCCTGGCTGATGCTCTCCAAGCCTGCCAGCATTCGCAAAGAGGTCGTTTTGCCACAGCCCGAGGGACCTACCAATACCAAAAACTCGTCCTCGCCGATATCAAGATTGAGGTCTTTGACTGCGACGAAGCCGTTGTCGTACTGTTTCGTTACTTGTTCAAATACGATGTGTGCCATTATCCCTTCACCGAACCTGCCAACAATCCCCGGACAAAGTACCGCTGCAAGGCAAAGAAGACTAATAGTGGCACAATCATTGAGATAAATGCTCCAGCGGTGAGCAAATGCCAGTCTTGACCCCGATCGCCCACCAAATTTCTTAAGACCAGGGTTACAGGAGCGACATCCTGGTTTCCACCCAAATACACCAACGCCACCAGCAAATCATTCCACACCCAAAGAAACTGAAATACGGCAAAGGACGCGATCGCTGGCGTGGAAAGTGGGACAACAACCTGGGTAAAAATCTTCAGATGGGAAGCACCATCGACTGCCGCTGCTTCGATGAGATCGCGAGGCAGTGTTCCGATGTAGTTTCGCAATAGGTAAATGCCCAAAGGAAGACCATATCCCGTATGAGCCAACCAGACTCCCAAAAATGTGCCCGCCAGTCCTAAGACGTTGTACACCCGCAGCACAGGAATCAAGGTCATCTGCAGCGGCACCACCAGCAGCCCCACAATCGTGACGAAAAGCAACTGCCGTCCAGGAAACTCCATCCAAGCAAGGGCATAGGCTGCAAACGTCGCGATCGCAATAGGCATGACTGTAGCAGGAATGGTGATAATTAAACTGTTGAGAAACGCCTGTCCCATTCCCTGTCCCAGCAGGACATCAGCATAGTTACCCAGATGGAATTGACTGAGGTTCAGAGGTGGGGCAAATACAGTCCACCATCCCGTCTGAGACAAGGCATCGCGGTCGCGAAAGGAGCTAATCAGAAGTCCTGCTGTTGGGATGGTCCAGAGAACCGCAATAGCAATTACCGCAGCGTGTACTGGAGCAGCCGTGAGCCAGCTTTCCATACGATCTAAAAAGCTGCGGGATTGAGGCGATCGCTTTTTGGGAAGTGCTGTCATCGGGTGAGTTCCTGCTGACGAAAACGTTGAATGTTAGCTACCATCACCGGGATGACTGCAAGTAGAAGAATAACGGCGATCGCGCTACCGCGTCCAAAGTTGCGAAAGTTGAACATCTCTTTGATCATGCGGCTAGCAATTACATCGGTATCTAGGTTGCCGCCAGTCATGACAAATACAATATCGAATACCTTGAGCACCAATACGATGATCGTGGTTGAAACGACCACAATCGTAGAGCTGATCATAGGGATTGTAATCCGCCAAAAGATCTGAATTTCGTTCGCCCCATCGATGCGAGCGGCTTCAATGACATCTTTGGGAATGCCTTTTACCGCTGAAGATAGCAGCACCATCGCAAATCCAGTTTGCAGCCAAATCATAATGGCGATCAGCGCAAAATTATTGACGGCTTTATTGACCAGCCACCCTACGGGCTCAAATCCTAAGGCAACCGCGATCGCATTCAACAATCCAATCTGCTCTACGCCGGGCGGCTGATAGGCATACATGAACCGCCAGATAACGCTGGCCCCCACAAAGGAAATTGCCATCGGCAGAAAGATCAGCCCTTTTGCCAGTGGTTCGTAAGGTACTCGGTCTACCAGCACGGCAATGATTAGACCTAGGCCGACACTAATACCAGTCACCAGCACTAGCCACAAAATATTGTTGCGGAAGGCCACCAGCATATCGGAATTGGTGAACGCGAAGATGTAGTTATCCAGTCCTACAAAGGTCTCTGACCGCTGCCCCATAAAGCTAAGAATGAGGGTGCGAATTGTGGGCAAAATTAGAAAAGCGGTCAGCACTAACAGGGCTGGAGTGATGTAGACCCAAGGCAAGACACGTGACCGCGCTTTGAAGGGCAATCGATTGACAAGGATATTTGCTAAATAAAACAGCGCTATCACACCACCAGAACCAAGAATGATTGCGGCGATCGCGCTCAAAAGTCTTACTGCGTTAGAAGTATCCATAGAGACACACTAGCCCTGCACACAGAACAGCTTCAATATTTCCCTAGATGGAAATCGAGAATTGAGCTTACTCAACAGGCACTCTTGTAAGGTGTACTCTCATAGCACACCCCTTTGTAGGCATAAGTGCGTTTGCTGAGTTGTTCTGACTGTACTTTACATGACTCTACAGGATTCGCTCATCTCAAAGACACTGCTTTCGGCAGCGCCAATTCTGGATCCGACATGACAGGTATAGCCGTTGCCGGTCCCATTAGAACAAGACAGCGAATGGCTATACGAAAGGTTCGATTCGTCCTTTGCCTGCGACCATATCAGCAATTATTCTGTTTGTTCAAACTGCAACAAGTTTTTGAGTTCTTGTACAGAAGTGTCATTGCTCCAAACCCTAGCTCCCATATATAAAGAGCCACATAGGATAGCTAGACCTAGCAGTAGCTTGCTGTAGTTAACCAAAGTTCGAACGGTAGAACCAGTGTAGACACGCATTTCAAAATCCCTCCATCTGCTTTAAGCAATGGATAAATGAGTTATTTGACAAAATACGGGCGACTAGACAGGGGCTTGATAGCAAAAGGCAGCAAGGAAAACTAAATCCCTGTTACACATGGGTTTCAGAAGATCGAAGTTGTCTTAACCCAAGCTGCGATTTGCTCTATTCACTGTCGGTAGATGGCAGAGAATGTCGCACCAAAATTAGGGCCTGATAGCGGATTTCGCTTTTAAGAGTTGATAATCCTGCTTTTTTAAGTATGAATGTCGATTTTGAGAGTGCGATCGCTCCTAAAAACCTTTAAAAATACTTCACTGAATACCCGCGACTACGTGAAGTCGAGATAAGCATCCCTGCTGATCTATTTCAATTTATTGACAAATCGAGATAGGAAAGAGGGTTTCTATCGCGTTTGGAAGATGTTCTGAACCATCTGCTTATCGCTTTGAGAAACTGCATTATCGAGTTCCAAAATCTCCCCGCCATCGAGCCGCCAGCCCAAAGCACCGGTGTTTTGTTGAGCCTGCGCAACGGTTTTAGCCCCGGGGATCGGGATGAATCCCTTGCAAATGCACCAGTTGAGAGCGACCTGAGCCAGTGTTTTTTCACGGTAACGGGCGATCGCCATCAAGGTATTCAGAATCGGCTGTACCCCTGGCAATAGCTGTCGAAACAGAAATCCACGTAAGCCAGAAGGTAACTTCTTTCCCACCTGATATTTGCCTGTGAGAATGCCCAGCGCTAGGGGACTGTAGGCAATCAAACGAATGCCGAATTCGTCGCAAACGTCTTTAATGCCCAACTCAGTCACGGGATAGGTTGAGAGTAGGGAATATTGCACTTGCAGGAGCGTAATGGGGATGCCGCGATCGCGAAATTTGGGATAGATTTTTTGCAACCGTCGCGGCCCAAAGTTCGACAGTCCAATTCCTTTAACCAGCCTGCGCTCATAGAGATCTGCTAGGCCATCCAACAGCGCTCCCTCTTGCCAAGGAGCGTAGTTTGCCGTGGACCAGTGCAGTTGGGCGATATCGACATTGCGACTCAATCGTGCCGCAGACGCCTGACACGCTTTGACCATTGAGTTGCGAGTCAATCGCCATGGATAAGCTGCTAGCTTCGTCGCCAGACAAATCTTATGCTCGTTCGTCCCCTTGTAAGCGTTGGCAAATTCTCCTAATAGGCTCTCGCTACGCCCGTTGAGCCGCCCGGTCCCATAGGAATCGCCTGTATCAAACAGCGTCACGCCTTGATCGACGCAGTGGTTGAACACAGCCTGTAGCTGCACATCCATGTCTGGCGTGTAGCCCCATAGCAGTCGGTTACCCCAGGCCCAGGTACCGCAACCCATCTCAGGTAGGGCGATCGCATCTGCTGGAGTCTGTGACTGTATTTCAACCATTCACTTGCCGCTACGAATGTCTAGAGGCCAACTAATGTCTGACCTTTTTGACCGTAACACTTTATTGCTGTGGATTTGGCTCAAGACGGTGGACGATGCTGGTCTAAAGATTGGGATAATAAGGTGCTTGCTCTTCAGACAGGACAGGGATTGTGGCGAAATGGTGTGTGGTGGTGGGAACAATCTCGCAGGGTTACCGGGTGGCATCGGGACTAACGGCCAATAGTCCTTACCCACAGGGAACTTTAGCAATGCAGCTGCCGCATTTCTTATCGCGAGGATTTGATTTACGCCCTTATTTTCTGGGCACGCTCAACGTTGCGATCGCTCCCAAGCACTTCCAGATGGTCAATCCTGAAATCACGCTGGAATTGGTATCGTGGACACCAGCTCATGGACCAGAAACCTTCTCGTTTTCCCGCTGCCAGCTTACCTGGAAAAGTCGAACGTTTGAGGGATGGATCTACTATCCGCATCCTGAAACCAAACCTTTGCACTTTCAGAAACCTGATTTAGTCGAAGTGCTGATGCCTAAAATTGAGGGACTTCAGTATGGTGATCGCGTGCAGCTAGCAGTTCTGACCAACGAAATTCAGCTCATTGACTCTGAAGATCAGTAACCTCGTTTTTCTTCTGGAACGACATAATATAGCTTCAGCCATCACCCAATAGCATTCGGGTGCTTAGCCTATAGCTTAATGGTTCGCTGTCTTGTTCTGACGGAACTGGCGATCTCTATTAAGCAAGAAGGTATGTTATCCAAGCTTTCTAAAATCCGCGCTCTAAAATCGAGAATCGACGTGCTTGACTAAAAAGCGATCAAGCTGATTGGCAAAGGCTTCGCGATCGCGCTGGCTGAGGGGCGGTGGTCCGCCCGTCTCAACGCCACTGGTGCGTAGTTCATCCATAAAGTTTCGTAGAGAAAGGCGCTGACGAATGTTGACTGCGTCATAAAACTCACCACGAGGACTAAGAACATATCCACCTTGGGCGATCGCGGCTGCCGCTAGCGGAATGTCAGCCGTGATGATGAGGTCGTCGGCATTTAGATGCTGCACGATGTAGTTGTCGGCAACATCTAAACCTGCCCTCACCTGAACGGCGTCGATATAGGACGATGCTGGAATTTGCATTTCCTGATTGGCAACCAGCGTGGTTTTCACTTCGACCCGTCGAGCGGCTCGAAAAATGATCTCCTTGATGACCTTGGGGCAGGCATCGGCATCGACCCAAATTTGCATCTTATTTGTCCCTAGTCCTTGAGGTGGAGTCATTAACTCCAGGTTCGACCTTCAGAATAACCATCATTGATGTAGTGCCGTGTTGCTGCGATAAAATCGTTGCCGAAAGCAGCACGGACATCACTGTGACTATTCAAGTAGGCAGCCGGATCGAACAGATTGACGTCTCGATTTTCACCGATACCATGATTTAGGTAGTGCTGGGTTGCCCCTTCCAAGTCATATTTGAAGGCGTTGATCAGGTCGCCGTGAGAGGCGATATAGATATCTTCGGCGAAAGTATCTATGGCTCTATTTTCCCAATACCCTGACTCAACGTAGTGCTTTCGAGCAGCGTCGGGATTATTGCCAAAGGCCGTCAGGAGATCCCTATGGGAGGCTAGATATTGGGATGCAGAGAAAGCATTCAGGCTTCGACCTTCAGCGTAGCCATGAAGAATGTAGTGTCGGGTAGCTGCCTCAATATTGCTGCCGAAAGCTTGGATCAAATCGGGGTTAGAGGCTAGATAAGCCCATTCGTCAAACCGATCTACCTCTCTTCCCTCTTGGCTGCCATGGTTGTTGTAATGATCGGTGAGGGCGGCTACGTTGTCTCCTAGCCCCACAATCAAGTCCGAATAAGACGCTCCATATTGAAGAGGATCAAAGTTTGAGGGTGTTCCGAAGCCAGCAGGTGTGCCCGTTGGGTCAGCTTCTTCACCAAACCAGATCACCGCGTAATCGTCGTATATGCCAACGCCCAAGGCATTCCAGTCGTTATCGTTCCAATTATTCAAATTCAGGATAACGGCATTGTGAGGGGCGCTGTTTCTCCAACCGTTAAATGCACCTTCTGCCGTGGCACCCGCACTAGAGAAAAACGCATTTTCAAATCCTATTCCGGGATACCCCGTATTGAATCTCTGAGGGGCATTCCACATGGAAGAGTAGGTCGATGGATCACCAGAGTTGTAGGGAGCGTCACTCCAACCATGAGTCAGCGTGCCAATGTTTTCAGCTAAATCCCAAACATGCCGATTTGCGACAATACTTAAGGCTTTCGAAGCTGGAATAGAGGGCAATCCATTTTGATTTCTGTATTCGTTAATTAGGTCATATAGCTCGATTTCCTCACTACTAAAGCCGTCTCCAGGGAGGTTTGAGTAAATATCAACCATCGCTATTATCTGTTGTGTTTTCTTGAATCAGTGGCTGTCGTAACGATTGGCAAGTCCATCAAATGCCAGCCAATATAAAGACAGTATTCTTAGGTAGATGTTCCAAGAGTAGATACTCTGAAAACTGTAGCTAAACGGCAAAAGATGAAGTACGGTAGACGATCAGTTTGTCGACCGCAGTATTTTGAGTAATCCTCGCTTTCTTAAGCCCTATGAACATAGCTTTAGCGGGCGATCGCAGTAACCCTAAAGTGTATTTTCTCCAAGAAAATGAACTGCTTTAAAGCAACCGCTGTGTATTATTAAAACCTGGCAATTTATCCTAACCAATAGGCAATTAAATTGTAGAAAAGGGGAGTGTTGAACTGTTAAAAGTTCACATAGCTCGCAAGATATTTAAGTATTAGCTGATTTAAAGTAAAGGTAAGCTAAACATCCGGATACGGCATCGGAAAGATTGCGGTAAAACCACTGTGTCCTGCTCAAGTTTTGAACTGCTGGGTATAAAACTGGGCGTAGCGCTGACCATAGCTCAGAAGTTCATCATGAGTACCAGATTCGACAATAGTTCCTTTTTCTAAAAAGAGGATCCTATCTGCTTCACGAACTGTGCTGAGGCGATGAGCGATCACAAACACGGTGCGGTTTTTCATAGCTCTGTCCAATGCGTCCTGGACGAGCGCTTCTGACTCAGAATCCAGGGCTGACGTCGCTTCATCTAGAATGAGGATGCGGGGGTCAAAATAGAGCGCTCGGGCGATCGCAACTCGCTGCCGCTGTCCACCGGACAGATTGACGCCGCGTTCACCTACCCAAGTGTGATAGCCCTGAGAGAACTGGCTGATGAATCCATGAGCATTGGCGATTTTTGCAGCCTCTTCAATCCGCTCAAGACTAGGGTTGATTTCACCGTAGGCGATGTTCTGAGCAATATTGCCGGAGAACAGGGTAATGTCTTGAGGAACAAGGCCGATCTGTCGTCTTAGACTATCTAACGTCACTTCTCGGATATTGATACCGTCGATTAGAACCTGTCCGTCTGTCGGGTCGAAAAACCGCATCAGCAGATTGACAAGAGTCGTTTTTCCAGCTCCTGAAGATCCCACAAGTGCAATGACTTCGCCTGGATGAACCCTCAGATCCAGATGTTGCAGAACGGGCTTGCTGGGTTCGTAGGCAAAAGAAACATTGCTGTATTCTACTCGGCCTGTCACGGCAGGAAGCGGGCAGGCGTTCGGCTGGTCCACTAGCGTTGGAATGACACCTGTCAGCTCAAATATCCGCTCAACGGATGCCTCCGTTTGCTTGAACTCGTTGTAGTGTTGGGTCACCAGGTCAATGGGATGAAGCAAGAGCGCGATCGCTGCTAAAAAGCTCACAAAAGCCTGGGGCGTAAGGTTGCCTTGAGAAATCTGCCAGCCTCCCAAAAAGAACAACAGCATGATGCTGATGGCTTCTAAAAACCCCACTGCTGGATACTGAATAGCTTTGAGCTGTTCAGCTCGATAGCGGGCATTGCGGTTGTGGACGGCCTGTTGATTGAAGCGCTGTTTCTCGAAAGCTTGAGCGGCAAATGCTTGGACAAGCCGCATGTTGCCAAACACCTCTGTCAATAGAGCAGATAGGCTGGATATTTGGCTTTGGCTTTGACGCGACAGCTTGAGCAGGCGATTTCCAAATTCTCCGATTAGCCAGGCCATCAGCGGAGCCAAAACAAATCCCGCCAGTGTTAGCTGCCAATTGAGATACAGCATGTAGAGGGGAATTGCAATAAGCTGAAGCACGCATGAGACAAACTGCTGCGTCATTTTGTGCATAACTTCGCTGATGCGATCAATATCCTCTGTCAGGCGATAGCTCAAATCTCCTGTTTTAGCCTGCTCGTAGTAATCCAATCCCAGTCTATGAAGATGCGCATAGACAGCCTTGCGTAGATCCAGCGCTACGTCCAGGGATGCGCGGATCATGATGATGTTTTCCCAATATTGGAAAACGCTGCGAACCAGAAAAACGACTGCTCCCAGTCCTAGCCAGTATCCGATTAGTCGAACATTACCCTGACCGATGTAAAGCGCGACCTGTCCAGCCATGTAGGGCAGCACAAGCGTTGAAAGTACGTAGCCTAAAATGCAGGCAAATCCTAGGATGAATCGGCTGAGATGGGGTCGGACAAACGGAATGAGTTGCCGATAACTGGATCGCTTCTGAGGGGCAGCTAGGGTCACGGCGTTATCGTTCCTCTCTTCTGTTTCATAGCATTAGCAGATACCCGCATAGGCTCAACCTGCAAATGGTCCAAAATAAGCTGAGCAATCCGCTTGGAAGCACCTGGAATGCCTAATCGTGCCCGCCCATTATCGACACAGGCGGAGAGGTAGGCTTTGTCGTAAAGCGTTTTTTGCAAACATTGGGCAGCCTCCTTCAAGGTCTCATGATTTGCGGGACCGGTGCCAATTGTCTGTGCTGAAAGCCCTAACAGTCGATCCTGAGCTTCCGCAAAAGCATAGTTGAATTGGGGACCTTCACCGGGTATTTGAATGACGGGTTTACCGATCGCCACCGCCTGATCCACCGCCAAACCTGCCATGCCAATCACCAAAGTTGTGTGGTAAACGATGTCGTTGAAGGCATCGTCGTAACACAAAATTTCAGCGATCGTCCCATCTTCCAACTGCCGCCACAGCCGTCCTGTCTTATAGTTCCAGTTGACTTCTGCCGCTAAGGCTCCAATTTCAGCCATCAGGGCAGGAACAAGAGCTGCTCTGAACTGAACATCGTGACCGATGAGCCGAACAGATTCTTCGACAAACTGGATCTGGAGCTTGAAGTTGCGGACGGCTTCTGGCATTCGTGAGCCTGGCAGCAAAGCCACCATCGGAACTTCAGGCTTGAGGGACAGGTCTTTACCATGCGGTAACAGCCAGTCCAAAGAAGGAATGCCGCCATAGTGAACCTTGTCAAACCCCTGCTTTGCCAAATCCTCTGCGGTATAAGGATCGCGGGTGACAATGGCTTGACAGCGAGACGATCTGACCACAAAGCGCATGACAAAATCGGTCTGCAAACGCCCTTCATACAGCGCTGATAGACAGGAGATGAAAGAGATGAAGGGACGTCCAGTAAGGTAAGCACAGGTCTGGCCGACGGAGTCTCCAGTGGCGTGAACCAAATCGTACTGAGGCCCGTAGTGCCGAATGGCTCTGAATTGTCGCCAAGTTAGCCCCAAAAGCCCGGCTCGAATATCTCTGACCAACAACCAGCGGTTGACGTAGGTAAAACCACCAGACGGCAAGACTTTTGTCGGTCCCAAGATGGGGACACCTAAGCGACGATAGGCGTTGCCCTCACCCACAATTGGGATCGCTGCAATCTCGACATCGGGGGCAAGTTCTCTCAACGTACGAATAACGTAAGCAGAGTGATTATCTTCCCCGTGACCATTACTGATAAATAAGACCCGCTTAGGCATGGGTGCCAGCAGTCCAACTAAAGCGCAGATGCCAGTTTAACATCCCACTTAAGCCACATTTAATGAAATATGGCGCTGGTCGTTTTGGCAGGATGCTGAGTGTCGCTCTTGCTCTGATGCTGGATGCAGCATCGAAACAGATTATAGTCTTGCTGGCATTGAATTGGTGACTGCTGTATTGACAGGGAGGCGATCGCTCTGCTTGGTATAGGTTGCATTGTTCTAGAGGGGTAATTGAACCGATCAGATCTTTTGCCGAACTTCAGAGTCCTAATTGAATGAAGTCTTCATGAATTTTAAGTCTGACGAAGCCTAGAGAAGACTGTATAAGGACGAGTAAAGCCTTTTAAAGATATTCTTGAGCAGATTTCCAGGATTGACTCTTGTGTTCCCACACTGACGATCACCGGGAATTGAACCCAATGTCGAAAAAACTCACAATCTTGCCGTCAATGGCCTGATAACTGCTATAAAGTTTCTGCAAATGTCACAAGCAAACGGATATACAGGATTGAACATTTCAACATCCCATTGTTCTTTCTGCTTGTCGCCTACCTTGAAAGGGCGATGGCTATTTTGGATAATGATGAGCGTCACTGTGTTTGCTGGCGTTGAGCTATGGGTTGGGTTGATGAGTCACAGCCTGACTTTGCGAGCAGATTCTGGCCACATGCTCACCGATGGAGCGGCTATTGGACTCGCCCTGACAGCAACTTGGATTGCCCGACGATCGCCCGCTCCTACCCAGGGGAATCACCGTATTGAACTGCTGGCTGCCCTAATCAACAGCTTGGCTTTACTCGCAATGGCAGCTTGGATCAGCCGTGAAGCGTTGTCCCACTGGCACGGAGAAACGACTGAAATTCTTAGTACGCCGATGCTAATTACGGCCCTCCTTGGCTTATTGGTCAATGCCCTCAATCTTTACTGGTTGCATGGTGACATTCGGCAGGACTTAAATTTGCGAGGGATTTTCCTGCACATCCTGGCTGATTTATTAGGGTCGGTAGGGGCGATGTTAGCCGCGATCGCAGTGACGTTCTTGCAGTGGGCCTGGGCCGATACGGTCATTGGAGCGATTGTCGCAGTGGCGATCGCTGTGAGTGCACTACCCCTACTGTGGCAGACGCTGCATGCACTCTTTCGCCGCCCACAGGCAACTTTATTGCCTCAGGAGACGCTACAACAGCATGGATGGTTTGAAGTTGGAGAAACGAAGCTTTCAAGTTTGATAGACCCGTAAAACTGCCGTTAATCTGCCGAGCACAGATTATGTCGGGTAGGCTTCATACCGAGTAGCCGGTCACTTCAGGCATTCAAATAAAGCACCTTAAATCTTTTGGTAATTTTCTAAGGGCCTGGTGTTCATCGTCACAGTCTGCTCTGCAATATGGATTTAGCTCAGGGTCTAAAGGGTACTTGAACTGCCTTTGCAGCAGGGGCTATCGCTCCAAGCATCGAGGAGACTGTCACGGCGATCGCAGCGTTTGACACATTAGATATAGGCTGAGATGTTCTCATAGACGGGTTGCGACCAGAGTTTCAGCCTGATCTTTTGGGCATCCTGACTACAAAAACAAGAATTGAAGTTATCGCCAAAGGCAGAACGTCAAAGTCAAAGACGGAAGGATGAAACATGTCCTTGTCCAGTTTGGGTTTCCACGTTTTCAATTGCCTCGGCTACGAGGGCTGTTGTTATGACTGCTGAGTTCAAATATGAGTGAGCAGAAAGGCTACTGACCCTCGCGATGGATTCTTTTTCAAAAGTTTGTATGCGTTTAAGTAAATTACGCCATTCAGCTTGTTGACTACAGCAGAGGTATTTACCTAAGCGATGGGTTTGTGTTTCCTTATGTCACTGAAGGCTTATGACTATGAGCGATCGCCTATTCAATCTATCTGTTGCGGCTCTGGCCGTGCTAGGACTGTCCGCTTGCAATAGTTCTGGCACGAGCTCAGAGGCGGATTCACCTAATTTCCCAGGATTTGAAGTGAACGTACTGGTTGGCAGTGCGCTCCATGATTTTTGTGATCAAACTGCTGAAAGGTTCAACAATCAATCCCCTTCGTTAGAGTCTGGCGAACAGTTCTATATCGTTTGTGACGCCGCAGGCAGCGGTGATGTCGTCAACCAAGTTCTCAATCAAACTCAGCTACTACAATCTGGTGCAATTTCAGAGAATGATGCTGGGCTGCCGTCCTTGATCTCTGTCGATGGCGAAATCTACCATAGCCAGCTGATCTATCAAATGCAGCAAATTGCTCCCGGACAAAACTATATTCCTCAAATCACAGACGCCCCACTGGTGGCCTACAGCCCGATGGTTTTTATGACCAGAGAGGATTTGGCTTCCAGCTTGGAATCGGTTGACGATTTGTTTATTGCCTTGACAGAGGCTGAAACTCATCAGGACTTAAATGCTGCCAGTCCCCCTCAAAATATCTACTACGTCCATACCGCTCCAACTCGATCAAACTCAGGCTTACAGACGCTGGTGGCACAATTTGCGTCTGTTACAGGCAAACGTCCTGGAGAGCTAACTGCTCAAGATGTTGCTGATCATCAAGCCGATATTCAAAAGATTCAAGAAAAAATTACTCGGTATGGAACTTCGACTAGTTCCCTAGCTGAGGCGATGGTGCAAAATGGTCCATTCTGGGCGTCGATCGGATCCGTCTATGAGTCTTCTGTCATTGCTGCGAACACCCAACTACAGCCGGGGCAGCCGAAATACGTGGCTGTTTATCCTCAAGCAACATTCACTTCAAATATGAGAGGGATTTTGCTTGATATACCTTGGGTCAACGATCAAGAGCGTGCTGCTGCTACCGAATTTTTGGATTATCTGCAAGAACCAGAAGCCCAGGCAATAGCGACCGAGCTAGGATTGCGGCCTGGAAGTCCCGGAGTGGCTCTCAGCAGTAAATTTAGTCCTGAATTTGGAGTTGACCCTAACGCCAGCTATGACTCTTATCGTCCTCCAGAGGCTGCCGTTGTGGAGACGATGATTAAGGCTTGGACTGAGTTTGCTAAGAAGCCTTCGCTGGTGGTCATTGTGGTAGATTCCTCTGGATCAATGTCAGGCAATAAACTACCGTCTGTACAGAACACGCTCCAGACTTACATCGACACGTTGGGTCCCCAAGATCAGATTGCTTTGGTCGACTTTGATGATCAGATTCGGCCTCCAGTCATGGTTGATGGCTCCCCAGAGGGATTGCAGCGGGGGTACGAGTTTATCAACAGCTTGCGTCCTAGAGGGGGAACTCGTCTCTATGATGCTTCTTTAGATGCGCGAGATTGGTTACGCAACAATTTGCGGGAGGGGGCTATCAATGCGGTCTTAGTCCTTACGGATGGTGAGGACTCTGGCTCCAATGTACAGCTTAATAATCTCCTGACTGGGCTGAAAGAGTCCGATTTTTCAACCGATGAGCGAATTGCTTTTTTCACGATTGGATACGGTAATGAGGGTGACTTCAACCCAGACATTCTGAACCAAATTGCTGAATCCACCGGCGGCTACTACGCTAAAGGCGACCCGGATACGATCGCCCGCCTCATGCAAGATATTCAACTGGAGTTTTAAGAGGGAGACTTGTGAAACTCGCTAACCCACTTGCTTATCCCCTTGCAGTGCTAGCTGGTGGCCTTTTTCTAGTTGTTGGAGTGCGACTAATACGGCTACCTAATATGATTGCCTTACCAGGAGCAGTCGCGATCGCGATCGCGGGTTCAGCTTTTCTCAAAGAAAAAGAACCAGAGACGTTGGGTTTAGACAACCCCAATCTTGAACAGGAACTGCTTCAGGCAAAGCAGCGGGCAGCACAGCTTGCTGTTCAAGCCAACGACTTGCAGGCTGAGTCTATTAAGCTGCTGACGGAGACCAGCCAGGTTGAACTATTAGGTATTGTTCAATACGCCTGCGATCGCACTCGCGAACTTCCCGACAAGCTGGATGACTTAGCTCAGCGTCTACATCGGCGCGGCTCTCTCTTGGCGGTTGATGATTTAG
Organism: Oscillatoria sp. CS-180; assembly: GCF_028330965.1. Classification (GTDB taxonomy): domain Bacteria; phylum Cyanobacteriota; class Cyanobacteriia; order Phormidesmidales; family Phormidesmidaceae; genus Halomicronema. The sequence goes on along the minus strand of NZ_JAQMUB010000037.1, from coordinate 87,191 downwards.
AAAAGCAACTTAAGGAAGCCCAACACAAGCAGCGGACAAGTTCCGGGGTGGCCCAAGCTCAGTGGCAGCGACTGGCCGATAGCCTGGAGCGCAACATTGAATTAGCAAAACAAGGGCAAGATGCCCGTGAAGCGCAGGTGGTCAGCCTGTCCACGTTGATTGTGGATGCTGGCGGCGTCCTGCAACAGTTGCAGAACAAGCTGCGCTCTGCTGATCTTGGCAGTACGGACCAAACAGATGAACTGAGAGCACTGGGACTAGAGCTGAACAACATGCAGGAAAGTATGGATGTGCTGATGACGGGAAGCTGAAGGCACAAGTGCTTAAAGGATTGGAATAGAGACAAGTTAGCGTATTAGAGGATTGAAGATACCGCCGATGAAAAAGACATCTCGCATGGTCGTCTCAACCGCGATCGCGATCGGTTCTCTCGGGCTAGCTTATGCCCCGCTGCCCGGCGTTAGTCAAACGCTAACAGTGGTTAGTGGTTCAGAATTGCAGGAGCCACTAGCGGTCTTAGAAGAGCGGTTTGAGGCGGCAAATCCCAACATCGATCTCAAAATTGAGATTCAGGGATCACAAGACATGGTGAATAACTATGTGGATGACCAAAACGATTTCACACCGACCGTTCTGATTCCTGCGAACGGGCAATTGCTGGATGAGCTAGCACAGCGGTGGACAGCTCAGTCGGGTGAGGATCCGTTTTATGATGCTCCTCAGCCCGTTGCTAAAACGATGCTGGTTGCAGTTGTCTGGCCTGAGCGGGGACAGGCATTATTTCCTGACAATCAGTTTCGCTGGTCTCGTCTGGAGGAAGCGGTGAGCCAAGGTAACTGGTCCGATCTGGGCGGCAATGCCGAGTGGGGGAGTTTTGACTTTGTGACGACGGATCCGGAGCGCTCTAATAGTGGTCAGCTCACACTGACGCTTTGGTCTCAAGCAAAACTGGGTTCTCAATCCCTTACCTTGGCTAATTTGAATACCTCGCCTATTGAAAATTTGTTTGGCTTGGTCAAGCAGTCAGTTTATCAACCCCCTCGCTCAACCGATATTCTGCTGCAAGAATTTATTGCGCGGGGACCCAATGACGCCGATATCGCCATGGTTTATGAGAGTGTTGCCCTATTGCGTTGGGACCAAGCTGCCCAAAGGCAGGGGAAGCCGTATCAGATCTACTATTTGGATCCGACCATTGAAACGATTTCAACAGCTGCGATCGCTCGCCGTGATGTCAGCGCAGCAGAGGCCAGGAATGGGCGTCAGTTTATTGACTTCCTACTTGCTCCAGAGCAACAAGCCGTTTTTGTAGAGCATGGATTTCGACCAGCCAACGCTGACGTCGATCTGCAAGCCAATTCAAACAGTCCTTGGCAGCAAGGTATTCCAGGCGTTGAACTCCAGCCATCAGTAGAGACGACTCAGCCTCCAGATCGCGAGGTGGTGACTGAGGTCATTCGCCTGTGGCAGCGATCGAATTAATCAAATTAAGGGTGAAGCAAGCTTAGGGTTGGTTGAGACGAGCCGTATTAGGAGGAGGATAGACGGCTTCGGCTACCATGCCCGGCTGTCCTAATTGCTTAGACGTTCCTTCATTAAAGGACACTATGACACCGCCTGCATTGCCTGCTCGGATCCTCAGCTGCTCCTCAGCTGTCCAGATTTTAGAATCCCCTTCCTTTAAGATTCCTTCAAAAGCAACTTCCCCGTCCGCAGTGACACGCAACCAAGATTGCCCCTGCAATTCCACAGCAACCCGTACAGGTGACCCTGCTACCTCAGGAGGCAACTCCGTGCCTGACTGCTGAGAGTTGTTTGGCGGGTTCTCGCTGTCAGTACCAGGCCCCGCTTCCGGCATAGTGGCATCTTCAGCAATTTCCCCTTCCAAGACGGGTAGCGTACTGGTTTGATAGGACATCCGCTGCAGTGTGTAAGACAGGGCGCTAATGGCAACCCCAATCAACACGACGTAGGTCAAATAGAGGTGAACCGGACGTAGCTGAGGTGTAACAGGAATGCGCCAGAAAGAGCGAGAGGGACGCCTATCAGCGGGCGTAAAGTATTGGATGGCAAGTGCTTCGCCATCTAGTCCTAAACTGTCGCCGTAGCGAAGAATCAGCCCGCGCGTATAGACCGGTTCTGGAAGCTGATCAATGTTGGCCGTTTCGATGGCTTGCAGAAGGCTAGAACGAATTAACGTTTTGGCAGCTAGATCTTTGTGAGACAGGCCCTGTGCCTCACGAGTTTCTTGCAGAATCCGCCCTATGTGAACCAACTGTTCTTGGTGGAGTCGGTTGATGTCTGATAACTTTTTCTTCATCAATCCTTTCGAAGATGCAAAGTCAGTAGAGTTCAGGAATAGTTGAGCAAAGACTAAGGCAGTTTTCGATTGAGCCTTCTATTATTTATCATCATTTGTCCATCCCTGTCCGTCGGTTGCCCGTCTTAGCTCGGTGAGTTCTTGCTCTGTCACTGGGCGCGCTTGACCTAACTCCAGATTGTCCAGGCAAATAGGACCGATGGAAACTCGGTGGAGACTTTTGACCGGATACCCCAAATAATCGGCAGTACGGCGTATTTGCCGATTCCGTCCCTCCCACAGAGTAATGGCCAATTCAGTTTGCTTGGCACCAGTAGAAATGACGTCCACCTTGGCAGGTAGAGTTTGATAATTTCCGATGGTTAAACCTTGCTTCCACAGACCGATACTAGCAGGACTCGGTCTGCCTGCTACAACAACTCGATAGGTTTTTGGGATGTGATGCCGAGGGTGTGTCAATCGATAGGTCAATGCTCCGTCGTTGGTTAATAGAAGTGCTCCTGTTGAATTGTAGTCGAGGCGTCCGACTGGGTGTATTCCTACACCTCGACGGACGTGTCGAGGGAGAAGATCCAGTACCGTTCGCCGACCTTGGGGGTCTTGACAAGTTGAGATCACGCGTAGTGGTTTATTCAACAGGAAGTAGTAGTATTCAGGTTGTTTTTGAACAGAAAGTTTTTGTCCATCCAGTTGAATGCTGTCAATGGCTGGGTTCGCTTTTTGCCCTAGCTCGGCAACCTTGCCATTGACTGAAACTCGCCCTGCATGGATCAGCTCCTCAGCGCGGCGTCGAGAGGCTATTCCCCATCTTGACAACAGCTTTTGCAGTCTCTCCTCCATAATGATTCATTTTGCTCTTACGCCGTTTCTATCTCAGTCTAAAAGCTATCAGAACAGACCTATACGCCTTTCAAAGTCAGTTTGGGTTAAGGAAAACCCTATTACTTTCCTCTCTATGAAGGATGAATGAGGTAGGGTTTAGGTCCTCCAAAAAACTAACCCTGTGAGAGTCTACAAGTTTAGCCATTTAAGCGAATGCACTTAGTGGATCACCTGCTTTACACGTATAGCTGTCTTGTCCTACGGAACTGATGGTGGCTATGCCGAGGAATAGAAAACAAATTGTTTTTATAAAGGCAGCTTATAGACAATAATTTGCTAACACTCTAGATACTAGAGCATACCGAGCGTTTAGGCGATCGCACATAAAAGACCATCAATTTTAAGCGATTCCATTACTACTAGCCTTCATACGTTTTTCAAATTTCTCCTAAAGTACAGTCTCTATAATGGGAATCATTTAAAGCAACTGCATAGTTTAGGATCCCGTAGTCCCATTTACTTAATAATTACGTAAAGCATCTACAGATAGGGCAGCAATAGTCTGCCTCACACTATTGCTATCGGTTAAATCACCTGCTTTGATTCCGTTTGCATAAGTCCCAGCCTTAATTTTATTACATCTAGGAAAAGCTCATGTCCCGCGTAGATGGAGTGTTTAGCAAATCTCTTTTCGCAAGCTTTCAGTCTCACCAGCTGAATAAAGCGTTTACTTCGGAAGCTGCTCCCTGGAAGTGGATGCCGCTGATTGTTCCGATCGCGATCGCCTTTATCCTGCGTCTTTACCAAATTTCTGCAGAAAGCGTGTGGATTGATGAGCTCAATAGCTATGAAGATGCCATTTTGATGGAGTCTGGCAATCTAGGGATCCGTCCCTTGTATTACCTGCTTCTTAGGGTCTGGATGTTGGGTGGCAAGAGCGATGCTTGGCTGAGAGGGTTTTCAGTGCTGCTCGATTTGGGAGCGATCGCAGTTGCCTACCTGCTCTGTCAGTATGCAATCAGTCGTCGGGCAGCCTGTCTAACGGCTTTGATGATGGCGTTGTCACCACTTTTGATCAATCATGCCCAAGAGATCCGTATGTATCCACTCATCACGCTGCTGACGGTGAGTGGCACACTGATGCTAGCCTACGCGCTAGAGCGACCTACCAAGGGTCTCATAGCCCTCTGGGCTGTACTGCGACTGGCGGCGATGTTCACCAGTCCACTCATGATCATTATGTTCTTGCCAGATTGCGTGCTGTACGGTTTGAAGTACTGGCGCAGGTGGCCTCAGCTCAGACTGTTTTTTTATGGTCTGTTATTTGTGGGAGTTGGCTGGGCACCGCTCGTCCTTAGGGAAGTTTTTTCAGCTACGGAGAACTATGTTGCTGAACATTCTGAGTACGAAAGCTTCAGCGTCCCTATCACGCAGATTTTTGCCAAATTAACGACCTTTACGGTTTATTGGCCTTTAGTCGGGCTGGAGAATATACCGAATCCTGTCCCTCAGCTGTTCTACAAAGCTTTTACACTGCTGCTGGTGGGCCTTTTGATCTTTGCGATTATCAAAATTAGGCCATCCCTAGACAACAAGGTGCTTTGGATTGGAGCTTGGGCTTTGTTGCCGACCCTGGCCCAATTTTTTGGGTCTGAGCTGTTCCTGTCAGGCACTCTTTTTAGAGCCCGGTATTTCTTGTATACCGTTCCTTATCTAATGATGCTCTTAGCCTATGGTTTTGACCAAATTCGAGCTTGGAAGCCTTTAATCGCAGGGTTAGTAGCTGCGCTTTACTTGGTTGCGGTAGGCGGTGGCCTCGCTCAGTATTACACCCAAATTTACAGAAACGATTGGCAAGGGGCCGCTGAGGTTATTGAAGCTCAGGAACAGTCTGGAGACGCGATCATCAACTTCACGATGATGGCCGATTACAACTTCCCTCGTTACTACAAAGGGGACTTAACGGTATCGTCTATTCACTTGCCCCGAACCTTATCACGGTGCGTTATTGCGGAACCTTCGGCAACGGAAACAAGCGAAGCGATTACCGCTTGTCTACAAGACCGAGGCGATCTGGTGCAGGAGTCCGTAGTGGATTTACCTGAAGCTGATCGTTTGTGGTTGGTGTGCTATGTCGGCTGTCGCGAAAGCGAAGATTATGATCGAATTACCGAGGCGGTTCTGGGTGAGAATTTCCAGGAAACGTCTTTTCAGCGCTTCGATGCCCTCACCAAACACGACTTTGAAGCTGTTGAACTGCATCTGCTTGAGAGCGAGGCCGGTTAGATGGCTGGAAAGGATTCTGCAACAAAAGGCCTGGATAAGACACTAAAGATCACAGGAATTACACTGCCAGAAATTCCTGAATAACGGCATTGCTGAGTTCAGATGTTGCTCCAGAGGCAACAATTCCGCCTTTTTGCATGGCGTAATAGAAATCAGCTTGGCGAACGAAGTGTAGGTGTTGTTCAACTAGCAGTACAGAAATGCCAGTTGTTTGAATGATGCGGCGAACGGCAGACTCAATATCCAAAATGATGGATGGCTGAATGCCTTCGGTCGGTTCATCCAGGACGAGGAGTTTTGGTCGACTCATCAGGGCACGGGCGATCGCTAGCTGCTGTTGTTGTCCTCCACTAAGGTCGCCTCCCATCCGGCTCAGCATAGTTTTGAGGACGGGGAAAAGCTCGAAGATTTCGTCGGGAATCGTCGTTGACTTTTTGCCGCGATCGCCAAGTGCCTCTTGTCCAATAATCAAGTTCTCTTTAACGGTTAGACGAGGAATAATCTCACGGCCTTGGGGAACGTAGCCAATGCCCATTCGAGCTCGCTTGTCGGCAGAGAATTTGAGAATAGGCTGCCCTTCATAGTGGATATTCCCCGTACGAGGAGACAGTAAGCCCATGACATTGTTTAAAAGGGTCGTCTTACCGACGCCGTTACGGCCAATCAGACAAACCATTTTTCCTTTGGGTACTGTCATATCTACATCACGCAGGATATGACTTTCTCCATAAAAGAAATTGAGTCCAGAAATTTTGAGCATCGGCACCGTAGCGGCGGTGGAATCAACGGGGGAGGCGATCGCTTGAGTCATGCTTAAAAGGTCTCCACAGTAGTGGCTTCTAGTCGATTCACGATGTCAGGTGGCAGATTCAGCAAAGAGACAAGCTGTTGATATGAGGCCGCTTCTGCTTTGTTGATGCCATTAGAGCGAATGACTTCATAGCTCAATAGGAGTGTCTGCTCCCTCTGAGCATCCGATGTCAATTGAGGGACGAGCTCCTCCAGAGGAATCTTTTTGGCCAACAAATTACTGAGTTCTTCTTTCAACGGAGCTTGTTCTTCCGGTGTGTGGGCAAACTTCCGGCTCAGCTGATCTAAAATCAGGCTTTGCTCGGCCGAATCAAACGAACCGTCTGCCCAGGCCATCGTAGCGGTGATTCTCAGCAGCAGTAGTTGCTCTGGAGTAATACTGGTTTCTTGGCCGAGATAAACCTCAATTACGCGCGGATCGTTTTGTACCTCATCCATCGTGCCTTCGCAGAGCACCGAACCTTCATGCAGTACGGTGACCTGCCGAGCAATCTGTCTCACAAACTCCATGTCGTGCTCAATCACGATGATGGAATGGCTCTCAGCTAGAGACATCAGCAGATTACCCGTTTGTTCGGTTTCTTCGTCGGTTAGTCCGGCAACGGGTTCATCAACCAGAAGTAAGTCGGGGGACTGAGCGACTAACATGCCGATTTCGAGCCATTGCTTCTCTCCGTGAGAAAGTAGCTCGGCAGGCATATCAGCTTTGTGGTCTAGACCGATGGTCTCTAATAGTCCCCCGACCGTTCGTTTCTCAGCTGTGGGAGTCTTCTTAAAAAGAGTCGCGAAGACATTCTTGTTGCGATTACAGGACAGTTCCAGATTTTCTCGGGGAGTGAGATTGAGATAAACACGCGGGGTTTGAAACTTACGACCAATGCCGAAACGAGCAATCGTATGTTCGGCGTGTTTTTTCAAGTTTTTGCCTTTGAAGCGGGCTTGGCCGCTTGTCGGCTGAACTTTGCCCGTAATGACATCTAAGAAGGTGGTTTTGCCAGCACCGTTAGGGCCGATGATGACGCGCAGTTCACCCGCATTCATCGAGAAGTTGAGGTCATTAAGGGCTTTGAATCCGTCAAAACTAACGGTGACGTTTTCGATTTCAAGAAGAGCCGTCATGGAGATTGGGTCAGATAGGTGAGTGTTTATAGCAGAAAACAGAAGGCAAAAGTTGAGTCAGTTCCTAGTTTGATGGAGGCTTAGCGTTTTCAATTGTGCTCGCTAAAAGTAGAGGAGAAAAATTTCACTATTTGGGTCGCATCATCCTTCCTGCGGCATCTCGCTGATAGACAAGGCCGAGGGATCGCGCTAAAGGGTGTCCCTTTCCTTTTGAATGTCGGGATCGAGTTCAACTTGGGGATAGGTGAGCAAAGATTCTGGTTTACCCAACCGCGATCGCCCAAGGCTCTGTTTACGGAGCCAACCCACAATGCCGTCTGGCAGAGCAGTGACGACCAGCAGAAACAAAGCTCCTTGGAAGAAGAGCCAAACCTCTGGAAAGCTTTCACTGAGAAGCGCCCGTGCCCAGTTAACAAGTAGGGCACCGAGGATGGCACCGACCAGTGTGGCTCGTCCTCCCACCGCCACCCAAATCACCATCTCAATAGAGAAAGCGATGTCCATAAACTGGGGAGACACAATGCCGGATTGCACCGTATACAGAGCGCCAGCAATACCTGCGATCGCGCCTGATACGGCGAACACCAATACCTTAAAACCCGTGGGATCATACCCCGAGAAACGAACTCGGTTTTCGTCGTCTCGAATGGCAACCAGCAGGCGACCAAAGCGCCCACTTGTTAACCAGCGGCACAGCAAATACATGAGCACCAGCATGGCCACGGTAGTCAGATAAAACACCATTTGCATGGACCCACTGCCCACTTGTTGCCCTAGAAAAATACTGGTGTCTGTCTTCAATCCGTTAGTGCCATTAATCCACTTCTGCTGACCGTTAAACAGGTTGAAAAACACAACCAGCGCAGCTTGAGTCAGGATGGAAAAGTAAACTCCTCGAATTCGATTTCGAAAGACTAGATAGCCCAACAGGCCAGCAATGAGGGCTGGGATTGTAAAAATGGCAATGAGGGTAAACGGCAATGAGTAAAACGGTTTCCAGAACCATGGAAGTTCCGATACGCCGTAGAGACCAAAGAATTCGGGAATCTGACCTTCGCTTAAGCTGTTGAGCTGAAGGAACATGGCAAAGGCATAGCCCCCCAAGGCAAAGAAAATGCCGTGACCCAAACTCAAGAGACCTGTAAAGCCCCAGATTAAGTCGATCCCCAAAGCTACGATCGCAAGCGATAAAAACCGCCCTAAAAGACCTAGTCGAAAACCACTCAAAAGCAGCGGCATGACAACGACGAGCAACACCACAAAGGCGACAATAGCAGCAATTTCCAAAGTGCGCCGACGAGATTTCTGCGCCTGTGCTTCTTTACGAGGTTGAACGGGTGCTTCTATAACCATAGCTGTTGTTTACGCCTCCACCGTCCGACCTTTTTGCGGAAACATCCCGGCAGGTTTCCATTGCAAAAAGGCGATGATTAAGGCAAAGACCATGACTTTTGCCATGCTGGTGGTCGCGAAAAATGTAAAGAAGTCTACAACGGGCTGAAGTCCTTCGGTAGGAGGCAGTAAGAGCGCTAGGGTTCCAGACCCCAGCAAATAAGTGATGATGCCAATAACCAGCGCTGCCACAATGCTGCCAACGAGTTTTCCGACACCGCCAACCACCACCACCATGAAGGCGTCCACAATATAGTTGCCGCCTAGATTAGGGCCAACGGATCCCAACAGCGTAACTGCGCAGCCAGCGATACCAGCCAATCCAGACCCTAGGGCAAAGGTCAGGGCATCGACTCGATCAGTTGGAATTCCGAGGCAAGCACTCATTGTCCGGTTTTGGGTGACGGATCGAATGCGAAGCCCCCAAGCCGTACCGTTCAGAAACCAATAGACCCCAATGAGACAAATTACTGTCAAGGCAATGATGAAAAGTCGAGCGTAGGGAAACTGAAGAGTGGTGCCAATGGAAAGCCCTCCTCGCAGCCAGCTCGGAGCGGTGACATCCACATTGCGAGCACTAAACCAAGCTTTACTCAATGCTGCACCGCCATTTTGATTCAGCAGCAGTCCCGTGATAAGCGCGATCGCGCTCGACAGCATGAGAATGACTGGGTTAGCCACCCGACGCATTCGTTCCCAATTGGACTGCTGTTGTAAAACCCAGCGTCCCCCAAAGAACAGAACGCAAAAAACGATTAGTCCAGCGATCATGGCCCAGTTCACGCTGCGCACAAACTGCCGCAGGATTAAACTAACGCCCCACGTCGCCAGGAGTGTTTCCAGGGGACGACCATAGAGATGGCGAATAACGCCGCGTTCTAGCGCCAGCCCCACTAAAGCAGCTACCAGAAACGATAGCGGTAGCGCCGCAAAAATATAGAACTCCAAGGCTCCGCTACCTATTGCCTTGGCTCCGTTTTGGACCACATAGGTTGTATAAGCCCCTAGCATCATCAGCTCTCCGTGAGCCAAGTTGATGACTCCCATCAGGCCAAATACGATTGCCAACCCCAGCGCTACGATCAGTAGCACGGCTCCAATGCTGATCCCATTAAATAAGCCGTTAATCAGTCCTTCAATCACGCCATTACCTGTGTTTTTTTGAAATGTGCTCTGAGCGATCGCTTGCCCCAACGGTGTATCCAACAGCCCATAGCTTATGAATCCAAATGATTCACTGGTCTATATCAGCGAGGTCCCTTTGTCTTACCAAAGAGGTCGTACCATACCGCCGCCAGCGTTTGTTCTACAGTCTTCCGTATAGGTACAAAACACTGTCATATCGGCTACTGAAAAAGATCGGATTTGCCACCCAAGAAAAAAGGAGAACAGAAACCTGCCTATTGTTGGCGCAGTTCCGCTCTCCCCTTCGTCAGGTTGCGTCTCGGTCAAACTCATCCATATTTGAGCCGTGATTGAATCGCTCAAGCCAGCTAACCGATTACGTTCTAAGCTCCTTCAACTTCGTACTTACCGCCCTTCTCGGGGTCAGACCAGTCGCAGGCGAAACCCTTTGTATCGGGGACATATTGGTTCCAAGGAACGGGATCAACGGGACCATCCGTCTCAGAAAGGATGTTGAACAGGCCGTCATCCCGAACCTGACCAATCCGAACTGTCTTGGAGATATGGTGATTCGGATTCATGGTGACTGTCCCCTCAGGGGCTGCGAAGGTCTGACCATAAGCAGCCTCTCGAACAGCCGCAATATCAGTGCTACCAGCTTGCTCAACCGCTTGCTTCCAGAGGTAGACCATGATGTAGGCCGCCTCCATGGGATCATTCGTCACGCGATCTTCACCGTATTCAGCCTTAAAGTCAGCGACCCACTTTTCGTTCTCGGGGGACTCAACAGTCTGGAAGTAATTCCAAGCTGCCAAGTGATCAATGAGGAATTCTTCACCAATCTGGCGCACTTCCTCTTCCGCAATACTGACCGACATCACGGGGTATTTGTCTGGAGTCATCCCAGCACCCTGTAGCTGCTTGAAGAAGGCAACGTTGCTATCACCGTTCAAGCTGTTGAAGATAACGCCACCATCGGGCAAAGCAGCCCTAATCTTCGTGATGATTGGGGTGACCTCAGTGTTACCTAGGGGCAGATAGTCTTCGCCAACTGTTTCTCCGCCTTTAGCAGCCAGCTGCTCTTTGATGATGGTGTTTGCCGTACGAGGGAAAACGTAGTCTGAACCCACTAGGAAGAACTGAGTTCCTCGGTTCTCAAGCAGCCAATCTACAGCAGGCTCAATTTGCTGGTTAGGAGCGGCTCCTGTGTAGAAAATGTTCTTCGAGCACTCTTGCCCTTCGTACTGTACGGGGTACCAAAGCATGTGATCTTTGGACTCGAATACCGGCAGTACAGCCTTACGGCTTGCCGATGTCCAGCAGCCGAAGACGGTTGCCACTTGGTCTTGATCGATCAGCTTCTCAGCTTTCTCTGCAAACGTCGGCCAGTCAGAAGCGCCGTCTTCCTCAACCGCTTCAATCTGCCTACCTAAAACGCCGCCAGCCTCATTAATTTCCTTGATTGCTAGCTTTTCAGCGTCAACGACGGTAGTCTCACTAATCGCCATTGTTCCGCTGAGGGAGTGGAGAATACCCACTTTGATAGTGTCGCCACTATCGGCCGCTGCAACCTCTTCCCCCCCGTCCTCAGCGGGTTCGGTAGTCGCTGCTTCATCGGAAGGAGAACCGCAAGCCTTAAGCAGCATTGCTGTGCCCATTGTTGCTGATCCATACAGCAAAAACTTCCGTCTTCCAAATCGATTTGTCATTCGTGCGTTGCTCCTGACCTAAAGGTTCGTTTGCAGCGATACAGGTGTGAAGCAACCCTTCAAGGTGCAGCTAGGTACACTAGCCGATCGTACATCCACATCCGTCTCAGACTTCGGGCAGATGACACGATTCCACTTTCGTCTACTGCAATCGTACGTGATACTAAAGTTAGGGCAGGGAAGGGATTTGTATCAAGTGATACAAAATTGTTTTTTTAGGGTAAACTTTTCTACATTTATCAAGGGAAAGCCTGTTGAATGTTCAATGGTTGTGGGGATGAGTATGGGCGTGCGCAAATTCTTTGTCTGCGATCGCGACCGCAGGACTAGGTCCCAGCTTATATTGATGATTGATTAGATCAATGAGGGTATGTAGCCCCTCTTGAGTTTTGAGATTTGTGAAGATGAAGGGGCGATCGCCTCGCATTTTTTGCGCATCCCGTCGCATCACATTCAGGTCCGCTCCCACGTAAGGGGCTAAGTCGATCTTATTGATAATCAACACGTCAGACTTCATGATCCCCGGTCCACCTTTGCGCGGAATCTTATCACCGGCGGCGACATCGATAACATAAATAGTCATCTCTACCAACTCAGGGCTGAAAGTTGCCGCCAGATTGTCGCCACCGCTCTCCACAAATACCAAGTCAGGAGAGAATTGGTTAACCAAGCTCGCGATCGCCTCCAAATTAATCGAGGCATCGTCTCGGATCGCTGAGTGGGGACAGCCTCCCGTTTCGACACCAATGATGCGATCGCGTTCTAGAGCCTCACTTCGAACCAAAAACTGCGCGTCTTCTTGTGTATAGATGTCGTTAGTAACGACAGCAAGACTATAGTCCTCGCGCATGACTTTGCAGAGGGCATCAATCAGCGCAGTCTTACCAGAACCTACGGGGCCTGCAACACCAACTCGAAAGGGTTTCACCACAAGATCACCTCAAGGTTAATAAGTCGTCCTGATTTGAAGGGCATTATAGCGATCCCCATCAAGGACTGGAGTCAAGATTCATCAACAGCCACGAGACCTAATACGGTCAATAACCTACACGGGGATCATTCAATATGGAAACCGTTGACCTAGAGAGGCAGCCGATTCAGTTTAGGTGTGTCTAGCGTGGAAAGGGGTTAGCGAAGCCCCTAGTGCACCGTCAAGCTCGAAATTGTGAGTCAATCCAGATTTTGCAGTTGAGTTGAGACTGACTGTTTTGGCCCCCATCTCCCATTCTGGGGGAGCCAATCCTCGGAAGTCCCCCAGGATGGGGATTGAGAGGGCGGATCACGCTATTGGCTGAACCAAGAGATCAGAGCAACGTATGTCTGTCGCAACACGTGCAGGGATAACCCACTCACAATTGCAAAATTGGCCGCCCCCTAGTCTCTAGCTTCGAAACAACCGGCTATATAGGGTCTCGTGTTGCATACAGGCAAGAGAAACCCCCCAGCTGCAAGCCATGAAATCATCCTCAGTCATCTTTTCAATATCGGTGTGGGCTTGACTAATGGGGATCGCTAACTGTCGCAGCCGCCGCTGTCCTTCCGTCTGTCCCAATGGAACTGCACGCACTGCAGCGCTAACTAAATTAGCTGCCCAACTGTGAAGATAAGCCAAGCTCACCTCAGCCAAAGGAATTTTCCAAGCCTCGGCGACTAAGCCATAGGCGATCGCAAAATTGCAGTTCCCTTCATGAACTGATGCTGGAAATGCGCTAGCTCTTTCAGGTTCCAGATCAGCAAACAGTCGCAGCAGCGATCGCCCCATCTGCCAACTCTGCGATCGCAATTCCTCCGCATCTCGAAAAGCAGATATCCATTGATTCCAATAATCGATGGGTTCAACCTGCGATTGATCCGCAAGTTCGTAGACTCGACGCATCACAGCGGTCTCTATCCGAATACTGCCCCACATCAACTCTTGAGAAAGCCATTGCAACAGATCTTCTCCGGCAGAGACAGTTCCCTGTGAGGTAAGTGATTCAATCCCCTCAGAGTAGCTGTAGGCCCCAATCGGTAACGCTGGACTGGCCAGTTGCAGCAGGGTCAAGAGATTGTGATCAGTCGCTGGGATATTGGTCATTAAAATAGACAGCTGTGGCCTTCTATTTACCCGTACCTAAATACGGCGGGTAATGGACTTACCGTGCGTATCAGTCCCGCAAGTTTGCAGGAGATTGAGCTTATGGGCAAGCTGCTGCATAGAGGGTGTCTTTTTAGGACAAGGTCGCCAAGTTTTAGGGTTATCGTAAGCGTAGTAGACCTCGATCCCATCAATTCCATGACGCGCAGCTTCGACCACTAATTCCTCAGGCGATCGTCGATAGCGGCAAGGATGAGCTAACACTGCAATTCCCCCAGATCGTTGAATGGCTCTGATAACGGCTTCAGCTTTCTGTTCAGGACCTCTAGGTGAATGACCCTTAATGTAAGGACGAATTGCTTTGTGGTGAGGCCTAAAGGCGTAACCCAAAATATGAACTTCGACGCCGTTCAACAGAGATGTAATCTCAACGCCGGTCCACAATCTAGGTAGCTTATTGACCTTTTTTCCACCCCCCTTGGAGCGGATAGAAGCAGGGTTTTTCCATTGCCAGTCTTCTAGATATTGCTTCGCAAGGCGATAGCCATTGACGGTGTGATGGTCAGTAATTGCGAACTCCTGAAGTCCTAGCTGAATAGCCTGTTCGATTAGGGTCTCTGGGGATAACTGTCCGTCAGAGTGAAAAGTGTGCATGTGGAAGTTTAATCTTCCAGGACAACTCGACTCATCAACTGTTTTGAAGACTCCCCGAAGTTCCAGCGCATCTCTCGCCGATGCTCCAGTTGGAACGCCTGCTGTGGCGGGGACCTGTACCATGATCTTTCTTCTTAACCACCTTTCCTTCTACTTTTCTTTATCTAATATAACTGTCTCAAAAAGTTTAAGAACACTATTTTTTATGCTATGGAAAATGAAAAATCGCTGACTCAGATGCCCAAAACTCTTGATGTAAAAGGAATCTACTGCGATCGCGGCATAACTCAACTTTGCCCTCTCGACTCAATAACCGTACGTACTCCAATAGATTGAGGCCATCTGAAAACTTTCTGAAGATTTGGTGAAGGTCTTAACATATCCGTAATTTTGCTGACCTCCATCGACGGGCAGCAAATTACGGGTGAAGCCAAATTGATTAATGTCTGACCCAGATTTTCATGTCAGGCATTAAGACCGTTCTGTTGATAAAGCTTCTCTTCAAACGGTGATATCAGACGCGACCCACTCTCTGTTAGGTGCCTCTCGATCCTATTTTGATGAAAAAGACTCTTGAATTCAAAGTCTCCACATCAATGGGATAAACCTGAAAAAGCGTTCAAAGTAGAGCTTGTGCTGTCATATTCTTCAGCAATATTTGGGAGTGGATATCAACAGTGATACGATAACAGACGGTGTTTTTAACCGAAGCTATTCTCATTAAGGAAAACTGGTGATGTACAAAATAACGCGCCGTTCATTCTTGGTCACAGGTGGAGCCGCAATGGCTCTTGCCGCTGCCCAAGTTAAGCGTCCTCGCCTCGGCTATGCCCAAACGGGTTCAATTAATCTATATTCGTCGCGCCATTACAATACCGATGACGCCTTGTACGAAGGTTTCACAGAGCAGACTGGAATCGGTGTAAACCTGATTGAGGGCAGCGCGGATGAATTACTAGAACGTATCCTCAATGAAGGTAGCAATAGCCCTGCGGACATCTTCATGACAGTGGATGCTGGGCGTCTCTGGAGAGCAGCCGAAGAAGGTGTCTTCGCACCCATCGATTCTCCTGATTTGGAAGCAAAAATTCCCGAAAACCTGCGTCACCCGGACGGATTGTGGTTTGGCTTTTCTAAACGAGCCAGGGTGATTATGTACAACCGCGATCGCGTCAACCCCTCTGAGCTATCGACTTACGAGGATTTAGCAAGTTCCCAGTGGGATGGTCGAGTTCTGGTGCGATCCTCGGGCAACATCTACAACCAATCCCTCATAGCTGGCATGATCGAGACTTTGGGTGAAGAGGCTACTCAAGAGTGGGCAGAGGGACTGGTTGCTAATTTTGCTCGGCCTCCTGAAGGCAACGATACGGCTCAGATTAAGGCCGTTGCTGCTGGGTTAGGAGATGTGGCGATCGCGAATAGCTACTATCTTGTTCGCCTAGGCAAGTCTGACGATCCTGCTGATCAGGAAGTCTTCAGCAAGGTCGGTGCTTTCTTCCCCAATCAGTCTGGTCGGGGCACCCACGTCAACATCAGCGGTGCAGGGATGTTGAGTACTGCCCCCAACCGTGAAGGTGCAGTAGCTTTCTTAGAATATTTGGCGACCCCTACGGCTCAGAAGTTCTTTGCTGAAGGCAACAACGAATACCCTGTTGTCGAAGGCACAGATCTAGATCCAATGCTGAAGGAAATGGGCGACTTCGTTGAGGATGATGTAGACGTTGAAGCCTATGGCAAATATGCCCAAGACGCGGTTCAGCTGATGGATCGTGCTGGTTGGGAGTAGTCCCGAACGTCAGCAACTTCTGAACCTTAACGGTGGTGTAAGGCAGACACTGTCGCCTTACCTAATACATTGAACTGGCGCAGCGTATATGTGGAGAGGTGCGGTTATCGCATCTCTCCATTCCTTTATTAGGCTAAGGGCTGTAATGACTTAGTTTGAGGAACACCCGACAGCAGATCTTCACTAGCGGTAATGATGTGATGCTGGTTAACCCAGACTAAAGATGCTTGCTGCACACCTGCCTGATTCAGGGTGACCAAAGAAAAATTTCGCTGGCAAGTCATTTCGGTTTGAACAATGCGCGGCACGCAAGCCGCATTTAAATAAACCGTTTCAGCGGCGTCAATACTCAACCGTTGGCGTTGAATGTCTTTGCGGTGACGGAGGCTATGGTGCATGTGCCCAAAGGTGACAAGCGGGACAGTCTTGCCCATTTCACGAGCGTATGCGATCGCCGCTGCCAAATCAGGATCTCCAAAATCGCCGCCGGTCGGTTTCCAGTCGCGTCCACAGGGGGATTCTGGCAGTGCACCCAACCCTGCTGGACCACAATGACCAATGAAAATAACCGTGTTGAAAGTTGCCTCATCAACGGCTTGCTTGATCCGTGCGGTGGAATCTTCAAAATTGTAGATACCGTAGCGATCGCGATAGAAAGACTTGTGTTTCCACTTATGGCCGCCCCAGCTAAAAGGGCGTCCGCCCACCACAGTCAAACGCAGTTCAGGAAAATCAAGCTTGCCATAGCCCACATGAGCCTCGCCTAAAAGATCGATTTGCAGTTGTACTCGGTCTTCGATTTCGCGGTTGTAAGGACATTTTTTTCGTCCCCAAGATGTCGCACTGTACCAAGCGTCATGATTGCCAAAAATAGCCGCTTTGGGTAAGGAAAGCTCAGCGATGGAGCGCACTACCCCTACAGCTTCATTCCCAAAATCGCCGACGAATAGAACCAGATCAACTCCCAAAGCCTGAAGCGCGGCCTTATCTTCTTCATCCCATTGATCATGAACATCGCCAATTACCGCAATCTGCAACGTTCTGGTCTGCGTCGAAGTGTCGCTCATTGATCTCCTAATTCTGATGCCATTTATTCAGGATAAAGGTTTGGCGCAGTTAAAGGCATGACAGACAATATCGCTACAGTGGTGTGACTTATAGCGGCCTGCACTTGAGGCAAGCACACCCTATTCCTTAAGACACTGAAATGTGCTTAACCAAGCTGCATAGGGCTGCTGCATAAGGCCATAGAACAGTCAGAGGCTTAAAGCTATCGCTTTAGCCAGAGATGGTTCACTGCCTTGTCTTGATGGAACTAGCGACGGCGATACTACTGAATAAAGGATTGAGTCTGCCTTCTACTTGCCGCTTTCCGCCTTTTGCTATATCTCTACGAATGCTCTCGAATTGCACTAAACTCATCCTGTCACCCCTTACAGAATGAGTCTTATGGCAGCGCAATCAACAATTCCAGTGGTCGTCAATGGAGCTTGCGGCAAGATGGGGCGTGAGGTGATTAAGGCGATCGCGGCTACCGAAGATATCACCTTAGTTGGAGCCATTGACAAAAATCCTGCTGTTCAAGGACAAGATATTGGTGAATTAGCCGGCTGTGGCCCTGTCGAAATTCCGATCACATCAGATCTCGAAGCTGCCCTGGTGATGGCCCAGAGTGAGGGTACAGCCGTCATGGTGGATTTCACCCATCCCGATACGGTCTACAATTCGGTGCGAGCGGCGATCGCTTACGGAGTTCGCCCCGTTGTTGGGACCACAGGACTCAGCCCTGAACAAATCAAGGATCTAGCTGAGTTTGCGGACAAAGCCAGCATTGGCTGTCTGATCATTCCTAATTTTTCCATTGGCATTGTTCTCATGCAGCAAGCTGCGCAACAGGCTGCCCAATATTTTGAGCATGTCGAGATCATTGAACTGCATCACAATCAAAAAGCGGATGCCCCTAGCGGTACAGCTATTCAAACTGCCCAGATGCTGTCTGAGCCGAATAAATCCTTTAATCCTGCTCAGGTTGAGGAAACTGAGAAAATGGCTGGTGCTCGTGGAACGACTACGGCAGACGGCATTCACATCCACAGTGTGCGCTTGCCGGGCTTGATTGCCCATCAAGAGGTCATCTTTGGCGCATCCGGGCAAATCTACACGTTGCGCCACGATACGAGCGATCGCGCTTGCTACATGCCAGGTGTACTGCTGGCGATTCGCCGAGTCATGCCCCTGAAGTCTTTAATTTATGGACTGGATAAGATTTTGTAGCGGTCCAGCCACTAGAAGAGGAAATAGCCTGACCCTAAAGCCCCCAAGGGTCAGACTTTCACCTGTAAGGACGCTAATCGCAGAATGCCGTTCTACCCTAAATTGCCCCCAAAGAGTAGCTCGACTAGCCCTGCATGCGTTCTCCAGAATTGTTTCTATTCTGCGCTGTAGTTTCTATCCTGACTTCGCAAAAACCACGCAAACATAGAGAGATTTGATTTGAAGATCCCTTTAAGCAATCCGTGGATTTACGTCTACATTTTCGAGGTGTAGAGGGTAGGTGATAGAAAACAATGGATTAGAACAAGCGTTTCTGCATCACTCCTCGGCTCATTCACCCTCCCCTATTGAGCTATGGTGAAAACGTTGTACTTGCCTACACTGCTTGGTCATGACCACCGTTCCTTTGAGTTGGGAAGAACTTGATGCCTTTGCGACTTTTCAGACTGATCAGGTGAATGGTCCCACAAACGCTCAGTCTCGTCTGCGGCTGTTTGGGCAGGATGAATCTCAGGTGCGGGTAACCCTGTATCGAGACAATCATGCTTGGTGCCCCTACTGTCAGAAAGTTTGGCTGTGGCTGGAAGAAAAGCAAATTCCTTACCGCATCGAAAAGATAACGATGTTTTGCTATGGCAAGAAGGAGCAGTGGTATAAGCGCAAAGTCCCTTCGGGAATGCTGCCAGCTTTAGAGTTAGATGGCCGCTTAATGACCGAAAGCGACGATATTTTGATGGCGTTGGAGCAGGCGTTCGGTCCATTAGCATTTGGTATGGAGGACCGTAAGGTGCTGCCCCTTCGCAAACTGGAGCGTCTGCTGTTCAGAGCATGGTGTGCTTGGCTATGTTATCCATCGCGATCGCAACGTGAGGAGCAGCGTAATCGTGACCAATTTGCTCGGGTTGTGGCTGATGTGGAAAACGCTCTTAGTCTGACCCCAGGGCCTTACCTTTTAGAAACCTTCAGCACTGCCGATGTTGTTTTCACACCCTATGTTGAGCGGATGAACGCTAGCCTTTATTACTACAAAGGCTACTCGATGCGGGAGGAAAATCCTCAACTATCAGACTGGTTTGACGGATTGGAGAACCGTTTGACCTATCGAGGAACTCAGAGCGACTTTCATACCCACGTCCATGATTTGCCGCCTCAGATGGGAGGCTGTTACGAGAACGGTACGCCTGAGGCCCAGCGGAATCAAAGGCGGGTCGATCAGGGTCCCTGGTTTGGTTTACCAGATGTGACTTATCCAGAACCGGAGACCTCTCGTGTAGAGGCGCTACAGCGGGTCCTCAAGCACCGTGTCAACATCATTCGGGTCAATCCAGCAGACGATGCTGCATTCGATACGGCTCTGCGCTGTGCGTTAACTCAGATGATGACGGGTGAGGCTTGCACACCGCCTGATGGAACGGATCGAGGGTTGAGATATTTGCGCGATCGCATCAATGTTCCCCGGGATATGTCAATTTATGCGGCTAAGCGACTGCGGACAGCACTCGAAGAAACGGCTGCTTTGGCAGGAGATGCTCAAGGCCCAGCAATTCCCGTGCAGCATCGTCGCGACCAGGATCCTTTGAATTTTGTGCCAGTCTGACATGACAGGGCACGATGTATACCTGTTGCACTTTCACACCGCTATATATCTCTCCAAACAAAGGTGCCGCTCACTGAAGGATAGCGACTATTCTAGGACTCCGGAGGAATTTGGTCAGCGTAGGGCGCAGGGACAACAATATAGCCCAAGCTAGCGTCTCCTAATACCCAATTTCGTTCTAATCCCCACCACCACCAATGTGCTCCGGCATAGGCGCAGGTCAGGCTATCTAATTGGTCTTCAGCCACTTTGAGGGCTTTGCCACCCGTTGGAATGTCAGGCAAGTCGGTGTCTTCCAGCCGAAGTGGCGGGGTGAGCTTTGGGAAAGTAGAAAGCTGTAAGCTGCGGAGTTGTGCGAGAGCCTGCCGGCGATCGGCAATGCGGCCTTTTTTGTACTTCAAAATTTTGTTCAGCCGAAAGAGATGAATGGTTGCGGGATGTGGAAAAAGCTCAATTTGATATCTGCCTGCTTGTCGGGGTGTGATATTGGCGGCATGCTTAAAACCGTGAGCCTCCAACGCTAAGCCAAACTGAATTAGGTCGTTGGCAAAGGGGCGACCTTGATTGGCGGGATAACAACCTGCGTCGTATTTGCCAAAGTAGCGGTGTGCTAGGCGATCGCATAGTCTCATCCCAGTTTTATTAGGGATAAGCGTCGGTGCGTCTACAGCAACCAGTGCAGGCTGATCATCACCCACCCAATGCTCTATCCAGTCGATAACATCCTTTCGGGTATCACAAATATCAAACTGATGTAGCTTCAATCCGTTTTCTAGCGCTTGCAAACAGCAAACCCCGCTCTTCCCGGACTGCCACCCTAAATCAATGCCCAAAAAATACATACTGATCAATCTACAAAATCAAGCTTGACAGACCACTAGACTAGTGCACTCAGTACATCCAGATGCACTAGCACCTCGCCAAATGGCTGGTCCTTTTGTCCTACAGAACTGGCAACGGCTATGCATAATGACGGTGCTTCATGTCGGTCCTGTACTTGTTTGATTTCAAATTTGAAGTTGCCCCACCTCGTCGCGTCTTAGGTTTTGCGAACGAACTCGGTAGATTGTCCCGTGCTCAGTTAAATTGATCAGATACGGAGGCAGTTCTCAGCAGAATTTCCTTCACGGATTATCTCTCGAAGCTCCCAAGCGGATACACGCTATATGGTTACGCTGCTACTACTTCTGGTTGCGATCGCACTCCTCGTCTGGGGATTTGTTCGCGCTCGCCCCTATGGCAAGATCGGCATTTTTGCTTGGCTCCAGTCAGTCGTCTTGATGTTGCCCTGGCTATTATTTTTCGGTTTATTCTCACTGGGCATCTACTTCAACCTAGTCGGTGTTTTGTTTATGGTGCTGGTATCAGCTGGTATCTACATCTACCTTGGGCGCCGCTTGCGAGCGATGGCTCCCGATACGGTGACTGCTCAGCGACTGGAAACCCTTTTGACGGGGGATAAAACGAAAGATCAGGAGACCGTTTCAGCAACTGATAATCTGTCTCAGACGCCAGATGCTGCTGCTGAATCAATGCCTTCAGATAGCGCTGCCCCTGATGCTCAAGACACAGCCCAACCGAATGACAGCGTCAAAGAGTTGACTATCTCGGCAGATGATCAAGCTGCGTTGGAGGGGATTTTTGGAGTTGATACGTTTTTTAGAACTGAAACGGTTCAATATGCTCAGGGGGCAATCTTTAAGGGCAATCTGCGAGGTGAACCTGAAGAGACCTTAGCAAAACTGACGGAACTGGCTGAAGAGCGTCTAGAAGGGCGGTATCGGCTCTTTTTAATTGAGGATGCTAAAACTAAGCCTGTTGTGGTCGCGTTACCAAAGAGTGCAGATCCTAAACCACTCACACCCTTTCAGAAAGGAACAGCAGTTGTTTTGGCATTAGCGACTCTGTTGACCTGTTTGGAAGCTAGCGGCATCCTGATGGGATTTGATTTACTAGCAACACCTGAACAGTGGAAGACAGCCCTGCCCTTTGCAATTGGCATCTTTGTGATTCTAGCTATTCACGAAGTCGGTCACTGGATTGCCGCACAGCGTCACGACGTGAAACTTAGCTGGCCCTTTTTTATCCCCACTTGGGAGATCGGTTCGTTTGGCGCACTCACTCGAATACAGTCGGTACTGCCCAATCGTTCAGTCCTGTTTGATATTGCTTTGGCAGGACCTGCTGCTGGTGGGCTGCTGTCTTTCGGCATGTTGGTACTAGGTTTGGTGATTTCTCATCCAGGAAGTCCGTTCCAACTGCCGGTTGAATTTTTCCAAGGGTCTGTTTTGGTAGGCACTTTGGCAAGAGTCGTTCTGGGCTCAGCGCTGACAGAACCCTTGGTGGATATTCACCCTTTGGTATTAGTGGGGTGGTTAGGGCTGATTATCACGGCGCTTAATCTTTTACCAGCGGGCCAGCTGGATGGCGGGCGTATCGTGCAATCCATCTACGGGCGCAAAATCGCAGGCCGTGCCACTGTGATTACTTTGATCATCTTGACGGTAGCTTCTTTCGCCAATCCTTTGGCTTTGTACTGGGCAGTCCTTATTTTGTTTTTGCAGCGGGAACAGGAGCGTCCTGCGATGAATGAGTTGATAGAACCGGACGATGCCAGAGCTGCTTTAGGGCTACTAGCGCTGTTCCTGACGCTGGCAACGTTGTTACCGCTCACACCTTCTTTGGCGGGTCGTTTGGGCATCGGTTGAAGCATTGAATATCTCTGAAGCATTGAATATCTCTATAGTTCACTTAGCTCTGTTGAGATACAGCTTTAGCCATAGAGACTGGTGCACCAAACGGCATTCATGCGCTTAGTCCATGGTTAGATAGCTCGCTGACTTGTTCTAGCGGAACTGGACGACGGCTATAACTGCAGCGGTTCAGGGTCGGTTATTGCGACTTATGTCGTCCTTAGTTAAGAGATAAGGTATGCGGGTTAGCACTCGTTACTGATGAGTGCTAGTGTTTCATTTGCAGAGAACAAAGAGACGGGACATGGCGAAACTAGTCATTTTTGATGAGGCGTCGCGACAGGCCCTGGAAAAAGGGGTAAATGCCCTTGCCGATGCGGTAAAGATTACGCTCGGGCCTAAGGGTCGCAATGTTGTTTTAGAGAAGAAATTCGGTGCTCCTCAGATCGTGAATGACGGAATCACGATCGCTAAGGAAATTGATCTTGACAATCCCTACGAGAACACAGGAGCCCGTTTAATTCAAGAAGTAGCTTCCAAGACCAAAGATTTGGCGGGTGATGGAACCACAACTGCTACCGTCTTGGCTCAAGCTTTGATTCGCGAGGGGCTAAAGAACGTCGCTGCGGGAGCAAATCCGGTGAGCTTGCGTCGAGGTATCGATAAGGCCGTAGCGCACATTGTGGGAGAGATTGAAGCAGCTGCTAAACCCGTTGAGGGTAATGCGATCGCTCAGGTAGCGACGGTCTCAGCTGGAAGCGATGAAGAAGTCGGTCAGATGATTTCTGAAGCGATGGACAAAGTCACCAAAGACGGTGTGATTACCGTTGAGGAGTCCAAATCGCTGACGACTGAACTAGAAGTCGTTGAAGGGATGCAGTTTGACCGAGGCTACATGTCTCCTTATTTTGTAACCGATCAAGAACGAATGGTTACGGAATTAGAAGGTGCCCACATCTTGATCACGGATAAGAAGATCAGTTCTGTTCAAGACCTGGTCGGCGTTCTAGAACGTATTGCTCAGGCTGGAGCACCCTTGCTCATCGTGGCTGAAGATATTGAAGGTGAAGCATTAGCAACCTTGGTTGTCAACAAGGCGCGGGGTGTTTTGAACGTCGCGGCTGTTAAAGCACCTAGCTTCGGCGATCGTCGTAAAGCCATGCTGCAAGACATCGCTGTGCTGACAGGTGGTCAAGTCATTTCTGAAGATGTGGGACTAAGCCTAGAAGCAGCGACCCTTGACATGTTGGGGACAGCCCGCAAAGTCACCATTACCAAAGACACGACTACGCTTGTGTCCGATACGGGTAATGAAGCTGACGTTCAGGCTCGCATTGGTCAAATTCGTCAAGAATTAGACCGTACTGACTCTGACTACGACAAGGAAAAACTCTCCGAACGTCTGGCAAAATTAGCAGGGGGCGTTGCTGTCATCAAAGTGGGTGCAGCGACTGAGACCGAGCTTAAAGACCGTAAGCTTCGCATCGAAGATGCTTTGAGTGCGACCAAAGCAGCGGTCGAGGAAGGCATTGTTCCTGGTGGTGGGGCAACACTCCTGCATTTGTCTTCCAAGCTAGAGGGCATCAAGTCATCTCTATCTGAGCCTGAAGAGCAAGTCGGAGTTGATATTGTTATCAGAGCGCTGGAAGCTCCATTGCGTCAGATTGTTGACAATTCCGGGGGTGAAGGTAGCGTGATTGTCGAGAAGGTGCGTGAACTCGACTTCACTATGGGCTATAACGCTTTGACGAATGACTTTGAGGACCTCATTGCCAGCGGCATTATTGATCCCGCTAAAGTTGTTCGCTCGGCGTTACAAGATGCAGCCTCCGTTGCTGGAATGGTGCTGACGACTGAGGCATTAGTTGTCGAAAAACCTGAACCCCCTGCACCTGCTGGTGCCGATGCTGGTATGGGCGGCATGGGCGGCATGGGTGGCATGGGTGGTATGGGCGGCATGGGCGGCATGGGCGGCATGGGC
Organism: Oscillatoria sp. CS-180; assembly: GCF_028330965.1. GTDB lineage: Bacteria > Cyanobacteriota > Cyanobacteriia > Phormidesmidales > Phormidesmidaceae > Halomicronema. Next base: position 62,543 of record NZ_JAQMUB010000037.1, on the reverse strand, counting down.
ATGATGTAGTCCTTACCGCTATTGAGGCTCGTGTAGCTTCAGGTATAGCCGTTGCTAGTTCCGCTAGGACAAGACGGCGAGCCCTTTGGCTATGAGTTAACACTCATATAGTTTGGTGCATAAGCCTAGATGGCTAAAGCTATATCTACGCGAGCCGCCAGTTCACATGCTCCCGTCAAAAGCCTTCGGTCCAACTGTCTGAAGGATTCTCTGACTCTGACCATGCGTGGTTGGAGTCATCTTTTTTAGGGAGCTTAGCTGTAGGGTAGGTTTCTTCAACCCAAATTTGAGTACGGAGCGGACCATACTGCAACCGTAAGGCGGCGTCAATCCGTTCTCCCACAATATGGGCAACGCCTAAAAAATCAGGATGAATAACCACATGCAGCTCGACCCAAACCTGACGCCCAACTAGGCCCCGAGAACGAATGCGAACGCAGCGAGTTACGCCCTCTACTTGAGTGACAATGTGTGCTACGGCTTCAGGCGCGATCGCCATTGGTCGCACGAGTGCTGGTAATTGGTCGTACAGCACCTTCCATAGGCTCCGGATAACAAAGAGAGTGAGTAAAAATGCGAGACAGGGATCGACCCACGTCTGCTGCTGCCAGATGGCGATGATGCCAGCCAAAGTAACTCCAGACAACCAGGCATCTCCTAAAACATGCTGGCTGTGAAGGACAAGCGCTAGACTGCCCAGGTTTCGACTACGAGAATAGGCGTATACCGCAACCATGAGAGAAAGAACAATGGCAGCGACAATGAGATAGACAACTGAGCGATCAATCATCGCTTTGAAGGGATCAGGCTGCCTAGAGAAAGCATTGATGGCCTGTTGTAGCGCTGCTAATAGCAGGCTTAGTCCTGTGAATCCTAAAAACGAGACAATTCCCAGCGTGCTGGCGACTTCTGCCCGTCCGTGTCCCCAAACTTCACGACCCAAGGGTCGCTGAGGAGAGGCCACTGCAATTAAACTTAAGCCCGTGCTAAAGGCATCGACGAAGGTATGTAGAGCCTCAGCCAAGAGCAATAGTGATTGTGTGATCCAGCCTGCGATCGCTTCAATACCGAGCACCAATAAGGTCACCCATAGCCAGGTCAGCAGCAGTCGATAGCAATTGCGACGATCGCGGTCTACAGCAGAAATCACTATGCACTCTACTCCAAGTTTTGATCTATCGGTAGGCAGCAAGCCTTAGGGTACTCCGAGGTGAGTAAAATTTCGAGCCGGGGTTTACAGACCTCTGTCGTCATCTTGCGCTTTCTCAATGACCTTTAAAGCAAATTACTAATTAACTGTATCTCCGTAGTCTCCTCAGCTTTGCCAGTGTTCAGAGTATCGTTGAAAGGGCAAGGGGCGATCGTCCTGAATCTTTCTGCGGTTATAGACGACATAGTAAATAACGAGAAACTTATAAACTACTGAAACTACGGATGAGCAATAACGGCATGGTTATTAAAGCAACGATCAGGTCTGCGTGCTTGAGCGCTGTCGTTTTAAGCGGTCTTCTAGGATGTGGTCGAGCCAATCAGGTAGAAATCGAACAGGGGGACCTGGCAACCTACGAATGCAATGATGGGGCGGTATTGATAGTCAGGCTAAATGAATCGCAGGCGATCGCTGACTTGCCAGAGCAGCCCAATATTTCCTTGCTGCCAATAGAGTCAGAGTTTGGCGAAAAATATACTGACGGGGTGACGACGCTACAAATTCAAGGCCAAGTCGCCTCGGTTGAGAAAAATGGGATAATGCAACATTCTAGCTGTAAGGCTACCACCGAGCCAGAACCCCAGGCTCAAAACGTATTTGCAACTCTCGAACGCGACAAGAACCTGCCTTACGCTGAACGCTGTGAAATCTATGCCGCCGGCTCGAATGACCCCTTCATCGTTCCTTGTCATTTCATCCAGCAGCAAGGATACATTTACATTGCTCGTGCTGATGGCGTTGCTTACCAACTCGAACCAACCGGCACTCAAACCGGTATCTATATTGACGCAGTTGGCAACGAAGCTTACCGTCAAGCAGGATTAGGAGACCAAGGCCAGATTTACAAACTGGCGGAAGAAACCGTCTACGTGTATTGGAATACCGCTGATAATGACGATTCGACCTCAGCCATTACAGTCACCTTTGCGGATGATACTGAGGCGGGATTAGCTAGCTTTATTCCTCAAACAGCCATTCAAGTTTTGGATGCAGAAACCATTGCGATGCGCATTGTCGATGAGGAGTTTGAGTTTGATGGTCTTCTAGAACTAGGAGAAACGGGGTTTATGGGGCAAGTTGACGGTATTACTGTGCTGTTTGACCCTAAGGCTAGCAGTGTAACTGTTGATAGTAATGATGCAACCGAAGCGCTTTATGAGTACTCAGTTGGTCCCCTGGATTTAGAGTCACTGGCGGAAGATACGCCTGAAGGGGAAACGCCTGAAGGGGAAACGTCTGAAGCAGCAACACCTGAAGAGGAGACAGCTGAAGCAGAATAGTCTGATTCGACAGAGTAGTGCAGTCCAACGGGGGCGCGATCGCGCTCACGTCATTCCCTAGCCCCTGCTTCCATTTAGCAAGTGGACCAAGGGAGTCGAAGTCCCTCTCTCAAACTTAGGCAAGAGAATTAAGGTTGAGAGCTAAGAGGCGACGGTTCCCTATTCTAAGCAAATCTCAATTCTGTTGTCGTTATTGTTCTGCCTTCAGCCGTAGCTCGGGTTATTAGAGGAATCAGCCTTGATATCACGCAAATCTGTGATGCTCAAAAGACTCAAATTCAGCATCAATACGGGGATCACCTATATATGATTAGATGTATTGGGAATCCTGGAGTCGTGGACGAGGGATGGTTACATGGGAAATACGTACGAGCGTGTATTGCTAAAGTTAAGCGGTGAAGCCCTAATGGGCAATCTTTCTTACGGTATTGATCCGGCTGTTGTGCAGTCAATCGCTGAAGAAATTAGTGAAGTTGTTAAAAATGAAATTCAAATTGCCATCGTCGTCGGCGGTGGCAATATTTTTAGGGGGATTAAAGGCTCAGCCGCTGGGATGGACCGCGCTACGGCTGACTACATTGGCATGTTGGCAACCGTCATGAATGCAATGACACTGCAAGATGCGATCGAGCAAAATGGTATTCCAACCCGCGTCCAAACCGCTATCACGATGCAGGAAGTTGCAGAGCCTTACATTCGACGCCGAGCAATTCGCCACCTGGAGAAAAATCGAGTCGTCATTTTTGGAGCAGGATCAGGCAATCCTTTCTTCACAACAGACACCACAGCAGCCCTACGAGCAGCCGAAATCGGAGCAGATGTCGTCTTCAAGGGAACAAAAGTAGACGGGATTTATGACTCCGATCCCAAAATTAATCCTGATGCCAGACGCTTTAAAAGCCTCACCTATGGTCATGTATTAACACATGATCTAAAAGTTATGGATGGCACAGCGATCGCCCTGTGCAAAGATAACAACATCCCTATCATGGTATTTGACCTATCGGTCCCCGGTAATATCCGTCGGGCAGTGATGGGTGAATCTATTGGCACAATCGTGGGAGATTCCTGTGAAGTTAGCTGACTTAAGCGATATCGAAGAAGCAATGCAGAATGCTGTTGACGCAACCAAGCGGGCATTCAACACTATCCGTACTGGACGAGCCAACACGTCCCTGCTGGATAAAATTATGGTGGACTATTACGGTAGCCCAACGCCTTTGAAGTCACTGGCCAACATCAGCACCCCTGACGCCAGCACGCTGATGATTCAACCTTTTGATCCCAGTTCGTTGAGTGCGATCGAAAAGTCGATTTCAATGTCTGACATTGGCTTGGTACCCAACAATGACGGCAAGCTTATTCGCCTGAATATTCCTCCTCTGACTAGCGAACGCCGCCAAGAATTCGTCAAGGTTGCCAGCAAGTACGCCGAAGAAGGGCGAGTATCTGTGCGAAACGTTCGTCGAGACGGCATCGATCTGTTTCGCAAGCAGGAAAAGGACAGCGAAATTTCTGAAGACGAATCTCGCGATTTACAAGAGAGCGTTCAGTCCTTGACGGACAAGTACGTTGCCCAAATTGACGAAGCTCTAAAGGCCAAAGAAAAAGACATCATGACTGTCTAACACGCCATCAATCGGGCAAAGCATAAGGGCCATCTCTGCTCATCTGCTCCGGCATCAGAGTAGGCCGTTCTAGCCAAGAGTGTGAGCTGTGTCGTAGTTGACATAGCCCATTGGGTGATTTGCAGAAGCCGGTGTCAAACGGAGTGTAGGCCTTACTTGCAGAAAGACTCAGCACTTGCAAGTGTTTCTTTAGGTGGTATTGATACTGAGCCAACCTACATTTTTAACAGCGCTATGCGAGCAAGGTGGGCATGGCCCACCTTGAGCCGATTGAGCGATCGCCCTGATTTTCCACAGAACAGCCTCTCCTCCTTTTTAAGCCACTCCAGCAAAGAGTTCTTCATAGGGTTTTTCAGTGGCGTTTTCCTCAGCCACAATCTCCACAATCTTATTTTTGCCCTCTGGATTGGTAAGAGCAGCCACACACGTTTCTGCCACTTTTAACCGGGGGATGTTGCCTTCAAATAAAGTATCTGCCGGAGCCATTACTAGCGCTCGATCATCAGTATCGTCGCTCTTGAGTCCTCCAGGACGGACAATCGTGTAAGGCACTCCACTCTTGATGAGATAGTCTTCAGCCTGTTTCTTCCACCACAGCACCAGCCAAAATAGATTCAACGGGTGCAGGAATCGAGAGACACAGAGCGAGGACACGATGACGAAATGGTCAATCCCTTGAGCTTTGGCGACATCCACCAGATTTTTAGTGCCTTCATAGTCAACTTTATAAGGTCCTGTGGGATCAAAGCTGGGGCGTGCACCTGTGGCACATAATAAGACTGTGCAATCTGCGATCGCTGACTCAATGCTGGTCCGATCAAGGACATCTCCAACAGCAAACTCGATAGAGTTGGGGAGTATTTCTTGGGCAGTTTGCAAATCGCGTACCAAGACCCTAACTGGGATGCCTTTACTCACTAATACTCGAACAATGCGTCGCCCTGTTTCGCCTGTTGCACCCACAACTAATGCTTTCATCGTGCCTCCATTTCCAACTCAAACAGAAAATGCCTATCGTAAAGATAGATGAAAAGTTATGTCTACGACGTCGAACCGTATCGGTTGATTCAACGTTGAGGACGAACTCCTTCATAGGCTAACGATACTCCTGTAATTCTTGTTGAAGAAAGACTGACTCCTTTGCAGAAAGCAACTTTTCTCCGTATATTTTCGACTGATAGAGAGAGTTCGGCTAAGCTAGGCTCTTAAGTAATTGACGCGGCTTCCTCTACCGTTAGAGGACACACGACAGTCCGTCAGCTAGAATAATTGCTGGCGAGTCTTGAGTTATGATCAGCTGCTGATTCTTGCCTTTAGGCATTGACGTAGCACATTAGTGATGAGTGGCTAACGCATCTATGCAAACACCGATTTCTAACCATCAATCCAATGAGCTGCCTAACCAAGCTTTTGGGGCTGTTTCTGGTTTGGTGAATGCTAATGATGGCGACCCCAGAAATGAGCAGATGGATGACACCTGTTCGACTCCTTTTGTTTTCCGAGGTGAGTATGCCGGACGTATGGACATGTCTGCTGATCGGCAGACTGTTACCCGCTACTTAGACGATCATCAGGCTTGGTTCTTGCGGTGTGCTCATCCGATGACGGCGGTTCCCCTTGGGGATAACGGCTACGACCTGACGGTGGGGAATTTTGGCGCGCTGGGCTATGATGTCGAACCTAAAATCGGTCTACACTTGTTGCCTCAAGATCATGGCATTTATCGCATTGAAACGATTCCTGTGCCCGGCTACGAACCTCCCGGCTATGATGTTGATTTCAAAGCGTCTTTGCAGCTCAATGAAACGACAGTCAAGTCAGGAGATTCATCCTATATAATTACGCAGGTTGACTGGGAGTTGGACTTAAAAGTCTGCGTTAACTTTCCCCGATTTATCAATGCCCTTCCTAAGCGTCTCATCCAGCGAACGGGCGACCACTTATTAAGTCAAATTGTGCGCCAGGTTTCTCGTTGCCTAACGCACAAAGTCCAAGAAGATTTTCACGAGACCTTACAGCTTCCGCTTCCTGATAGCTATCGCAAGCGTAGTCATCACTTCTTCGACAGGTTTTCAAAGAAGGACTGATACGGTTAATTCGTAAGCTGCTGTCTCGAACTATTCCGAACTAGCGTAGTCTGGAAATAGACCAAGAACTGATAAAGCACATTGAGAATGAATGCGCTGCAGGCGTCACCAACTCCCTCAAAAGACGATATTCAGGCTTTATTTGATCGGATTGCGCCAGTCTATGATGACTTCAACCAACAGTTGAGTCTGGGGCTGCATCGCATTTGGAAGCAGATGACCGTTGATTGGAGTCAGGCTGCCCCCGGAGACACCTGTTTAGATATCTGTTGCGGTAGCGGTGACTTGGCTTTATTGCTGGCTCAACGGGTTGGACAGAGCGGGCACGTTTACGGCCTTGATTTTTCGCCAGCTCAATTGGCGATCGCTCACCAAAAAGCTGCCCACTATTCAGGTATTGCTACTTTGCACTGGGTCGAAGGGGATGCGCTTAATTTGCCTTTTGAAGACAACCGGTTTGATGCTGTCACTATGGCTTATGGCCTACGCAACCTGATCGACATACCGCAGGGATTGAAAGAAGTTCGTCGAGTCCTGAGCAATCATGGCAAAGCCGCAATTCTAGATTTTCATCGACCTCAGAGTGCACTGATGAGTCGCTTTCAGCAGTGGTATTTAGACACAGTTGTGGTGTCTGCTGCCGAGCGGTGCGGTCTGACTGATGAGTATGCCTACATCAACCCCAGCATAGAAAGATTTCCAGTGGGGAGCCAGCAAGTTCAGCTTGCCTACGAAGTTGGGTTTGTAGAAGCGATTCACTACTCCATTGCAGGCGGAATGATGGGCGTTCTGGTGCTCACTTAATAGACGTTAGCCAGAGATCTATCGGCTGTCACTTCACCCATCCCTCCTTTTACCCATACGATCTTTTGGCAGTTTTGTTATGATGGCTCGGCATATCGCCGTCGGTGCGATCGCTTCTGATTTTTAAAATGGCTTGGTCTGACGCTTGGTTGTTACTAGCTCCGCCTTTGGTGGGTGGAGTCATCGGATATTTTACAAACGATCTAGCCATCAAGATGCTGTTTCGCCCGTATCGTCCGTACTATCTCTTCAAACGGCGATTGCCTCTAACACCGGGACTTATTCCCAGCAATCAGGCCCGTTTGGCGCAGCGAGTTGCCGATACCATTATGGGATCACTCTTGACGCCTGCAGAGCTTGAAAACTTGGCTCGTCGTCTATTGCAGACGGAGCGAACCCAACAAGCAATCAAGTGGCTTTTAGAACTGGCGCTTGATCAAATTCAGTCAAGGAATCAGGCCCGGACAGCTGAGATTGTCGGAAAGGTATTGCAAGATTTATTTGGTACCTCTCTGCCTCGCTTACTACGAGTTTGGGCACGACGCGATGATTTTCTACAGGCACAACTGGATCAGATTTTTGATCAGGTGCTGTTGGAGTTTCAATTCTCGCCTGAACAGGCACAGCAGTTGTCTAGCTGGCTGCTAATCTCCGTCATTCCTCCAGACAGGATTCGGCGGCTTCTGATTGATTTTTTGACAGACCGTAATATTCAAATTATCGATGAGATTTTTCGGTCTAAAACCAGCGGCACCTATTGGGTAGTCGCCAATCTGTTTGGTGTACGTAACGCGCTGACGCGATTGCGGGCGTTTTGCTTAGATGAGCGAGAGACCAGTAATGTCCGCATTGCTGAGCTGATCGAAGCGCTAAACCTGAATGCGCGACTGCAAGAAGCGTTTCAACAGCTTACATTGCAGAGTTTGCCCGTTTCAGCTGTCCGAGAGTTGCGTCAGACCATTCGAGAAACAGTTCGCAACTACATCAAAACGTTAGGACCGGAACTGTTGAAAGGCTTGAGTTCCACAATTAATTGGCAAACGCTGGCAACGCAGTTGCTTAATCGTCTACGGAACTCAAGTGTCATTACGGATTCTCTCGATCCCGTCAGCGAGGAGTTAGCGTTGATCTTGGAGCGATATCTAGAGAAAGATTTGGAATCACTCGTTGCACAGGTCATTCCTATTCTCAACATCGATCAGGTGATTATCGAGCGAGTCAGTGCCACTAATCCACAGGAACTAGAGCTTGCTGTTCAAGGAATCGTTCGCAATGAACTGCAGGCGATCGTGAACCTTGGCGGTGCACTGGGCTTTCTCATTGGTGGATTACAGGCAGCCTTTTATTACTTCCGCTAGATACTCTCGGGTTGTTTACTTCCGGAGGTTTAGGAACAACTCTATTTATGCAGCGTTTGTGTGGTCGGCGTCGCAGACCTTGCCTGAGAGCGTCCGTTGGTTGCTGAATCTATTTGAAATTTAGTAGTAACCAACTTTTGAAAAGTTTCAAAATCAGATTGGCAATTGTCGAGAATAGTCTTTAGCTGACCTAAACGCGCTTCTGGCGTCTCTTCATCGAGAGTATAGGCAAAGGTGCCTGCGAACATGACTGTCATGACTGGCTCATGATTAGGTCTTTTGAGTTGAGCTTCGGTGATGGTGACCCTGAGTTCAGAATCCTTCAGCGGGTAGATGAGCTTAAGGGAGGCTCTCATGGGCTTAGACAGGGGTTGTTTCCAAGGTCCCTCAGCTAGAAGAGTATTTGTGATGTATTTGCGAGCACCATCAGGCTGCGTCTCAAAGGGTAAAAAACATTTGGGCTGAATACTGACAGCTTGGTACTCAAGATTAGTAAGCGTCTTAGCGTATTTATAGGCAATCTCTGCAATAGTAATGGGCGCGGTGGTATCTGCTTCGATCGCCTGAGCAAAGTTGATAGAGCCGGGCTGGGCAACAAAAGTAATATCGTTTTGAAAGACGATGCGGCTACCTTGGCTATTAACAATCGGTGGAATTGCCAACTCCCAATCTGCAGGAACAATGCCAGTCCCAACTAGAAAATCTGGTGTGAGAAGGGCCGGGTTGTGGTTTGGCACAGCGAGAGCAATTGACAGATCTTGAATTAGAGGGGGAGTTGCCATAGTTGAGGCCGTTTGTAGATAGGTATTGCTTTATCCCCCTTTTCATCCAAAAATTTCGTCAATCCGTAAAGTTTGCGATCGCCCCTTCCCCAGAATCATCTCGCAAGAAAAAACATTCTGTTATCAAGAGCCTTTTTGATTTGCTGAGCGAAATCGACCGGCAAAGAAATCACGCTGCTGTCGATGCTTCGTCTGGCGACCACTCACACGCTTTCGCCACATGCGGAAGCTGCTTGGTTTCATCTCTCGTCGCATCAGGGTAATAACGTCTTTTTCTTTAAGGCCAAACTGAAGTTCGATCGCGTCGAAAGGAGTGCGATCCTCCCAAGCCATCTCGATAATGCGATTACGATCAGCACTGCTCAGTTCTGGCAAAGATTTTCCCACTATCAGTTCCTCATCCAACTTTCTGTTGTCTTGCTCTATGGCGACCCTTTTCATCCTAACGAGTTGGTGACGAACGAGATTGTGAAACCCAAGAACAGGTAAGGTTTATTAGGGATTTTATTGATGGGGGCGATCGTGTCGGCAACTTTTTTCGAGCTAGACCCTGGGCTGCAATCAGTCTTAGACGCAACGCTGGAGGGGGTCTGGGCTGAGTTTCCACGGTTAGCACGAAACCAAATTGCAGCTACCTGGATGGTATATACTCCGCCCTTTCCTGTGAATACGGGAGGGGCTATTAGTGCCCCCGATTTTTGGCAGCAGAAACCTCAAGGTGCCAGTTACCGAGGTGTAGAACTGGTTTATCCTGCTAGCGTGGTGAAACTCTTTTATCTTGTCGCGGCTCACGAATGGATGGAGCGTGAGATGGTCACGACGACGCCCGAGTTTGAACGGGCGCTGAAAGATATGATTGTAGATTCCAGTAACGATGCGACAGGGTTTGTTGTTGATGTGCTGACCGGAACAACTAGCGGACCAGAACTTCCCGCAGGTCCCTTCGAAACTTGGAAATCTCAGCGGAATATCGTGAATCGGTATTTGCAGTCGCTTCAATGGCCTGAGCTGGAGACGATCAACGTTAACCAGAAAACGTGGTGTGATGGTCCCTATGGCCGAGAGCGCCTGTTCTTAGGCGATACCTACGAAAATCGTAATGTGCTGACGACAGAAGCTACGGCAAGGTTACTGCACAGTATTGTCGGGGGCGTTGCTGTGACGGGTGCGCGATCGCAATCCATGATGACATTGATGCGGCGATCGCTTGATCCCGACCTTTTGGCAGCTGATCCAGAAAATCAGGTTGCGGGTTTTTTGGGGGCAGGTTTACCGTTGAAAGCCATGCTTTGGTCAAAAGCGGGATTGACGAGTAAAGTCAGACACGATGCCGCTTATGTGGAACTGCCGAACTATCCCCCTTTTCAGCTAGTGGTGTTCACCGAAGGCGAGGACCACAGTAAAAACGAGGCCCTGTTGCCCTTCTTTGCTCAAACACTCCTGGCACGTTGGGCAGAGGCAAACACTAAAGAGGTCACTGGTGAATAAACGAGTGTTCCAGTGTGATGTCCCCGGGTGAACTGTCAATCCTGCTGCTAGGGACGAGATTTAACAATGGTAAAATCTGTGTGATTTTTTTACAGTTGCTTTAAGAGGTGATGGCAAGCTCGACAGGCCAAACATAGGGTGCTTGCGGCTCAAAGTCTCTCTAACAGAGCTGTTTTCAAATCTACATGGTGATTGAGGAGTGATTGTAGACATGGCTTTATTTCAGCGCATTTCTTTGTTAACAAGTGGTGCTGTAGCTATATTGATTGCGGTCCCGGCTCAGGCTGAAGAAGCCTTGACTCAGGTTGATATTGCAGCTGACATGCCTGATGTCTTAGCTGTTTCGTTGGAAGCCAAAGCTTCCGAAACGACCCTTGAGGTGAATCCATCAAAAGACGCCGAGGCGATCGCGGTCGCGGAGCTTGAATCGGACGTAACCGCCGAAGAAAATGTCCTATCTGAGAAGGTTGCGACACAAGAGGAAACGACTCGACAAACCTTAGGCGAGTTCTTGGCTGAGTCTGATGAAGTCATCTCGAATGAGTCAGTCGAGGCTGTCCCCGTTGAGCAGGTTGCTGTTGTCAGCGAGCCTGTTGCGACGTCTGCCGACTCTTTCTTTAGTGAAACTATCCCTGCCGAGGTTCCTGAAGTCACTACAGAAAGTCGAGAGGTTGCCCAAGAGGATAGTCAAGAAGTAGCCCAGGTGACGCGACCCCTTTACCGAGGCGTATCTCCTTTCTATGTGGGGATTGGTGGCAATATCGGTATCATTGACAGCGATAAGAGTGCCGTTGGCGACTTTGGCTTTAACGTGATTAGTAAAGTCTCTTTAGGACCTCGCTTCTCGGTGCGCCCAACATTGCAGTTCTCTGAAGATCATTTCAACGTTACTTTGCCTGTGACGTACAACTTTAATCCTCTTGAAGTGCGTGATTTCAGTATCTATCCCTTTTTGGGTGGCGGCATTGATATTGGAGATGATGTCGGGTTACTGGTGAATGGCGGCGTCGATATTCCCATCTCACGCCAATTCACCCTCAACAGTCAGGTAAATTGGCGTGTTTCTGAGGAAACTGGCCTGGGAGTTTCTCTCGGCGTTGGCTACAATTTCCCCGTTTTCTTTGAATAAACGAGCGTTTGTTCGAGAGCACATTGAATGCTGATGAGAACCGAGTGGGCTATGCTCGCTCGGTTCTATGCTGAGAAGTGTTGCCTATTAGGGCAATGGAGCGCACCGTAAAAGCTCAGGGGATCAATGCTCTCCTAATCCTTCTGGGCATGCTTGAGGTAGGTGCATTTTCGGCTTGCTTATGACTGCGTCCTCACCGCCCAATATGGCGATCGCCCAAGCTCGTCTCCAGAAAATTTGGGGATATTCTCACTTCCGTCCGCCTCAAGATACGGTCATTCATTCTTTGCTACAGCGTCAAGATGCCCTGATTATTCTGCCAACTGGAGGCGGCAAGTCCCTCTGTTTTCAACTGCCAGCGTTGCTGCAAACCGGGTTGACCTTAGTGGTTTCCCCACTAGTGGCTCTGATGGAAAATCAGGTGCAGGATCTTCGCGATCGCCGTTTGCCTGCGGCTACTTTGCACAGTGAACGTCCTAAAAGAGAGCGATGGCGGGTTCTCAAAGCGCTCAAGCATCAGCAACTCCGACTCTTATATCTGTCTCCAGAGACGCTGCTGAGCGAATCTATTTGGCAAGAGCTGATATGCCCTGACTTGAAACTAAACGGTCTTGTTTTAGATGAAGCTCACTGTCTGGTGCAATGGGGAGAAACCTTTCGTCCTGCTTATCGCAGGTTGGGGATCGCCCGGCAGGCCCTTCAGCAAGGTAGGGCTACAGCGATCCCTATTGCGGCTTTTACCGCAACTGCTGATCCCATCGCCCAGCAGATTATTCGTCAGACGTTGAGGTTGCGATCGCCAACAGTCGTTCGGCTCAGTCCTTACCGTGCCAACCTACACCTGTCTGTGCAAACCGTGTGGACGCCACGAGGCCGACAGGAAAGATTGCTGAAATTCGTCCGGCAACATCCCCATCAAACAGGGCTGATATATGTGCGCACCCGTCGAGATAGCGAGGGCCTTGCTGATTGGCTGCGGCAGCAGGGGTATCGAGCCACTAATTATCATGCTGGTTTGACAGCCTGCGATCGCCGTCAGCGAGAACAGGACTGGATTCAAAATCGAGTTCAAATCGTGGTTGCCACAAATGCGTTTGGTATGGGGGTGAATAAACCCGATTTAAGGTGGGTGGTCCACTACCATGTTCCTAGTTTGCTAACCGAGTACGTGCAGGAAATTGGCCGAGCTGGCCGAGACGGTAAACCTGCTCAGGCTATGGCTCTCGTGAGCGAACGGACAGGATGGTTTGACCCAACCGATAAGCAGCGATCGCTGTTTTTTCAGACCCAAGCCCAAAAAATTCAGCAAAAGGCTATTCAGATTAGTCGACAAATTCCACCCTACGGAAGTTTGGATCAGGTGGAGCAGCAGTTCAAAGACGGCGCGATCGCGCTCTCCTATCTGCATAGTCAGGAACGTTTGGAGTGGACGGATCCCTTTCACTATCGCCTGCGATCCCACACATCTATTCGCAAGCCTCATGCAGGGCAATCAGACAGCACCATGCCAGCTTTTCTACAGTCTGCTAACTGTCGCTGGCAAACCATTGTCCAGCAGTTTGGTTTTCGGCAAGCGGCACAGCAGCTAGGTCAATGCGGCCATTGCGACAACTGCCGTTAACCGTATACCGCAAAAGGCTGTAGCTTACTTCTGCTTCCTACCTTCAGCGATACAATGGGCGATGCTGAGCAAGAACGTGTCATGGAAGTCATTCCCGCGATTGATTTGTTGGAGGGGCGCTGTGTTCGTCTGTATCAAGGCGATTATGACCAGTCCCAAGTGTTTGACGAGAATCCAGTCGAGGTGGCTCGTCGTTGGGCGGACGAAGGGGCAACTCGACTTCATTTGGTGGATTTAGACGGAGCCAAAGCTGGGAAGCCTGAAAACTGGCAGGCGATCGCCGCGATTGCAGAAGCTGTAACGATCCCCATTGAAGTTGGTGGGGGATTGCGCGATCGCGATCGGGTTGCAGCGCTATTCGATTTGGGCGTCCAGTATGCCATTTTGGGAACTGCCGCCGTCGAAAACCCTAGTTTGGTCAGCACCCTGAGCACGGAATTTCCGGGAAGAATTATTGTGGGAATTGATGCTCGTGATGGCCGGGTTGCCACTCGTGGCTGGCTGGAAACGTCTGATGTAGAGGCGATTGCCCTTGCTCAGGACATGGTACAGCGAGGAGCCGCCGCTATTATTTACACCGACATCAAGCGTGATGGCACACTCAAGGGACCTAATATGGCTGCTCTGCGATCGCTCGCCGAAGTCATACCAATTCCTGTCATTGCTTCGGGGGGGATCAGCTCTGTCACTGATCTTCTCAGCCTACTAACGCTGGAAAGACTGGGTGTGACGGGAGTTATTGTTGGCAAGGCTCTTTACACCGGTGATGTGGTTTTGAAAGAGGCTTTGCGAGCGATCGGTCCGGGACGATGGCAAGATGTCCCAACTGATCTAGGCTCTTCGTTTGCTTAAAGACCGCAACAATTGACTGGCACTGTGCCATCCCCCCAATGTATTCTGCACGAGCGTTATCGGCAGTCATTGAGGGGAATAAAGAGCATCACATGTTTTTCTGAGCCTTTAAAGTCTCAATTTCCTGACGAAGCGTCAACAGTTCTTGGGTCAATGCATCCAGTTCTACCTGTACAGATGCATCAGCAACAGGACTTGCATAGGTATCGACTGTAGCCTCAGAGGCTGGAGTGGGTGCAAATGGATTCGGCATTTGACTCATTTGACCCATCATAGAGTCAACGACGGCACGGGCCTCTCGCTCAGTGTCAGTCCCCTTAGCCTCTAACTCTTGAGTTAACAGGTCGAAATCGTTTCCAATTGCGGAAAACTTTGCTTGCGATCCCTGAGGATCTTGAATTGCCTCGACGAGGGAAGCGGTTGCGCCAAGAGTGACGCGAAAACTTTTTTGAATTGCTTCAGTAAGCGTTTCTGGGTTCATTAGAAATCGTCGAACCTCTTTAACCTGCTAGTACTCAATCAGGAATTACGCAACTCTGTCTCGAAAATCATTTCAAGTGGCTTTGAGTTGGTCGCCCCAAAAACCTGGAGCAAGACTCTAAAGCCAAGTGTTGGCTGCGTAGATCCCGCTATTGACGCATTTATCTTAGCGTGGAGTGGTCGATGGCAGCTTGATGTTCGATATATCAGAATTCGGTGTCAATCCTGGAACAGCGTTGGGATTAAGGTCAATCATTTCTTTGATAATTCTAGGCTGGCTAAGACGAGATACCGTGTCGATCAGTGTTTTGTGACGAATTATGATCTTTGATGCGTAAACAATTTAACGATAAGTTCTAGCTAACTTAACTGGGCTGTGATGGTTTCTTCCAGCAAAAGCGACAAAGCTACGAATTTGTAGGCTTTTGGAGAGCCGCAGGACTTTCAAAAAATCCTTGATCAGATATTTTGTACTATCTAATATCTATCTCTAGGAGGACGAAGAGATCCGTTTTTTGTTTGGGAGGAGTGGTAGGTAATTTGTTTATAAGGCTACAATCGTGTGAGACAGGTCACAAATACTGAGGACAAGTATTGGCCTGTGGTTTAAGCAAAAGGTTTTCGAAAGCTTAAATACTCATCCATGTCTCAGATACGGTTGTCTATTACACTTTTTTGACATCCTCCCCTGAGGTGATGACAGAAACAGGGTGTTAAGCTGAACAGACCTTTTTGACTTTTGACAAAGCATCACGCACGAAGGAGCACGAGGAACGCGGCATGACTCAAGCGAAAGAACTGCTCGGCGCAATTAAGCCAGAGAGCGAGCTGGAACTCTTGATTGAAGGAGACGGGGGTTCATCCAAATTTGACGATTCAGACGAATCTTCGGGGGATAAAGCTTCAGCAAAAGCAGCAAAAGGAAAAAGCACTCGCCGGGGTCAAGCTAAGAAAAAGCACTATACCGAAGACTCTATCCGCCTTTATCTTCAGGAAATTGGGCGAATTCGCTTGTTGCGTGCAGAGGAAGAAATTGAGTTAGCTCGTAAGATTGCTGATTTGCTAGAGCTGGAGCGAATCCGTGATGACTTGATGGACGGGCTTGACCACGAGCCAACCGATGCTGAATGGGCCGAGGCTGTCGATATGCCTCTGCCGGCATTCCAGAAGCGGCTTTTCCTGGGGCGCCGGGCGAAGGACAAAATGGTTCAATCGAACCTCCGTCTGGTCGTCTCGATTGCCAAAAAGTATATGAATCGCGGCTTGTCTTTTCAGGATTTGATTCAGGAAGGAAGCCTAGGCTTAATTCGAGCTGCGGAGAAATTTGACCACGAGAAAGGATACAAGTTTTCTACCTACGCTACTTGGTGGATTCGGCAGGCAATTACCCGTGCGATCGCAGACCAGTCGCGTACCATTCGTCTCCCTGTTCACCTTTACGAAACCATCTCTCGCATTAAGAAGACCACCAAGCTTCTATCTCAGGAATTGGGTCGCAAACCTACTGAAGAAGAGATTGCGACTCGCATGGAAATGACGATTGAGAAGCTGCGCTTTATCGCTAAGTCTGCACAGCTCCCCATTTCCCTAGAGACGCCGATTGGTAAGGAAGAAGATTCTCGCTTGGGTGACTTCATTGAATCGGATGGTGAGACGCCTGAAGATGAAGTTTCTAAGAGCCTGCTGCGGGAAGACCTGGAAGGTGTTCTTGGGACTCTAAGCCCTCGTGAACGTGACGTTCTTCGCCTGCGCTATGGGCTAGATGATGGCCGGATGAAGACCTTGGAAGAAATCGGTCAAACCTTCAACGTCACTCGTGAGCGGATTCGTCAGATCGAAGCAAAGGCGCTGCGTAAACTGCGTCATCCCAACCGCAACAGCGTTTTGAAGGAATACATCCGCTAGGAATCAGTTTTTGTGGGTGACTTTTAGGAAATGAGGCTCTGGGCGTAATGTCCCAGAGCTTTTTTGGTTGAGTTGGTTTTTGAGGAGCTATAGCTTTAGTCATCTAGGTCTGTGCACCCAGCGCATTCAGGTGCTTAGCTCATCGCCCAATGGCTCGCCGTCTTGTCTTCACGAAATTGGCGGCGGCTACATAGCCAAGAGCAAAGTTTTGTACCTTAAGAGAAGCTGTTTTTGACATTGAGCTATCTCAGAATGATGCATGGTGATCTTCCTGCCCATCGCTTTTTCCCGTATCTTACCTGGCCAATGGTTGAGGCGATGCCAGATAAAGACAATGTTGTTATCGTTCAACCGATTGGGGCGATTGAACAGCATGGTCCCCATTTGCCATTGATTGTGGATGCGGCGATCGCAACGACGGTTGTTGGTAAGGCGCTTACCCTTTTGCCAGAAACGATTCCAGCCTATGCTTTACCACCGCTTTGCTATGGCAAATCCAATGAGCATTGGCATTTTCCAGGCACTATCACGCTCTCAGCTCAAACGCTACGACAGGTATTGATGGAATCAGCAGAAAGTTTTTATCGGGCTGGATTCCGTAAGTTGGTGTGGGTTAACGGGCATGGCGGACAGCCTCAGGTTCTGGATATGGCTGCGCGAGATTTGCATCAAATGCATTCTGATCTTAGTGTGTTTCCGCTCTTTGTCTGGAACGTTCCCAACCCAGCAGCCGAGATGCTGACACCGAAAGAACTTGAATTGGGTATCCATGCTGGCGACGCAGAAACTAGCCTAATGTTGTCGATTTTGCCTGATCAGGTCTGCATGGACAAAGCTATCTGCGAATACCCGCAGGGTCTCCCCCAAAACAGCCTTCTCAGCATGGAGGGAGCGCTTCCGTTTGCTTGGGTGACTCGGGATTTGACTCGCAGTGGCGTTTTGGGTGATGCAACAGTGGCAACTCGGCAAAAGGGCGATCGCCTCTTAGCAGCATTGGCACAGGGATGGGTTGAGGTGATTCAAGAGGTCCATCGCTTTCAACAGCCTAGCGCATGGACTAAAGGGAAAGAGGGGGGAGATTGAGAACTTCGCGTTCTCAGTCTGTCGGTCTTCTAATGCTGCAATTTCACAGGATTTGTCTGCTTGGAGACACGAATTTTTTACACAGTTTGGTTTAGATTGAAGATAGTTTGAAACAAAGGTACTCCATCTAGGCGATTCAATTGGGGTGCAAAAATAATGGGTTTGTCGTGAGACATTTAGTGAGGCCCCCATGCAGGAATCTATTCAAAAGTCCTGCCAACTTAGAGAAGCGAGAATTGAGGCTTTATATGTCAGTCTGTCTGAGGTCAAAAACGCTGACGAAAAGCTGAAGATTCTGCAGGAAATCGAAACGGTTACTGGCGTGAAGCTGATTTACGGTCAGTCATCAATTGATATTTGAACGCGAAGCTGTTTAAAGAAGGTCAATAGCCAAAAGGGTGTTCGTTTTTCCTGACACCTATCAATGAAAGCTATAAAGATATTTTCTATTCAGCAAAGCTATCCTCAAAATCATCCACAATTTCTGTTGTGAACCTAAGTTTGTTTCAGAAGATCAAATATTCTAAAGGTCACTTGTACTTAAGATCGCGCGTACTGCTATTTTAGAGAAAGAGTATAACTGTTTCGTGCATGATCCCCAGGCAGTTAGCGCTTCGCAACTTTTTGAGTTACCGAGAAGCGAATTTAAACTTCGATGGTCTCCAGGTGGCCTGTGTTTCTGGTCCTAACGGGGCTGGTAAATCATCTTTGCTTGAGGCCATTGGCTGGGCCATTTGGGGACAAAGTCGAACTGTGGCTGAGGATGACGTGGTTCATCTGGGCGCGTTGGAAACTCAAGTCAATTTTACTTTTGAGCACCAGCAGCAGATTTATCGAGTCGTGCGATCGCGACGACGCAATCAGGGGGCTTCCCTAGAGTTTCAGGTGCAGACAGAGCAAGGATTTCGCCCTTTGACCCAGCGGGGAATACGGGCCACGCAACAGCTTATTATTCAAACGCTGCGCCTGGATTACGAAACGTTCGTTAATTCTGCCTATTTACGTCAGGGGCGCGCTGATGAGTTTATGCTGAAGCGCCCCAGCGAACGCAAGCAAATTTTGGCTGATTTACTTAAGCTCGGTCAGTATGACGATCTGACTGAGAAAGCCAAGGAACGTACGCGAGAGGCCAAAGCTCAGACATCTGTTTTAGAAACCTCGCTGATAGCGCTGGAGGAACAAGTTGATCAGCGGAGTGCGATCGCTCAGGATGCTAAGGCGCTGGAAGACCGTCTGATAACGCTTCAGAATGAGCACGACCAGGATCAACAGTTACTGTCCCATTTGCAACAGCAGCGGCAGCAACGGCACCACGTCATTCAGGCTCAGGTATTGCTCCAGCAGCAGATTGTCCACGTGACTGCTGACCAAAAACGATTGCGAGATGAACAGCAGAAACTGAAGCAGCATATTCAGGACCTAGAGCAAGTTGTCGCCCAGACTGAGGCCATTGAAAGCGGATTGGCAAAACTGCGCTCTCTGGAAGCTAAAGATGAAGCGCTTTCAGGCAAGTTTCAGCAGCAGCAAACGCTTCAACAGCAGCGCGATCACCTCTATCAGTCGCATCAAGTGCAAGCGCAAGCGTTACACAGCCGATTACAGCAACGTCAGCACGATCTGGCGAGTTTGGACAAACAACTGTCTGAGTTGAGGCCAATTCTTGAGAAAGAACCTCAGACGGAAAAAGCAGCCTTGGCGTTGGTCTCGGCTCGCGATCGCCTCAAAGCGTTAGATCAACTGCAACTTCAAGTGAGTCCCTTACGACAACGGCAACAGATATTGCAGCGGCAGCTTGATCAAACCCAGGCAACTCTTGCTGCACGACTTTCAGCCCTAAACCATTCGGAACTACAGCTTCAGGCGCAGCAGGCACAACAGCCACAGCTTCAGCGAGCTGTTTTAGAAGTCGGTCATACTCTAGAAACGCTAACAGCAAAACGGGCTTATCAAGAGCAGGTGAGAGAGAAGGGGATAGAACGGCGGCATTTTATGGAACGGCTGCAAGCGGAGCAGCGGAGCTACGAAGTGCAATTGGGACAAATTGATCAAAAGCTTCAGTTGTTGAACCAGCCTGATGCGCCCTGCCCGGTCTGCGATCGCCCTCTCTATCAGCATAATTGGGAAACTGTGTTGGAGAAGCATCACCAGGAACAGGAGGATCTTCAGCGCCAGATTTGGGTGATTCGTGAGCAACTAGCGGTTTCTGAACGTGAAATTCAGGTTCTGCGACAGGAGTATCGCGAACTGGAGGAAGCGCTGGCTCACTACGGAGATGTCTTGGAACAGCGAGGTCATTTGATGGCTAAGCTCAACTCCAGCGAATCAGTTGCTAAACAGTTGCAGTCAGTTGCAGAGGAGCGATCGCACCTGGAACGCTGTTTGCGGGAACGCAGTTACGCTCAGGAGGTGCAAGCTGAACTACTACAAATTGAGAAGCAGCTAATTCAGCTGGCCTATGACGAACGGGACCATGCTCTGGCTAGAGGGCAGGTGGATCGTTTGCGCTGGGCTGAGATTCGTCAAGCTGAGATTCGTCAAGCAGCCCAGAAAACGGCACAGCTCTCCGCAAAACGGCCCGAGTTTGTTCAAGAGATGGCTAACTTAGAGGCTGAAATAGCGGCTCAAGCCAGGTCTGAGACAGTGCAGAAAATGCTTGACTTGGATGCTCAACTGACGGCCTTGGGCTATAGCTTGGAAGAGCATCAGCAGACCCGCATTCAATTTAAGGCAGCTCAGCGCTGGGCCTTACGGTTCCAAAAACTGGAGCAGGCTCGACAAGAAAAGCCGCCCCTTGAAGCGCAGCTAGAATCGGTCATTCAAAAACTCCAGAAAGTCGAGCAGCAACACGTTTCCTTGACTAATCAAGCTGAAGAATTGGCCGAGCAAATTAAGGCCTATCCAGATTGCCAATCTGATATTGAGCAGGTGCAAAGCCGGATGAACGATCGCCAGCAGCAGCGGGAACAGATTCTCTCGCAAAAGGGGGCGCTTCAGCAGCAGCTATCCCATTTGGAACAAGTGCAGGCGCAATTGACTCAGCAACGACAAACGCTGCATCAGACTCAGCGGAGCTTGCGAGTGCATCATGAATTGGCGATCGCCTTTGGGCGCAATGGCCTACAAGCCCTTCTGATTGAACACATTTTGCCGCAGCTAGAGGCTGAAACGAACCATATTTTGGGACGGCTCAGTGCTCACCAACTTCACGTTCGTTTCGTAACTCAACGTGCTGGGCGTAGTCGTCAAAGCAAGCTGATTGACACGCTTGATATTGTTATTGCAGATGCTCAGGGCACTCGCCCGTACGAAACCTATTCTGGTGGTGAGGCATTTCGAGTTAATTTCGCCATTCGATTAGCGCTAGCCCGTCTTCTTGCTCAGCGCTCGGGAACGCCGTTACAAATGCTGATTATTGATGAGGGATTTGGTACCCAAGATCGAGAAGGGTGCGATCGCCTGGTTGGTGCCATTAATGCGATCGCCGCAGATTTTGCCTGCATCCTTGCGGTTACTCACATTCCCCATTTTCGTGAAGCTTTCGACACCCGCATTGATGTCCTCAAAACGCCAGACGGTTCTCAGCTCACTATCTCTGTGTGAGGGGATGTGTTTCAGGTGAGGCAGTCCTAATGGGTAGGGAGTCAGAGGGCAGGGTTCAGAATAGAGTCCTGTGTAGGTTGGTTAAGTCCATCTCAGTGTCTTAGGGAGCAGGGAACAGGAAATGGGGCGTGCTTGATTTAAATGCATGCCGCTATATTCTCGATTTTTTATCGTTGCCAAACTCGTGGCAAGGCTTTCAGCGGTTCTGCATAGCGAGGACGCAGTTGTTTCCAAACGGTTGTGAACCAGCGTCGAGCTTGGTTGGTGGAGTGTCCCCGGTAACGACACAGCAGGCCCTTTTGTAGACGGGTCACTCCAACTTCGCTTTGAGCAATGAGTTGAGGATTGGGCAGCGTCTCCCAAGCGGCTCTGGCAGCGTCGATCCAATCTGCCTCGGCATGGGTTCCTATCCAGGCCATCGTTGCAATGACGGGACACTCTTTGAGTGCATGGGGACTTCGCCACAGGTTCTCGCTACCGACTAGGCGTTGGGGATCAATCCAAATTGGTGTGCCATCCTGCCAAACTTCAAAGCGAGATCGCACTTCTCCTCTATAGAATCGTTCTCCTCTGGCCGTGCGCCCTAGCCGCAAGATGTCCCATCCCAACCAATGAGCATCTACTGCCAGGTCCACACGCCAAGATTGGTGATATTGTGCTCCTTCAAAGATGATCGCTTCTTGGGGCAGCCACTCCAGACAGGCTCCTGAACTGACGTAGATTGTGCCGTTGACTTGAGCAGGCTGAGGGTGTCTACTATAAATTTTGGCAGCGGCAGCCGTGGTGATCAAAGCATGGGTTTCTTCTGCAAGGCGAATGTTGTAAGTCAGGCGATCGCCTCCCACCATTCCTCCTGCTGTGTGCAACAGGACGGATTGACAAACACGCGATCCGTCTTGATAAAAGGGACGCTGAACCTTGAGGGGAGACTGCGTTTGAACTTCAGGTAGCGTGCGATCGCCCTGTTTATGAAACGTCAGAGCCGCTTTGCCCTGCCAAAATCGATCTGCTGCTGAGGGGGAAGTCCTGTCACCGTCGAGAGTTGTTAGCGCCAAAGCCCGCACCTATGTCTGCATGGGTGACAGAATAGCTGAAGTCGCCTATGCGCGGTAGTCAATCACAGATTTTCTTTTAAGAGACCTTACTCAGAGTTCACTAGATTCCTGCCAAAGCGCTGTGATTTGACGAAGACTACAAAAATCTCCGTTCCCTAAAATCAAGTGATCGAGAATCGGGATACCCAAAATTTTGGCCGCTTCTAGCAGTTGTTGTGTCAGGTGGATGTCCTCTTGACTGGGGTCTAAGCTACCGGATGGATGGTTATGGGCGATGATGACGCGGGTTGCGCCCTGCCGAATGATTTCTTTAAAAATGTCGCGAGGATGGGCTAGCGTTTCTGTCGCTGTCCCAATGGTGATGACTTTCGTCCCTAAGATGCGATGTTTGATATCAAGAAACAGGACGGCAAACCGTTCCTGAGACTGCCACATTAATTCGTGGCTGAGGGCGGCAGCGGCCACGCTGGGATCATCAACGACGGTCTGCTCGGGAGGACGAGCCTGCAATACCCGTTTACCGAGTTCGATCGCCGCCAGAATACTGGTTGCTTTGGCCGGCCCGACTCCGGAGATATTCATCAGCTCACGAGCAGAAACATCCCGCATCATACTCATGGCGTCTCGCTGGTTCTGGCCCAGCGATTGCAAAATGTATTGTCCTAAACCGACTGCCGATAGCTTCCCAGGCCCCTGCCCTGTCCCTAGCAAAATCGCCAGTAACTCCGCTGTCGCCAAGCTTTTCGCGCCTTGTGCTAGTAGCCGCTCGCGGGGGCGATCGCTAGACGGCATGTCGGTTACACGCACTTGGTAGGTCATCGTAGAGGCACCAGGACAGGCAGGGTTAAAGAGCAAATGTTGATTGCCTTTAGTAAGCCCAATCTGAGGGAGAAATAGCCGCGCAACTGTTGGGCACCCTGGTTTGGCAACGCAATTGCTAGGATTACAGCTTCCGCGACCAGGATGCCCTAAACGCTGTTCAACGATTGCTTGAACCAGTTCTTGAAAATGGCACAGCGATCGTCTCCATCGCCCCAATTCTCCCAGGCCTTAAGGAGATTTCTGAAAATAGAAAACCCGGCTATGGTGTATTACGCTGCGCTAATGACACTCCACCAGCGGTAATGCTGTCCCAAAAATCCCCTTAAGATGTACCGTTGGCACGCCTTTAGAGAACGAATTGATGAAGATCAAGAACGCTAGCTATCTGTTCTAAGACGAGGCCTGTTGCAAGGTAACGGTGGGCTGCTCTAGCCTGAATTTGCTGAGAATGGTTTCTGTCATTTGAGAGGGAGTGAGACCGAGTGTCGCCTTTGATTGATCAGGGGTTGCGTGGTCTACTAATACGTCTGGCACACCCAACCGAACGACTTTCGCAGAGATCTGGGCATCCAGTAGCGCTTCGGCAACACCCGTACCAAATCCACCCATAATGCAGCCTTCTTCCATAGTGACAACGCGGCCAATTTGTTGTGCTAGGGGCAAGATTAGCTCGTCATCGATGGGTTTCGCGAATCGAGCATTGACCACTGTTGCTTGAACACCATGTTCGCTCAAGATTTCAGCCGTTTGCATTGCCGGATAGACCATGGAACCGTAGCCTAAAATCAACAGGTCATCGCCTCGCCGCAGCACTTCAGCTTTGCCGATAGGCAGTTCTTCCCAGCCTTCTTCCATCAACGGAGCACCGACCCCGTTACCACGGGGATAACGGACCGAGATCGGGCCGTCAGTGTAGTTGATTCCCGTGACAATCATGCGCTGTAGTTCGGCTTCGTCTTTAGGTGCCATGATGACCATGTTGGGAATGCACCGGAGATAGGCGATGTCATACATTCCCTGGTGCGTTGGGCCATCAGCTCCCACAATGCCTGCTCGGTCTAGACAGAAAAAGACGGGCAGCTTTTGAATGCAGACATCGTGAATGATTTGGTCAAAGGCCCGCTGTAAGAAGGTGGAATAGATTGCAGCAACGGGACGCATCCCTTCAGCGGCGAGTCCGGCAGCAAGAGTGACCGCGTGCTGCTCGGCAATACCGACGTCGATGTACTGCTTGGGCAGTTTCTGACACAGGGTCGTTAGCCCGGTTCCCGTTGCCATTGCAGCGGTGATGCCTACCACTTTGGGATTGTCTTCAGCCAGCTTGGTCAAGGTTGTGCCGAAAACCTTGGCATACTTGGGGGGCTTGGGTTTGTTAGATGGCTTAGCTTTGCCTGTTGCTAAATCAAAGGGATTTTGAGCGTGATAGCCGACTTGGTCTTCTTCGGCGATCGCATAGCCCTTTCCTTTCACCGTGACGACATGAACCAGCACTGGGCCTTCAATCTTATGAGCTTCTTTGAAGGTGTGGGTTAGTTCAGCCAAATTATGACCATCTACGGGGCCCATGTAGGTGAAGCCCAATTCTTCAAAAACAGCTCCCACTTTGGGAACAGCTAGCCGCTTCATCCCCTCTTTGACACGGCTCAGTTCAGGAGTCAAAGACTCACCAAAGGGCAGATGTTTGAATTGCTCCTCCAGATTGTCTGTGAGGAACTGCATGGGTGGGCTGAGTCGAATCTTGTTGAGGTATCGAGGAATTGCGCCAACATTGGGCGAAATCGACATCTCGTTGTCATTGAGAACAACGAGTAAGCGAGTATTTGGCAGGTGTCCAGCATGATTGATGGCCTCCAGTGCCATCCCTCCAGTGAGTGCACCGTCGCCAATAATAGCAGCCACCTTATAGTCATCCCCTTGAAGGTCACGAGCTAGAGCCATACCCAGAGCAGCTGAGATGCTGGTGGAAGCGTGTCCAGCTCCAAAGTGATCAAACTTGTTTTCGGAGCGCTTGAGATAGCCGGCAACACCATCTTTTTGGCGTAGGGTGTGGAAGTCGTGGTAGCGTCCGGTGATGAGTTTATGAGGATACGCTTGATGGCCTACGTCCCAAACCACTTTGTCAAAGTCCAAATCGAGGGTTTGATAAAGTGCTAGGGTCAATTCGACGACGCCCAAACCAGGACCTAAGTGGCCCCCACTGGTGGCAACGGTTTCCAGATGCTTTTCTCGGATCTGACGAGCGATCTGTTCGAGTTGATGAATCGTCAAACCGTGAAGTTGGTTCGGGTGGGTTACGTCACTTAAATGCATATCGAGATACCCTCAGGTTTACGTAGGTAACGTTTGAGCTATCTTCTACTGTAGAACGATTGTCCCGTTGCTCTCATTCCTGAAAGGCTGGATTATGTAGGAATATCGTTAGGGGTTCTATAGAGAAGACTTCAGAACAATCGTAAATCGGTCTTAATTTTTCTTGTCAGCGCTTATTGCACCGTTAACCAACTGATATAACCGTTTATCTTCTGTCATGATTCATTTTTCTCGGTTTCCTAAACTTCTCCAGTGGCCTGCGATACCGTTTGCCGCAATTGGCTTTGCGGCGGCGGCTGCATTGCCTTTGATGTCAGCACCTGCCCATGCCATCAATGATGTGAATTACGAAGGCTGCACGGATGAGCTAATCGATGCCGGAATCGCTGCTGATACTGCTGCGGTCGCTTGCGCCCTTTCCTTAGAACCTTCTCAGGTCTCCAGTTGCGTGACGAACGTCCTGTCAGTGGCGTCAGTTGTGCCCGAAGATGCGCTGACAGCATGTAGTCGCGATCGCCGTCCTGATGAGGTTGCGACCTGTGTAAGTAGTATTCATCAAACGCTGGCGGTCGATGACTCCCAGGAAGTTCTTCTTCACTGTCATCGCAGTCTTTTGCCACAGCGCTATTCTGCTTGTGTTGTTGGTGTGGCTGATGCAGCTGGCTATGCTACGGATGAAGCGCTGGCACGATGCATTGCTGCGGGCTATCAGCCTGTCGACGTTGCACCAACCTACATCCCGGTCAATTAACGTCCAGTTTGGGTTAAGACAAAACCCCAATCAACATAAAGGTAGGGTAGACATACGCCTACCCTACCTATTGCTTACCTTACTTATGAGGGTGGTTGAACACGGTCAGAATAGACGACCTAGCCCAGAACAGCGAGGCTACCACCAATTGCAGAGACGATCGCAGAGACGGCGGCTGTCGAGAAAATCCACCAAGCGGCTGCTTCAGCTGCCTTGCGAGTATCTTCGACCTGCTGCTGTGCTTGATGTTTCAGTGCCTGAACCCGGTTTTCAACCTCTTGCTCTAACCGCTCTGCCTTACGAATAGCGCTGTCGCGCGCCGACTCCACTTGACCAATAATGCGGTGCGCATCAGTTTCTGAGATGGAGTCATGGGAACTCATGACAGCAATTAAGGTATCGCGATCGAACTGAGAGAAGCGCTGTTTCAAGGCTTCGAGACCCGACTGCGGATCATCAAACAGCGTTCTAAGATCTCGACGAATACCGTCGTAATTGAGTTCAGGACGATCCAAAGAATCCAGGTAAGCCTGAATGCGAGCCAGCACACTGCGGATCATGCCCTTCACTTGCTCTTGAACATTGCGAATCTGAGCCAGAATTTCATCCCGGACAGCAAAGACTTGATCAACGGCGGCCTCGGCTTCCTGCTGAGTCATGTCAGGACGCTGAGCTAACAGCGCAACCGCAGTACTGCGGTCCATTTGAGCTAATCGCTGTTGTATGCGACGTCCACCAGCCCGAGGATCGTTCATCAAGATTTGCAAATCACGCTTGATGCCTTCGGGATGAAGCTCAGCCTTGTCAGTATTCCGTAAGTAATCTTCCAACGATTGCTCAAAGGACATGACTTGAGCCTTGGCCCGACGAGCCAGTCGCTGAGGAGATTTGAGGATGCTGCGGATCGTTTCAAGAATGTCATCAATGATCTGATTGACTTCTTCCTCGCTCAGGTCGTCCCGCTGACTAAGCAGCTGAACCAAAGTATCCCGGTCCATCGCAGCTAGACGCGCTCTCATCGCCCGAGTTCCAGCCTTAGGATCATTCAGCAGCAGATTGATATCACGCTGAATGCCCTCGGGATTAAGTTCGGGCTTGCCGGTCCGACGCAGGTAATCCGAGATCGCGCTAGTCGCCTCATCATACTTAGCTTGAGCTTGAGCCGACAGCTTACCAGGTGCATTCACAACCTGCTGATAGTTAGACTCAACATCTCGTGCAATGCGACGCACTTCAGTCTCACTCAAATCCTCTCGCTGACCCAATAGCCGAATCAACGTTTCGCGATCGAACTGAGAAAAGCGCTGTCTCAGCCTTTGAACCCCAACATCCGGCTCATTCAGCAAAATCTTCAGGTCACGCTTGATACCTTCGGGATTCAACTCAGGCTTGCCCGTATTCCGCAGGTGATCTTGGACACTCTGCCATTGCTCTTGAGCACGCATCTTAGCCCGGTCTTGAAGGTTGTGGGCATTTTGCAGCGTCTCGTTTTTGATTTGTTCAAACTGAGCTGCAAGCAGCTGAATCTCACCTTCATTGAGATCATTACGAGTTCTTAGATGGCGAGCAAAGAAATCATAAGTCAGTTCAGAAAAGCGAACCTGCAAATCATCAAAACTAGCATCGTCATCTTCAACAAGTGCATGGAATGCTTGCTTGCCCATATCTGACATCAACTCAGCTTTGGGCGTCGTGCGTAAGAAGACCTCCACCTGAGATTTCAGAGCTTTTGCTTGCTCAAATCGATCAATATCAATCACTTCCTTGAGTACCTGAACCCGCACGGCTTCCAGCACATTAGAAGTGCGCTCAATTTCACTGGGTGTCAGTAGGCCACGATCGCTCAACAGCGTTTCAAAGTAATCGCGGTTTAACCGATCAAGCTCCTGTCGCAAGAGACCCGTATCCGCGTTGGCGTCATAGAGAACTTCTCTAAACTCAGTTCGCAAACGCTCTGGCTTCATCTGCCAAGGATAGGTGTTCAGCAAATAGCTTTCGACATCCGCTTTAACAACACTGTAGCGCTCTTCGTCACTGCCCAGCTGTTGAGCAACGCTGCTGCCCTGATCGACCAGCTGATTTTTGACCTGCTTCACTTTGTTGGTGACGGTCTCAACGTCGAGTTCTGACAAATCAGTGCTGCCCATCACGGCTCCCATGAGGGCGTTGAAGCCTTGGGACACAATACCAGGGGTCTGCTGCTGAGATTGTCCTTGCTTACGATACTCATCCAAAAACTGATCCAGGCGATCGCTCAGGCGGTCAGCAATCTTATCGCCAGGACGAGCACTCTGAACGTATTCAACCAGTTCAGCTAGAGGCTGCCGACCCGACGAGCCACTCAGCTCTCGCTGCCAAATACGGTGCAGGCGCTTGGCCACCCGACGAGCTTCCTCACGAGAAAGATCGGTACGTCGGCTAACCAGCTTTTCAAATGCTGCTTGATCAACTTGGTCCAGAATTTCGGGAGTCGCTGTTGAGGACAGATTGGACGTTTTAATGAGACGCTCAAATTCTGCCTCCAGACTTTCTGTTTCTAGCTGAGGCGATCGCAAGGTGACAACATAGTCTTGAACTGAGTCAAGAAGATTGGTGTTGTCAATCCCCTGGACCACCTCTTTGCGAACCGCTGCTGCAACCGCTTCAGCCGTTTCATAAACCTGATTGCTAGCAGCCTTGGCCCCAAAGGCAGCCGTTGCGGTGCCAACCAAGGAGTTGAAGCTAGAGGTTGCTGTACGAACAACGGAACCGATGAGCGAACCTACAGTCGTAGAACTAACCCAGAACAAGAGGGAGAAATAGGTGCCCCAGATGACAAGTCCTGTGATAGCGCCTAACAAAGCACTGTTATAAAGACTGAGTTTGACAGCTAACCAGCAGGCAAAAAACAGCGCCAAACTAACCGTAATCAGAGTCCAAATCCCAACGGCTACGCTAATTTTGCCTATTCCAGAGCCGCTGGAAGACTTGCTGGATGAGGATGAGGACGAAGAGGAATGCCCAA
This sequence comes from Oscillatoria sp. CS-180, assembly GCF_028330965.1. GTDB lineage: Bacteria > Cyanobacteriota > Cyanobacteriia > Phormidesmidales > Phormidesmidaceae > Halomicronema. Next base: position 33,294 of record NZ_JAQMUB010000037.1, on the reverse strand, counting down.
CGTAGGAAATGCCCGCTGCGACGGACAGATTAGTCAACAGCAGCTGAAATCCAAACGCTAGGACCAAACCCGACAGCAAAGCAATAAAAAATTGCGGCCCCGAAAAAATCAGGGCAGCTTCCTCAGGGGTATCAATTCCAGGATCCTCTAGCTGAGCTAACACACTCAGCAGCTGACCCATAAAAAGTAGGTTCATGGTGGTTTCCTTGATTCGTAACAGCTAAAGGGGTGCTTAGAGAACTGTTTATGGGAAAGCGCAGCCCATGTTGCTAGTTATTGTGGCTCCACTGTCTCGAAAGTCCACATTCCGAAACATTGTCTACGCTCTAAAACCTTGTTGGGGTAAAGCGGCCCGATACCAACGCTTGCGCGTACAGCTACAAGCGCTAAAGCCTCACTAACCCAGCAAGATTGCTCTGCACAACTGCCCAGTACAACAGACTTTTGATGGAAATACGTCTTCCGAAGAAGGCCGAAACCCGCATTTAGGCGAATGCAAAGTAAAGAGTTGCGACATCCAGAGCACCAATTGTATTTTCAGCCTCACGGCCTGAAAACCCCGCATTAAAACGGATGATGTCAAAGTCAGGAATAGCGTTCATAGCGATTAGGTTCTAAGCACCAACCATTTCTAATAAACCGATTTCTTGAGATTGAAACATCTAGCTTGGGGCGTACTCCGAAGGTAGAGTTCCTCGCTATGAAAGCGTCTAAAGATAGAGACACGTGAGTGTTTTACAAACGTTCCAAATACTTCAGAATCAAGTTGTCATCTATATAAACAATTAGATTACCTGATCAGCAATTTAAATTGATTTCTAATCTGTTTTGCAATTCATTTGACGGCAAGATTTCCATCCAAAGCGCGCATCGTGCTGAAGTTAATAAAATTGGACAGATTGAATGTTCGGTGCAGCGATCGCGTATGGTTTGAGGTGCAAGAACGCTGGTTGCCAGCATCTTTAGCACCGCAATTTTATATCACCGCTATGTCTCAACCGACGATCGAATCTATCCTAAATGAGAAGCGCTTGTTTGAGCCGCCTGCTGACTTTGCTGCTGACGCCCGTATCAAGAGCATGGCAGAGTACGAAGCGCTTTATCAGAAAGCGGCAGCTGATCCGGCTGCCTTTTGGGCAGAACTGGCTGAGAACGAACTGCACTGGTTTGAGAAATGGGACACTGTACTGGACTGGCAGCCCCCTTTTGCAAAATGGTTTAGCGGCGGCAAAATCAACATTTCTTACAACTGTTTAGATCGTCATTTGACCACTTGGCGACGCAACAAAGCAGCCCTCATTTGGGAAGGGGAACCGGGTGATTCTCGCACGCTGACTTATGCGGAATTGCATCGCGAAGTATGTCAGATGGCGAATGTTTTGAAGGACTTGGGCGTGCAAAAAGGCGATCGCGTTGGCCTTTACATGCCGATGATTCCTGAAGCGGCGATCGCCATGCTGGCCTGTGCCCGCATTGGTGCTCCTCATACTGTTGTTTTTGGTGGGTTTAGTGCCGATGCGCTGCGCGATCGGCTCAATGATGCCGAAGCTAAAGTCGTCATCACGGCAGATGGTGGGTTTCGCAAAGATAAGATTATTCCGCTTAAAGCCGCAGTAGACAAGGCGCTGGAGAGTAATGCTGCCCCCAGCGTACAAAACGTCCTGGTCATCCAACGCACGAAAGAAAAAATTCCGATGGTGCCCGGTCGCGACCACTGGTGGCACGATTTGCAAAAGACAGCATCGGGCCACTGTCCGGCTGAGGTGATGGACGCCGAAGACATGCTGTTCATCCTCTATACCAGCGGCACCACAGGCAAACCCAAAGGTGTTGTCCACACGACAGGCGGCTATAACCTGTACACTCACATGACCTATCAGTGGACCTTTGACCACCGCGATACGGATGTCTACTGGTGTACTGCCGACGTGGGGTGGATTACAGGCCACAGCTATATCGTCTATGGGCCTCTATCGAACGGGGCGACTAGCCTCATGTACGAAGGCGTCCCCCGTCCATCTAATCCCGGCTGTTTTTGGGATGTTGTAGAGAAATATGGTGTCAACATCTTCTACACTGCGCCGACCGCGATTCGAGCCTTTATCAAAATGGGAGAGCACGAACCTAAAGCCCGCGACCTGTCCTCTCTACGGATTCTAGGAACAGTAGGCGAACCCATCAATCCTGAGGCATGGATGTGGTATCACGAAGTGATCGGAGGCGGCAAGTGTCCCATTGTAGACACTTGGTGGCAGACGGAAACAGGCGGTTTTATGCTGACACCGTTACCCGGTGCAACGCCCACGAAGCCGGGTTCGGCAACAAAGCCATTCCCTGGCATTTTGGCCGATGTGGTCAATCTTGAGGGGCAACCCGTTGGTGATAACGAGGGCGGCTACTTGGTGATCAAGCACCCCTGGCCGAGTATGATGCGGACCGTTTACGGAGATGACGATCGCTTCCGCCGCACTTATTGGGAGCATATTCAGCCCCAAGATGGAAACTACCTGTACTTTGCAGGAGACGGCGCTCGTCGCGACGAAGACGGCTATTTTTGGGTTATGGGTCGTGTGGATGATGTCCTCAGCGTCTCTGGTCACCGCCTGGGAACGATGGAAATCGAGTCCGCGTTGGTCTCTCATCCAGCCGTCGCTGAAGCAGCCGTCGTAGGCCGGAGAAACGAGATTACTGGAGAGGAGGTATTCGCCTTTGTAACGTTGGAAGGGACTCAGAAACCTAGCGACGACTTGAAGAAGACCCTAAAACAGCACGTTGTGGAAGAGATTGGCGCGATCGCTCGCCCCGCCGATATTCGCTTTGCCGATGCTCTGCCTAAAACTCGGTCTGGCAAGATCATCCGACGCTTTTTGCGGAATCTTGCTAGCGGAGAGGCGATCGCGGGCGACGCCACCACAATGGAAGATCAAAGTGTCCTTGAAAAGCTTCGTGAAGGGGCTTAGTATAAGCTGCTGTTTCGGCTAAAAGGGGATGCAGCATAGGCATCCCCCTTTTAGTCAGAGCTTCGCAGTCCAACCCTGATCACCAACTAAGCCGTAAAACTAAGCCGTAAAACTAAGACGTACACGATGCTGCTCCAAGCATTGCTTCGCAAAAAGCTTGCTCATCAGCGCTAATTTCCGTTTCGTCTACATCACGCCGCAGTACTCTGCCGTTGTGCCCAGTTAGGAAGCGGGGTAAATCGCTATACTCGATCACCTCCATTGTTTGAATGTCGTAGGTGGTGTAGCGAGTTGGGTCAGGCGCATCAAAGTCCACATCTAATACGGTGAGTACTTTCCGGGGTGGTAAGTCACTGTCAATCAAAGGGCGGGGTCCTGATCCGATGACGCCCATGTGTAAGAGCTGAAGATTGCCGCGATGGCCTGGATAATAGGCATGATGATGCCCACTGATGTAAGTGTGAACGTCATACTTTTCCAACATGGCTTGAAGCTGGTCAGCATTGTCCATGACTTCGCCAGGTTCGTCGCGGCCTACAGCAACGGCGTACAGCGGCAAGTGTCCTAACAGAATTCGCATGCGAGCGTTCTGAGCCGCTTCACTTGCCAGTGCCTCTTCTACCCAAGCCAGCTTGTCCTCTGGGATTTGACTAGAGGAAGCATCCCAAGACACGAAAAAGATATCGCCGTGACGAAAGGCGTAATAGAAGGGGAACTCGAAGCGATCAACAAAATCCACCCCCGGATCGTGTTCAGGAGCTTGCCAATAAGCAGTTGCCAAATCGCGCTCCTGCTGGAACAAATGAACATCGTTAATGCCCAATGCGCTGGAAGCATCGTGATTGCCGATGGTGAACCCATAAGGCAAACCCGCTGCTCGCAAGGGAGCCATAACATGGTCATCAAAAGCGGTCCACATCGCCTGAATCTGGTCAGGGGTGAGGGTCAGATCCTGTCCCGCTACCATATCGCCGCTACACACCACTAAGTCCGGATTCCAAAAGGGAATCAGGGCCATCGTCTTGTCAATTTCAGGATCGTAGTCTGTAGAGCCGTAGACGCCATTCAGATCGCTCATCACCACCATGCGGAGGTCTCCACGGGGTGGATCGACTAGCTCCTGACCCAGACTGGCCAGCATCTGCTGAGTTGCCTGAGGTAGCGCCTGGGGTGTTGGGTCTGGTTCTGGAGCAGCGGCTGTCGTTTCAACCGTCTCTGTTTGCTCTATCGAACTGTCCGCAGGGGATGAAGTCGTGGTCGATGACTGTAGTGCAGTCTGTGTGCAAGCGATGCAGAAGCTTGCGATCACTCCCAACATTACCCCAGTTAAAAATCGCTTCCAGCGCATATCTCCCCACAGATAGTCCAAAATCTACGGCCTACTTTACCGCAACAGAATGGTTGTGCAACAACCCAGGGACGATTTCATTAAAGGAAACAAGAAGATCAAGGGTAGATTCATGTTCCAGTGTTTGAGTTATCAAACCTTAGCGACGGCAAAAGGCAGGAAACCAAAGGTAAAAGGTCAAGGTTAGCCAGAAAAAGCGAATCTCTTTCCAGTCTAAAACTTCCTGCTGCTAAAGGGCTTAAGCCAAATGAGTGCAGCGCTTAAATTCGGGACTTGGATGAATAGAAATCAATTTCAAATAATTGACTGCCGAAAACTTCAAGGGCTTGATTTTTTCGATTACTTTAATTTCAAGGAAATGTCAATATTCCGTTAGGAATAAATTTCTGCTTGATGGCTTTTTTGCGCCTAACCAAAAGTTGAAGTTGCTTCATAGAGATGGAGAAGATGTCAATGTGCTCTCCGTATTTGAAATTTAATTTGTGAAAATGTTGTCAAAAAAAACACAGAATTTGTGTCAGTTTTGGAAGAATATGAGCGAAATGGTTAAGTTCTATTTTTACGATGAAACCTTTATGCTTACTGACAGTATTAATATTGGCAGTCTATTCTGCACTATTCTTTGGGGTTGATCAGCTTCAGGGTTTACCGTGGGCAGATGAGTCATCTTTTTTCGAGACGAGTCGACAGTTTAGTCACTCATTGTTGCCTTCATTAGAGCAAATCCGTAACTACGATCAACTTAATACTCCGCTACCATTCGTCTTCTATGGAAAACTACAGCAAATATTCCCTGGGGAACTTTTTTGGGGTCGTTTAGCCAATTTCGTATTGTCAATAGCGATCGCCCTTATCATAGGCTGGCCGGGAAATAGAGACGGTATGACACCCATTAAGGCACTGTTTGGGCTTTTTCTCTGTCCATACTTTCTTTGGTTCAGCACGCTTTACTACACAGACATCATCGCAATTTTTTTTGTTCTGCTTGGGGTTAGTTTTTATCTGCGGCATCGAGCCTTAAGCAGTGGGTTGAGCTTCATATTAGCGATCGCATCACGGCAATACATGCTAGCCTTTCCACTTGCCATTTCGGCTTATGAACTATTCAATGCAGTCAAAAAACGTCGGCAGCTGAATACAAGCTTTTTCAGTAGCTCTGTCGCCGCTTCGACGATCCTAGTTTGGCTTCTAATTTTTAACGGATTTGCTCCTGCTGCCGCCTTTGAGCATCGTTCAGTTCCCCCGGTACAGCAGGATTTACAAAGCTTGAACCCAGAGCAACTGTTGCAGTTCTGGAATATCTCCGCTTTCCTAGATCGCTTGGCAATTGACAGCAGCCTGTATTTTCTAGCCTGTATAGGTTTTTTTTACGTCCTTCCCGAATGTTTTCTATTTCCGCAAAAATTTAGGAAGCAACCTTTTTGTCGTTCCAAAGCTGTCATTGCAGCCATCCTGCTTTTTCTGTTAATTGTGTTTACGCCAACGAATTGCAAAGGCGTCGTCTGGGAAATCGCTCAGGCTATGCCTGTTAAGCAGCTCGCCAATGTGCTGTTTTATGGATTAGCTTTATTAACTTGTTGGCGTTTCTATTCTGTCAATCTGACTTTTTGGATGGTTCTATTCAATGCTGGCATCATGCTCAAAGCCTTTCCATGGGACAAGTATGCTCTGCCCTTAATCGTGATTCTTTGGTTTCTCAAGGCCAAAGAACCCGCTCATATCGTAGAAATTAGGCCAGAACAATCTCAAAGCAACTCATCTGCAGAGCAACTCGTTAGCCAATCTTGATGATGTGTCAAGCCTGCTGGAAGCAGGCAACACATCAATCGGCGCAGTAATGAGTGACTTTGTATAGATTTGCTCAAAAATCAAACGTCAGACCACCGTCTACCAAGACTCCCTCATCTCGGGCAAACACATCCTCAACCCGTAAATAGACTTTGGGGCCTACAGGTCGGCCAGTACCAACTGTCTGAGGAATACGCTCTCCTGCTTCATTTAGAACAAACTCAGAAGTTTCCACCTCCATAGGTTGACCAGAGGCATCTGTTACGGCTGCCATTACCGGATTGCCATCCTCATCCAGTACCAGTTGGGTTTGATAAATCGGGGTTAGCGTGCCGTCTTGATCATAGCTATAGGCTGGACGGTGTTCTTCTCCAAAAGGGTTAATCACTGCTTCAACACGCCAACCTGTAGTTTCTCTGGTGTTTTCACGCCCTAAAACGGTTGCCTGAGCAAACAACTCTGCTCGTACAGTATTCGCCGCAGGCGTCCAAGGAGTCTGTCCTAAATTCAGCACACCACCTACTGCCAATTCACCGATGACCGGGGAAAAGTTTGGGTAGGCGTCTTTGTCAACAGTAATTTGCTGATCAACCAAACGAACACTGTCTTCTACGAGCACAGCATCGGTGGACGTTTCTGTTATCGAACTTGCCAGATATTCAGTCCCCAGTTGTACCGAGGTATCTACGACGGTGGGAGATTCTAAAAATTCTGAGACAGGTGACGTTATAACAGGCGCGTTGAGCTGTACGTCGATATTACTCAAGATACCGTCAGCATCGATATCAAAAGTGGTTCGCCCGGTTTGCAGTCTTGTTTCACTGGTGCGGTTAATGAGCTCTGTCGTCCGGGTTTCGACCTGCGTTTGAGGAGTCGCAAACACGTTGGTCGTTACTTGCCGAGAGGTTACATCAACTTGGCCCTGCAATGTAGACGTGGTAGTTGTAACGCTATCTCGCTGATTGCCTAGCCCTACTGCGAGTGCACCTCGGACATAGAGACCGCCTGCTACTGTTGTGGTGAAGTAACCTGTTTGACCTGGATCTGCCGGGATTATAGTGTCTGGGGTTGAGAGCTGGTTTCCAACACGGGCATCAACGGCATCCGGCTGAGTGACATCGAACGTGCTGATCAGGGGTCCTCCTGGTACCTGACGATAGCTTCCGCGAATGCCATTGAAGCGTTCAGTTGAGAAATTCTTTCCTGCTAGCGTATCCTCGACGGCATAGACGTCTAGAAGCTCTTGTCTAAAGTTCTCAGGATACTGGTTCGCGGCAATGATCTGGTAGCCGCCATCCAGAATTTGATACCCATTCGCAGACTGGTTAAGAACAGCGTAAGACTGTCCTAGCTGTAGATTTTGGTCGGCCTGTTGAGGAACCAAGGCATAAATCACCTGACGGGCTGAACCTGCGGTCAGCGTGAAGGGTTCAGTTAGGTATCCCTGCTGATTCCACTGCGGAACAAATTCCAAAGTGCCATCGTTCTTGACGACAATTAATCCGCCTACGTTACGCAGGTAGGCAGAGTCCCCCGATCCCACTTGATCAGGTTCAGGAGGCGCAATGATGATGGTCTGATTGTCCGGTAAATCGAACACGCCATCGATGGAAGAAAGGCGATCGCCCGGCACTGTCTGTTCAGGTGTCGGAGGGACAAACCCAACTAAACGAGTGTTATTGATCAGTCCTGTGGGCTGGAGGAGAGTTGGCCCATCAAGATCAGGATTAACCAGCGTCTGACCATACATATCAATCGCTGCTCGGTGAGTGGGAGCCAAAAATTGAGTTAGGCCAAGGGTGACATTAATACCCGCTCGATTGTCTTCGACCGTAGGGTCAACCTGGAGGCTGCCAGTCAGCAAGGTGGGTGGACTATCCGGATTGCTGACCAGCGGAGGCAACTGTCCGACTAAACTAGCGCCATCGCTGCCCAGGCGCACTTGGGCCGCATCCGTATATTGGCTATAAACAAGCTGCTCATCGTCAGCTGTGCTAATACCAGCAGCATGAGGTAAGAGATGAGGAGCGATCAAATCGTTCTCGATGTAACCAAACTCTCGTTCTTCTTCAACCTCAGTAAATGTTTGCTCTACGCGCATGGAACGTTCATCCACAATTTGCTCTTCGCGCAGCAGTGGCATCAAAGGCGTTTCAACGATCTCTGTACGATAAGTAACGGTGTCTGAAACGGCTTGAACCTCTTGAAAGACACGAGTGGCGCCCTGCCCGCCAGACAACTCAAAATAATTGCCATCGTCAAAATCCAAGTCGCCTCCACCAGGTAAGTCTTCCACAGCCAATTCACCAGTGGTTGTGAAGTAAACACCGGATTCGCGGGGTTGACCACCATCACGCTGAATGTTCAAGACTCGCAGTTCGACGGTATCTTCAGTCCCATACACGGCGGTGATTTGAGCAACTCTAGGCAGCGCTTGTCCATCAGGACCAATACGTACAATATCACCCCGCACAAATCCTCGTTCTACCGTCTTAACGCTACCGTCTGGACCATAAACAGCAACTTGAATACCTTCGCCATAGCCGTGATCGCCAGGAATATATTGCAGTTCAAATTGAGTTGAGAGTCGGAGGGATTCTTCACGAATTTCGAACCCTGGCAGTAGTGGCTGTAGCTGTCGATTAATGCTATCGGCATCGGTTCTAAACTCGATAGAGTTGGGGGCGAGTTGGTCACGACGAACAGGTTGAGCAACGCCTTCTTCACGCTGCTGAATCAAACTGCGAGGCATGGGAATATTCGATGAATTTCGGTTGGGACCTGTTGATAAGTCGAAGGCATTACTATCAACTTGAACGGATCCGTCGCTATCAACCTGAATGGTTGGCATGGCGTGAGCGATCGCAGCATTGACTACGACAAGACTAGTAGAAGCCAGCACGACGGTGGACAGGGTAGAAGTACCCTGAAAAACAGCGGAAGTGACAATTTTCATGACTAGAAATCTGTTCGGGGGCGTTACAGGAACTGATTTACCAAGTCACCCTGATATTAGATTGGCATGCTTATGAAGCGACAGCCTGTTTTAAGCAGAGCATTACGAAGCAGTATGTAGATGTAGGAAGTACTACGGCTTGAGGCGGAAAATATCCGACACACGGGAGAGCAGCCATATCAGGAAAAAGTGCAAACAGGGAAGCAATACAGATGGTCTTGCCAAAAAAACATATTACATCTGTATCATCGGATAATTAGTCCGTAGAAAGATACCGTAACGCAATATGCTTTGAATTTCGAGAAAAGGTTATGACTGATTTGTAGCTGGCATACTTGCACATCCCTACATCTAACACGCGACCAGCACAGGTACTCAGCAGAAAATTTTGATGCGTTTCGACAGATGCTTGGTGACATTCCTCACATTTTGCTTTGGCAGCTACTGGTCTGCCAATTTTGCAATTGTGAGTGAGCTATCCCTACAAGTTCTGACGCTAGTCATCATGATTGTGACCTGTTCCCCTAAACGTACTTTAGTGGGTGCTCCTGGTGCCCTCGGCAAAGAGGATTCGACATAGCGTTCGAGACGCCATGATTCGCGTTCAATAGGGGGGGCGATCGCTGTTGAAGTTTAGGATGTTCCGCTAGCAGGATTAGGAAAAATTTCAATGCAGGAATCCCTAGGGCTAGCGATAGGCAAGGTCAAACTAGCCGATGTTGAGGTGGTTCTAGGCGTCATCGACGAGATCATGACGGTCGATGGCAAACAGGAAATTACGAAATTCGGTGGCTGGAGAGCTTATTACAATCAGCTGATATGACGTAAGACAACTTGGAACAGGAGCAGCTCTGGACTTAGCCAAACGGGGTCACCACATCTTCAGCTACTACATAGGCCGTTGCATGGTGCCCGATCGCGACATCGTATCCGCCAGTAAACTCTCCAAATGACGGCAGGGTCAGGCGATTCAGCTGCTTCTCCCAGTAAAAGCAGGGCAATCGCAGGCGATCGCTGCCGCGCCCAATCCGCACACAAGGATGAATATGCCCGCAAATATTGACGCCAGACGACATCGGCAACGGTTCGTGGCTCAGCACCCAAGGCCCAAAATCAATCGGTGTTGTGTAGCAGGTCACCGAGAGCTGAGATAAGAAATCCAGCAGGCCGCGATCGTGGTTGCCCAGAATCAGATGAGCCTCCAGCTGCGTTTCCGCTAAAAACTTAAGCCAGCTATCAATCACTTCGTCAACCATGCCGACCTTCGCGTGAAACAGATCCCCGAGGATGAAAAGCTGCTGTGCACCTGTGCGATCGCAAGCCTGCCGCAACCGATTCAACGTCGCCTGATTCACCTGGCTTGAAATCGGAATGCCAAACCGCTGAAAGGTTTCCGACTTGCCCAAATGCACATCCGAGATTAGAAGCGCCTTTTGGTCAGGCAGATGAGCCGCTTTTTCAGGCAGCAATTCCAAGGACTGGTCGTGAATGACTAGCGTTTCCATAGCGATCGCAAAACGTCGTCTTTCACTGTGCCACAGCCTGTTGTTTTTAGGGATCAAAAGCGTATTCTGAAACAACACTCGACACGACGGCACCATGTCACAGACGATTCCAGTGCTGACCTTGACGGACTTTGTAAACGGGTCCGCGATTCAGCAGCGACAGTTCGTTCAAGAATTGGGCGAGGCTCTAGAGCAGGTTGGGTTTCTGGCCCTAACCAACCACGGCATCAGCGCGGAGTTGATCCAAGCTGCCTATGCCGCTGCCAACATACTGTTTTCCCTACCCGACCCGGTTAAGGCCGCTTATGAAGACCTGACATTGAAGGGCCAGAGGGGATTCACCGCCTTTGGACGAGAACATGCCAAATCATCTCCCCATCCTGACCTCAAAGAGTTTTGGCACATCGGACGGGAAACGGCGGTTCCTGGCAATCTCTGGCCTGAGGAAGTGCCTGCTTTTCGACCAGCCATGCTGACGCTGTTTGAACAGTTGGAGCAGTGCGCGAACGTGCTGTTAGAAGCCTGTGCCCTCTATCTGGACTTGCCCAGAGACTTTTTGCGAAACGCGACGATTGATAGCCCCACACTCTTGCGGGTGCTGCACTATCCCCCGATTCCAGCGGCAGCCTCTCCCGCCAGCATTCGCGCCGCTGCCCACGAAGACATCAATCTGCTCACAATCCTTTGTGAGGCAACGACTCCCGGACTGGAGTTGTTGCAGAACGATGGTACTTGGCTGCCGATCGCCGCCATTCCAGGACAGCTCATCGTTGACACGGGCGATATGCTGCAAAATCTAACCAACGGGCTGTTCAAAAGTACGACTCATCGGGTAACGAATCCAGAGAACGATCGCGATCGACGATTTTCTCTGCCCTTTTTCATTCATCCTCGCCCCGAAACGGATCTGTCCCCCTTGCCAACCTGCGTTGCTCGTACAGGCGGCCAGGCAAAATTTCCCAGCCAGACCGCAGGAGAATATCTCACCCAACGCTTAAGCGAAATTGGCTTGGGGTAAGTGATCGGGAGAATTGAAGAGCACATCCTGTAGAAACAATTTCGATGGTCGTTACGGTATGGGGATCCTGATGCTAGGTTACGATCTGGAACTAACAATAAGACGTCTCTAGAGCAGCAACACTATGACAACTTTGAACCTGACGATTCCTGATATGGCTTGCTCAGCTTGCGCTGACACCATTACAAAATCAGTGCACGCACTGGATGCTGCAGCAGTAGTGAACGCGAATACCGAAACAAAAGCGGTCACCATCTCAACCACGTCAGATCCAACCCAGGTGAAGCAGGCGATCGCGGATGCAGGCTACACCGTCGAAGCCGGCTAATAGCAATAAAATCCTGTCCCGCAATTACGACCAAGAAAAGCTTGTGCCGAAGTTTGCCATCCTTCCAGTTATAAGAAACCCACCTCAACCTCTCTCCACCAACCAATAACCAATAACCAATAACTGATAACCAATAACCAATAACCAATAACCAATAACCAATAACTGATAACTAATCATCACCAACTCTCTCCACCAACCACCAACTCTCTCTCCACCAACCACTAACCACTAACTACCAACCACCAACTCCCTCCCCCTTTGAAGCCAAACCCAATTTCCTTCCAACGAATGATGTAGGCAAATTCTGCGATTCATTACTGTGAGGGGTAAGTCAAGCCTTTTTGAATCCTCATGAAGGAGGCTTTACCGTCAATTGACCGCATAGGTTGTCAACATCGACATTGAAGAAATGGCGCAATCTCTATCAGACTCGTCGCATGATGACAATTCTCTCCAGTTAACGCGATGGAAGCATCGCTGGACGCAGAGTGTCACGCTCGTCATCTTGGTGAATTTGCTGCTCGTTATCTTTAATCTGACGTACTTACCGCTTCGCTCTGTCTACGCCACTTATTTTCCTCACCTCGTCAGAGTTTATGATCCGGTCAAAGGTGTTATCGCTAATCCAGTTACCGAAGCTTATCTGGACGAAATAGCGGAATTGCGATCGCATATTCGTCAAACCGGTTTGGCGAGTGAACAGACGCAGCGATCGCTAGCCAACTTACAGCAGCAAAGCACTGCGCTAATCGAAAACAATTTGTTCCAGAACGAACAGCAGGCATTTGCATTGGCTCAGCTAGAGCGGCGCATACAGCAGCTGACGGGGGCCAATTCCACCCGGGCAGCCTTTGAAGCCTTTTGGCAGGCAGAGTACATTCAGCAGAATGGTTGGCAAACAGTAGATGCCTTTCTGCAAACTCGAATCGAGCCGCTATTAGCGCAGAGCTATTACCGCGAAACTCTGCCATTGGGATCTCCAACTGACCATTTTTGGCGTATTGATCTACCATTCATTCTTTTTTTCGGCCTAGAACTGCTGATACGTACGTGGATGATCAGCCGTCACAACCCACGTGCTAGTTGGGGGAAAACTTTGCTGAGACACTGGTATGAATTGCCCTTGATTCTACCGTTTTGGCGTTTGTTGAGGATCATTCCTGCGATCGTTCATCTGCAACGCAGTCACTTCGTCAACGTTGCCAAGCTGCTAGGTCAAGTCACTCACGAACCCGCAGCCTATGCCTGCGATCGCCTAGCTCAATACATTATTCTTCGACTCATTAATCAAGGGCAAATCTTTATCCGTCAGGGAGCCATCTTAGACGTGTGGCGAAAGCCGGATGATTACACCCTCGTCGACAATGTGGATAAGGACCCTGACAAAGTTGACCAGGTGTCTGATCGTCTCTTACGCCTAGTTGTAATGCGGGTAATGCCGACCGTCAGACCTGATCTTGAGAAGCTGCTGCGCCATAGCTTGCAGCGAGCGCTGATTGGTAGCGACTTGTACGATGGTTTACGCCAGCTCCCCGGTTTCATGGGACTGCCGGAGGAAGCCCTGGACGGTATTGCCAGTTATCTGTCTGAGGCAACCTGCGAAATCTTAGCTAGCTCATACGCCGATGACGAAGGTCGACTTCTACTTGACCAGCTCAGCCACGATTTTCGCCATGCATTAGCCTACGAACTCCGCACACGGGCAAACTCGGACGAAGTTAGAATCCTTTTAGCCGATCTTCTAGAAGAATTTAAGGTTAACTATATTCAGAAGCCCCGCATGGAAGACCCGGAAGTTATGCTGCAAGAAGTAGAGCTATTGCAGCAAAAAGCTTAGTTGAACTTTTGACCTAAGCTACTTTGAAATAATAATGGGACGAATTCGGGAAAAAGCGTGCGATCGCTGTCAGACCACAACTTCCGTACTGTATCGAGTGCAGAGTGATGAGTCGGGGACTTGGCAGTTTGTGTGCGATCGCTGTTTGCCAGCCCTCAAAAATGACAATCCTCACTACACCTACGGCGGCACGTGGAAAGCACGTAAACGCCATTGATGGCAAATTATTGATTAGAAGCAGTTGTTTCGATCTTTGACAAACGTAAAAATCGGTTAATGACTTACAGCTGCTTCTCGAATATCAGCGTATCGTCAAACGTGGTGTTGTGAACTAGCGCTTTTATGCAACTATCGCCCCAAGAAAAGGACAAACTGCTGATTTTTACGGCTGCTCTGTTGGCTGAGCGACGTAAAGATAAGGGCCTCAAATTGAACCATCCTGAAACGGTTGCCTATCTCTCCGCCGCGATCTTAGAGGGAGCCAGAGAGGGACGTACTGTAGCAGACTTGATGCACTATGGCACGACGCTGCTCACTCGCGATCAGGTCATGGAGGGCGTCCCGGAGATGGTTGATGAAGTGCAAGTCGAGGCAACTTTTCCAGACGGCACCAAACTGGTAACGGTGCACAATCCCATCCCCTAGTACATCCTCCGATTCCCTATCTTTTCTACCGTTCCACCGTCTTTACTTTCCCTAAAATCTTCAAGGAGACCGTAATGATTCCAGGAGAACTGTTACCTGCCGATGGCGACATCGAATTGAATGCCGGACGTGAGACTGTGACCGTGACCGTTGCCAACTCTGGCGATCGCCCCATTCAAGTTGGCTCACACTTCCATTTCTTTGAAGTTAACAGCGCTTTGCAATTTGACCGCGAGCAAACCAAAGGAATGCGACTCGACATCCCGGCAGGAACCGCTGTACGGTTTGAGCCAGGCGATGAGCGAGAGGTAACACTGGTTCCCCTCGTCGGCAGCCGTCAAGTGTACGGATTGAATGCTCTTGTCAACGGCCCGTTGGATAGTTAGCACAGACGTAACCTGCGGACTTAGGGTGATTCACACAGCAATCCTAGACCGGTTAATCCAAACACAAGTCCCACCGCCTGTGAGAAGGGTCGGGGGAACTTCCAAGAGAATAAGCTTTCTTCTCTTGTCATCCTTTAAGGTCAAAAGTTATCAATATCATGGAGATGACCAATTAAATTTTGCATGGCAGCCATGAGAGCATTGCCACCCAAGATATAGGACGAATTTGCCACGATTGATTCCAATTGGGTGTTGCCAGCCAGCAGTCCAATCCCCAAAGTGGTCTGAAGGGTTCCCATGGCGAGGTCTCGTCGTCGTCGTTTCTTCTGTTTGCGGCTTAAAGGAATTGACTCCCAATATTCATGGGGAATAATCAGACTTAGTCTTAGAAAAATAGTTTTCAACTCGTCGCTGTTTGCAATAGGTTCGTCTTTGTCAGGCGTGTTCATAAAATGGGTCGTCAGCTTTTCAAGCGCTTTGCGTTTTACTGCAAGCGGATGAACGGTCCTCAGTTCCACGGTGACTAAAGACTCTGCGTCTTCGGTAAGCGTTTCACGAACATCTTCAGCTGAGAAGGTGTCTAGTGAGGTTGCTGACTGAATCAGATCATCGATTTCCTCAATAACGCTCTCTTTAGATAGATGGGCAAGTACTTTTCGCCTAGCCCGCTCTAGCTGTCGCGATCGCTCTTGAGGAGTTTTTCCTTTTTTCTTGAGCTGCCGAACTGATTTTCGCCACTCCTTCAGCGCTATCAGCAGCTCAGAAATATCCGACATGCCAAAAGACTCCGCTAAAAAGGGTTCATGAACTGTTTGCCGTTGGCAACGAACAATTCGCTGGTAGACGCAATGGCTAGAAACAAACGCAGCCTGTTTCACTTGTTCCTGCCATCACCTGATACCCCATATTGAGCAAAGCTTGTCATACTCGGGGCTGCCATCATTTAGCGCTCAAATGCTTTATTTTGAGAATGTTTCAGCCCCTAGCTGACAAATTGAGAACGAACGCAGCAAGGCTTGTGCCATAAGGCTTCTAGAATTGATTGATGATGCGCCCTAGAACCTGAACCAACTATGCATACAGATCAGCTACATACTCTCCGTAGCCGTTATAGATTATCGTAGGTTGTCGTTCCCAATCAAAGGGATTGGAATTGCTACCTACGATTTTTTCAGTGGCTTGAGACCAGCGGGGATGAGGAACCTCTGGTTCTACATTGGCTTCAAATTTGTATTCACTCGGAGCCAGCGTATTCCAATAGGTCGCCGGTTGTTCTGTTAGGAAGTCAATCTTGACAATGGATTTGCCGCCTTTGAAACCATACTTCCAGGGAACCACCATGCGAATTGGCGCACCATGTTGCTTGGGCAGGGTTCGACCATAGATACCGACGGCGAAAAATGCAAGTTCGTTCGCCATTTCTTCAATTCTTAATCCTTCGACATAGGGCCAAGGCAAATTCATGGCAAAGCCCCAAGCGGGACCGGGTGTAATTTCTGAATCGTAGAAAGAAGTAAAGCTGACAAATTTGGCGTCGCTGGTCGGTTCTACGTCGTCCATCAACGCTTTCATGGGAAAGCCAATCCAAGGAACAACCATTGCCCAGGCTTCAACGCATCGAAAGCGGTAGATACGTTCTTCTAAAGGAAAACGCTGGGTCAAATCATCCAAGTCGTATTTTTTGGGATTCTTGACCCGTCCACCGACTTCTACTGTCCAAGGATCCGTGGGTAGTTTTTGCGCATTAGGCCAAATGTTTTTGGTCCCCCCAAACTCATAAAAATTGTTGTAAGTGCTCGCGTACTGCTGTTCTGTGACTGCGCGACCCGCATCTTGAAAGTCCGGATTGGGTATCACGTTGTCGAGTGGATTACCTAAGGTTTGACGGAGTTCAGGAGCCATTGCGTTGGGACGCTGACATGCGCTCAAAGATACCGCAGACGCACCAATTCCTGCTCCAACTAGCGTTTTGATGAATTTACGACGGTTCCAATAGGCCCACTCCGGCGTAATGATGTTTTCCGATAGGTGCCAAGGTTTAGGGGTTCGTATAAAGCTCATAGGGCGATCGCACGTAAGCCACTTCCCTCTGATTGTTACACTTTTCCTACAATGAGCGGGGAAAAAGCCATGTTCTACCTTGGCTGTGCAGTGTGGGCCTTCAAAGACTGGGTCGGAGATTTTTATCCGACTGGAACGCGACCGGGAGATTTTTTGAAACTGTATGGCGATCGCCTAACAACCGTCGAAGGCAATACGACCTTCTATTCCATCCCAGAACCGACGACCGTTGATCGCTGGGCCGCACAGACTCCTGAGACATTTCGCTTTTGTCCTAAAATTCCTCGACTGTATTCTCACGGCGGTGAACTCATGCCGCATTTGTCAGAGTCATTGACATTCTTAAAGACAATGCAGCGTCTGAAGTCGCGATTAGGGCCAGTCTTTCTCCAGTTGCCGCCCAGCTACAGTCCAGCAGCACTATCAGACCTGACCCAATTCCTCACAGCTTGGCCGCGACAGGACGCCCCTATCGCAGTTGAGGTCCGCCATTTGGAGTGGTTTCAACCTGCCCATGCGGATCGTTTGAACACCCTGCTGAAACGGCTGGGTGTTGGTCGTGTTCTGTTGGATACGCGCACGATGTATGACGGTCAAGAGGAAGGGTTGCCCGATCCGCAATTGGCCTCGGAGCGGCGCAAACCGAACGTCCCGCTACAGCCGATAGTCACAGCAGACTTTTCAATCGTGCGGTATATCAGCCATCCCGATTTGAACTTCAATGAGCCTTACATCCTGAAGTGGATACCCTGTTTACAGGCTTGGCTAGAGCAAGGTAAAACGGTTTATCTCTTCATTCACTGTCCAGATGAAGCGCGATCACCTGCGATCGCGCGCTATTTTTACGAGACGCTTAAGCTCGCTTATCCAGACCTGTCGTCGCTACCGTGGGATGCTCTGGAGAAGCCAGCCGCGCAGCTCAGCCTATTTTGAAGCGGCTATCGCTCGAACTTTGAAGGCTGACAACACCAGCAAAATGATCGAAACGCCGAGCGCAGTCATCCAGATAGGCGGAATATCCGTATGGCGAATGGCGATCGCTATGTAGGCCCAAACAAAGACCAACGTGAAAGGAATGTCTCGACGAGTTTGAATCACAAAAAGTGCGATCGCTGCACTGACTAAAATCATGATCACAGTCCAGGGTGCGTCACCGAGTCCGCCATGCCAACCTAATGTGTAGAGGGCCGAGGCTACGTTGACGACTGTCGCGACCGAGATCCATCCTAGATAAATGCTGAAGGGATAGCGAACAAACCAGCGCCGCTGGCGATTAGCCGTTGTCCTATCTTGTCGCAGCGTTAGATAGACGCCAATCAGCGGAAATAGAATGGCTAACATCGCGAGAATGGATAGCCAAAAGAACTTCAGAGTAAAAAGATAAATCCAGAAAATTTGAGCGATGCAGGCGGTAATCAGCAATCCATCTACGCGACGGATGGTTTCGTCTTGCCGCTGATGGCGACCCAATTGATAAATGCCGTACGCAATCAGTCCTAAATAGATCAGGCCCCAGATAGCAAAGGCATAGTTAGCGGGGGTGATCAACACTCCCGACAGAACTGTATTGGCGATCTCACCGACATTCTCGCCGCCTGGAGGATAAAAGTTAGAAAGCGTGTTGATAGTGAGAGTCCCGATAATCGCAAGAAGCGTGGCGATCGCGAGTCCCCAGCCTGACGATGTATTTTGCTGACGTGTATCCATACGGCCCATACCTCGTGTGCTCGGAGCATGGTCATGACCATGCTCCTTCGATTAAGTGGCGATCGCTACACCATTGCAGGGATCTGAATGCCACTTAAAATACCTTCCTGTTGAGCCATGTACAGCATGAGATCAACGACTCGACAGGAATAGCCCCATTCGTTGTCGTACCAAGAGACAACTTTGAAGAAATTAGAATTCAGTTCCATGCCGGCACCTGCATCAAAGGTGCTGGAGTGGGGATCCGTGACAAAGTCAGTTGAGACCACTGGCTCTTCGGTGTATCCCAAAACGCCCTTCATGGGGCCTTCAGATGCTGCTTTCATCGCCGCACAAATCTCGTCGTAGCTTGTAGCTTTGTCCGTTCTAAAGGTGAGATCGACGACGGAAACATCGGGTGTAGGCACCCGGAAGGCCATACCTGTCAGCTTGCCCTTGAGTTCTGGCAGAACTAGCGTAACGGCTTTGGCAGCTCCAGTAGAGGCTGGGATAATGTTCTGTCCTGCCGAGCGACCGCCTCGGAGATCTTTTTTGCTGGGACCATCCACCGTGGGCTGAGTGGCTGTGGAAGCGTGAACGGTAGTCATCAGACCTTCTGCGAGACCAAAGTTGTCTTGGATAACTTTCGCGATCGGTGCTAGGCAGTTTGTGGTGCAGCTGGCATTGGAGACAATCTGATCGGTTTCAGGGGAATAGGTTTCGTGATTGACGCCAATTAACAGCGTCGGAATCGCATCTGGATCTTTGGTCGGAGCTGAGAGAATAACGCGCTTCGCTCCGGCGTCTAAATGCTGCTTAGCACCGTCGTATTTTGTGAAAAGTCCAGTGGACTCCACTACATAATCTGCACCTAAATCACTCCAAGGCAGCTCAGAAGGATTGCGGACGGCCATAGTGGGAATGAACTTGCCGTCTACCTCAATGCCGTTTTCTTTAGCGACAACAGTACCTTGATAGCGTCCGTGAGTTGAGTCGTATTTCAAGAGGTAAGCCAGGTTCTCAGCGGGAACCAGGTCGTTAATGCCAACAAATTCAATATTAGGGTTCTTGATGGCAGACCGAAATACCAAACGACCAATGCGACCAAAACCGTTAATTCCGACTTTTAAGGTTGCCATAACGTAGAGAGTGTCCTTTGAAATAGGTGTGCAAAGGTCAAGCAGAGTCAGGCCTATAAACCTAAAACGCCTTTCATTGCCCTTCATGAAATCACGCCGAATCTAAAGAGCGGTGATCCCTTGCTTTTCTTTCAAGGTTGGTTGGACAGAAATTTACGAAGTGTGAACAACACTTCTATCAATACACATTCTGAAGGGAATGACCTCTCTCTTGAGAGCGATCGCCAGACTGATAGAGCCGTTGCAAGTTCCGCTCGTCAAGACGGCGAACCATCTGATAACACGTTTAGCACCCAAATGCTGTTGGGTGCTAAACCTACCTGGCTAACGCTATGAAAGCCTCAATATGTAGGTCAGAAGTCTTCTCAAGTGGACGTCAGCAAAAAGGAGGTCCCCGAAGGAACCTCTCAAACAATGCCATTCAATCCGGCTAATAATCAGGCGTGAATGCTAGCTATGGCATCTATGCCAAAGGAGCCATCTTCACGGCACTGGTTGTCAGCAGATCTTGAAGCTCTTCAGCATCCACTGTTTCCTTCTCAACCAGCATGCCTGCTAAGCGATCTAGCACTGCACGGTTCTCAACTAGAACCTGCTTGGCGCGGGCATAAGCCTGATCAACCAGTTGACGAACTTCGGAGTCGATGATGGATGCAGTCTCCTCAGAGAAGTCACGCTCTGCGGTGATGTCGCGACCCAAGAACATATTCCCTTGTTGACGACCCAGGGCAACAGGACCTAATTTACCGCTCATCCCAAAGCGAGTGATCATCTGGCGGGCAACACGAGCAACCTGCTGAAGGTCATTGGATGCGCCTGTGGTCACCTCTTCGTTGCCATAGACGATTTCTTCAGCAATACGGCCACCTAGAGCAACGGCCATCTGGTTCTGCAAGTAAGCGCGAGAATACAAACCAGACTCTAAGCGCTCTTCGCTGGGTGTGAACCAAGTCAAGCCACCAGCTCGACCGCGAGGAATGATGCTGATCTTTTGAACGGGATCATAGTCCGGCATGAGTGCGCCGACCAAAGCATGACCTGCTTCGTGGTAAGCAACAAGCTCTTTCCGCTTTTCACTCATCACGCGATCTTTCTTCTCAGGACCCGCCAGGACGCGATCAATGGCGTCGTTGACTTCGTCCATTGAGATTTCAGTCAAGTTGCGACGAGCCGCTAAAATGGCTGCTTCGTTCAGCAAGTTCGATAGATCGGCGCCCGTGAACCCAGGCGTGCGACGAGCAATCTTATCTAAGTCAACGTCCTTCGCAAATGTCTTGCCACGGGCGTGTACCTGGAGAATCTCGGAACGACCAGCAAAATCAGGTCGGTCAACCACAACTTGACGATCAAAACGACCTGGACGCAGTAGTGCAGAATCGAGCACGTCAGGGCGGTTAGTTGCAGCAATGATGATGATTCCAGTGTTGCCCTCGAAACCATCCATCTCAGTCAGCAACTGGTTCAGGGTTTGCTCACGCTCATCATTGCCGCCGCCTAGACCGGCACCCCGTTGACGACCAACTGCGTCGATCTCGTCAATAAAGACAATACAAGGAGCGTTGTTTTTCGCTTGCTCGAACAAGTCGCGAACACGAGACGCGCCGACACCGACAAACATCTCAACAAATTCAGAACCCGAAATCGAGAAGAAAGGAACACCTGCTTCTCCAGCAACAGCTCGTGCTAGCAAGGTTTTACCCGTTCCAGGAGGACCCACTAGCAATACACCTTTAGGGATCTTGGCTCCAACGGCAGTAAAGCGGTCAGCATTCTTCAAGAAGTCAACAACTTCAGTCAGCTCTAGCTTGGCCTGCTCAATACCCGCAACATCGCCAAAGGTAACCTGAGTCTGAGGCTCCATTTGGACACGGGCCTTAGACTTCCCAAAGTTCATGGCCTGGTTGCCAGGGCCACTTTGCGCTCTGCGAAGGACAAAGAACAAAACAACTAGCAGCAGTACTGGAATGAGTAAAGTGCTAAACAGTCTGACAACAACGCTGTCATCGTTTTGAGGGAAAACAACAATGTCAACGTTGTTGTCTTCCAGGGTCTTGAATAAATCAGGGTCGCTGGGGAGATTCACAGTGACTTGACTGCTGCCGCTGGGATCAGTAAAGCGGGCACGGGTGCGGTCAGCGCTGATGCTTACTCGTTCGATGCGATTGTTTTCAACAGCATCGAGGAAGCGACTGTAGCGCCAAGACTGAGTTTCTTGACCTGAATTATCGAAAATTGCCGTTGCTAAGGCGATGACGACTACGACAAGTAGTGCGTAAAGCCCCGCATTTCTCCACCGCTTATTCACGGAGTCATGCCTCCAAACACATCAGTAAAGGGGTTGCTTCTTCTATCTTGCGACTTTTTGAAGCCAAAGTCTTGAATTTTGGGTTCGCTATAAAACAGCAAAGTTTACGGAAAGAACAAGTATTAAATAATGTTAACCGATTTTCAGAATATCAGTCAGTGATAGACTGCCAGGCCTGAATCAATTGAGCGGATTTTCTATGATCTGGATTGTAGTTCACAGATGAAGCTCCTTGCAGGACGGTGTGGATTGGCGCGACTTCTACAACGCTATTGGTATACGCCAAGAACGTGAAGCGTCGAACGATCGCAGCTGTCCACGGCTGGATACAGACAGGCTGATGCTGAGCTTGTAACCCTTGCAGAATGCGCGATCGCATTACTCCGGGCAGAATTCCAATCGCTAACGGCGGCGTCCACCATTGCCCCTCAGACCAACCCCATAAATTGCCTGTGCTTGATTCTAACCAATGGCCTTCCGCGTCGATCAGGATGGCTTCTTGGGCACTTACACCTTTGGCCGCCTGCAATGCTAGCCAACAGCCCAAATAGTTGCCCGTTTTGTGCCCTGGCAACACACGGCTATAGCTGGCATCGGCCACCCAAGCCGTGATGCCGTCCTGTTGTAAGACGGCCAAATGGGTAGGCAGCGATCGCCCCATAATCCACTCTCGTCCATCGGGAAATATCGTCACTCGCAGCACAGGGTAAGTCTCAGCCAAAATCTCTG
Organism: Oscillatoria sp. CS-180; assembly: GCF_028330965.1. Taxonomy (GTDB): domain Bacteria; phylum Cyanobacteriota; class Cyanobacteriia; order Phormidesmidales; family Phormidesmidaceae; genus Halomicronema. Next base: position 10,600 of record NZ_JAQMUB010000037.1, on the reverse strand, counting down.
CGCCTTGGCGTATGCGTCCCCAATCAGGAAGACGCCACTGAAAAGCCGCTAGCGATCGCGCTGTTCTATCGATATGCTGCTGCCATGCTGTCCAAGGATGGTCGAGCGCCTTGTTATACACGCGCAAAGTCGTGAAAATTGTTGCCCCATAGAGCAGTCCCGGATCGTGAAGGGGCAAATTGATCGTGGACCCTGTGTGTAATTGCCCGTTATACCAATAGGGCATGTCCGTCTTTGCCAAAGCCTCCATATCCTGTTCCTCAAATGTCTTCCTATGCTCCTCTACCTTTGAGGGTTTATGTCCAGCTTTATGGGTCTTTTATTGATCCCCTGGCTATTTCAAACCTCGAATTCTCCAAAATATCGTCGTTAAGATAGCAAACAGTAAACCGTGCGCCACTTTATTACGGGCTATCTCGCTACGCTGCAAGGAAGTAGTGGCGGCACATTAGCAAAGGGGATTTCATGCTACCGGACGGCCTTAAGAACGTGAAGGGACTCTTGCTGGACCTCAATGGCGTCTTCTACGTTGCAAATCGGACGCTACCAGGAGCACAGGAGGCGATCGCCGCACTTCAGCGCAGCGGATTTCCCTATCGCTACGTGACTAACAACACCACTCAGTCCACTGACTCCATGAGTTTGAGCCTCCAGGAAATGGGGCTATCGGTAGAGCCGTCTCAAATTATGACAGCGGCTTATGCAGCAGTGCTGCATCTGCGTCAAATGGACAATCCTAAGATCTATCCGCTCATTACAGACGATGCCAAACAAGACTTTGCCGAATTCACATGGTCTGATACCGATGCTGACGTGATTGTTATTGGCGATATTGGTGACGACTGGAACTATCGCCTGATGAATCGGGCTTTCCGACTCGTCATGAAAGGTGCACAGATGATTGCGCTGCATCGAGGTAAATATTGGCAGTGGGAGGCCGGTATTCAGCTTGACATTGGGGCATTTGTCACTGGTTTGGAATACGCTACCGACCAAACTGCGATCATTGCGGGAAAGCCCAACCCTTTCTTTTACAAAATGGCGCTAGGGGATCTGGGCTTGGCGGCGGCAGACGTAGCCATGATTGGGGACGATATTGAAGCGGATGTCAAGGGTGCTCAAAACATTGGTCTCAAAGGTGTTTTGGCAAAAACGGGGAAATACCGACCTGAGTTAATCGTCAAGGCTGAAGCTAGCCCTGATGAAGAAATTACAGGAATTGGAGCGATCGCAGACTGGTTTAGCTAACCTTCGGTATCTTTTTGAAAGCTATTGCCTCAGTAAAGCTACAGAAGCGATTACTAACGAACAATACATCCGCTCTATGCTGATTCTGCGCTTACCGTGTAAAACGCAAGCGCTACCCTGGTAAACAGACTCAATTTCAGTCCTTTCAGTTCATCTATTGCCCGCACTCAAAGTCCTCCAAGGAATCTTGTTATGTCGAACATCTATCGCTTTGATACCGAAACACCTAAGCACAAATCCTTTGAGTTGCCAGGGGCACGTCCTCACTACACGCCCGATCGCCCCGGTCAAGTTGACCATATTGCTCTCGACTTGATGCTGGATATCCCTCAGAAGCGCTACAAAGGGACTTGTAGAATTAACCTAACGCCTGTCCGCAGTGGCATTGAGCATTTGGTGCTAGATGCTGTTAACCTGCGCATTGATTCTGTGATGGTCGGCAACTTGTCTCAGTCATTCGATCATGATGGTGAGCAACTTCATGTCGCCCTCAGCAATCCCACAACTGCGGGCAAAACGATTGAATTGGCGATCGCTTACCACAGTGATAATCCCCAACGAGGACTTTATTTTGTAGCACCGACTGAGGCGCAACCAGGCAAGCCTATCCAAGTATGGACACAAGGAGAAGACGAAGATTCTCGGTATTGGTTTCCCTGCTTCGATTATCCTGGTCAGCTGGCCACAAGTGAAATTCGGGTTCGGGTACCTAAGCCCTATCAGGCTATTTCCAATGGAGAACTGGTTGAAACATCAGAAGAAGGTGACTCCAAAATTTTCCACTGGGTGCAAAAGCAAGTGCACCCCTCTTATTTAATGACCCTAGCCGTGGGTGACTTTGATGAAATTCGCGATGAGTGGGACGGAATTCCCGTCACCTACTACGCGCAAAAGGGGCGTGGAGAGGATGCTCAGCGAACGATGGGTAAGACTCCTGAAATGTTGCAGTTTTTCAGCGATCGCTTTGGCTATCGCTATGCCTTCCCAAAATACGCCCAGGTCTGCATCAAAGACTTCACCTTTGGCGGCATGGAAAACACGTCCTGCACGCTGCTCACGGATCGCTGCCTATTGGACGAACGAGCCGCTTTAGACAACATAAACTCTGAAATGTTGGTAGCCCACGAGCTGGCTCACCAATGGTTTGGAGACTTGCTGGTCATTAACCACTGGTCTCATGCCTGGGTCAAAGAAGGCATGGCAACTTACTCAGAAGTGCTGTGGACCCACGACCAGTATGGTGCAGACGAAGCCGCTTACTATCGACTAGGTGAAATGCAGAGCTATTTGTCCGAAGACAAGAGCCGCTATCGCCGTCCCATGGTGACCAACATCTATCGGGAACCGATTGAACTCTACGATCGCCACATCTATGAAAAGGGTGCTTGTGTCTATCACATGATTCGCACTGAACTAGGCGATGAGCTGTTCTGGCAGGCAATTCACGGCTTCGTTAACAGGTTCGCGCACAAGACTGTCGAAACTCTTGACCTGATTCGCACCATCGAAGAAACAACTGGGCGCAATCTACGCTTCCTATTCGATCAGTATGTGTATCGGGGTGGTCATCCGGACTTCACGGTGGCCTACCGATGGGACGCTGAAAGCCATTTGGCAAAGGTGACGGTGACGCAGACTCAAGCCAAAGCAGGCGACAAAAGCAGCCAGAGCGGTTTGTTTGATTTGCGAATTCCCATCGGGTTTGGCTATGTGGAGGGCGATCACGTCACGGTGCAACCCACCACGATCCGTATTCACGAGCAGGAACAAGCTCTCTATTTCTCACTGCCGCAAAAACCTGACTTCATTAGTTTTGACGTTGGCAATCACTACACTAAAACTGTGAAACTTGAGTATCCCTTACCGGAACTCAAGGCTCAGCTCAAGCATGACCCTGACCCGATATCACGGGTGTTTGCGGCTGAGGCGATCGCTCAAAAAGGGGGTCTTGAGGCTGTTCAAGCACTGGCCGAGGCCCTAACTCAGGATTCTTTTTGGGGAATTCGAGCCGAAGCCGCCCAGCGCCTAGCTGAACTCAAGCTTGACCAGGCAACGGCAGCCCTCTTACAAGGTTTACAAGACACCCATCCTAAAGTTCGTCGGGCGGTTGTCACTGCACTCGGCACGATCAAGACCCCAGAAAGCTATCAAGCATTATCAGAACTCGTTCAAGCGGGAGATGCCAGCTACTATGTCGAGTCTACAGCGGCTCAATCATTAGGCGATGTCGGTGCGACAAAACTTCCTGGTATTCCCGATACGTCTGAAACTTTGGTACTTCTCCAGACGCTGCTTAAAGAGCGGGCAGGCTGGAACGAGGTCGTTCGCTCCGGAGCACTCAGCGGTGTCAGCCGGTTCAAAACCTCTGAAGCAGCTTTGGAAATAATTGTCCAATACACTGAGCCAACGGTTCCATCCATGCTGCGTTTAGGGGCTGTTCGGGCTTTGGGCAAGATTTCTACCGGACAAACTAAAGCCAACGTCGAGCGCATTCTGGAACAGCTAGAAGCTATCTCACGGGAACCTCAGTTCACTACGCAAATGACTGTTATCTCCGCCCTCGGCATGATGGAAACCGCTGGTGCTGTGGGTGTTTTACAGGGCATTGCTGATCATATTGACGATGGTCGGGTACGGCGGCGGGCTGAAGAAGCCGTACAGCGCGTGCAAAAGAAACTTGAGAAGGATGCTGCGATCGAAAAACTTCAGCAAGATTTAGAGGAAGTCAAAAAGTCGAACCGAGAGCTGAAAAGCCGCTTAGAAGAGTTAGAGGCGAAAGGGAAGTAGGAGGCTAGAAGCAGATGATACAAGTCGCCGTTAGATTCTCGTTGCCATGTATTGAGGCAAGGCTCGCTATGTATCTGATGCCCAAACAACTGCGCCTGTTGGCGAGAAACGTATGACTTTTCGTGCTCTCGACTGGCAGGCATTTCAACAAATTCGAACATTGTTGACCGAGCGGTCCCACGCTCGGTTTACCTACGATGACGGAATTTTGGAAATCACCACGCCGTTAGAAGGCCATGAGCGATTTGCTCGATTGATTGAACTCTTCATCCGCATCTTGGTTGTCGAAATGGGTCTAAAGATGAAATCCATGGGGTCTACAACGCTTGAACGGCAGGATCTTTTCAAAAGTGCTGAACCTGACAATGGTTACTACATTCAAAACTATCCTTTAGTTGCTGACCATGAGGTCAATCTAGCGCTTGATCCGCCTCCAGATCTCGTGGTTGAGGTCGATAGCACTCACACAGATATCAACAAAAACAGTCTTTACGCCAGTATGGGAGTCCCTGAGTTCTGGCGTTTTGATGGCCGCGAGTGGACGATTTTGTGTTTATCAGATAATCAATATTTTGAGCGCGATCGCTCCCCGACCTTCCCGGTTGTGACAAAAACAGACTTCTATCGCTTCTTGGAGATAGCTTTAAGCGATGAAGTTGCCGCTGAGGTGGAATTTCGTCAGTGGGTACGCAATCAGCAAGTCGATTCTGAAAATTCGCTGTGACTAGCATCAATTATTCATGGTGCTGCGCAACACTCTCAACAAGAACAATAGGATTGTCAGATCCCCGTTTTTTTGGGGATCTGAGCGCTAATTTTTAGAGCAACTGGGACTACGACTCGACCCAATTTTTAGCTCGATCAACTGCCTTTTTCCACATAACATAGTTATCTTGCGCGTGAGTGGCGGCGGCTCCCGGTTCAAACACCTGATCGATACCTCGACTATCAACCAGCGACCGATAGTCTTTCCAAATGCCAGCCGCTAGTCCAGCTGCAAAAGCGGCTCCCTGAGCCGTTGTATCTTGCACAGCGGGACGCTCAATGGGAATACCTAATACGTCTGCCTGAAACTGCATCAGGAAGTCGTTTTGACAAGCTCCACCATCGACCTTGAGCTGTTTGATAGCCGTTTCGCTGCTGGAATTGATGACGTCTACAACTTCTTTGACCTCATAGGCGATCGCCTCCAGCACGGCCCGCACCATGTGTTCCCGCTTGACGCCGCCCGTGATGCCCATAAACGAACCGCGAGCGTTCATGTCCCAATGAGGTGCTCCCAAACCACTCAGCGCTGGAACAAAATAGACACCGCCATTGGTCCCAATTCTTTTTGCCAACGGCTCGGTATCGGCAGCATGGTTGATGACCCGAATGCCGTCCCGCAACCACTGGATACAAGCTCCTGCCGTAAACATCGCACCTTCGATCGCATAGCCAAATTTAGACTGATTGCCATTGGCCTCCGACCAAGCAATGGTTGACAGTAGCTCATGGTTGGTCCGAGCAATCTCGTTGCCCGTATGAGCGACAAGGAAGGCACCTGTGCCATAGGTACATTTGAGTGCGCCTGGGCGATCGCATCCGTGGCCAAAAAGCGCTGCTTGCTGGTCTCCCAACACAGACATGATAGGGACTTCGACCCCTAAGAATTCAGGATCGGTATAGCCGAACAAACCTAGGCTAGGCTTGACTTCAGGCATAATTTGGGCGGGAATGCCAAACATATCCAATAGCACCGGATCCCAGTCATGCTCTGCCAGATTAAGCAACATGGTTCGACTCGCGTTGCTATGGTCAGTGGCATGAACCTTACCTCCGGTTATATTCCATAGCACCCAACTATCCACGGTGCCGGCTAGGGTTTTTTCTAAGTAAATGGGGGGATCAGAATAGCCTTTAACGTGGTCTAGTAGCCATGCCAGCTTCGTGGCGGAAAAGTAGGCATCCAGTACAAGACCTGTGCGATCGTAAATTTCATCAGCTTTTCCCTGTGCCCTCAAGCGGTTACACATAGGCGCTGTACGTCGATCCTGCCAAACAATTGCATTATGGTGCGGTCGTCCGGTTTCCTTGTCCCAAAGCAGACAAGTCTCTCGCTGCACCGTGAGACCAATTGCGGCCAGATCTTTAGCCTGAATTTTGCTCTTCTCCAGAACGCCCTTGGCAGCCCATCGAATGTCATCCCAGATTTCCCTAGCATCATGTTCTAACCAGCCGGGTTCAGGATAATACTGAGTCAGTTCTTTATAGGATTGGGCAACAACCTGCCCGTCCTTATCAAAAATAATCGCACGGTTACCCGTAGTGCCCAAGTCGAGGGCCATGATATAAGAGGCTGTCATGACTTTTCACTAGTAATCTTCATAACAGGACTATTGCCTGTACCTATCAGCTTTCAACGGAAGCCCTAACTTCAACCAGGAATTTAACATTGCTTCAGATCTCACCACCTTTCTACAGCAGGATCGAGATTTAAACGTCTAGAAAATGCTTCTTTCGGTCGAGATAGCTACTGGATGTCTACTTCCTGAGAGGGTTAGAAGCATCAAGCGTCACTCTGTAATGTGTAAATGATTTTGATAAATGTTACAGAGAAATTTATGGCGAACAAAGGCACTGACCAGAATTTCAACGCTGGGAATCCTCAAGAAGCTGAACCTGGCAAGGGCGCTAGTGGGCAGCAGTGGGCTGTTCAGACCGCTCAGAGAACTGATGTGAATGACCCTGAAGCGGAAATTCCTTCCAACGTTGATGTGGAGCAAAACAAAGCTCAGATTGAGGCGGTAGCTGAGCAGGAAGAAGGAAAGCTGCCCACTACTCATGGCTATGTAATTGATGAGTCCGGCAACCTCGACAACTTTGCAGTTGAGCCGCCAATGCAAGTAGTTGAAGACTAGGCGATCGCTTCCATTCACCTAAGTCAAACGTAGAAACTAGAGAGGTATTATGCCAATTGCGATTCGAGACGATGCAGTTTACGTCATTTTGAAGAAGATTAACGACGCGAACCAGGGTCAACCAGCGGAAGATATTAGTTTTTCAAAGACTGATTTCGTTGGCATGGATATGGATAAGTCGGACCTGTTGGGTCATTTGGACTATCTGAATCAAAAGCAATACATCGAAGCTGAATTCAGCGGCAACGCTTATGGCAATCAGGAGGATGTTCCGAGTGTTGTCAATCCTGATGAGGTGAACCTCCGAGTTGCTAATACTTATGGTGCTGAGGACGGTCCCCTACCTCATTTAGTAGCCTTTGAACGAGCAGAGTTGACTGAGAAAGGGCGTGAAATGCTGGCGGATATGAATGCCAATCCGCCCAAAAATATGGACAGTGGGCCGAAGGTACCGCTTCCCAATCAGCATATGTCTTTCATTGAGAAGGTTATGACTAAGGGGGCTTTGACAGATCCTTACGATGCCCGAGACATTATTGAGGTTGTCTTTCGCGTCATGCGCGACGTTATGACTACGGCAGAGGCTGATCGGATCGAAGCGGAACTGGGCAAAGAAGATGTTGTTGACGACGCAAAGGACAAGTCTTTACACGTTGAGGTCGCTGATCTTTGGCACGACACGAACCCAATCGTTGGCTTTTTGAGCCGCCTAAGACCTCCTCTCAAAGGCCAAGCTCCCTTCGGTATTGACTCAGACTTGTTTTTGTCACGAGTGGATAACGAGGGCGCTGTGCCACCGACGACTAATAGCGCAATCGTTACACGCGCTGTTTTCTCTGCGACTAAAGATGAATTGTCGAAGGAGCGCATCGAGGAAATTGCCAATTGGTTACCGGAAGGTAAGGTCAAGGCTCTTTGGCAAGAGGCTTAGACCGTATGGCATTTCCGTAGGAAGGGTTATTTATAGGGCGAGATCGGTCTTTCCAAGAGCTTGGACCCGCCCTATTAGTCCTTTCCTAGAGGAGAAGGCACGGATTTTTGTACTCGAATTGACGTTACTAAATTTGGCCAAAGATCCATAAGAATCAATTAGCTTTGGCGTTCTCTTTGAATGGCATAGTGGGTGCTGACTGTCCTACTTCTTGCAGAAGCATCATTGGTCCTATCTGCTGTAGCCGTCTCAAATCATCTTCATCTTTGACTAATAGCCACCCACCGTAACCTAGGCTGTTGACACCGATACCTTCGTAACTGGCCCGCGATCGCCGAACTCCCATCATCCATTCACGAGTCACCAGCAGGTTGTAAGGGGCGTCCGGTTGGGCTGCTTCTAAATCGATGGTCAAGTCGGCCATGATCTGGCGGTAAGTCTCCAACAGTGACGCAGCAATTGTGCTTAAGTTGTCAGGATGCCAAGGCACTGACAGCAATCGTACGCTGTGCCAAAAGGGAAGCACGGGTAAAGTATTGGTTGCTTTCACCGTGTCGTGATGTTGTTCAATGGCAGTGGCGATTGGCAAAGTCTGACTGTTGGTGCTGAAAGGAACCAATTGCAGGTGTTTATGGTGCTGACTAGCTCCAGCGTCCGTACCGCCGTTGTAAAACCCTAATCCTTCAATCTCAGTTAGACAATAGGCGAGAGCCTCAAAGTCTTCTCCGGTTAACCAGGCCTGCTGAGAGACATATTCGCGAGTCACCATTAACAGATGGTGATCAACGACATTAAATTTGTTAAGTAAGCAAACATGGGACGCTGACAAATCTGCCACGAACAGATTGGGGTCGTACGGCAAGAAAGGATTGAACGGTTTCGAAGAAGATTTTGGTTCTTGGGCCTGCTTCGCCTTCTCTTTTCGGGCAATACTGTCCACTATCCTGACTAAAAAGATCAGAAAATTTTCGGTAAGCTCGCAGTTGTGAGTTGAGATCGGCTCAAGTGCTCCACTCTCTAATGCCTGTTGAGTTGTTTGAAGCACCAGTTGCCAGAGTGAATCAGAAGCAGGGGAAGAAGTAGCCATACTCTTCGAAGAACATTAAAGCGATCAGCACACCAGTATAGCCATATACCTGGCAGCCGCTTGATTTTAGCTTTGCCGAGCAAAGGGTTCTTTCCGAATCATCGACCAAAAGCGGCGTGCAATCAAACCCATGAAAATGAAGTTGCCAACGGTATACCGATACCAAAGTCGTCTGGGTTCAACCAGCAATCTCCACAACCACTCTAACCCTACATAGCGTATAGCGTAAGGTGCTCTGGGAACCCGCTTTGCTAGAAAATCGAATAATCCACCAACACCAACACAGGTAATGCCTGGCAAGTCCTTAGCGTTTTCATCAATCCAAAGCTCTTGCATGGGAACGCCCATAGCAACTAAAAGTATGTGCGGTTTAGCATTCCTAATTTTTTCCAAAACAGCTTCTTTTTCGTTGGGTTCGTAATATCCGTGTTGCAGACCGACAATCCGTAAGTTGGGATACGCCTGTTTAAGATTTCGCGCGACTTCCCCTGCAACACCTGGCTTAGCGCCCAATAGATATACGGAAAGCTCTTTAGCTTCTTCCATGCCAAATAAAGCAGGAATTAAATCAGTTCCGTTCAAGTTAAATCTGATGGGTCTACCCAAAAGGCGACTTCCCCAAAGGACTCCGCTACCGTCTGGCAAGAGTAGATCTGCGCAGGTTAATGCTCTCTTAAATTCAGGTTGACGTTGACTAGTGACAACAGTATGGGCGTTGACAAAATAAATGCGACCAGACTGTCTTTTAAGACAGCGATCCAGCAATAGCCTTATTGCCTCTGCCTGGGTCATTTTCTGTAAGGGCAACTGCAAAAATTCAATAACACTACTTTTAGAAAAGGAATTGGAAATTTGGCGTGCTTGAGATGTTAGCACTGCCTTTCGAAATTCTTTGTACTCTGGAAATGCCATTGATCGAGCAACCTTCCGACTAAGATTCTGAGGAACCACAGCAGCTGAACATGCACTTCATCATTAGAAGAGAAGAGATAATATATGTTCAGAAAAAATTCAAGAATTTGTGCAGCTATTATCGAAAAGCTTGAAAGCTTCGCGTCTTACTGACAGTACAAGTAAAAAGGTAGATGCTAGAAATAAGATGCTTTAACAACAAATTAGTAGATCTACAGGACTTTTGACTTCTTTGATAAGCTTGACTTTACGATAAAAATATACAAGCTCTACTTGTATATTTTTTTAATAGCCCTCAAATAATTTCTCCGGGCAATAGCCTACGTGGCCCAACGGCAAGACTGTCGGCGTCACCGTGGTTTAAAGTTGAGAGGTCTATCAGGCCCAATGAAGACTGGTTCTTCGGGTATTCTCTTCGACAATAGTCGGCTGAGATTTTCTCAATGAAGTTTTCGTCGTAGAGGTTGCCTCAGTACTCACGAATCAGTGTATTTCTTGTTGTCTGAATACAGTATTTTCCGGACTGACTTAAGCAGAGGCTACTACGTATAAGTACGTAGACCTAGAATTCTGTTTCCTTAATATCTTCTGGATCTAAGTACAGGACAAAAGTTTCAACGTGTGGCGAAAGTCATCTTCAAAGAGTGGAGAGGGATTGAGCAAGAGCTGTCGAAGATAATCGAATCCTAAGCGAAAAAGACTCTTGGCTCGACGACCATGTTTTTTGATAGCAAT
>NZ_JAQMUB010000036.1 GCF_028330965.1 Oscillatoria sp. CS-180 | reverse complement strand
TATGACCATAGCAATGGGACGAGCGCAAGCCCAGCGAGGATGGTTCGACGTCCTCGATGACTGGCTAAAGCGCGACCGATTCGTCTTCATCGGCTGGTCTGGTCTGCTGCTGTTCCCCTGCGCCTACATGGCAATCGGGGGCTGGCTGACTGGCACCACCTTTGTTACCTCGTGGTACACCCACGGTTTGGCCTCTTCCTACTTGGAAGGCTGCAACTTTTTGACCGTCGCGGTGTCCACCCCGGCTGATAGCATGGGCCACTCGCTGCTGCTGCTGTGGGGCCCCGAAGCACAAGGCGACTTCGTCCGCTGGTGTCAAATCGGTGGTCTGTGGAGCTTTGTTGCGCTGCACGGTGCTTTCGGACTGATTGGCTTCATGCTGCGGCAGTTCGAGGTTGCTCGCCTGGTGGGCTTGCGGCCTTATAACGCCATCGCGTTTTCGGCACCGATTGCGGTGTTTGTGTCGGTCTTTCTGATGTATCCGTTGGGTCAGTCGAGCTGGTTCTTTGCCCCCAGCTTCGGCGTCGCGGCTATCTTCCGCTTTCTGCTGTTCTTCCAGGGCTTCCACAACTGGACGCTGAACCCCTTCCACATGATGGGAGTGGCGGGTGTCTTGGGTGGTGCGCTGCTGTGTGCGATTCACGGTGCGACGGTGGAGAACACGCTGTTTGATGACGGCGATGGTTCGAACACCTTCCGTGCCTTCGAGCCGACGCAGGCGGAAGAGACGTACTCGATGGTGACGGCAAACCGATTCTGGTCGCAGATTTTCGGTATTGCGTTTTCGAACAAGCGCTGGCTGCACTTCTTCATGCTGTTTGTGCCGGTAACCGGCTTGTGGATGAGTGCGGTAGGCGTGGTAGGTTTGGGCTTGAACCTGCGCGCGTATGACTTCGTGTCTCAGGAAATCCGAGCAGCGGAGGACCCTGAGTTTGAGACCTTCTACACGAAGAACATTTTGTTGAACGAAGGTATTCGGGCATGGATGGCACCGACCGACCAGCCCCACGAGAAGTTTGTATTCCCCGAAGAGGTACTGCCCCGTGGTAACGCTCTCTAGTAATTCCTACATGGGCGGACGCGACCAGCAATCCTCAGGTTTCGCCTGGTGGTCTGGTAACGCTCGTCTGATCAATTTGTCCGGTAAGCTGCTGGGTGCCCACGTCGCCCACGCTGGTCTTATCGTTTTCTGGGCGGGTGCAATGACTCTATTTGAAGTTGCGCACTTCGTCCCCGAGAAGCCTCTGTATGAGCAAGGCTTCATTCTTCTGCCTCACCTGGCAACCCTAGGTTGGGGCGTTGGCCCTGGCGGTGAGATTGTTGATACGTTCCCCTACTTCGTAGTCGGCGTACTTCACCTAATTTCTTCCGCTGTATTGGGTTTGGGTGGTATTTACCACGCCATTCGTGGTCCTGAGACGCTTGAGGAATATTCCTCTTTCTTCGGCTACGACTGGAAAGATAAGAACCAGATGACTAACATCATCGGTTATCACCTGATTCTTCTGGGTCTAGGTGCTTTCTTACTCGTTCTTAAAGCCACTTTCTTTGGTGGTGTTTATGACACTTGGGCACCAGGTGGTGGCGCGGTTCGCGTGATCACTAACCCCACGTTGAACCCCGTCAAAATCTTCGGTTATGTTGTTGGCTCTCCTTTTGGGGGAGACGGCTGGATTATCGGCGTCAACAACATGGAAGACATCATCGGTGGTCACATCTGGGTCGGCCTACTGTGTATCAGCGGTGGTATTTGGCACATTTTGACCAAGCCTTTTGGCTGGGCGCGTCGCGCGTTCGTTTGGTCGGGTGAGGCTTATCTCTCCTACAGCTTGGGTGCACTTTCCCTTATGGGTCTGATTGCATCCTGCTACGTTTGGTTCAACAACACTGCTTACCCCAGTGAGTTCTATGGTCCTACTAGCTCTGAGGCTTCTCAGGCTCAAGCTATGACCTTCATGGTTCGTGACTTGCGTTTGGGTGCCAACATTGGTGCAGCTCAAGGTCCGACTGGTTTGGGTAAGTATCTGATGCGCTCTCCCACAGGTGAAATCATTTTCGGCGGTGAGACCATGCGTTTCTGGGACTTCCGTGGTCCTTGGTTGGAGCCTCTTCGTGGCACCAACGGTCTTGATCTCGACAAGATGAAGAACGACATCCAGGATTGGCAGGTTCGTCGAGCGGCTGAGTATATGACTCATGCTCCTCTGGCGTCCATCAACTCTGTCGGTGGCGTCATCACTGAGATCAACTCTGTGAACTACGTTAACCCCCGTCAGTGGCTGGCAGCTTCTCACTTCATTCTCGGTTTCTTCTTCCTGATTGGTCACCTCTGGCACGCAGGTCGTGCTCGGGCGGCTGAAGCTGGATTTGAAAAGGGTATTGATCGTGAGTCTGAACCAGTACTCGCAATGACTGATCTTGACTAGAGTTCCTCTAGTTCTAAGGAAAGTCGTTTAATCGAAAAGCTCCTGCGGGTTCGCTCGCAGGAGCTTTTTAGTGAAAAGACCGCTTTGAAATCTGCGGTTAGAAGGAGGATGGTAACCCCTTTGAGCGCATAGCCTGATAGGAGATGCATTATCTATTCTTGTTATCCCCATGCAACCCCTCGCCGTTTTTTCTTTCGCAGCTATTCTGGTCGGTTTATCTACTGTCCTGTTGTTCCTTGGCAAGGATGTCTTGGTCAAGAAGAACTCATCAGGATCCGATGATAGTCAGCCAATCATTATGACCGTTGGTTCCATTATCCTGCTGGGTATTTTTCTAACCTCCCTGTTTATTGGCAGAGAGTTTATCTACGAAAGCAACACAACGGATGCGGTTAACATTGTTGCTGATCAGCAGGGAAGCCAAGCGGAGACTCAAGTCTCTTCAGAAGACTTGACGCAACTGGTAAAGGGCGTCGATAAAGCTGCTGACGATGTTTACAACGGACTTGAGACGACAAAGAAAATTGTTGGAAAAACCGAGGCTCGCAAAGAAGCGATCGCCCACGGACGCGACCACGCCAGCGGCAAGCTCAACGCCCTGGCTGATCGACTGCAAACCGCAGCTGAAACCAATAATTCTCCGAATCCGCTTGACCTCCATACGGCTGAACACATTACGAAAGGTCTGGAATAGGAACATAAAAAGTCTGTAGCATAAGTATAGAGTCCCTTTCAAAGAACTACTATGACCACTGTGAGGCGTTTTTTGTTGCCATTGGCCTGTATGGTGACCTTTCTGTTTGCCAATCCTGCCCTGGCGCTAGACTATGCACCGCCCCTCTCTTTCAGTAACGCCGAATTGAGTGGCCGAGACTTTCGCGGTTGGGAGATTCGAGCCGCCGAATTTTCCAACGCCAACCTAACAGAGGCCGACTTCACCGGAGCAGATGCTCGGGGAGCCATTTTTAGTGCTTCTGTTGCCCGGAAAACCAATTTTCACGGCGTTGATTTCACCACTGGGATGTTGGATACGACTGATTTCTCCGACGCTGATTTAAGTGACGCCGTACTCGTAGACACCATTATGCTGAGGTCCACTTTTGACGGCGCTGATATCACCGGAGCTGATTTTTCAGGCGCTTTACTAGACGGTGTCCAGGTGCGGGAACTGTGCGAAACGGCTTCGGGAACAAACTCCAAAACAGGAGTATCCACCCGAGATTCCTTGGGATGTCGATAGATTTCTATGGCTTTGTCAAGAAAGTAACTGATTCACGCAATTCCTTTGCTAAGCCGTGACCGTGCGGGGAGTTAGGGACAGCTGGGTGCGATCGCCCACAGTCATATCTAAAACCTCAACCGACTGGCCTGCTGCAGTGAGCCGCTCGCGAATTTCACTCACTCCGCCAGTTGCCTTCAAGATAGATGGCAAGAAACCTTCGTACTCGGTTTCCTGAGCATCCGTTGTCGGCAACATCACTTGAGGCTGAAGCCATTCAGCCAGTTCGTTGGCGCTTTTAATCCCTCGCACAACGGGACCCAGCAGCGGCAACGCCAAATTCATCATGGGGGTAATGACCACATCTATTGGGGCTTCAACCTTGAGATCTTCCTGGTGATAGCCGTGAGGCTCATAAAACAACTTCAACCCTGTGGCGTTTTCCGTGACGACATAGCCGTTCTCTACCAGGGTTGGGCCAATGGGAGCACCCGGAACAGCCTTAATGGTGACGCCTCCTCGAGTGACGGCTTCGCCATGATCAAGCGTGGTCACATCGGCAAACCCAAGTTCACGCGCAACTTTGATAGCGTTAGATGAACCGACAACTGGAAGAGATTTATCTAACGCCTTCAAGGTTTGAGGATGAGCATGGTCTTCCAAGCCCTGAGAGAGCAAGATACAGTCAATATTCTCAGGCAGGGAGCGGGGAACAGCTTTCTCTCCCTTGAAGAGCCATGCAGCATTGCCGAAGACTAGGGGCCCTACCAGCCAAGGATCGACCAGGATGCGCTGGTCGGCAATTTCCCATAACCAACTGTTGTTGTCTAGCCAAGTCGCAAACATAGCACCATAGGGTTCGTTACATCTTTTTACATTCTAGCGTGAGAGTGACGAAGGGCGAACGGAGCGGAAACGGAAGGGAGACCAGTGAGGAGGAAACCAAACGGACTTGCGGTATCCTCTCAAATCTATTTCCGAGCTGATCATCTTTAGGGGCAAATGTAACTTCAGACAACAGTCATTTCTAAAGCGGCTTCCTATGATGAGGGAGAAAAACCACCGGGCGGAAAAAATTCGATGAAGCCGCTTTCACACCGTACAAAAATTGTGGCTACTATTGGCCCAGCGAGTCATTCCCGAGAGACTATTTTGGAAATGGTCAGAGCAGGAATGAATGTTGCTCGGCTGAACTTCTCCCACGGCACTTACGAAGCACACAGCCATACGATTCACATGTTGCGGGCTGTTTCAGAGGAGTTGAGAACACCCATCACACTGCTGCAAGATTTGCAGGGACCTAAGATTCGTGTGGGTCAACTTCTCGACGGAGCTGTCGAATTGAAGGATGGCGAAACCATTACATTAGTCCCAATGGATGAAGCGGAGAAACATCCGGATGTTATCAGCATTGACTATCCGTATTTGGCCGACGAAGCGGAGACAGGGATGCAGGTGCTGATGGATGATGGCCTACTAGAGCTAATGGTCGAGTCCGTTGAACCCTCGAAAGTCGTCTGTCGGATTATTCAAGGAGGGTTACTTAAAAGTCGCAAAGGGGTCAATTTACCGGACCTCAGTCTGCGACTGCCCTCAATGACTGATAAAGACAAGGAAGATTTAGCGTTTGGCGTTTCTCAAGGGGTTGACTGGGTTTCTCTGAGCTTTGTGCGACGGGGCGAAGACATTTTGGCTTTGAAAGCATTCTTGAGCCAAGCGGGAGCACCGGAAACCCCAGTGATCGCCAAGATCGAGAAACCTCAGGCGATCGCTAATCTTGATGCCATTCTCGATGCCACTGACGGCGTTATGGTAGCCCGGGGCGATTTAGGGGTCGAAATGAAGGCTGAAAAAGTACCTTTGTTACAGAAGCGGATCATTCGAGCCTGTAACCTGCGGAGCATTCCTGTCATTACTGCAACTCAAATGCTTGAGAGCATGATTGAGCATCCGCGACCCACACGGGCAGAAGCGAGTGATGTTGCCAATGCGATTATTGACGGCACTGATGCGGTGATGTTGTCTGGAGAGTCCGCTGTGGGTAAATTTCCAGTACGGGCGGTACAAATGCTGTCCCGTATCGCGATCGATGTCGAAGCAGACTTGAGCTTTGTCAACAACCCCCCGGCCTCCAATGACCTGACTCATGCCATTAGCGAGGCCTTGAACGTCATTGACAAAGTCCTCAACTTGCAGTGTATCGTTGCTTACACCGAATCGGGGTATAGTGCGATAATTGCGGCGGGAGAGCGACCTAACGTTCCCGTGGTTGCCTTTACCCCAGACCGCGATGTCTATCATCGATTAAATTTAGTTTGGGGAGTCAAGCCCATCCTAATTAAAGAATTTGCAACGACTTTTGAAGAAATGACGAAGCTAGCTGAAACTTCCCTGTTAGAAGCTGACATCGCCAGTCCTGGGGATCAAGTATTGATAATGGGAGGGATTCCTGCCAACCATCCCAAGGGCACTAATTTTTTGAAAATTCAAACCATTGGGATGGAGTGAAATCCTGAGCTTTATACAGTGAACTTTATTTGTATTCATCGAGACGCATGGTTGAAACTGCACCCGTTCGCTTAGATTCGGCTAAAACAACAGCGACTACCCATCCTCATCGAGTTGTCATCGTAGGAGGGGGCTTTGGTGGTCTCTATGCAGCCCAGTCCTTCAAGGGATCGCCCGTTGAGGTAACACTGGTCGATCGCCGCAATTTTCATTTGTTTCAACCGCTCCTCTATCAAGTGGCGATTGGTGGCCTTTCCCCAGGTGACATTGCGTCGCCCCTGAGATCGGTTTTGAAGCGTCAGAAAAATACGCAGGTTTTGTTGGGGGAGATGACCGATATTGATGCTGATCAGCAGGTTCTCCACCTTAAAGATGGGGACACGCTGCCCTATGACAGTTTGATTCTAGCCACCGGCAGCGCTCACCATTATTTCGGTAACGATCATTGGGAATCTCTGGCCCCCAGCATTAAAACCATTGAGGATGCTCTAGAGGTGCGCCGTCGAATTTTCTTGGCCTTTGAAAAGGCTGAACTGGAACCAGATCCTGACATTCGAGCGGCACTGCTGACATTTGTCGTCGTCGGCGCAGGACCGACAGGGGTTGAACTGGCCGGCGCGATCGCTGATTTAGCCTACAACACGCTTAAAAAAGACTTCCGCAGTATCGATCCCACTCAAACCAGGATCATTCTGGTAGAGGGTATGGACCGAGTCTTGCCGCCGTTTGATCCCTCTCTGTCTAAAAGAGCCGCCGAAGACTTGGAAAGGCTAGGCATCCATGTTCGTACCAAAACATTCGTAACGGCGCTAGAAGAAGACAAGGTTACCGTGAAAAGCGGTGATGCTGAGGAAACTATCCGGGCCCATACGGTTTTGTGGGCAGCGGGAGTCCGGGCATCTTCTTTGGGTAAAGTAGTGGCCGAAAAGACGGGAGCACCTAGCGATCGCGCTGGACGCATTATGGTGGAGCCGGACTTCAGCGTCCCCAACCATCCCAATATTTTTGTGATTGGGGACCTAGCCCACTACGCCCATCAGGGAGAGCGCCCGCTGCCAGGGGTTGCGCCTGTAGCCATGCAGGGAGGTAAGTATGTCGCGCGAGTGATTCGCGATCGGCTGAACAATCAATCCACCCCAGCATTTACTTACACTGATAGCGGCAGCCTTGCCATTATTGGTCGCAGTTCTGCCGTTGTAGATTTGAACTGGATCAAGTTCACCGGTTTCTCCGCCTGGATCATCTGGGCGCTAGTACACGTTATGTTTCTAATCGAGTTCGACAACAAGATCATTGTTATGACTCAATGGATGTGGAACTTTTTTACTCGTAATCAAGGCGCCCGACTGATCACAGGTCGCGACGTGATTAAGAGTGATAGTGCCTTTATGAAGCAGTAACCAGTGGTGACAAGATAAGCGCTGTCCCGTCCAACTAGCCCAAGAATTTTCGCTAGCGCTGTAGGAAACCTGCTTACAGTCGCTAGCTACTCACATTGAAGGTTTTTGGCGCTAACGTAGGGAATTATGGAACCACTCATTCAATTACAAAGCGTTAGCAAAGTCTATGGCATAGGCAACACTGAAGTCCGTGCCCTATGGCAGGTTGATCTAACTATACGACGAGGCGAATATTGCTCCATTATGGGACCGTCGGGTTCGGGTAAATCAACTGCGATGAACCTCATTGGCTGCCTGGATCGGCCAACATCGGGTGAATATCACCTAGATGGGGAGAATGTTGCCAGTCTGGACGATGACGCCCTAGCTCATATTCGAAACCGCAAAGTTGGGTTTGTTTTTCAGCAGTTCCATCTGCTGCCCCAATTGACCGCTTTAGAGAATGTGATGCTGCCAATGGTATACGCAGAAGTGCCGACAACAGAGCGCCGCGATCGCGCGGTTGATGCTCTGGAACGAGTTAAGCTAGCTGACCGCATGGCCAACAAACCGACGCAGCTCTCTGGTGGACAGCAGCAGCGAGTGGCGATCGCGCGAGCTATTGTAAATCAGCCCCTGTTAGTACTCGCTGATGAACCCACGGGAGCACTCGATTCTCACACCACCCAGGATGTATTGAGCATCTTTTCTGACTTAAACTCAACGGGCATCACCGTCGTGATGGTGACGCACGAGCCGGATGTAGCACGGCTGACAAACCGCATTATTTGGTTCCGCGATGGTGAGGTGATGCACGCTGACTTGCAGCCTGATGACATCGGTCATTTAACCGCTAGCGTCTCCTAGCAACGATCTTTTATCCGCAAATCCGCTCCTAATTCTGACAGATTTGATATAACTACAGGCGAATAGTCGTTGTTGAGGTCAGAGCGCTATATCTGGCTTCTGGAGGGTTCAGTTATGAGGATTCGGCAGAAACACTGGCTGCATCTTGTGGGCATGGTATGCATTGGTATCGGCACTGTAATGGTGGGTGAAGGAGCAGGACAAAGCGCGATCACCCAATCAGGTTCCCCAATTGCTCAAGCCGCTGCCGTTTCTCCCTCAGAAGCAGCACTTAACCAAGGACTAGAACTGATTCAGCAAGGGGCCGTGACAGAGGCAATGGCTGCGTTTCAAGAGGCGATCGCCCTTGATCCATCCTCCGCTGCTGCCCACTACAATTTGGGATTAGTGCTACGGCAAACAGGCGACTTGCAGCAAGCTGCTGATTCCTTCTGGCAAGCGCTAGCAGCCGATCCCCAATTTGCTATGGCCTACTCCAATTTAGGGGCTGCCCTTTGGGAAGGGGGGAATTTAGAGCAGGCTACAGAGTATTTAGAACGGGCTGTTGAACTCCAACCTGATTTAGGCAATGCTCACTACAATCTCGGCCTAGTACAGCTCGATCAGCAGAGCTACGACGATGCTTTAGCGTCCTTACAACTAGCAGAGGAATTAACGCCCAATGCCCCTGAACCGGCTTTTCATCAAGGTCGTATCTATTTGAGACAGCAGGAATTTGACCTCGCGATTGAGGCTTTTGATCGGGCGATCGCCGTTTTTCCCGAGTACGTAGAGGCCTTTTATAATCGCGGTGTAGCCCAATACGGTAAGAGCGATTATGCGGCCTCGTTGGATTCTTTTCGGATAGCAACTCAGCTTGATCCAGGCTACGCCAATGCTTACTACAGCGCCGGTTTAGCCTTCATTCGCTTAGCTGATTACGAGGAAGCAAAAGGCGTTCTTGAGCACGCCAGAAATCTCTACATTACTCAGGAAAATCCTCAGTGGGCCTCTAACACACAAGCACAGCTTGACCGCGTTGCAGAGCTGTCGGGCGAGTAGGAAAAGAACTTAGGAGATTCCTAAAAATAAAAATATCCGGCTATGGTGCATCATGAAGAACTGCTTTCTACTCACTGCCTCTCCTAGATGACCTGCTTCTTTAAATCACTTCGCTTTGGGTCACAGCAGACGCAAAGCTTACTTGCCCAACATTAGGAGCGTGTCCTAACCAGCGCTTGGCTAGCTGTGAAAATTGATCAGGGCAACCACTGACGAAAAACCGGGTGGGTTGGCCTATTAGGTTACTTTTTAGATTGAGGAGTTCCAGCTCTTTGGCAGCGGCTTTGACCAGCGATCGCGCCGGATCTACTCGACGAATAGAGACAGGCAGGAACTTTTGAAAAACAGGTTCCAAGTGAGGGTAGTGGGTGCAGCCGTAAATGAGGGTGTCAATTTGGGCTGCTAACAGAGGCTGAAGATAGGTCTTAGCAACGTCTAAAGTAACTGGGTCTTGTAGGCGATTTTGCTCAATGAGCGGGACAAACTGAGGGCAGCCCACCTGCCAGACTCGAACAGTTGCGTCAACTTCTAAAATGGCCTGATGATAGGCATTGCTGGCAACTGTAGCCGGAGTAGCAATGACACCGATACGCTTTCCTGCTTTGGCTGCGGCCCTCGCTCCTGGATAAATGAGACCTAGGATGGGCACAGGAAATTCTTGTTGCACCTGTTCCAAGGCAAGGGCTGAGCTGGTATTACAGGCCATCATCACCATCTTGACGCCCTGCTCCATCATCCAGGCAATGATGTCTCTGACGAACTGGAGGATTTCCTCAGGGGTGCGATCGCCATAGGGGAGCCGAGCAGTATCTCCCAGATAGAGAATAGATTCGTTAGGTAGCTGGCGATTCAATTCACGAAGGACAGTCAACCCACCCACTCCACTATCAAAGACGCCAATTGGGGCAGAACTTAGTGAAGCAGCCAATTCGTGCTGAAAAGCCATAGGGATATCCAATCCATCTCAAAGGTTTCTAAGAGTTTAATAGGAGTCTTAAGGATTTCAGCCGCGATCGCCTATCGATTGGAAAGTTTCATCAATCGTGACGCACTGCGTAGGGCTAGGCTATGAGGTTGTTGCTTGCTCCTCTGAAGAGGTTGCTGTAATCTCGGCTTCTTCCTGAGGTGCTGTGGGAGGCACAGTATCTGAGTCCTTAAATACAACACGCAGCAAAGGCGGTGCTAAAAAAGTCGTCAGGATAACCATCACAATAATGGCGGCTTCCAAAGACTCCGACAGAACGCCACTCGCCGACCCGACGCCAGCAAAAACCAAACCGACCTCGCCCCGAGGAATCATACCAATACCAATGGCAAGACGATTGATTCCAGGCTGGCCAAAGACTGCAAATCCCGTAACAATTTTTCCGATAATAGCTACGACTACCAAAAAGGAGGCAATGATTAGCCCTTCACGGTTTGCTGGATCAAGTGGGTTAAGAACGCTAACGTCCGTCCTCGCGCCGACTGTCACAAAGAAGATAGGCACCAGCATATCCGAGATCGGAAGAATCTGTTCCTCTAGTTCCTTGTGTTTAGGCGTCTCTGCCAAGATCAAGCCCGCTGCAAAGGCTCCCAGGATAGCTTCTAGCTGAATCGTGGCAGCCACATAGGACAAGGCAAAGGCAAAGACCAACGAGCTGATAATTAGTTCACCCCGAGTTTTCATCTGGTCAACTAAACCCACAAATAAAGGACTGAGTAGCCGACCGATAAAAATAGCTCCGACCAGGAAAGCAGCCGCACTGACAATAAGAATGACGACATTTTGAATTTCGATTTCTCCCGTCTTTGCCAAGCTGGCAACAACGGCTAAAACAATAATGCCTAAAACGTCATCTAGGACGGCGGCCCCGATAATAATTTGGCCTTCTTTCGAACTGAGTCTCTGCAATTCAGCTAATACTTTAGCCGTGATGCCAATACTGGTTGCGGTGAGGGCTGCCCCAGCGAATACCGCTGGAACGGTTGGAATATTGAACAGCGCAATGAGTCCTGTCGTTCCCAAAGCAAAGGGAAAAACGACCCCAATGATGGCGACAACGGCTGCTTGAGGACCTACTCGAATCAGTTCTTTGAGGTCAGATTCCAAGCCAATCTCGAACAGAAGGATAATCACCCCCAATTCGGCCAAGACGGAAACAACCTCACTCTCACCTCTAAAGACCGAGAGAATACCTTCAGAGTCCATATCGGTGGTACTCTCGACCAATCTCATCAAAATGGAGCCTGTCTCCCCTGCTCCTTCTGGAAAAACGATCAGATGCAGGGCCGAAACCCCTACGATGACTCCCCCAATCAGCTCCCCTAACACCGGAGGAAGGTTGACGCGGGCACAAAGCTCACCACCAATTTTGGCTGCCAAATAGACTGTGATCAGGCTTAGCAGAACTCCTGCCAAAACGAGTGGCCCGACTTCAGCCTCAGAGGCTTCGGCTAAAACAGAAGGCCAGCTTACCCCGTGGGAAAGCACTGTAGTAAAACTACCAACGAAACTAAAGCAGGAAAGTGCATCCACCATTCAGCCTGAAATAACGCATCTTCACTAGATTACATGAGTTCAGGATGAAGCTAGTGTCCAGAACAATCAACTTGTTGAATTTATCCATCTTTTGATAGATAAGTCTATTCTCAACAAAGAAGACTCTAAATCGTCCTAGGTATGGGTTTAGGGAGTATTGACTGCAACCTGAGATTTGGGTGAAGTCAAAATTTCGACCCCAGCGGCTGAAGATATATAGCGGTAGCGATGGCTATACCTTTTGTGTTTCCTTAGCAGGTTCTTCAGTCGTCGAGGTTTCTTCAGCTAGAACCGCTCGGAACACGAGTGAACCCTCTCGCAGGCTGACATGAACGGTGCTGCCCTCGATAAACGCTTCCTCCAAAATTTTAGTTGCAATAGGGTTTTCTAACTCTTTCTGGATGGCGCGTTTGAGGGGACGAGCACCATAAACGGGATCGTAACCCACCTGTGCAATATGCTCGATCGCAGCCTTAGACAATGACAGTGACAGTTTTTGGTCGGCTAGTCGCTTTTCAATGCGGCGTACTTGAATTGCCACAATTTCACGGAGCTGTTCCTTCAGCAGTGGATGGAACAAGATCAGGTCATCAACACGATTCAGAAATTCAGGACGGAAGTGACCACGCAGGGCTTTGAGAACGCGATCGCGCATTTCACCATAGCGACTATCGTCCCCTGCAATGTCCAGAATGTGATCGCTACCGATATTGCTAGTCATCACAATGACGGTATTGCTGAAGTCAACCACATGTCCCTGAGAGTCAGTAATTCGCCCGTCGTCCAGCACTTGCAGCAAAATGTTGAAGACATCTGGATGAGCCTTTTCCACCTCATCCAGCAGGATGACGGAATAGGGATGTCGGCGCACGGATTCTGAAAGTTGACCACCCTCTTCGTAGCCAACATAGCCCGGAGGTGCACCCACCAGTCGAGCAACGGCATGCTTCTCCATATATTCCGACATATCAATACGAATGAGAGCATCCTCAGTGTCAAACAGGAAAGCGGCCAGTGCTCTAGCCAGTTCCGTTTTACCGACACCGGTAGGTCCCATAAAGAGGAAAGAACCAATGGGGCGTCCGGGATCATTCATCCCTGCTCGTGCTCGACGAATCGCCGCAGCCACCGCAGCCACCGCTTCTTCCTGTCCAATAACGCGCTTATGCAGATGCCCTTCCAACCGCAGCAGCTTTTGCCGCTCAGACTCCATCAGGCGATTGACCGGAATGCCCGTCCATTTGGCAACCACTTCAGCAATATCAGCTTCTAAAACCTGCTCTCGCAGCAGGGTTTTGCCCTCAGCCTGAATGTCTAACAGGTGAGCTTCCTTGGCTTCCAGCTCTCGTTGAACAGCCTCTAGCTTGCCATATTTGAGTTGAGCAGCCTTATTCAGGTCATAGGCTCGCTCTGCCTGGTCCACTTGCAGCCGTAGTTGTTCTTCCTCTTCTTTGAGAGAATTAATAGCTTCCAGAGTTTGCTTTTCAATCTGCCATTGACCACTGAACTGCTGCTGCCGCTCGGAGAGTTCGGCAATCTCTTCTTCAATGCGGGCCAATCGTTCCTGAGCCGTGCGATAGGCAATTCCCGAAGATTCGTCTTCGCTTTCTAGAGAAAGCTTCTCCATCTGCAGCTGCATCAGGCGACGATCAATCACTTCCAACTCTTCCGGTTTGGAGGTGATCTCCATCTTGAGCTTGGCGGCAGCTTCATCTACCAAGTCGATCGCTTTATCCGGTAAGAAGCGATCGCTAATATATCGATCCGACAATATCGCCGCTGCCACTAGTGCAGAATCAGCAATCTTGACGCCGTGGTGAACCTCGTAGCGCTCCTTTAGTCCTCGCAAAATCGAGATGGTGTCGTCTGCCGTTGGCTGCTCAACATAAACCTGCTGAAACCGTCGTTCTAGGGCCGCATCTTTCTCAATATGTTTGCGATATTCGTCAAGCGTAGTGGCTCCAATACAGCGCAGCTCTCCCCGAGCCAACATCGGTTTCAACAAATTGCCAGCATCCATCGTGCCCTGCCCCGCTCCAGTGCCGACCACCGTATGAAGTTCGTCGATGAATAGGACAATTTGTCCATCAGATTCAGTCACTTCCCGCAGTACAGAGCGTAGGCGATCTTCAAACTCGCCTCGGTACTTGGCTCCAGCAATGAGTCCACCAATGTCGAGGGAAATAAGTTGGCGATTCTTGAGGGACTCAGGGACGTCACCGTTGAGGATGCGCTGGGCTAGCCCTTCAGCGATCGCAGTCTTACCAACACCCGGCTCTCCAATCAGGACCGGATTATTCTTAGTCCGCCGAGACAAAACCTGAATCACTCGCCTGATTTCCTCGTCACGGCCAATGACCGGATCAAGGTGGCCTTCTCTTGCTAGTTCTGTGAGGTCGCGCCCAAATTTTTCCAGAGCCTCATAGCGGCTCTCAGGATTCTGATCGGTAACTTTTTGATGTCCCCGCACGGCTTTAATAGCAGCCATCATCTCCGAGGAGGTAACCTCAAACCCTCGTAAGAGACGACGGCCAATCCGCTCATCTTCTACAAAGCCCAGCAGCACATGTTCTACGGAGATGAATTTATCGCCCAGATTTTGGCGCGCGGCTTCTGCCTGATCCAGCATCCGATCCAGGCTTTTGCCTAGATAGAGGTTGCTGTCCGCCGAAACTCGCACCCGGGCCTGACGTTTAGCAAAGGTTTCCAGCTCTTTGAGCAGCAGCTCAGCATCCAAGCCTGCTTTTTTAAGAATAGTGTTGCCAAGTCCGTCTTCTTGTTCCAGCAGCGCCATCAAGACGTGCTCTGCTTCCATATATTGGTGATTAAATCGACGGGCAACAGTTTGTGCTTCAACGATCGCATCCCAGGCTTTGGTTGTGAACTTGTCGGGATCGGTGGGCTGCATGATGGGTAGGTGGGAACAGGCGCGTGATTAAGTAGTGAACTATGGCTTTAGCCATTTAGACTCGTGCACCAAACAGCATCCGGGGGCTTAGCGCATCGTCAGATGGCTCGCCGTCTTGTTCTAGCGGAGCTAGTGAGGCTATAAGTACTTCAGTGTATCAGGCTATTTAAAACTGGGAATTCTCAGGGTTCTTCGGCGCGATCAGCTACGACGCGGACAGCGCTACGGGTCTAGCCAGGTCTTTCGTCAACCCATTCTCGGCCCAAAGAACCCTGGAAATTGCAGTGGTTTTAACCAACAGCCTGAGCTTCCGGTGCTTTCTCTTTTTGAGCAGATCCTTGAGTTCCGAGCTGAATCAGTTCAACCTTATACCCATCGGGATCCTGTACGAAAGCGATGACGGTAGACCCGTGTTTCATGGGTCCCGGCTCCCGCACAACGTTTCCGCCCTGAGCCTTAATAGCCTCGCAGGTGCCGTAAATGTCGTCCACACCCAGAGCAATATGACCGTAGCCGTTCCCTAAGTCATAGCTATCCGTGTCCCAGTTGTAAGTCAGTTCCAAGACGCTGTGATCGGCCTCGTCACCATAGCCCACGAACGCCAACGTAAACTTACCGCCGGGATAGTCTTTTTGGCGCAGCAGCTTCATGCCCAAAATATCGCAGTAAAACGTCTTAGACGCTTCTAAATCGCCAACGCGAAGCATGGTGTGTAGAAGTCTCATCGATATACCTCAGCCTCTCAATAGTTTTGAATGCCACTTGTCAAAGTATAGGAATTCTGGCAGAGAGGAGTAAGCACGCTTGTCTGCCTGTCCTGTCCTTTTACCTGTTAGAAACTTTGGGCAAAATTCCATATTTAATGCCGTAGCCCAGGAGAACAAACAGCGCGATCGCAACGGCTCCAATTCCAATTGGGCTGAGAACCCAGAAGTCGGCTTCAATTTCGTTGACTTCTCCTGGAACTAGGCGCCAAGTTTCTGCGGTGTCTAATTCGCCGGAGGCTGATCTTACCCAAGGGGCTTCTACCTTGACACGACCTGTAAGTAGCTGTTGTCCCTGCAAGAAGGGGAGTCCCGTTTCTGCCAAATCAGGTACGGCGGTGAGATCCAGGCGCAGCGTCACATGGTTGTAGATAGCTAAAAATCGATTGCCTTGATCAAGGGACAAAGTTGCCTGAATAGGGTCTCCTGCAGGCAGCGTGAATGGCATAGTCTCGTCAGCAGGAGCGAAAAACTGATTGAACTTGGTTTCTAGATCCTGACCATTGTTGAAAGGAATTCTAATCTCAAGGCCGTCGTTGAGGGACTGTGTGCTGCCCCCCACTCCCTGGGCGCGATCGCTTAGTACCCTCAACCACTGCTGCAAGTCACGATTCGTTGCCGGGGTACTGCCTCGCCAGTGCAGCTGCTGAATCAGTTGTCCATGAGTCTGACTATCGAATTGCAGGTCGAGATCATACTGGAGACAACCCGCGAGTAGCACAACCCCCAGCAGTAGACCCAACCGCAGAATTTTTCCAATCTGCCGCATCATGGTTTTGACTCAATTCACTGCACTGCTTCGGATTCAACCTGCACCGCAGCAGTGGTCGATTCCTAAGCTATCCAACAGTAAGTCACCCACAGCGTTGGCGATCGCAAATTCTCCGTAAAAACTTTTAGAAAAGTCGAAACTCTGCATCTCAGTAAGCACAGCCATAACCAATGATCCCAAGTCGTTTTCCCCTTCCATTCGCTGCCGCACAAAAACCTGAGACGCCCGCTCAGCAATCTGGGCATTAACGGCTTCCGGTGGAAATTCAGTGTTCAGCCAGTCATGTAGAGAAGCTCTGAGCCACAGTCCTTCTTGTTCAGGATTCTCTGCTGGAGGCAAGGTAACGGGTTGAATGGGTTCCACCATGGTGTTTAAGTTGGCTTGACTGCGGTGCGATCGCGTTAGCAATGAACTGATGTTTAGATATAGGGTTTTAGCTATCTAGACTCGTGCACTCGATAGCATCCGAGTGCTTAACCTATAGCCAGATGGCTCGCCATCTTGTCCTCATAGAACTGGCGACGGTCATACCTTGCTTTAATTTTGTCATGACTTTCTCTCAGTTCAGAGGCAACACCCAAAGATCTGTCGGAAGACACGTCGCAAATTGCTCTAACGATTGGGCAAAGTCGCCAAGGCATAGAGCAATTTAGCGGGTTCAGCATTGTAGGCCAAGAAAGAAAAGTAGTGCCAGAAGCGAATCCGACCATACTTATCCAGCACGAACTGAGCCGACAAGGGCGCACCCAGTGCCTGGCCCGTTCCATACTGGTTAAAGGCCTGACAGAACGGGTCAGAGAGCAGGGGGGCTTGCAGATTTAGCTCGGTTCTAACAATTTGGCTTTGAGCCAAATCGGTGCTGGTAATCAACACAAGTTGTGCCCCAGCCGCCGTAAATTTCTCTGTGGCGTCATTCAAGGCCACTAAATGAGGGAAGCAAAGTGGGCAGTAGTGTCGTTCTGTGAAAATGCGCGTGAAGGCCAGAACGACCGGACGCTCTCCCCAATGTTGCGACAGTTGGTAAGGCTGCCGGGTGGCGACCTCCGTCAGCGTGAAATCGGGGGCGCGATCGCCCAGCGCCAGTTGGCTCGTGGCTGGAAGGGGTAAGAAATTTCGCCAGAATCGCCCATTCAGGAGCTTAGATTGAGGGGCAGGCGTGGAAAAACTAGACATGCAGAATTAAAGCAGGATCTTAGAAATGAAGTCTTGGGAACAGAGCAATGGCAGCGCTCGCAGCGCCGTAGTTTACTCGGAGGCTATCGAGTTAGCCTCCATGGGGTCAGCAACCGTTGCCTTATCTATCTCAGTGAAAAATTCTTTGGACTTCACTGGATCAGGGGTCATGGTTTTCTCACCCGGCTGCCAGCCGACGGGACACACTTCATCAGGATGGGTCTGCACATACTGAATGGCCTGCAAAACTCGTAGGCACTCGTCGATGCTGCGCCCAAAGGATAGGTTGTTGACCGTAATGTGTTGAATAACGCCTTCCTTATCAATGATGAATACGCCTCGCAGCGCAATTCCAGCATCGGGATCAATCACGTTGTAGGCTGTCCCAATTTCTCTTTTAATGTCCGAAACAAGCGGATAGTTGAGGTCACCAACGCCGCCATATTTACGCTCAGTTTGAATCCAAGCTAGATGAGAAAATTCACTGTCTACTGAAACGGCAAGTACTTCAGTGTTGAGATCCTTAAACTCGGAGTAGCGATCGCTCAGCGCCGTGATTTCCGTCGGACAGACGAATGTGAAGTCGAGGGGATAGAAAAACAGAATGACGTATTTGCCGCGATAGTCAGAAAGCTTGATGGTCTTAAATTCCTGATCAACCACAGCGGTTGCTGTAAAGTCAGGAGCTGATAGGCCAACGCGAAGACAGCCTTCTGCTGGGCTGGTCATGAAATCTGTTCCTCTAAAACGACATGCCCATCGCGGGCGGGATCAAGCTGATAGCCGTCGCCAACTCCATGAGGACAAAACGGCCAGCCATCTGACATGTGCTAAGCACCCAGATACTGTTTGGTGTACTAGCCTGTATGGCTAAAGCTGTACCCCTAAGGCACACAGACTATATCATAGTCATTTTTGAATCGACGTCACTCTGAAGAGAGTCTTATTTCTTACAGCGGAGTAATTTTGCTGGACCTGGTAATAAAGACATTCTGAGTCTCAGAACTCGATCTTTCGGCATACAATCTTGTCTGATCAAAGTTTCCTACGGCCTGACTCATGTTGCTTAAGTACAGTGAAAGGGAACAGGAGCAGAGTGTACTTGTTTCACTTGCACACCGTTTTGGGTCTCTTAGGAACGGGAACTTATTCAAGTATCAACTTTGAGCTTTGGATTCGCCGATGACTCAATCATTCAAAACTCAAAAGTGAGAACTTAAAATTCATTCCTAGGGTCGGCAAGATGACAGCTCATTGTCTAAACTTTCCAAGAAAGCATTCAAGTCGCATGAGTCGAGTTGCTTTGGCTTTATCATGCGTGGTTGCAGGATTCTCTATCGGCTGCACCGCGTCTGAGACCGTGGTTCCGCTCTCGCAGTCTTTCCCCATCTCATCTTCGCTGCAAGAGAACCTTTCGTATCCTCCTTTTTTGGAACTGCCCCGAAGAGCAGAAACCTATCGCCTAGCGGGATTGGCAGCTCGTCAGCGTGAGAACTTTTCAGCCGCGATCGCGGCTCTGCAAACAGCGGTCGCTTTGGCTCCCAGAAATGTCTCTGGTTACGTGCTGCTGGGTTGGACTCAACACCTAGCCGGACAGCGGGAGGACGCGATCGCAACTCTGAATCAGGGACTTGCGGTGGACGCTGCGCATGTGCCTGCACTAAATGCTCTGGGCATCGCCTATTTGGTAAATGGCAATATTGAGGACGCGATCGCGACCCACACTCAGGCGAAAACCCTTCAGTCTGACAACGAAATTGCTTACTACAACTTGAGTCTGGCCTATCAGCGATTGCCGGATATGGCAGCCGCGATCGGCCATGCTGACCGCGCCACCGAACTGGAACCCTATAACCCACATCCTTGGGTTGCCTTGGCGCTGGCCCATTGGAGCAATCAAGATCCTGCCTCAGCTCAGATAGCCTACGACCAGGCTCTGCAACTAGATGGCCGCTATTACGACGCCTACCATTTGGAACACCTCTTGCGAGCCGGTTTCAGCTCCGACCAAATTCAGATCGTTGAACAGATTCGAACAAATCAGCTGTAGGAGACAGTCGTTATTATCAAGTGTGTTCAGTGTGTTCAACGGTTTATCTATCCGGATGAGAGGCAGTTGCTGGAAAAGCTCTATAGAAGTCACTTAGCTGCTTTTTAGATGTTTTGGACATTTTGAACTGAGCAATAAAGCTAGCAACTTGCTATAGCTGAATCTCATCTAAATCAGCCAATCCTTGTTTAATTTCTTCAAGCGTGGTCATTAATCGTTATTTTGTCAATGAACTGTATGGTCGCTCTCCGCTCACTATAAAGCCTTCATATCGTCTCGCTAATCAGCTTCTATTTCTTCAAGAGCGCTTTCTTCTGAAGCTATCCTCTGCCGAATAATTCGAACAAGCCAAGATTCTACAGTGTCTACGTTGTGAAGGTTGGCGAGGAATGAGGCGTTTTTACAATTTCTTCTGACAAAACCAAAAAGGCAGTTTGCCTATTCACTGCAATAAGTGCTTCCCAAGCCGTGTCGTCATCGGCTTGCTGCTCAACGATGTCATCAATTTCTACTTTGAATAGTTCTCTGCTGCGGTTAGGGCTGATACTCATAGTGGCCAATCTGATGAAGCAATCAATAACCTTGTCTCGTTAAAAAACTCACAAGCTCTGATGCCTGTTTCACATAAAAGCCATGACCCTGCTCTTACCAATTTCCCATCTTTGCTCCTGATTAACGAGAGAATTTTGGTGACAGGAAAACCGTGATAGAAACAATCTAGAAGGTCATTCAATCTGTCACCGTTTATGTCAGGATCCCAGTCCCCTTGTTGGAGACTCTCGAAAAGTTCTTGTGCTTCCATTGTCATATCATTGAGCCTCCTTGAAATTGTCTTAATCGGTCTTTAAGTTGATTCTGCCATCTTTGCTCTCGGTGCAGTCTTTGGTGATGATCAGCATCTCCTCCAAGATCTTCTATATCCTGCTCTCTATTGTCTATGCTGGTCTCTAAGGCTTCCAGAGCATCTTTAACTGCTTCCGCATCCCAATTTTCTGGGACACGAGTAGGGATATCACTATGAATCCTCCCCGTAGAATCAGGGAAAGGTATTTCAGGCTGGAAGCTACCACTCTCCATAAAGTAGGAGCAAGGTCGTCGTTGGTAGTGGGGATAGGGGTGACAAAGTCATCAGCCTCTGGCTGCGGCCCTTCCCGAAAGCCTTCAGGGATGAAATCCTCCGGATTGACGGGTGGCACCTGCAAGATTTGCCCTGGGTAGGTTGCAGGCTCTATTGGCACATCCCGATTGGGGCGGTTGGGGTCGAGGTCGGGATCGTAGCCCCCGGTGACAGTTTCCCAACACCACTGGGCAAAGTCTTCAATTGCCTCTTGGGCTTCAGGCGTCTGTAACTGCGCGTTGATAATAATACCGGCACCCACAATGGCACCCACAGCGACAACAGAAACCAGAGGAATGGCTAACTGCCCATCCGGATCGGTGTAGTTAGTGGGACTATTAAAGACATAGCGATAGAGGTTGGCATCGCCGGCATCAAAGCCCATTGGGTCTTCTGAGAGGAAGCGTCCCACTGCCGGGTCGTAATACCGCGCCCGATAGTACATCAACCCCGTCGCTTCATCCCGCTCTCGTCCGGTGTAGCCAAAGCGGAAGTCAAAGTCAGGATTGGTCTCACTCGTCACCTGCCCAAAGCTGTCGTAGACAATGCGGTTGAGAATCGTGCCGCTGTTGTCGATGACATCGCGCACACTACCCTGATGATCCGTCAGTGCCCAATGCACCGCGCCGTCTGCCGTCTCCTCCGCCAAGATTTGGTCAATATTCGGCCCGTGCAGATAGCGATGGGTCTGCGTGCCTGCCTCGTTAAACACCAGGGCAATATGGTCGCCGTCGTAGACAAAGTGTTCCGTCGTCGCCACGGCGGGGCCATCACCATCCGGGTCCACCGACTGACTGAGGCGACGGTCATAAGCATCGTAGGTATAGGTAATGCGCTGAGTCACCGTCGTACCATCCCCCTCACTGACCGCTACGAGCCGCTGCCGATGATCCCATTCATAAGTGGTCACGGCCCCATTACTGATGCGGGTGCGGCGAATGCGATTGCCTTCGTTGTCATAGTCGTAAGTGAACACCCCATCGCTGGCGAGCTGGTTGTTGGGGGTCGTCTGATAACCCGCCGTGGTGCGGTTGCCGTTGGCATCGTAGGTGTAAGCCTCATTGCTCTGGCCCGTATAATCCGCCCCGGTCAACTGGTCGCGGTCATCATAGGTGTAGGTGGCGGTGCCGTCGGGGGCTACTAAGGTGGTGAGCCGATTCGCCGCGTCATAGCTGAACTGATAGTCCGCAATG
>NZ_JAQMUB010000035.1 GCF_028330965.1 Oscillatoria sp. CS-180 | reverse complement strand
GCGATATATCGCATCCCCACACTCACATTACAATGCTTTGATTGTCCTTATTGAAAGAGAGGATTCGCTCTCAAAGGCTAGCTCCACAAAGAATGGTTCAATAGTCGCGATTTACTGTCTCTAGAGCCTGACCAATCTATGAACTTCTTACGAAGCATAGAGGGAAGCGTAATCGGCCAGAGCAGAGAAGCAACCAAAGTAACTCCCCAGAACTCCAGATCGCTATTTGGAGTCTTTTCATCTTTTAAAAGGGAGCTTAGGGCAATGAAGAAGACGAGAATGCCGGGAACAGCGTAAAGCAACGTGTATGTCATGAACCTCTATCCGAGCGCTGAAAGTGAACTAAGCTGCGCGAACTTCCTGGTGAAGAAACTACTTAAGAACCTGTAGACTTCTCAATCATGGAACCAATCTGCGACCTAAGATTCATCAAGAACCCAATCCGTTGATAATGTTTCAAGATTCGCCCAATCACTTATCGATAAGTCCATATTCTTCAAGGTCAGGCAAGTGTTCACTCAGCACTTCTGACAGAAAAGATTGGAGGGCGAAACGGAGTCCTAGGCAGAGGTATATACCAAGCTTAGAAGAACAACGCATTAACTACGTTGTTAACATTGTTGCTCACATCTACGATTCATATATCTTCCTAAAGGGGTAAAAAGTTGGCAGATTCTTGTTCTAAACGGTAATAAAGGTATTCCATCTTCTCAGAGAGTCGGAAAGACGGTATGTTTCCCAATTGGGGATCGCTAGGAACACCAGAAACTTACACAGGGCGGGTTCGGGTTTTAGAGGCTTCGTACAAATCGACGACTTTCTTTCGAAGAATACTAGGAAGCGTGAGTGGCCAAACGAGAGAAGCAATCAGGATGAAAACCCAGACTTCCACGTTGCTATTGGATGTCGTGGAATCCCTAAGCAAAGCATCCGTAGTGATGAGAAATACAATTGTAGCGGGTAAGGCATACAGCATAGTTAAAAACTCAGACACTAAAGAACAGTAGCAACACTTTTCTACTTGCTAACTATTTTTCACAGTTCCTATCAATAAAACACTGATAAAGCTACGGAATATTGATAAGAATGTCAGAAATTATTTCTGCGTAAATCGTTAGTAAAGATTCAGATGACACGTAGGTTCCTAAAGACTTAGGTGATTTTTCATGAAAGGATCAAGAAGAAATGATGAAGACAGGCCAATTTAATAGCCATTCAGCAGCGATCAACGAAGCTCTAACCGAGATGTTTAAAGGGCTCATATAGATATAAGGTCAAGGCGACATGCTTCCGAAGCTCAGACCCAATCTTTACGTTGACCTTCAGCCCTCAGCCTTCTAACGTCTATCTTCAGCCTTGTGATGTAACGTGAGTTGTCAGGTGTAATGTGAGAATTTAGCCAACCATGGAGCAATACTTTGCGACAGTGGCGCGGGGTTTGGAGGACACAGCGGCCCAAGAGCTGCATACTTTAGGGGCAAGGGCGATCGCACCTGGCTTCTGTGGCGTAACCTTTGAAGGAGACCAAGCGCTCCTCTACCGGACTAATTTGTGGGCACGCCTGCCGTTTCGCATCCTAGTAAAGATTGCAGAGGTGAGGTGCCAAGATGCCGATGAACTGTACAAAGAGATTCGGCGCATCGATTGGGAACAGTATTTAACCCCTGATTTCACACTAGCAGTTGCTGCAACCGGAAAGAATCATCAACTTAACCACACTCATTTCACAGCCCTTCAGGTGAAGAACGCCATTGTTGATCAGCAGCGCGATCGCTTCGGACAGCGCTCTAGCGTAGATACCCATCGGCCTGACGTGCAGGTCAATATTCACATCAATCGGGATCGGGCCACTGTTAGTCTAGATAGCTCCGGCAACAGCCTCCATCGTCGAGGTTATCGACCTGCTGTTGGGAAAGCACCCCTCAAGGAATCTTTGGCAGCTGCCCTAATTTATCTATCAGGATGGCAACAGACTCAAGCCTTTTGCGATCCGCTATGTGGCTCTGGCACGCTGCCCTTAGAAGCTGCATTAATGGGACTCAATCGGGCACCTGGGTTATTTCGCGATCGCTTCGGATTTGAGACGTGGCCTGACTTTGATGCTGGCGTCTGGCAAAAGCTGCGTCATGAAGCTGAGGCCGAGCAGCACAGTGATTTGATGGCACCGATTGTTGGATGCGATCGCGATGCTGAGGTTATTGCCCAGGCTCAAGATAATGCTCGCAACTGTCAGGTTTCGGACCAAGTGACCTTGCAGAAAATAGACTTGTCTTTGGTGGAAGCACCTGCAAGCAGTGGCGTTGTTCTCTGTAATCCACCTTATGGTGAACGCATTGGGCGGGACGAAGATTTGGCAGCTTTTTACAAGCTTCTGGGAGATGTCTTGAAGCAACGCTTCAAAGGGTGGACAGCATTCGTCCTCAGCGGCAACAAAGCACTTGCTAGGTCAATCGGCTTAAAGTCATCACAGCGCATTCCCGTACTCAATGGCAACTTACCCTGTCAGCTTATGAAATATGAACTGTACTAGGAGATGTTTGATGCGTACAGGTGAGTCCGATTACAAGTCTCCAATTGTCTATTCAATGGGGCTGTTTCAAAATCAGTAACTGAAATGATTGATTCAAGATGGAAAAACATAAGTCATGGCAGCAATACTTAAGCGAGATACCGTTTTGAAAACGGTGCGAACCCATCAAGAAACTCTCAGGGAAATGGGTGTCAAGTCTCTGACTCTATTTGGCTCAGTTGCTCGTGATCAAGCAAAAGAGGACAGTGATGTGGATTTTCTGGTGGAATTCTCTCAGCCTATCGGCTTTTTTCAGCTGTTTGATGTCAAGCATTATCTGGAGTCAATTCTAGAGTGCTCAGTGGATGTGGGTACAGCAGGAGCCCTCAAGTCACATCTGCGTCAACCCGTTCTGGAGGATGCTATCTGTGTCTTCTAGAGATTGGCAGCAAAGGGTTCAAGACATTTTGACCGCGATTGATAGTATCCAGAATCGTTTACAAGGACTGAGCTTTGAAGACTTTGTGACAAATGATGTGTTGGTGGAATCCGTTTTGTACCAGTTGATTGTGATTGGAGAAGCGGCAATCAATATCCCCTCAGCCGTTAAGGCGGAAAACCCAAAGCTACCTTGGCGAAAAATGAGTGATATGCGGAACATTATGGCTCATGAGTATTTCCGCGTAGAAATGGGTATTGTTTGGGAAACCGTTCAAACCAATCTTCCTCCCTTGATTGAGCCTCTAAACGCCTTACTTGACATCGATCACGAAAGGAAAGAGTAAGTGTGCTGGCTAGCAATCACTCATTGAGAAGATTGATTTGTACTCAAAACTGATTGCCCATGCCTCTCGATCCTTTTTTCGTGATCATGCTTCTCGGCACACTCAAAGATTGTTCAAACTCGGCGATGGAAAGATGCGGGCGATCGCCTCATGGGATAAGGTTATGCCAACACATTACGACTCCTTCTTCTGTGGCTAGCAGCCTTTCTATTGCGAAGTCAAATGCATTGCATCCCACCAACCGCGAAACGGTTTTTTGCAAGACGCTGGTGGTTGGTAACACAGTGGCGGCATACACAGCGACGCTGGCAATTTTGCAGGCAGGTGGCCAGGTCTGTTGGGCACAGACCGGTAAGCTGAATCTAACCCATGATCTGAGTCAACTCTACCCAGATTCATCCTTTAGCTGGCGCTGGGGAAGGCGGGTGACGGCTTGGGAGAGAGTGATTGTCATGTCCCGCAGTCAGCAAACTTTTTGGGCCAACTGGCAACCCCAAGCGGCGCTAACGGCAGCAGGAAAATCCGCTTCGGAATCTCTACGAGATGTTGAGTCAAAGGCGTCCGTATCCTTTAGAGAAACACAGCTTCGTCAGGCGATCGCACCCTATCTGCAAAACCAGCAGCTGATCTTAATTCCCCAAGGTATTCCCATCCGAGTTCTGTATTCGGAGAGCCGAGGCCAGCGACGAGTCCATCAGGTCGTGTTTCAAGACGCTGCGACGCAACGCTTTTTTCAGGTTCACGCCAAGCTGATTTTGGATGCCACTCGCAATGCGGATTTACAGCAGAATTTGTCAAAGATGACGGGAGCACCAGTCACTCCTGAACTGATATTGACCCGCGAAGATCTCGACTTACGGTCTCGGATACCCCATTCCAGAACGCTCTTTGAAGACGCGATCACGGTTGTTCTTGCCAACGGGACAGGAACTTCTACCAAAGCGCACCCTCTATCTATTCCGCTGAGATCGCTGGTCCCGGAAAACACAGAGGGATTCCTGTGTGTCACTTTTCCCGGCTGCGAATCCTCGCTGCGTTCCATTTTTCGTCATCCGAGATCCCAGTGGGCCCTTGGAGAAGCCGTCGGACACATTGCGGTTCAGGCAGCGCGGGTAGGTGGTCTTGGACCCCTGATGAGTCAACCAAACTGGCAATGGCAACTCCAGCAGATACTGGTGCGGCAGGGAATTCCCATCTTTGCCTTTGACGATGTCCCGCTCAACGATGCAGACTTCGAAGCCATCCAGATGGGCGCGATCGCGGATGTGGTCCGTACTAGCCGCCGTTACAGTCTTAGCTTTCGACCTGAAACACCTGTAACCCGAGCCGTTCTAGCCTCTGCGCTGTCTCGTTTACTTGGAACAGAAAAAGACTCCGTTAACGCACCGCAATATCTATCAGAAGATGTTTCTACAAATCACTGGGCAAAGACTGCAATCCAGAGGGTGATCGCTTTTGGCTGGATGACAGAAAAAGAACCTGGACGCTTTGCCCCTAGTACGGTTGTCACCAAGTGCCAGTTATGGCAAATCCTATGCCCCCTATATCCGTCTAACGGAGCTACACCGCCCTTTTCAGAAGACGATACCCCTGTGCGGCGGCGACATTTGTCTCGCAGTCTTTATCCCATCATGCGATCGCGGTTTGAGGGGTAGCATGTCTTGGGACCTACAGGGTTCTGAAATCTCTATTCCCAGAAAAAGAATATCGGCTTTATTATGAAGAAAGATTGCTTTTATAAAGCAGTGTTTACATTTCATCTTCAATCCGTCTATGACCGCTCAATTGACAGCTCCCAATGCTCTTGAAAAGCAAGTTTGGATGTGGCGTGGCTATCGCATCTGCCATGTCGTGCAGGGTACTGGGCAACCTTTGGTTTTGATTCATGGGTTTGGCGCCTCTATCGGTCACTGGCGTAAGAACATTCCCGTATTAGCGGCGGCTGGCTATCAAGTTCACGCGATCGATCTGTTGGGATTTGGTGAGTCTGACAAGCCTGGTATTGATTACGCCATTGAGACCTGGGAATCGCTGCTGCAAGATTATTGGCGCGAGCACATCGGTCATCCTGCGGTCTTTGTTGGCAATTCTATTGGTGGTCTAATCACACTCATGATGCTAGCCCACTCGCCTGAGATGGCACAGGCTGGTGTTTTGCTGAACTGTGCAGGTGGATTGAGTCACCGTCCCGAAGAGTTCAACTTACCCTTACGCTTCATGATGGGGACCTTCACAAAGCTAGTTAGCTCAAATCTATTGGGTCCGTTAGTTTTCAACGAAGTGCGGCGTAAGTTTCGAATTCGAGGTTCGCTGAAACAGGTTTATCACAACCCCACAGCCGTCACGGATGAACTGGTTGAGCTGCTCTATCGTCCGTCTTGTGATCCTGGTGCCCAGAAGGTCTTTGCTTCTATCGTGAGTGCACCGCCTGGGCCTCGCCCAATTGAGCTATTGCCTCACATCAAGCAGCCCCTTTTGGTGCTCTGGGGAGAACGAGATCCCTGGACCCCGATTGAAGGCGCGACGATCTATCGCGAGCTGAGTGAGACGCCAGATGTCGATCCACCCGTGACATTTCACTCAATTCCTGATACAGGTCATTGTCCCCATGATGAGCAGCCAGAGGTGGTCAATCAGCTGATTCAGGACTGGTTGCAGACACTGTAAGTTGATTGCTGGAATGTCCAAGGGAGTGGGACATAGACCTTTTCCATATATTCAGATTGCCCGGCTCTCCTCGTAGTTGAAAATGTTAACGAGCAGATGGAATAAGGTCAAATCGCCATCGTCAGTTGCGGATTTTTACTGGAGCATTGTTCGTATTGTCCAATTCACTTTCACCCTCGACTCTAACTTGATCGAGACTTCACGCATTCAGCACAATAAATGGCCCTACCGTATTGAATTCAATGTCCATGCCTACTGCCATAAGCAAGAATGGTCCTTTGTCAGTCAATCATGAAATGACCGTTATAGTGTTGGTTCAACACAGTAGTCAGGTTTAATCTCACCCAAGCAAAGTTCATGATTAGTGGTTGGAATATTTTGAATTTTCTCATTTGCAGAGACTTCGATAGGAAGAGGTTCAGGACCGTAATTTTGCCCAGTGTAGTAAAAGCTGAAGATATCACCATTAATATTGCGCTCCAATTCGCCATTGTCTGCCAGGATGGTTGCGAATATGAAATACTCTCCAGGTGGAACATCTAATTCGACAAATATTGGAGCATTGCCTGCCTGTGATGGCGGCGCACAGTTGACTATTTCATAATTCTCTGTGGATTGTTGCGCACAGACTATCCTTCTCTCTAAATAACCGTCAGCATAGGATATAAGCTCAACCTCTAGAGTTCCAAGCTCATTCTGAGGTTCAGAAGTCTCACAGTTAACAAAAGAGAAGTTCTGCCTGTCTGATTCTCTGATGGTATCAATCCTGTTCGGAGAAGCCTCAACAATCTCGAATCTTGTTGGCCGTCCTTCTGTGTCACCAAAGACGCGACCATCATTGAATTCTAAAACGCCATTGCTTATATTGAAATCGCTACCAGGATTGACAAAATCCCAATAGCCTTGGCCATCAGCATCCACCCACCTGAGATCAACGTATTGTCCATCGTCAAAAAAAGGCTGTTTTTGCCTGACCACAGTTTTGCAGATCTTCATAGCTCCACTCTTCTCCGCCAACTAAATAATCTACGATCTCAGCGTCAGATGGTAGTTCAGGAATGGGTGGCGGATCGGGTGGTTGCTGATTCATCGAATCAATTAATAACAACACCCCTGGAATAGCAATTATGCCCCCAATAGTTACTGCCAACCATGGGGATGGCGATGAAGAAGGTCTAGGTGCAGGAGGGACACTGCCGTTATCGTTCGTTTCAGGCGATGTAGGAGAATCGTTTGAATCGCCATTCTCGGGAGGTTCATTATCGGTGTCATCAGCAGCTGCATTGCCGTTTAATGCTAGCTCTACTTGCTGTAGATTGTGCCTAGTAACATCAATACCTAGCTGACCTGGAAGACCTTCACGCAATTGCAATGCTGTTTCAAAATAATCTCTAGCATCACCGAACCTTTCCATGCATAGGGCATGAGTTCCCAATTCATGTCTAACAAAAGCCTGTCCTGAAATATCCCCTAGCTGTTCAGAGGCATTGAGCATAGCATTCAGCAGATTGCCCCATGCATCCCACCAGCCATTCAGAGGCATTGAAGCCTCAACAAATCTGCCAAGTAACAAAGCCTCTTGCCAAAGACTTGCCTCTTTAGCAAGCGAGAAAAGATGCAGGATAAGATCAGCCTCTTCCAGCAAAGCTTCAGGGGAATCTTGATAAAGGTATGTCCATTCAATGAAATAATTCAGTGACTCTCTTAGAGAATTATTACCAATCCAGTTTTCTTGAAAAGTCTTGGCTAGATTGTTACTTAATCGAAAGGAAACCCCATCAAATTCAATAATATGAGATCTTGTGAGCCCACTTAACTCATCAATGATATTATCATCGCTGACAAGTTGAGCTAAGTGATCAGCTCTAACGGGTAGTCCGTTGAATAGTGCAAGAAAGCCTAACGCTTTCTTTTGCTTATCAGAAGCACGGTTTGATATATCACCTAGCAGCTTCTCGTAACGATTTTCAGACGATAATGTCCTCAGTTTTTGTACAGCTTTCGAAAGCTTGTATTTAAACTTGACGCATGATTCTATGATTGACACTATTTGGCCAGGATAATACTCAAGCAGCCCGCAAAATTCTTGAATCTCGTCTTCACTTACCAAATCAAGCTCTTCTATTTCTACTGAATCCTCATTAATGAGCTGGGTAGTGACTTTCTTAAAAAGAGAAAGAGCATAGTCTATCCCTAAACCTTTCAACC
Organism: Oscillatoria sp. CS-180; assembly: GCF_028330965.1. Taxonomy (GTDB): domain Bacteria; phylum Cyanobacteriota; class Cyanobacteriia; order Phormidesmidales; family Phormidesmidaceae; genus Halomicronema. The sequence continues at coordinate 2,509 of NZ_JAQMUB010000035.1, read as the reverse complement.
TCTTATTAAAACCTTCATTTTCAGGATCATACCGGAACAGCCGTCGAGATGATGTTAGAACCAATGAGCATTTCTCGAGAAGTTCTGTCAATTTGCTAAATTCGTCTTCCTCTAAGTTACAATCATCAATAAAAATTAGAGCGCTAAGTTTTTTGAGTATATCCCGATGAGAGGGATTTTTATAATTGAAAGGGACTGTTTTACCACTAGAATCAGCCTGATCGTATAATTTTAGAGCACATGATTCAAAAATTTTTGCGGACAAGTCACCTACGGACTTCAAAGAAGGATACAGTAACGGTTCCATTTTGTGCAGGGGTTTTGAGTTGTATTCAAGGGGCGATTGACTCAAAATCTCTGCATGCAAGTGCTTCCAGAGAGCTGTCTTACCAGATTTTATCTCCCCATAAAAACAGATAGAACCACGACTATTTATGACTTCATGGAATCGATCTTGTTCTTCATTCCTATTTATAAACCGCTCCGCTTTTATTTCATGTTTCTGTCTAATTTTATTTCTTTTGGAAAGTACTGAATGATTAGATTTGCCACTCGCATTTCTCAAGATTTTGCTTACATTAGTTCCCTCGAATGGGCCTAACGCTAAGTCAATAGATCCAGATTCTTGCTCACACCTAAGCTCTCTTCCTTTATTGAGCTTATCTAGCTCTATTAATTCTGCTAATTTAGGAAAAGAAGTTTTAGTATTTGCCTCTAAGATTTCTTTTACATCAATCAATTTTAGCCCGTACGCTTTAAACAAATAAACAAGATAGACAGCACGAAGCATTGGTGGAATTTGTTCATCAGGCTCTTGTTTGTATTTCTGTATAAGGACTTGAGGAATATCAAAAGAACATATGAGTTGCTCTAAAGTTGATGGAGGTAGTGAGGCAAGCATATCTAAGAGCCAACCACGTAATTTCCAATATCTTTTCCACTGCTCATTTGTCATCGCTATTCACTGAATATTCAATAAACTAATATTAGTCTAAACTTACTTCAAAATCGTTATCTTTTTGGGCTGTTTAAACAGTTGAGATCTCTTAGGTGCTCTTTGCCGCTTTTCCCAATATCCCCACCGCAGCTTACTCCAACTCACCTCTTGTCCTTATGAAACTAGCGACAGCTACAACCGACATCTTGCAGGTTTCCCAGTTTCTTGAGGGAATCCAAACGCCTTTCCCTATGAGGCTTTTAGGATAAGGGCTGAATTTGAATGATCTTATTTTCGATTCATTCCGCATCGATAAAGTCCCCTGCGCTGATGCGTTCTCGCAGGGGACACCTTCAAGGGCAAAAAGGGGAAGCGGTTGTCCTTTTGCTGCGGCTGTTGGTTCGGCAAGTCTCAGGGTTTGATGGCTTGATTGAGCTGAGTACAAAAGTTTTCTAGGGCATTAATTCCAGCATCGGGACCGTCTGAGTTGGCGAGTCGCTTAACAAAGGCGCTACCGACGACAACGCCATCAGCTCCCCACGATCGCAGCTGTTCTGCTTGCTCGGGTTGAGAAACACCGAAGCCAACGGCAACAGGCTTGTCGGTGATGGCTTTGAGTTCTTCCAGCAGTTCCTTAACGCGACTCTGAATTTCGGACCGGATTCCTGTTACCCCAGTCACGCTGACAAGGTAGATAAATCCACGAGACTGCTGAGCGATCGCCTCAATCCGTTCTTTGGGGCTTGTTGGGGCTACCAGCAGAATCACTTCGATGCCGTACTTTTCGGCAGCTTCTGTAACTGCGGCAACTTCTTCGAGTGGCAAATCAGGCACGACGAGGCCCTTTGCCCCGGCAGCAGCAATATCCTGAAAAAACGTGTCGATGCCGCGATTCAGAATGGGATTGTAGTAAGTGAAAAGGATGATCGGTGCTGCAATGTCAGGCGATACGATTTTGACGAGGTTAAGCACGTCATCCAGAGTCGTCCCTTTTTGCAGTGCTCTGGTAGCGGCAGCCTGAATAACAGGACCGTCTGCTAAAGGATCAGAATAGGGAACGCCTAGCTCAATGAGATCGGCCCCACATTTATCGAGGGATCGTAGTGCAGTGGCGGTGGTTTCCAAGTCAGGATCGCCAGCGGTTACAAACGGAATCAATGCACACTGCTGACGATCGCGAAGCGCTTGAAACTGCTCAAAAACAGACGTCATAACCTGACCCTAAAGAATAACTAGCCACTAAAGCAATCTAGGGCAAGACGGAGCGATCGTCCACAGGCTCAAAAGAGACTGATCAGAATTTTATGTAAACGATCTAAAATCCCGATAACTCAGGAAATCGCAATCGCATCATGCCCAGAAAAAACAAGTCTCAAATCGCGTGCTCTAACTACACTAGTCTAGGTGGCTAGAGCTATGTCTCTGCTCAACATCCGACCAATTTTCTGCATAGCCTTTTGCGTTCACCGAATAGACTTAATGGTTTGCTAGAATCCAGCCAACCGCTCTCCTTCCAAAAGTCTATGTTTTCTTGGCCGCGCGTACCGCCAACCGACCCGTCGCGATCGCCTC
>NZ_JAQMUB010000034.1 GCF_028330965.1 Oscillatoria sp. CS-180 | reverse complement strand
TGCTATCAAAAAACATGGTCGTCGAGCCAAGAGTCTTTTTCGCTTAGGATTCGATTATCTTCGACAGCTCTTGCTCAATCCCTCTCCACTCTTTGAAGATGACTTTCGCCACACGTTGAAACTTTTGTCCTGTACTTAGGGTCGGCGGTTGTCCAGCGAACGCGATTTGGGGTGATGGTCATGGCGATCGCCTCTCCTACAAAACGGCTATTTATACTTTAGCTAAGCGGTCTTACGAAATTACTGACCGATAGTGCGATCGCTGTGGGCGACATAGGCGCCATTAACAACGTGCCCTAGCAGCGTTACCTGATTATTAGCCGGTAAAACATAGGCTTTTTCAAATTTGGCGTCATTGAGATAGCTAACGTTGCCACGGATATAAACTACCAGCACTCCGTGTTGAGGCGAGATAGCCCGTAACGCATCAATTTGTTCTCTAACGAGCTGTTCACTTGCTTCGACAAGCACCCCTTTGTGGAGCTGAACGACTTTCTCATTGGGAGTCTTCATCCAGTTTTGGCAGTCGAGTACGACAACATCCGCTTCAGAGAGTCGTCTGACCTCCTCTAAGCGGCTACAAAAAGAAACCTGCCGAAATCCTCGATTTTTGAGGGACAGACATTCTGCTGTTTCCGCTTGCCCTCCGGGCAAATAGTAGTTGACCAAGGTTTGCCCGACGACACGTTCGGTACGAGCGCTCATTTCCCAATATCGAAATTCTTCCCTCACACGTTGTTGAATATGCGCATCGAGTTCTTGGCGGACTATTTCGCTGGCAACTTTTTTGGCATCCTCTAAATTGTTTTTGAAGAACCAAGTCAGAAGTGCACCCACAATACCCAAGAAGCCCAGAAAGGCACTATTTATCTTGAGAATAAAGTCAATCTGCTTAGTGAGCAATTCAGCATCTGCGGTGCTAGATTGACCGGAAGCAGGCGGGAGAGAAACGGCGAAGAAAATTACTCCAATCACCAGCACAATCAACAAAGAGAGCAGGAGCCATTTGCCGGTTGCAAGTTGAGAAAGCCGGTCGAGTTGCCGCGATCGCATACGTTTAATTCAGAAATATAGGCTTCCACGTGATCGTACAGCAGCTAAAAGATATCAGTAGGCAATCTTTGAAAAGGGCAGCAGTCTTGGCTTTATCCGAATACAGCAGGGAACCACGGTAAACAAGGAGCAGAGTCGTTGTTGGGTCGAAGCGTAGCCTCAAATATGATCCAGAGGTGAAGCGCCCCACCTATGCCCAAGTAGGCATTCAGAGTATTGGTGATCGACTTAACCGGTCAAAAGATGCATATGTTCCAATGAGTTGTTCTAGCCAGTAAAGTTTTTGAGGAAATCGACGATCGCCCTGCCAATCTCCTCATTTCCCTGCTGGCTCAATCGTTGGTTGGTTCGTGGGGGCACCGGGGCGTCTTTAAGAAAATCCCAGGAGCCTTCAGCGAACTCTTTGGGTGTCATGACCTGATGATAGCTGTGGTCTTTGAGGGCGTTGACGAGGACTGGGCCTTCGGCGAAGTCGTCGCGGGTGACGGTGACGATGGGGATATCTAAACGACAGGCTTCTGAAAAGGTGCTGAAACCAGGCTTGGAGACGACTCGATCGCACAATGGCATAAAGTCCACAGGTCTTAGGGCAAGATCGCTCACCTTGCAAAGGTTAGGTAAGTCTGGAGCGGCTCGATCAAAGGTGATGAACTGCCAGTCTGAGAAACGTTTCAGGTTTTCATAGGGGATTTTAGCGAGACCAAGACCGCCGAAGGTGAGCAGGATGGTTTTCGCTCTGGGGGCTGAGAGCTGGAAGCGCGATCGCAATTCATCCTCTGACAGCTTTGGTGTGCCGCCTGTAAGACCCACATCGGTAATGCTGGGAAAGGCGCTCATGGGTTCATGAAAAGGTAGGCGGAAGAGGCGATCGCATTGAGCAAAGCAGTCGGCAATCCAATCCGCAATTTCAATGAATTCGCCACCCCAAGGTCGGTAGATGAAGTCCCAGCCGAAGTTGCTCATCATCCAGCAGGGAATTCTGACCGTTTTAGCGACTTTAGCTGCTAAGGGAGGAATATCCGCCAGAACTAGACCCACGTTAGCCGCTTTCAGGAAAGCGGCCTCAGTTTCAACTAACACGGCTTCCTTTTGCTGAATCTCTTGGAGAGCTGCCAAGGTTGCAGTTTTGTCCATCGTCAGACTGTCTGGCTGAATGACGCCGATATCCAAAGCAATTTCCCGATGGGTGAAGGATTCGGAAAAGTAGCTTTCTAATAGCCAGCGGGGCGCCGTTGTCGCCAGGATGATATCAATGTCGGGAGCTAATTGTTTAACCGTGGCGGCAACGGAAGTAGCGCGGGTGGTGTGCCCAAAGCCGTGATTGGTAATTGAGACGTACAGCGATCGCTTTCCCATAATCAGATTTTTCCTATTGTCGTCACCGCCGTTTCAAATGGCTCAGAGTTTGGAGGGTTTCTCGAAACCAATATCCACCGTCGAACATTTTGATGCACAATCCCTTGTAGATACCGAAACCTCTCACGGAATAATTGAAATCAGTTCTTCAGCGCGTAGACAAGAATCCGCATTAGCGGTTCTAGATCTTCAGGGACTCGATAGCTTTCCAGCCCTTGTTCGAAGTGCTTACTGACTCGGTTGAGGCGGGCAAATTCCCAAAACTTACCTGTCGTTACAGCACCTATCAGGATGGGTTGTTCAGGCGTGCGTTTCCACTGATCGAGAGCAATTATTTCGGAGACCAATTGAGTCATGCCATAGTCTAAATCCTGACGCTTTGCTTCAATAACGAGGAGTTCGTTCTGACTGCTCAGCAAGTAATCTAGAAGACTCTGTAATTGATTCGTGACAACAATGGGATATTCAATCCGGAGTCGCGCCTTGGTGTAATGCACCACCTCCGTGACAACAGGGGCAATCAAGATTTCCCGCCGCGAGGTCTCATTGGACAAATCAACATAGGGTAGAATCTCTTCGATTCGCGATCGCAGGTTCTCCAAACGATTCAAACTATCCGAGTATTGGGGCAAGTTCAGCTTGGTTCGACTCAAGCTGTAGCCGAACTCCATTGCAAGTTCATCGGCAGGCAGCTTGAGGTCGAAAAACTTGCTGAAGGTATACGTCTGATCGGGTTTCAGGAGTTCCATAAAATTGTCTCTCATCGCAATATTGCCTTCTGCATTACAGACGCAATAGCCTGATAAGCAGATCGCCAGAAGTATCGTTCAGAAAGGGATTGGCAGCACCGAGTTCCTTATCTCTAACCGTCTTTGGTTTTATCTAACGACAGCCGACTTATCAGTATGTTAGGTCTGTCTGAGATCTTGCACTAGTACATCGGCATCCTGTATTTGCCCCCAAATCCCCCAATTCTGGGGGACTTCGACCTCAGAACCTCCCAAATTTGGGGGGCAGGGGGGCCAAGTCAGGCAATGTCGGGACAACTGCAAGATCTGAGTCTGTCCTAAACGGTCAGTAGAAGGCTCATGTGGCAAGCGTAGTGCAGAGAGCTAGCTGACTCATTATTTTGCTGAACTTTAGGAAGCTGCTAGGGCGTCTAAATTCTTCTAACTTCAACCACCGAATAGCTTGAAAACAAAAGACCCGCTCCTTTCAGAACGAGTCTTTCAGTCATCTCAGAGGCCAACAATATTTAGATCTGAGCAAGCAGCTGCTCTTTTTCAGGAACAGTTGTGTACTCGGAAACAATGCGACGGAACTCATCGCCGTCAATGCTTTCCTTCTCAATCAGAAGATCGACCAGACGGTCAATAACGGACCGATTGTCCTGAATGATCTGCTTGGTCTCGTCGTAGCAGGTATCCACAATATTGCGAACCTGTACGTCAATGCGAGAGGCAATATTCTCGGAGTACTCTGAACGATTCATCCAATCCCGCCCCAAGAAGACTTCCCCTTGAGAGCCTTCCAAGGAAAGGGGACCCAAGTCAGACATCCCAAAGCGAGTCACCATCTGACGCGCCATGCCAGTCACTTGCTGTAGGTCGTTACCAGCACCTGTGGTTACTTCGGCGTCACCAAAGATGACATCTTCAGCGGCACGACCGCCTAATGCTCCTTTGATTCGAGCTAAAATCTGAGACCGAGAAATCAGAGTTTGATCCTCGCTCGGCATAAACCAAGTCAAACCTTGAGCTTGTCCACGAGGAATTAGCGTCACTTTCTGAACTGGATCATGGTCCTTTACCAAGGTGCCCACGATCGCATGGCCAACCTCGTGATAGGCAATCAATCGCTTGCTCTTGCTGTCTACCAAAGGTGTGCCTTCCATCCCTGCAACAACGCGATCTACCGCATCGTCAATCTCAGTCATGGTAATAGCGTCTTTGCGGCGACGAGCGGTCAAAATGGCCGCTTCATTGAGCAAGTTCGCCAAATCAGCTCCGGTAAAACCAGGTGTTCTGCGAGCGATCGCATCGAGAGAGACTTCCTCAGAAAGCTTCTTGTTGCGAGCGTGAACGTCCAGAATTTCCAAACGCCCCTTGATATCTGGCGGATCAACTGAAATCTGGCGGTCAAAGCGACCAGGACGCAGCAGCGCAGAGTCCAGAACGTCAACTCGGTTGGTGGCCGCAATGACAATGATGCCAGTGTTGCCCTCAAATCCATCCATCTCAGTCAGCAGCTGGTTGAGTGTCTGCTCCCGCTCGTCGTTGCCACCGCCAATGCCCGCGCCACGCTGACGACCTACGGCGTCGATCTCATCAATGAAGATGATGCAGGGAGCACTCTCTTTAGCCTTCTTGAACAAGTCGCGAACACGAGAGGCACCGACCCCAACGAACATCTCCACAAACTCAGAACCCGAGATGGAGAAGAAAGGAACGCCGGCTTCGCCTGCGATCGCCTTTGCCAACAGTGTTTTACCGGTTCCTGGAGGACCTACCAATAGCACACCTTTGGGAATGCGTGCGCCCACTGCCGTGAAACGCTCAGGCTTTTTCAAGAAGGTCACAACTTCTTGCAGCTCTTCCTTCGCTTCCTCGATCCCAGCGACGTCATCAAATACAACGCCAGTTTTAGCCTCCATCATGAAGCGAGCCTTCGATTTACCAAAGTTCATCGCCTGCCCAGGACCACCTGGCACATTATTGGAGCGACGGAAGAGGAAAAAGAGACCTCCAATCAGCAAAAAGGGAAATAGTAGATTTCCCAGAATGCCCCAGACAGCTCCAGTACTACGAGGTGGATGAGAATCTAAGCTGACATTGGCATCCTTCAAACGAGTGACCAGCTCAGGCGTATTGCCAGGAAGATCAACTCTCCAACGCTGTACCCGATTGTCTAGCTGAGGATCAACTGCTTCAACGATGGCGGTTCGACCACCGTCGTAAAGATCAACAGCCATGACCCGGCCTGCTCCCAAATAGTCGAGAAAACGACCATAGGTCATTCGGGTGCTAGCTGTGTTCTGCCCTGCGTTCATTGCGTTGCCCGAGAACGCACCCTGCCAGAAGAAAAATCCGACAACCAGAATGGGTAGCGCCCACAATAGGACAACTCTCCAAGAAAGTTTCATAACCAGTTGGCCTCTAAAGCGTCGTTAAACGTCAAAAATCTCAAACCTCTAAAGTGTGAGCCTGTGAAAGACACCGTTTCTCTAAACAAAACTTTAGTGAACTGTTTAAGTCATTGGCCTGCCCAGAAAATTCTCTGAGCAGCCAAAAGTATGAGTGATGTTAATTAAATTTAACGTAATTCTTGAAGACTGATCAAATCTTGTGTCAAGACATAACGCAGAGTGAACGTGGACGCTGATACAAGCCATTCGTTTAGAAAATTGTGCTAGGGCAATTCACCCATGCGTTTTCGTGTTAACCGAACAAGTCCAATTGCCTAAATAGAATTCGAGTTTATTTTTACGGTGAGATATCAACACAATAGCAAATTGGTACTTGCCTACCTCTCATAAACTTCCTGTTACCAATGCCTACCGTCTGGCATAGGATTCGCGCTAAGGTGTCGATGTAAATCTTTCTCGCGCATGATGTCCGTGATTAAGTCCCGCTGTCCCGTTCCTCCAGAGCAGCTGCCAATCAATCAATACGAAGACATGCGCGATTCCTGGTTCTACAGCTGGGGTGGCCGTTCCTTCGGAGGCTATCTCAAACCAGTCGTCATGCTTTGGGTCATCAGCTGGATCATTTCGGGTCCTATTGTTGCGGCTAGCTTTAAACCTGGACGATATCCTCTACCGTTTGTGCTGTTGGCTTCTGCAGGAGCGCTAACGATGCCCATGTTGGCCCTGGCCCAGTTATATGTCGGCTGGCTTCATGTTGGGCAGCGTTTGCAGCAAGACGCAGTGCCCTATGAAGAGTCTGGCTGGTATGACGGTCAGGTTTGGCAAAAACCTGAAGATGTGCTGAATCGCGATCGCCTCATCATGGACTATCAAGTCAAACCCATATTACAGAAAGTAAGAAATACGTTGGGTGCTTTGCTAGGGCTTGGAGTAGGATTAGTCACAGTTTGGCAGTTTCTATAAGCCATTGAGTTTATGACCTCTCTATGTAAGAGTCTTAGCCATGACTAGGGCTAAGCGTTATCAATCGGCTGAACTGGAAGTTCAGCTTCTCAGGGAAGGGATTATCGAATCTGTGCATGTTGCCCATGCCGTGGTTTGTGATAGCCGTGGGCGTATGCTGTCTGTAGCCGGCAATGCTGAAACAGCGACCTTTATTCGCTCTTCCCTCAAACCTTTTCAAGCACTTGCCGTTGCGGCTTCAGGCACTCTGGAGCGATATGGATTAGACGATCGCGACTTGGCGATTATGTGTGCTTCCCACCGAGGCCACATGGAACAAGTTAGGCAAGCTTTTCATATTCTCTGGAAAGCAGAGCTTGAGCCTAGCCAGCTTCAATGCCCCATTCCTCACGGCGGCAAAAGTCCATTAGAGCATAACTGCTCTGGTAAACACGCTGGCATGCTGGCGGTTTGCCAACAGCGCAACTGGCCACTAGAAAGCTACCTGCATCGCAACCATCCTCTACAGATTTTTATCTTGCAGACGATGGCTGAACTGCTAGGCATGCCCGCGGATGAATTCATTGGTGCTCACGATGACTGTGGTGCACCAACTTATCTGATGCCTTTAAATCAGATGGCAACGCTGTTCGCCAAGCTTGCCTCGGGTGACAATTTAGAGATGGAGCGCATCGTTCGCGCTATGACTCATCATCCCGAATTAGTTGCAGGTCCCGAAGCGTTTGATACGGAGTTGATGCGGCTGACAGAAGGAGCTTTAGTCAGCAAATCGGGTGCTGAAGGAATTCAGTGTATTGGTCGGGTAGGCCAAGGTATGGGGCTAGCCATCAAGATTCTTGATGGGGCTAAGCGGGCTAAGTACGCAGCGGCTATTCATTTGCTGAAACAACTGGGCTGGTTGACGCCAGACGTGTCTGAAGAGCTATCTGACAAGTACATGATCCTAAGCGAATACAAGCGCTTGGATATTCAAGGCGATCTAGATTTGATGTAGTGGGTGGACACGGCTAAAAATGTAGCTTTTGGAGCAGTTGATGCTGCGGTGCGTCAGCAATTACTTCTAGAAGCCTTATGATGTCAGCATTGCTGCGCCCATTTCAATTTATAGCTGGGGGTTGAAACCCATTCTATTAAAGGATTTGAGCGCTCTAAATGATGACAGCGCCTAAAGGGGACCAATAAAACCTTTGCAGGTGTTGGCTTCCCTTTAGACAAAACCAACTTCTACAAAGCACTAAATGAGTTGCGTTAGTATCTCTCTGTCCAATATTTCCGAAAAGAAACCAAATTTCTCTTGGATTTAATTGTTGAATCTGAACATTATTCGTTATAGTGGATAAGCCGTCGCGGGGTAGAGCAGTCTGGTAGCTCGTCGGGCTCATAACCCGAAGGTCCATGGTTCAAATCCATGCCCCGCCACCAAATCGCTGAAAGGCCGTCACTAGCTAAAGTGACGGCCTTTTGTGGTTTATGGGCTACAAACTACCTTCCCAAAGAAATTAGTTAGCGGGGACTGAACGAACTACCTCAGAGCGACTCTGAAGGAGTTGGATGATAGAACGTTTCTCCAGCAGTCCTAATAAAGTGCCGTTGTCGCGAATCACAGCCAAAACAGGCAGCTTCTTTTCCTCGATTAACTTCACAACGTCTAGGAGTGATTGATCCGAGCTGACTGTAGGCAGTGATGCTTGTGGAGTCATAACAGTACTAACTGGGGTGCTGGCCCAGCGATCGCGAGGCACATCCTGCAGCGCGTCTAGGGTTACAGTTCCAACGAGCTGCCCGGTTTCATCAACAACCCAGTATTTATGCCACCTACCAGATGAATCTAGGAGGATATTGTCTGCAAAAGAGCGCAGTGATGTGTGACTCGCAACAATAGGGCTATTAGTTGTCAAAGCATCCTCAGCAGTTAGACCATCCAAACGCTGCTGCACAGTCGCTGATTGGGCAGAGCGATTGGCATTGCTCAGTAGAAACCAACCAACCACAAGGGTCCACACGCTGCCGAAAGAGCTAATACCCAAGATTGAGGCGGCACCCAAACCGATTCCGAGCCAACCAATGACCTGTCCAGCTCGGCTAGCAAAAGCTACCCCTTTGTAAGGATTGCCCGTAGCCTGCCAAACAATAGACTTGAGTACGTTGCCACCATCCAAAGGCAATCCTGGCAGTAGGTTGAAAAGCCCTAACGCTAGGTTGATGTAGGCTAACAGAGAGACGATCGCACCCACCGGGCCACTGAGCGACAACACCCGCCCTGCTGTAAATAGCGTGAGAAAGAGTACTAGGCTGATAGCAGGACCTGCGATCGCAACCTTAAAAGCACCACTTGGACTTTCAGACTCCTTCTCAAGAGCAGCTAAGCCACCAAACAGAAAAAGTGTGATGGAGTTCACCCCAATTCCTTGCTGCATCGCCGCAAAGCTATGACCCAGTTCATGGGCTAACACTGAACCAAAGAGCAGCAGCGCCGAGACCAATCCCAACAGCCATGGCGTTGTTCCTGGCAAGGCTGGAAAAGCCATTGCCAATCCACTGCCGTAATCCCAAGTGATGAGGGCTAAGACCAAAAACCAGGATACGTTCACATAGAAGGGAATCCCGAATAGGCTGCCCGCCCGCAAGTTGCCATTCATATGAGGCACCTCAAAAACTGTATACGCAGTCTGACTACTCTCGAAGTCATTCCGCTTAATGACTCAAGTGTAACGAAAGGTTAACGGGCGTCTCATTCATGAGGGGCTGTAAAGACCGAAAGGAATAGTACGGGTTTCCTTGAAGGATTAGACAGGACAGTCCAGCCCATGTCTTTAAGACAATCGATCTCCTACTTTTCCTGCTGTCTCAATTCCACAGCGCCTTAAAGATGTGCTACAGCGATGTGCAAATGCAATAAGATCACTCCACTCCCCACTTCCCACTTCCCTCCTGACTCCCCATTCCCCGCCCCACTCCCTCTAAACTGCACTCAAGCACATGAGCCAGACTATAAGCGCTACAGAAATCGGGTGTAATCCTGACTGAGATAGAGTGCGCGCTCGGCATCACGACGACGCTCTAACCCAGCTAGGCGCTGTCCACCGGCGAAGACCCATCGCAAGAATTCGTTTGCGGCTCCAGCAAAATCACCAGCGTTATGTTTTCGCAGCAGGGTTGAATCCCGATAGGCTCCTAGACCCACATTGAACGAGAAGGACACCATTGCAGAAAACTGATCTGAATTAGTGTTGATGGTAAGGGCGTCTTCAACGCCTTGTTCAAAAAGATTCAAATCCCGTTGCAGGATGCGCTCGGCTTCGGCTTCGGTTATCGTCATGCCGGGATACACGTCCGGCTGTCCTGCCATGGAGGTGTGACCGTAGCCAATGGTCCACACGCCAACAGAATCCTGGTAGGCCCTCAGTTCAAGCCCCTCAAAATCTTTGACAATCCGTAGCCCGTCGGCATTGATGCTAGTGTTTGACTTTGTTGGAGGCAGAGGCTGGGCAGGGGCGGGAGGCGGTTCAGAGTATCCCGTACCGATGGAAAAGACCATTGCCGTAGGGGCATCAGCACGAGTGAGCCAGGTTTCAAGGGCCGAGAGGTCTAGGACTCGTTCTTTAGGGTTTGTGACGGATGGGGATTTGGGAATACGATCAATCCAGTACCCGCCATCCATCAAATAAATCGCCTCGTCAGTTTCTTTAATCCAAGTGCCCATCGTGATGCCTCCTTAATAGCCGTAGTCCCACCGAGCCCCATACCCCCGCATATCAATGTGGGTAAAGACGGTGGAACTCGCCAGTCCGCCACGATTCCCCCACCACGGATTCAAGTCAGCATAAACATCGTAGGGGTGAACGCCGGGAACAACGAAATCGACCGCATCTCCAGCCATATGACGGGATTGAGAGGCTCCGCCGATCGCAGCATTGGTTTCTGGATCACGATACCAAGAGGTAATTTGAATGGGCTTGTTGGCATATCGGCGTTGAATGTCTTCCATCACTTTTGCCATATCTAGAATGTTGTAGACGACGTTGGCATTCTCTGGACGTCTGTAAAATCCGGTTTCCGCATCGGCATGGAGCGCCTGTCCCCAGGTGAAATGGCCGCGATCGCCGTACTGTGTCTCGAAATAAATGGGATCATTGGAGAAGTAAGTTCCTTCGAAGCCAGGAAACTGAAGCGGTACGCCTCTATCCGTAGGACTGGATACGTCTCGATTGCGGCTATCGGGGTCATATAGGTTATCACCAATGCTGGATCCCAGGATGCGGATATCTGGAATGAAACAGTACCAGGTATTTCGGTTCTGCGGCCCTAGAAAAGCACCCTGCAAGGCAACTCTGATGTGTAGATTCTCAGGCTGACTGTAGGATTGCACCCAAAAAATCGTTTTATTTCTAACAAAGACTTTGTCACTGTCAGCGAGGTCAATGGACTGAACAGGTCGGGCTTTAAACAACGTGTCACTGATGACTTGAAGGACTTGATGCTGTCCTCTAATTCGGATGTCTGGTGCAAAGGCGTACCAGGGTCTGGTTTTATCAAGATTGGGGATTGTGTTAGCGAGTTGAATTTTCGTGTGGTTGCCTGCGGCAGGTTCGTAAGCAAAGAGCATCAGCTGTGTTCCGTTACCGACAAATTTCTTAGCTGATGCCGGTAAATCAATAGAGAGCTTTGGCTCATGTTTGAACAACGTATCGCTGATCACAGTGAGCCGAATAGCGGTAATAAGTTCGACGTGGGGAGCGAATACGTACCAACTCGTGGTCTGACGATCGCCTACCGTCGGCTCAAGCAATTCCACCAGCCAGTGGTTTTGGCCTACGTCTGTGTAGTACTCAATGTCAAACGTTTGACCGTTTCGAACCTGAACCTTGTCCTGATCGCTCAGCTGGCTAGAGTTCTTGAGCGATCGCTTAAAAAAGGTATCGCCAATAATCTTGATCCGCATACCGTCATGCTCCGGCGCACCCGATTCACTGGGACGTGACTCAGGCATAGGAGGCACAGGCTGAGGATCGGTTGCAGGGATGGGGGCAGGTTCCGGTGCACCGGTGCCAACGGAGACGGTCATCCTCCGGGGTTTGTCTGCTCGCCGAAACCAAGCTTTTAGCGCTTCAATGTTGGCGATTTGCTCCTTGGGATTGGTGGTCGATGGTCGCTTAGGTATGGAATCGATGTAATAACCGCCATCCATTAGATAAAGGGCTTTGTCCGTTTCCTTGATCCAGGTTCCCATGGTGCTCGTGTCCTCACGCAAACTGTCTCACGCGATCGCCCCGTCCCCAGAAGAGACTCTGCTAACAATAGCTTTGGCCTGATGATTTGAGACCTCCAATAGGCGATCGTCTCAAATAAAGGAAATCAGGCTCGCAGTTTGGTCCTAGCTGGACTGACTGTTGCTATCGCAACGCTGCGTGAGACTGTCCTATTATGTCCTTGCCTGACAAAAGCAGAACTGCCATACGGCAAAATAGTCAGGGATTAGCCATCTTTTCGATGAATTGGGTGTCTACTGTCCTTGTGAATCCTGCCTCTTAAACGAGAGCGCGTCCTTCAGCGGCTCCAAAAGCTGCATAGTGTAGGAAGCCAGACGGCAAGTTCCCCTGCTCAACAGCCGCCGCGACATCAGGATTCGCGTTCAGATAGGTCTCATTACTGAATAGACTGCTGGGGTTACGCCCTTCAATTGCGCCAAGCTGAGCAAAGTGGGCAAAACCATCAACAAATGCTCCCGCTTCAATAGCACTTGCAACATCAGGATTCTGAGCCAGGTAGAAATCCTCTTGGAACAGCGAGAATTCGGGTAAGCGTCCTTCTGGTGCGCCCGCTTCCACATAATGCTCAAAGCCGCTGCCGAAGTCACCGGCCTGCACCGCCGCATCAACGTCGGGATGAAGCGCTAAGTATTCGGCTTCGTTAAACAACTGACCTGGATTGCGCCCCTCTAGATGACCAGCAAGGAGGAAATGTTGCAGTCCGCTGTCTATCAAGCCGTCATTAACCGCATTGGCAACATCGGCGTTCGCGGCCAGGTACCCTTGTTCGCTAAACAAAGGATTACTGTTGCGTCCCTCCGCCAAACCAAATTGAACGAAATGGTCGAATCCAGAACTAAACAATCCGCTATCGACAGCGACGACGACATCAGGATTTTGATTGAGGTAGTAGCCCTCATCGAAGAAATGACCCAGATTGATGCCGCCAACTTCTACTGGGGTATAGGGAATGTCGCCGACGAGCGGACGAATAACTTGTCGCGATAGCTCGAAGCTCAAAAAACTATTGGCTGATTCTAGCGATCGCCGGCCAAATATGACATAGCTCTCTCCAGCCTCTTGGTCATTGCTGGATTCGGCATCAGGAGCCCCAATAATCAAGTCATCAATCCCATCGCCATTGATATCTCCCGCCGCACTAACCGAACGTCCAGAGAAGTCAAAAGCATCGATACCGGTGATCGCAAAGCCATTACTGCCGTTCAGCGTTGCCAAATCCAGGCGCGCACCAAAGCCTACCTCGGAGCCAAACACCACGTAGCTTTCGCCAGCAGACCGATTGCCGTTAGGGCTAACACGGTAGGCCCCAATAACCAGATCAGCGAAGCCGTCATCGTTGATATCCCCTGCTCTGCTCACCGAAAATCCAGAGCCGCCCCCCGGACTAACGCCATCGATCACAAAACCATTGCTGCCGTTAAGGGTCGTAAGATTGAGCCGGGCCTCAAAGCCTTCATCTGTGCCAAACACCACATAGCTTTCGCCAGCATTATTGGGGCCAGCACCAGGGGCCCCAATAATCAGATCGTTAATCCCGTCACCATTGATATCACCTGCTCCGCTCACCGAAAATCCAGAGCGGTCAGCCCGGTCGACGCCGGCGATCGCAAAACCATTGCTGCCGTTAAGGGCCGCAAGATCAAGTCGGGCCTCAAAGCCTTCATCTGTGCCAAATACGACGTAGCTTTCACCCGATCGGTTGCCGTTAGAGTCAGCTCGGTCGGCCCCAACAATCAGGTCGTCAATCCCGTCGCCGTTAACATCGCCGGCTCCACTGACCGAACCTCCAGAGAAGTCTGCAGCACCACTGCCCTCAAGCACAAAGCCATTATTGCCGTCAAGGGTTGCAAGATTTAGGCGATCGCTAAAGCCGGTATTAGAACCAAACACCACATAGCTCTCTCCAGCATAGGTTTTACCGTTAGCGTTGGTATTAGGAGCCCCGATAATCAGGTCATCAATACCGTCGCCGTTGACATCGCCCGCTCCGCTGACCGAAGCTCCAGAGAGGTCAGCAACACTGACACCATCGAGAATAAAGCCGTTGCTGCCATTCAGTGTTGCGAGATTGAATTGGGCATCAAAGCCAGCATCCGTACCAAAGACGACGTAGCTTTCTCCGGTTTGGTTATTTCTACCAGAAGCCCCAATAATCAGGTCGTCAACTCCGTCACCGTTGATATCTCCTGCCGCACTCACAGAAACTCCAGAGAAGTCCTCAGCAGCAATGCCATTAATGACAAAGCCATTGCTGCCATTGAGGGTCGAGAGATCAAATTGAGCATTAAAACTGGTATTCGAGCCAAACACCACATAGCTTGCGCCAGCAGTATTGTCAGCGCCGGGAGCCCCAATAATGAAGTCGTCAATCCCGTCACCGTTGACATCGCCTGCTTCACTGACTGAATTTCCTAAGGAGTCGTCCGCATCGATGCCGTTGAGAACAAAGCCGTTGCTGCCATCCAGGGCAGATAAATTGAGAACTGGCAAAAAGGTCATGATTCTTTTCTATACGCAATCTAAGTCAGAGACTGTTGGTGCTGTATAAGAGTCAGGGCGTGTAAATTTACCGAAGGCATTCCATCCTGACTCTTGTTCCCCAAGTTCCGTCGCGAGAAGAAATTCCTGCTGGGGGGCGCACTCAACCTCTCGAAGATAGGCTGCTGCTCTCTGTCCTCCCCACCCACACATGGTCATTATCTAAGAGGGGATCATCCTCACCCAGTTGGGTCACCCGATTGCACACCCAACCCTCCAATAGGGCCACGGGAAGCATAGCTCCTGTGCTTGTGTTTTATAGCTATCGCCAGTTCCGTTCAGACAAGACGGCAAACCATCTGATTATGGGCTTGGGCACCCAATAGCATCTGGGTGCCC
>NZ_JAQMUB010000033.1 GCF_028330965.1 Oscillatoria sp. CS-180 | reverse complement strand
GATACGGAAAGCTTTCGTAAATCGCTTGGCGAAATTGGCGCAGCGGTTCAAGATAGGTTGACATCAGTGGTAGGGCTTAGAGTTTCCAATCCTCTACCACTTTCCTGCTCTTCAGTCACCCTGATTGTCCAAAGTCCAGTAAAGAAGATGTTGTCTCTAAGTTGAATGTGGACGGTAAACCTACACCATCGTCTTTGATGATGAGAATGATCTGGTCCTGAGCAAGATCGGATGACGTGACAGTGATGGTGCCATTTTGTCCTGATGGAAATGCATATTTCAAAGAATTAGAAACGAGTTCAGTCAGAATCAGACCACAGGGCAGAGCTGTATCGGTATCAAGCCAATGATCACTAATGTTGATTTTGGGGAGGACTTTATTGGCTTCTAAACAATACGTTTCGAGTAAGCTGTGAACTAAGCTTTTGGCATAATCAGCCAAATCAATACAAGCAAGACTTTGAGACCGACAGAGCTTCTCGTGAACGAGTGCCATTGCCTTAACTCTGCATTGGCTATCGCGAGTAACAGCCAGCGCTAATGGATCTGAAAGGTTGCGCGACTGCAAATTCAGGAGGCTGTAAATGACTTGTAAATTATTTTTGACGCGATGATAGATCTCTTTGAGCAGTAGCTCTTTTTCTCGAAGAGCAGCTCTCATCTTTTCTTGTTCCTGAGCTTCTTTACGATCGCTAATGTCCTGCTGTACAGTCACTAAAACTCGTCCATAGTCAGGATGATCAAAGACTGAAGTTGTTGCCTCACACCAGAAGTCGGAACCATCTTTCTTGACGTTATGGGCTTCATAAGTGTGCTCACCTCTTCTCAATATTTCGGCTATCAGTTGGCGAGCCGTTTCTCCAGATGAATCTTGATAATTCAATATCGAGATATGCTGTCCACTTAATTCATCTGGCTCATAGCCAAAAAGTCTCTCGAATTTGGGATTAGCGTACACAATACTGCCGTTGTCAATTCTGACGAGGCAAATTCCCTCAGCCATATTGCGGGTGATGATTGCCTGAAGCTGAAGCTGTTTTTCAGCCTTCTTGCGATCGCTAATATCCCGACCTTCAGGGATGAGTAGAACAACCTGTCCTTCATCGTTAAAGATAGGACGTAAGGAGAAGTCAATAGTCATGATCTGACCTTGCTTACCTCGCATGTCTACTTCGTAGCGGACAAAGTTGCCCTGAGCTGCCTGAGCGATCGCGCTATGGAACTGATCTTGAACTGTTTCAGATACGAGACCTCTAATTGTGTCCTCAAGGGGCTTGCCAACGATCTTGTTCCGCGTTGAGCCACAAATAGCCAAAGCAGAGCGATTAGCCTCTAGCAGAATTCCATCTGGTGATAACAGCCCGATGAACTGATACATCTGGTCAAAGATGCCTCGAAACCGCAATTCACTCTCTTGCAGGGCACGCTCTGCAACCTTCCGGTCGGTAATTAAGCTAAAACAAACAACGGCTCCTGTAATGGTGCGATCAGCTTCGCGATAAGGTGAATAGGTCACTCTGACAAACTGTTGGCCTATTGCAGCAAAATTAAACCACGCTTCGTACTGCACCGTTTCCCCAGAAAAGCAGGCATCTAGGCGTGGTTTCACCGTTTCTAAAAAAACCTTTTTCCCCAGAAGCTCACTAACCGAACAGCCTTCGATTTCTTCTCGACGCTTGTTGTTGTAGCGCAAATAGGTATCGTTAACAAATTGATAGATGTAATTGCAATCGACTAAAGAAATGCCATCAGAACTGATAGAGAGAATCCGCTCATATTGATGAGAACGGCGTTCTGTTAGATGGCGATCAGTCACATTGCGTGCTGTAAATAGGTCCTTACCCGGCTCCATTCGACTGATAGACGTCTCTTTTCCTAGTCGATCAGCTCTTCCCGATTTCTGAGGCATCGTGATCATCAAAATTAGAGTTGGCCATAGCAAATCATACTTCCCCGAAATCTTTGTGGTGGTTGAAAACCAGGAAAAGAAATCCTGTTCCGTCAAGAAACTTTGGAGACTTAAGGCAATCCAAAACACGGCT
This sequence comes from Oscillatoria sp. CS-180, assembly GCF_028330965.1. Taxonomy (GTDB): domain Bacteria; phylum Cyanobacteriota; class Cyanobacteriia; order Phormidesmidales; family Phormidesmidaceae; genus Halomicronema. The sequence goes on along the minus strand of NZ_JAQMUB010000033.1, from coordinate 63,777 downwards.
AATATTCTAAACAACCTAATTGAATACAAATGAGTTCTTGCTTTGAAGGGTTGACTGGGATATTGAAAGGCGTCAGTAAAAGAAATGAAGAAGGCGTAGAAGCAATAGACTGTAAAAATGCCGTCTGAGAAATCGTATAACGAAATCGGCAGAGGGTGGCGTAGGCAGCTATAGTCTCTTAGACAGTCAACAATTGTACTCATCAGCGTGTTTTCGTAAGCACGCATTCAATATTCCCGAGGGCAAAAAATAACATGATGTTTTTGTATAAGAAATCATTAAGAATACAGCCTTGTCGCAATCATCTCCGTATTGAAACGGAGAAAACCTTTAAAGGCAAAATCATTAAGTAGTCGATTTCTATTAAAAGAACGCAGCTTGTCAACAGCTATCTCCGTATTGAAACGGAGATAACCTACCAAGATAAAATCATTAACGAGTTTACTTCTATCAATCGATTAATTTCTACTAATTAGTTTTGCTCTTGAAACTAAAGGAGCAAACATAGGCTGCTTAAACCTTTAATCACCAACAAAACTTCAATAGCTCAGCATTGGAGAAACTGCTCAAATTCCGTTTCACGTTTAGCGATTAATTCATAAAGAAAAAATTAAAATCCATTCTTTTTTGCAGTAAAGTATTGGGGTTAGACAATGGCAAAGCTCTATTGATTCCTCAAAAGCAACATTGACAAAAACTCTATGTGGCTCATAGATATGGCAAGGGAATAGGACATGTTATCGATTCGAGATTTGAGCAAGACTTACAAAGATCGACAGGCGCTAAAAAATCTGAATTTGTATATCGCTGCAGGCGAAGTATATGGGCTATTGGGACCTAATGGAGCTGGCAAAACAACAGCAATCAATCTGATTTGCGGTTTGCTGCAGGCAGATAGCGGTGAGGTTTTCGTCAACGGCAAGGTTGTTAGTGACAAAACTCGTCCATGGATTGGCGTCATGCCCCAGGAGAACCTGCTATATCGGACGCTGTCCTGTGAAGAGAATCTGATGTTTTTCGCCAGGATTTACGGACTCGCTCGACGGCTCCGATCGCGTCGCGTCCAAGAGTGTCTGGCAGCCGTTAATCTACTTGATCGGGCCAAAACGCCTGTGGAAAAACTGAGCGGTGGCATGCAGCGACGGTTGAGCTTGGCGATCGCGATCGTGCATCGACCTAAACTTCTGATTCTGGACGAACCCACAACGGGCCTGGATATCGAAGTTCGTCACGAGGTTTGGGAACTAATCCGCTGGCTAAGCCGAGAAGAAGGCATGACGATTCTATTAACTACCCATTTGCTGGATGAGGCTGAGCGACTGTGTGACCGGATCGGCATCGTAAAACAAGGACATTTACTCACGGAAGGAACGCTACTCGAACTACGCCAACGTATTCCAGCTCGTGAAATTGTGACCATAGAGACGTCAGAACCCAACAAGGCCGTTTCCTTGGGCACCGCCCATGGCTTCACCCCGCGCCGCTATGGTTCAGAATTGTCCTTCTGGATTCCTGAAGACTTAGCGTTAAAGGATCTCATTGAGCGATTTGACGGCGTGCCGCTAGATGCGATTTCTCGCACGCCTGTAAAACTAGAGCACGTCTATCTAGAAATCACCCGTGGACCTGAGCGGTGAGCATGGGCGATTGGCCAAACTCGCGACTCATCGACGACACGCTAGCCCACCAACAAATCCTCTTCAGGGTATTTCACCATTGTCGGACTATGATCGCCCACCAGTGCAGCCATAAATAGCAGAACACCAACCCGACCCAGATACATGGTGGCAATAATGACGAGCTGTGCTGGAGTTGATAAATCCGCTGTAATTCCCGTGGATAGGCCAACCGTGGCAAAGGCCGAAACGGCCTCAAACAAAAGTCGTAAAAAGTTGAATTCTGGGTTGAACAAGGCTAATGCGATGGTTACGCAGACGACGGTAATGCCCGAACCAACCACAACACTAATTGCTTTCAAAATTCGCATGGGAGGAATTTCGCGGCGATAGACTAGTACTTCGTCATAGCCTCTTAAGACCGCACGAGTGCACATAAACAGGATGCTGATGGTGGTAGTCTTCAAACCGCCTCCAGTGCTGCCTGGGCTAGCTCCAATGAACATGAGTGCAATCATCAAAAACAGAGACGCATCCTGCATGGCATTGATATCAATGGAGTTGAAACCGGCTGTACGAGCAATCACAGACTGAAACCAGGCCGCAGTTAGCTTATCGCCGAAACCGAAAGGGCCAAGGGTATCAGGATTGTTGTACTCCAGACTGAGAAAGGTGATTGTACCTAGCACTAGCAGCGTCAACGAAGTGACAATCACGATTTTGAAATTGAGGGAAAAAGTGGTTCGCTCTAAGCTGCCCTGTAGGCGATCGCGCACCCACATAAAGGCTTCCATAATGACCTGATAACCAATACCGCCAAAGATAACCAGACTGGTAATCACAATGTTGACCCAGGTCGAGCGAGCGTACTGCACCAGACTGTCCTCAAACAGGCTGAAACCCGCGTTGTTGAAAGCACTCACACTATGAAAGATAGATGACCATAGGCCAAAAGCATTCCCGTAATCTCGGGTCATGGTGGGGACCAAGCAGAATGCTCCGGCTAGTTCAAAAATGAGCGTCATGCTGATAATAGAGACGATGAGCGATCGCGTCTCAGAAAGCCTTTGGGTATCCATCGACTGTTGCACAGCAAGACGTTCTTTTAGTCCCAAACGGCGTCTAAGGATGAGGATTAAAACGGTGGTTGCAGTCATGTAGCCTAATCCCCCGACTTGAATGAGCAACAAGATGATGCCCTGCCCAACGGGGGAGTAATAGCTGCCCGTGTCTACCACGATCAACCCCGTGACGCAAACAGCAGAGGTTGCTGTAAAGAGCGCCACAATAGGATCATTCCATTGCCCTGATGCCGTCGCAATGGGCAAAAAGAGCAAGACCGTCCCTATAAATACCAACATTAAAAAGCCTGCACAAATTGTGCGTGGGACTGTCATTTCGAAAAGATTCATATTTTTGTTCATAGCAAGAGAACCGCAGCCCTAAGCGCAAGCAGACTAGTTTGAGCAACATTGCTCCTTATCTTTCCATGAGTCGCGGCGAAAGACTACACTGCCTTTGGAGTGGGAAAAGCGCCATGAATTCAGATTTATACCAAAACATTCAAACCTTCTACGACGACTCTTCAGAACTTTGGGAGTCGGTTTGGGGAGAACACATGCACCACGGATTCTATGGCTTCGTGGGAACCCACCAAAAAGACCAGCAGCAGGCCCAAGTTGATCTTATTGAGGCTCTCTTGAAGTGGTCTGGTATCACTCAGGCAGAGCAAATATTAGACGCGGGCTGTGGCATTGGCGGCAGTGCTCTGTATCTGTGCGATCGCTACCAAGCTGCCGTCACGGGAATTACGCTCAGCCCCAAACAAGCGGCTAGAGCAACAGAGCGAGCGGCAGCAGCAGGGCTATCTGACCGAGCCCAGTTTCAGGTCGATGATGTGCTCAATACGTCCTTTCCCGATGAGCAATTTGATTTCATCTGGTCGATGGAAAGCGGCGAGCACTATCCTGACAAGGGACAGTTCTTCAAAGAGAGCTATCGGCTCCTAAAACCTGGTGGAACCCTCTTAATGGCGACTTGGTGTCACCGACCAACCCATTCCCTAGCAGGTAGTTTGACCGAGGCCGAACAACTCCATTTAGCCTCTATCTATAAGGTCTATCACTTGCCCTATGTCTTATCGCTACCGGACTACGACCACCTCGCCAGACAGGCGGGATATGCCGACGTCCAGACAGCAGATTGGTCAGATGCGGTGGCCCCATTTTGGGATGCTGTCATTAAATCCTCTTTGCAGTGGGACGCGATCGTGGGGTTAGTGCAAGCCGGCTGGCCTACGCTACAGGGAGCTTTAGCCTTGGGTCTCATGCGCTGGGGATTTCAGTGGGGTCTCATTCGCTATGGAGTCCTCAGCGCTAGAAAAGAGTAATTGTAGAGGAACGCAATCTAGCTTTAGCTATCTAGGCTTGTGCACCTAATAGCGTCCGGGCGCTAAGTCCATAGCCAACTGGATGCATCATGTTCTAACAGTCGCTATACATTGTGTCCTCGTATTTACAGACCACCCAAAAGAGCCAGGGATATGGCACCGCCATGTCCCTGGCTCAAATAGTGAGATCAATTCGCTAAAACCGAACTGCTACTTACAGTTCAGGTGTGGCTCCACAGTCGATCAGACGCTCTACTGCCGCGGTCGTATAGTTCCGGAGAGCATTGGCGTCAGGTCGGAACTCGCTGCCTCGCTCGTTGTAAGGTGTTGCCACCCCACAGTAGGCAGACATAACCGCAATGGTTTCCGCGTTCCAGTGAGCACTCGTATCCGAGAAACGAACCACATCACCCGTGGGTTCGATCTCTTCAGGTCTCACCCCTCCGGAAGAAGCAAGTACTTCGGCAGTCCGCCGGAGAATTGACATCAGCTCGGCCCGGGTAACCGTATCGGTTGGTCGATAGTTACCACTTGGATCGCCTGCTAAAATACCGTTTTGCCTCAGAAGAGCAATTTTAGGAGCACTCCAGCGATCGGCAGGAACATCTGGGAAAGGGGCCTGTGTAACAGTAGGAATCTCAAAGTTTCCTCTCGTCAGCAGCGCCTCAACCACCATAGAGGTCGCTTCTTCGCGGGTAACAGGACGAGTAGGTCCAAAGGTGCCATCCTGACGTCCAGCCACAAACCCAATCTCGACTGCCCGAACGATCTCATCAGCATAGATATCGTTGGCAATATCAGGGAAAGGATAGTCAATCTGAGGAACCGGATCCGGATTAGGCACTGGGTTGGCTGCGATGTCGTCACCCGTCTCTAGCTCAGCCAAAGTCAAATCGTTGGTGTAATAGAAATGACCCAGAGGCGTTCCTTCATAGGTTCGCTGAGTAATTCGCCAGCCGGGCGCAAGCTTGATTTCGGTGTAACCGTTTTCGCTGATGCCCCCCGTGCGGCCAATCACGAAAGAGGATCCCCTCAAGGGTTGACCGAGCAGCACCAGTTCTCCATCGGACTCCTTAACCGCTAGAGCGTAAGCAGAGCCTAGCTCTTCTCCACCGACTCGAATCGAATAACCGTTTGAATCAGACGTCGGCGCACAACCGCTCGTGTTCTCCCGCCAGAGAGGTGTCACCACTCCAGGATCAGAGCCCGTTACCGCAAAGCATTCTGCCCCAGGCTGACGCTCCCGAATAAGCCAAAGCTGGTATGGAATGAAGCGGCCTCCCGGAATGGCTACCGAGAGAAAGCTATCCTGATCAACTTCTAAAGCATCGAATTCAGTAGAAGAGGCAGTAATTGCACTTCCTAAAACCCCAATTGTCGCAGCTGCTGCAACCGCCGCGAGCTTAAACGCATTTCTTAACTTCATAATTTACCCGTTGTATCTCACATGTGTTGAGACGATTGCCAATGGGCGAGGTGCCCATATGAAAGTAGAATCTGTGAGTCTTAACGCTTCTATCAGTATTGAACGATATAGAAATCAAAGCTTATTCGTTCAATGGTACAAGAAGCCTAAGGCGCATGAGGCATGGCTATTATTAGATCAAATTCACAGAAAATCCAGACTTTTTCAAAAGAGTATAGAAAGAAGTACTGGGATGCTAAGTGTAGCTAATTTTTGGGGCTATATGACTGCTCTCACTTCGGTTTCTTAACGTCACGGCAACACATCGAAATTTGCATAATGATTATTCGCGATCGCTTCTCTTCACGCCATTCTCATGCCCTGCTTGGAGCTAGTAGCCTAGCGCTATTGAGTGGGTTCGCATTCAGTATTCCAACACCAGCGTTTGATCCTGAGGACCTAGGGCAGCTTCTTCAAGAGCGCACCTGTTCCCACTGTGACCTTTCTGGTGCCGACCTCAGGTTTCTAGACCTAAGTGGAGTCAACCTCGAACAGGCCAATTTGTCTGAAGCAAATTTCTATCGCAGCACGATAGATGATGCTGACCTCAGCGGCGCTAACCTAACTGGCGCTTATTTAGCTGAGGTATCCGCGATCGCCGTCAACTTAAATTCTGCCAAGCTTGATCGCGCCACTGTTTATCAAGCCGACTTCACAGGCGCCACACTGTACGGCACGCTGTTTGGCGAAGCCTACATAGAAGGCTCTATCTTCAACAATGCGCTGTTAGTCGCTGCTGATATGAGCCGCATCATTTCCGTTGGCAACGATTTTTCAGGGGCCATTCTGTGTGGAGCCGACATGGTTTACGGCGACTATCGTTACGGATGCTTGGGGGACGAAGAGTCAGCAAACTGAGCCAAAGTCTACAGAAAACGAGAAAGCATCTGCCCCTCTCACTTTTAAAGAAATCGAGTACAATACATTCGTTCTAAACGACAAAACGTGGGTTTATGCCAGTCAGTCCCGCTCAGATCCGTGCTGTGCTTGATGAAAAGCGTAAGGATCTCACTCGATTTGATCGGTCTCTCAATAGCGATCTGAAGCACTATCGCGACGCTTGGCGGACGCTAACGGAACAGTGCTCTAGTCACGTTGCTGAACAACTTTCGGGTAGGCGGGTGGGGTCTCATCCATTGGAGACCTTCGATGCGATCAAAAAAGGCGTTATTCCCAATGCCCATTGCTGGGAAAACCGAGAGGAAAGTCTGGCTTGGGTCCGCTCTCTGCTATCGGGCATCACAACGTTTGCGGTGGATGGCTCGCAGATATTTCCGAGCAAGGACATTTCAGTTCCGATCGCCCTAGTCCAAATTGGCTGGTTTGAAAATCCCCACACGGCTGATGGGCAATATCGCAAAGATATTGAGTTAGACATCCTCACCCCCAGAGACTTGCAAGTGAAGCAGCAGGGCGAACCCGTTGATCGCCAGGTCAATATTCGTCGCTTTGAGATGGAAGTGAGTCGGCTCGTCCGCTACATGGAATCTTGCCAACAGCCGGAGCGATCGCTCGTGCTATTTGACGGCTCCCTCGTGGTGACCTTCGCCGATGCCTTTGATCCTGACAGTCAAAAAGCCTATGTGCGAGCTATGGTTAGCTTGTTGCAAGCGAGTCAGGCGTACCAAGTGCCGCTCGTCGGGTACATTGATACGTCTTACGCCCGCGACCTCACCACGCTGCTCCAGCATTACCAGCCCCAGCTCAATCCGGTTGAAACCATCCACGATGCTCAACTGCTCAATCCCTTGATGAAATGGGGCGATCGCACGCCACTGCTGAGATGCGATCGCGAAGGCATCCTAGACCAATATGGTGACCAAAAAGATCAAATCGTCTTCAGCTATTTGCAAACGACCCGTAATCGTCCACCCGCTCGTCTAGAAATGCCCCATTGGTTGTGGGAAGCGGGTCTCGCTGAATCAGTGCTCGATTGGGTTAAGGCCGAAGTCGTTGTCGGCGGTGGGTATCCCTACGCGATTGAAACGGCTGACCAGACCGCCGTTCTGCAAGCCCCGGATCGCCAGCTGTTCTACCGCATTCTGCAAGACTGGGCTGATCGAGAGTCTCTGAACGTTCAATTTTCCCGCAAACTCGTCAGCAAGTTGCGACGACGCTGACCAGTACTCTGACAATCCAGTTTTAGCCCTACCGTCAGTCGCAGGGTGGCCTGTTTTTCCCAGCGGTAGACTGGAACTGTCTTAGTTTGTCGCTCTTCAGTACCCGTATGGTCAGTGTCGTTCCGTTGGTGCCCCAGCCTGTTCCTCAACCCATTGGCGAAAGGCGATTATTCTTTCACTCCCTCGACTGGCAGCGCTACCAAACGCTGCGAGAAACATTGAGCCGCGATCGCGGCGCTTCCCCTTTAGACAATCGCAACATTCGTTTCACCTACCTGCAAGGGAAGTTAGAAGTTACTATCCCGCTAGAAATCCACGAGTTCTCGGCTCGATTAATCGAGAAGTTCATTTGGATACTGGTGGTGGAATATGGCCTGAAGGTCAAAACGATGGGATCGACGACGTTGGACAGAGAGTCGTTGGGACGATCGGCTGAGCCTGACAATGCCTACTACATCCAAAATCAACCCTTGGTGGCGGGTCGAGATGTGGATTTGGATCAAGACCCGCCGCCTGACTTAGTCGTCGAGGTGGATATTACCCATACGGACATCGACAAGCTAGACCTCTACGCCGCCATGAACATTCCAGAATTTTGGCGATACAACGGCGAAGTTTGGCGCATTTATACGCTGCGCGATCGCGCGTATCAAGAAGTTGAGGCTAGTCCAACATTTCCACAGGTGCCCAAGCTGAAGCTCTATGAATTTTTGGCAACGGCTCGGCAAGATGAGGTGGAGGCAGAGTTAGCTTTACGGCAGTGGGTGAGAGAGTTATCAATAAAGACTGACAAGCAAACGTCCAATAAATCCCATGATTGATATCAAGGTGAAGCTTTGTTGAAATTTGAGCGCGTTACATTTGAGCCGCACGTTATGTCAGGACAGGCTTGTATTCGGGGAATGCGAGTGCCTGTCTCCTTAGTGCTAAATTTAGTTGCTAATGGCAAGACGATCGCCGAAATCATCGAAGATTATCCCTATTTAGAAGCTGAGGATGTTCGACAGGCACTCCATTATGCAGCTTGGCTAGCCTCTGAGCGCATTTACACGACAGCAAAAGCTGTATGAAGTTTTTGGCAGATATGGGCATTTCTCCACGGACGGTGGAGTGGCTACGCCAGCAAGGATATGACGCCGTACATTTATTGGATGAAGGGTTACAGCGTCTACCCGATGGAGAGATCTTGCAGAAAGCCAAAGCCGAAGGCCGTATTGTACTAACCATCGATCTAGACTTTGGCTATTTATTAGCCATTAGCGGAGCAGTTTTGCCGAGTGTAGTGTTATTCCGACTAGGCAATGCCAGTCGTGAGGTTGTTGAAGCGCGTCTAGCAAATGTTCTGTCTCAGTGTGAAGAGGACTTATGCTCTGGAGCCATTATTTCTGTAAGCGATGAGATGTTTAGGGTTAGGAATTTGCCACTGTGAGACCGTCATTATTTTGAATGATGACGTGAGGATACCGATAGCCCGGAGTCGAGCCAGCTGGATCGTCTAGATCTACATGGCATAGTAGTGGCCATCTAGTCATCCCCAAAGGGAATTTTTTCAAGCGCATTGCGAACAACGTTGGCATCTCTAGCAGGCACAACTAGCCCTCCCCCAGAAGCTTAACAAGTTGCTTCGCTGCCCTTTTCTTGAACACCTCATCACTATCATTCAGAGCACGGTCTTGCAGCAGTTCTAAGGTTTTGGGATGGTCAGGATATTGCTGTATCAAAACTTCTAAAACCGTTTGGCGAGGATTTTCTTGCCAGTCATATTCCCGTTCAAAGGGATCATTGAAAGCAAGATCGCACCAAAATTCAAACAGATTTGGATCATCTTTCCAGCCTCTGGCCAACTCCTGCACGGCGGCTTGGCGCACCGCCCAGTTCTCGTCTTGTTGAGCGCGGGCTTTGAGCCACGGCAAGGTCTCGGCGTCCTCTTTCCAGCCTCTCGCCAACTCCTGCACGGCGGCACGGCGCACCGCACTGCTCTCGTCTTCTTGAGCGCAGGCTTTGAGAATCGGCAAGGTCCCGGCGTCCTCTTTCCAGCCTCTCGCCAACTCCTGCACGGCGGCACGGCGCACATCCCAGTTCTCGTCTTCTTGAGCGCGGGCTTTGAGCCACGGCAAGGTCTCGGCGTCCTCTTTCCAGCCTCTCGCCAACTCCTGCACGGCGGCACGGCGCACCGCACCGTTCTCGTTTTCTTGAGCGCGGGCTTTGAGCCACACAGGAGTGCTCTTAAGGGTAGCCCAGTTTTGTGCGATCGCGGCAACAACCGATTCTGGGACGTACGAAGCTGCATGAACGGTTATCCAGTTTTTGAGTAGGGGGAGGAGATCTATCTGCTCCCGCCAAGTGCTCACGATAACGCTAACGACTGCCTCCGAAGCGCTTTTATCCAGATAGTGGGGATACTGATCTTCAATTTCAGTTTTCAGCCTCTGAAAAAGGTGATCAGCTTCGCCAGCTAGTTCTCGACGATTACGAACCTCTGAGAGGCAATTGGCCGCTAGCAATAAATTGCTCAGACCCTCTCGTTTGAGATAGTCATTTTCAGCAAAGTTCGATTTGTTGATTTTTAGGTCCAGTAAAAATGCGATGAGGCTGCCAACGAATTTAGACTCAATCATTCCAGCAACGAGTCGTAGGACTTCTTGCCAGCTTTCCTCCTGCCAGTGCCTCCCAAAGGTTTGGTCTCGCAGTTGCTCAAACGTAATGGTTTGGGTTTCTTTAAACTCCCAAACAAAAGCCCAAGCCGCAAAGAATTCCAAAAATGTCCGATGTACAAAGCCATAGTTATCGGCTCCGAGGTAACACAGAATAAAGTTGCGCTCCCGCAGTTGCTGAATCATCCGTCGCGCGACATCGCGCGGTTGAGCAATATCGATGGACTTTAAATACTCCGACAAAATGGCTTCCAGATCTTGAGCGCTGATGATGTTTCCGGCTAGCCCTGCTTCTCCAGACTGCATGTGAAACGCCACTTTGCGGAGCATGGCTTGCTTATCTCGATAGTCAATCGTCACCGGATCCAGCTTCTGCTCGATGAGATTCCGCTCCACATCCCACTGGTGCAGCAGCACCCGCGATGCCTGGTTGTACAACTCAGGTCGGTCTCTGGGCAGCTCTTGGTTGCGGTTCAAAATCGCCATCATGGTCAGCAAAAGTGGATTCCCCGCCAGTTCCCGAATGGCCTTGGAATCGCGAATCGCCTTGTGTAGACGCTCTCGCTTGCGGATTTTGTCTGTCCCTTCTAGAAACGTCTGGTCGTGCCAGCGCTCGATAAACTCGGCAATCTGATCGTCTGCCAGGTCTTGCAGCATGTAGTGCTGAAACCCCGCATCCCGCAGAGTTTGTGCTTTATATCCCAGCCAGCGCGACGTGACCACTGTCTGCACGGCAGGATAATTGTTAGTAAAGCGATGAATGTCCGTCACCACCACTTCTCGCAGGTTGGGGTCGAACACCTCATCAATGCCGTCGAAGAGGGCCACGGCATCCCCATTGGTCAACACCTCATAAAGCCGCTGCTGGTTTAGCCGACAGGCAATATCTCCCTGGTGCAGATAGTCCACAATGCTGCTGCACTTCTGGTCATTGCGATCGCGGGCATATTTCCGCAGCTCAATCAGTAGGGGCAGCGGGCGCTGGGCCAGCTCTTTCAAGTCGTGGAGCGGCTGCTCCGCCCACTGCAAGGCAATGTATTGCAATAGCGTTGATTTCCCCGATCCGGGATCTCCCAGCACTACAGCGTAGTCTGCGATCGGACGACTCCGCTGCCCCCCACCCTCAACTCGCCCAACTGCCTCTAATATGTTTTGAATGGGCTGCTCTACATAGGTCTGGCGGTATTCCTCGATCTGTGAAGCTTCCAGTGCTTCCGCATCCAATTCCCCTCGTTGCTGTAGCTCTTTTAGCTTTTCCTTGGGAATCTCATACACCTTCGGGTTGAATTCCTGACACGTCCGCACATCTTGGGGAATGAACATGCGCCACAGCTTCAAGTCGTTGTATGCATAGCCCGTGGTGTCTAGCGACTCCAGCTTGAGGTTGCCGTACTGCTCCCGTACAGTTTCCTGATACTTCCGCAAATCAAAATCTGGCGGAATTCCCACCAATTCCTCGACGCCCTGACGTATGGCTTCCTGATTGTGCAGCTTCAACACGTTCCGCAGTTCGTCTGAACTCCGCAGAATGCCTTGTACCGCCCGGACATACTGCTTGCCAATCTGCTGCCAGTCAAAGTCTTCCGGCAAAGATTGCAGATTCTGATCCCCCCATCGTTGTGCCAACACCTCTGCATCAATACTGCGACAGTCCAGCTCAAACGCTCGTCCCAGGGTCGCCTTCACGGCTCGATCGGCCATAAACTGGCGCAGCGGTATTTCATAAAAGTCGCGAATCTCAGCCCCTATGCAGCCCTGAAATTCCAGCTCTTCTTCCACCAGTTCTACAAACGCCTTCACTGCTTGCCCCAAGGCTTTTTGCATCGGCGCTTGACTCGCCAATCCCACAACATCCGCCACACAGCCCTTGAAGAAATCCTTTGCGTAGTCTTCCAAACTGCCTTGCAGCAGCGGCAACAGCACATCTTTGGCGATATATTTGCCTGTTTCCTTTAGCCCGATCGCAGCAAGAATGTCGAAAACCATTGTCCAGACGCTGAGCACGATTGCCACAACTATATCCCTGGCAAAGCAGAAGTTGCCGCAGAAACCCACAACTGCAACATACCGCCAACGAGAACCTCAGCCTTCTAGCTCACAGCATCCATTCTCAAGCACGAGGATTGATCTCGCTCTTGTCTTTTTGCCTCGCCGCCGAGCCTCAAAGGAAGGCCCACGATGTTTCAGGACTCATCGTCTCATCATTGAGCAAGGTCGAATTGAATTCCAGAAGCGATCGCCCCTTCATGTCTCACGTGTGGGACCAGCTTATCCAGCAGGGTTGACATCGCCCACGCCGAGCAATTGTCTATCGAACACACGTTAACTTCACTCGAACACTCCTCAAAAGATAAGTAACCTTTAAGCGTTCCTCTACAACATATAAGTTTTCGCTCAAAACACTCGTTGGGTCCTTTGCGCCACTCGTTGGTTTCTCTACGCCACTCGTTGATTTCTCTACGCCACTTGTTGGGTCCTTTGCGCCACTCGTTGGGTCCTCTGCACCCCTTGTCGATCTCTCTAGAACGCAGAAGTATTCCTTCGTGTCACTCGTTGGGTTCTCTGCCCCTCCCGGGCATAGAGCGTCGGCGGATTCTCCGCTATGCCCTTGGAAAGGTCGGGTCCGTTCTCTGTCACGAGAGAAATTGAGGCCCGAGCTCCTTCGTTAACGGTCCAAAGGAAGCTCAAGAGAACAGTGAAAGTTGTAGCAACTTTTTATGGTCGCTTCAGCCTCCAGCAGAAAGGTTTACTTCACACCATGTTTTTTCTGCCTTCACACCGAATCAGTCCTGCCAAAATTGCAGGTTATCTGATGCACAAATCCTATTGAGTCAAAAACTTCAACTAAAACCGAGCTAAATTCTTCCGGATAAAATCTTCTCGGCGTGTAAAAGGGAGGCTCTAAAAAATAGCAGTACTCCTTTGAGAAAAGACTAAAGACTACTTCACTATTTTAATTTTAGGGAGTCTCTAGATAGGCTGAGATCCTATTCTATCAATCAATTTCAGACATTCAAGTAGACAATTGGCTTTCAGAGACGACCAGTATCCAAAGTATTTCTTTGAGAAAAATCTGGAATTCAAATTTTCGATTTGTTGAATTTATCGTGGGTGCAAACACAAAATTTTTCTGATACGTAGAGGAAATGCCCCAATGGAATCACGTCGTAATCAAGCCCTTAACGTTCGCATCGAGGCTGCAAAATTTGCCACTGGTCGAGAACACCCCATCCATAAGGCTAACGGAGAAGAGCTTCAGTATCGCTTTGCAAAACCTGGTGCTGGGGCCAGTGCTGAAGACAGTCTCCGTGGTGGCAAACCGTCCTACATTACTAACTACACCAAGGGTCTGCCCCACAGAGAAGATGACGGACTGATTGCCGATCCTAATGATTTCCAACAGTTTGTCCGAGGCATTGATTCGGGAGATACGCGCGACTTTCGGGACACGCCCCTGGGTCCTCTGCAACGGGATGCGTCGGGTCAAGTCATTGCTCGGGGAGCCCAGTACAACCAGCCCATCACCTGGCAGTCGGGATTTACCAATTCTGATGCGGTCAAAAATGCGAAAGGTGGATCTGTCGATGTGCGGGCCTGGGAAAGTCAGGGAGCGGGCAACACCTTCGACCTCCAGGGTCCCGATGCTCAGGCCGTTACCATGCCTCCGGCACCCGTCGCCGACAGCGACGAACTGATTGCTGAGATGGCCGAGGTCTATGAAATGGCGCTGCTCAGGGATGTGCCATTTGCCAAGTTCGCCTACGATGGCGACGTCAATGCCGCGATCGCCCGGCTTAATCATCTGGCTTGGTTTAACGGTAGCCCAATGCCAGGGCTGTCCCCAGAGGCCCAAGCTCGCCGTCGCGGTGAAGTCACCCAGCAGAACGCCTTTCGGGGCACCACATTTGGCGACAACGTCGGTCCCTATCTCTCGCAGTTTCTCTGCGCGGGTACACCAGAGCTAGGTAGCGAAGCGCAGACTGAGGACAGCGCCCGAGCTGGACTCGTGCAATATGGTGCCCTCGTTTTTCAGAGCAAAGTGCGGGTCGCGACGCCCTATCGCGACTATATGACGACTTGGGAATCGTGGCTGGACGTCCAAAACGGCGCTGACCTCCGAGGCACCGAAACCTATGAGGGTGACTGTCCCGACACTCGCTATCGGTTCATTGCCACACCCCGTGACCTAGCCACCTACGTGCATTACGATGCGCTGTACGAAGCCTACCTCAACGCTTGTTTGGCAATGCTGGCCCTTAAGGTTCCCTTTGATCCGGGTGTTCCCTTCCAGGGTGCAGACATTCTTGATCGCCAGCAGGGCTTTGCGCATTTTGGTGGCCCCCACATTCTGTCCTTGGTGACGGAAGTAGCGACCCGAGCGCTCAAGGCGGTTCGATTCCAGAAGTTTAACGTCCATCGGCGGCTGCGGCCTGAAGCTATTGGCGGTCGTCTACACCGGATGAAGAACACTTCCGGCAATCCTAGTTTCCAGCCCTTCGAAGCGATGTGCGATCGCCTCTCCGAAACGGGCCTATTAGAAGCGGTTCGCGCTCACAATGCTCGCCAGAACAGCATTCAAGACGGACGCGATGAGGACCAAGAAACCCTTACTAGCTATCTGCTGCCGATGGCGTTCCCAGAAGGATCGCCGATGCACCCGGCCTATGGCGCGGGTCATGCAACGGTGGCGGGCGCTTGCGTCACCATCCTGAAAGCCTTCTTCGACCATCGCTATGTCCTGCCGCGTCCCTACGTCTGTCCCGCACCCTCGGGTCAATCTCTAGAGGTGGCGAACTGCGTGCCTGACTTGACGGTAGAAGGTGAACTCAACAAGCTCGCGTCCAATATTTCTATCGGACGCAATTGGGCCGGGGTGCACTATTTCACCGACTACTCCGAATCGGTTCGCATGGGTGAAGCGATCGCAATTGGCATTCTAGAGGAGCAAAAGCTGACCTACGGCGAAAACTTCTCCATGTCCGTGCCGCTTTTTGATGGTCAAACCGTCCGGATTTAACGTCTGGACTGTGTTTCAGGTCGTATAGCCTCTCTCCTGGTCAGCCGAGCAACCCCTGCTCGGCTGTTTCTTTTCCCACCCACTACCAACTCAGGAAAAAGCGATGAAACCCACCCCATTTCCATAAATAAGCACGTCCGGCTTCCGTCCCAAAGTTCCAGTTGGCCTCGAAATCCAAGCGATCGCGAAAGATACCGTAGGCTAGCTCTGGCTCTTCAATAGACTCCAGGCGGTATTTTTCATATCGAGAATTCTGGCCAATATCCATCTCTCGCGCCCATTCAACATCCTCCTCAACTCGGTAAGCCAAGATAGGGGCTTTGTCGGCGGGTCGATTATAGATAAGCAATTCACCGTCACGGTAGTCCATGCGATCGCTGGCACTTTCTCCGGTAATCACACCGTCATAGGCCACGCCATAAAAAGGGCCGTCGTCAAAACCTCGTTCCGCAAACTTAAACAGGGAGACGGCAGGCAGGAGTGCTACTAAAGCCACCAGGCAGCCCAAGAGGTATCCCATAGAGTGTTTTGGCACCCAGCGCCAGCGTTGAAGCAAAATGATGGCTCCAAACCCAAGCAGGACAACTGTGAACGGTAGAACTGGATGAATCAAGGCAAATGGGAGGGCGATCGCTACCCCAATTACAGCAGTTAAGATGCCAAGTCCTACTGTCTTGCGTCGCGTAGTTGCCACCATTAATGTCTACCCCAACCCTAAAGTTAGAGATCTTTCTACCACGTTCATGGCGATTGAAGTGGTTACCTTAGGGTAGAAATTTAACCCCAAGGTGATTGATGGCTAAAGTCAACTGGCTTGTGCATCCAAAGCACCCAGATGCCTAGCGCATCGCTAAGTAACTTGCCGATTGTCCTAGCCTGTACTACGGCTGTCCCATCTCCAGAAGCTTAACTGCAACGGCATCATCAACGGGCATTACCGAGAGGCGATTCCCTCGCTTCACAACAAGGAGTTCTTCGGGGCCGAAAGTGGCCTTAAGCGTCTCTAACGTAATTTGCTCTTTGAACGTTTCGACGTAGCCCACTTTGACAGTGCGCCAACGAGGATCATCCGGCTTCGATTTTGGGTCGTAGTACTGGCTTGCTTGATCGAATTGCGTCGGATCAACAATATCAGCCTCAATGATTTTCATCAGACCTACAATGCCGGGTGGCTTGGTGTTCGAATGATAGAAAAAGGCTAGATCACCCACTGCCATATCGCGAAGGAAATTACGAGCCTGATAATTGCGCACGCCGTCCCAGATTTCCTCTGGGGTCTGCTCTAAATCGGCAATGCTATAGACATCCGGTTCAGACTTCATGAGCCAATATCGCATCAGGCGTTAATTCCTCTAACAAACGTGTTTGGGCAGAATTTCCGGGAATCAGCACCCCTTTTCGGCCCTCAGGATGCTGATACGTCAGTCTCACTTCAAGGGATGCCGGAGGGAGATAGCGTAGTCGCTCGGCCCATTCAATCGCCACAATGCCCGGAGGGTATTCTATCCCCTCCCAGTAGCTTTCCAAAAACAGGCGATCCGTATCTGCACTCTCCAACCGATAGAGATCAACGTGGTAAAGCGGCAGGCGATCGCCCACGTACTCGTTGATCAGCGTAAAGGTCGGACTATCAATTTCTTCCGCAATCCCCAACCCTTCACCGAGTCCCTTGGTCAAAGTCGTTTTGCCACTGCCTAAGTCGCCCTTCAAAAGCAGCACTGTGCCTGCTGCAAGGTGCTGCCCTAGCCAGCGTCCTAGAGCAAATGTCGCGCGATCGTTTGGCAAAGTTAGCGTTTTTGACACGGTTAGTTCTCTAGTCCTGCCCCGACAACACTGTCTTGTTAGTAACCTGCTCACGTCTAGGATAGAGAGTGAGTTGACTCGATAAATTTCAGCAAGATCCACTAGGTTTTTCGAGGTGACAACCTTAGTGCGGTTATCAAAGCTACTGTGCCGCCAATGGTGCCCCAAACTAACCACAGACCTAGATCAGCACCCCGACGATGGGCTATTTGAGCCGCCAGCAGACCGATCAGGCAATGCAGCAACATCATGACTGTAACGGATAGCGGCAATCCAATTGCGGCTAATTCTGGAGAAGGGGTGAGATAGGATGACTCCATAGATTTTTAAATAACTCCTGGCGTCCTATGAGAAATCCCTTTTGGCGGCTTAAAACGCTGCCTTGGAGCCCTCTAATCCAGAATGCAGCACTGACAGTGGTATTGGCGACCGTTTTAGACCTCATTTTGATATTTACGCTGACGCTGCTGCTCAACATTTGGCCGCAGGGAAGCCTGCTCCTGTTGCAAGGCGGCACGGTACAAATCCTGCTGGCCTTTTTAGCGGCAGGCGGCGTTGGTGCATTAGCTGTCATTTTGATGGAGCGGGTCTTTCGCAATGTTTTGCTAGATGCGACCACGCTGTGGGCACTCATCGGCTGTTTGACGGTGGTCCTGTTTTTGAAAAGTCTTTTGCCTATCCCTGCGCTGCTTGTCGGACTCAGCTATATCCAGTTTGTGGGGCTCATTTTCGGTCTCTTCTCTCAAGGTCGTGGATACTGGCGATAAGATGGCCCGAAACATTGCTGTCCCAAAAATCTCCTGAGTTGGCCCCCTACTCTTTGGCCGTCTTCACCTGCAACCACTCCTTCACGATGAAGGGGGCGATCGCCCATTCCACTACCTCATCCCCTGCTAAAGACAACTGCATTTCCAGTGGTAATGGATTGCGAACGTCTTCGAGCAATGGCTGGAGATTGTACTGTCCTGCGTTAACGGGTAAAGTCCGTGTTTGAGGATCAATGCTCCACGGGAGTTGCCAATGCTGCCCAGTCGGTGCAGTCACCCAAATAGGCTGCTGCGGATTCACTTCCACCGTTCCTGGAAAACCCACCAGCCGCATGTAGATGCCCTGAAGCGCGGTTCCTTGGGTCCGCTTAAACGCGATCGCCTGCCAAGCGCGATCGTTGTAATCCCGTAGACTCTGGCGCGATCGTACGGTAACTTGTCCCGGACGTTCTCGATAGGTGTGCAGGCTCGCATGAGCGGGTAGGGGAAACGAGATAACACATAGACCGACAAGGACGGCCAGTACAATCGTCCGTAGAAGTCCGGTTGAACGAATGACGCTCATTCTCTAAACCACAATTGTCAAATCACATTTACCTTAGATAAATTAGCGTCTCCCGATACTTGTCGGGTTGTCCGGTTTCTAGGTAGCGCTCAGCGGCAGCCTGAAAATCTGACCGAGCTCCAATGGAATCACCAAGACGGGTCCGCATAACGCCACGTTCGTACAACACGTCTGGATCAACGTCTTCCTCTTCCAGCGAGATGACCAGAGAATAGTCGTCAAGCGCCCGTTGAATATCACCAATGCTGGCATAGACCTCAGCCCGGGCAGCGTAAGCTTCGGCATAGTCGGGGCTGAGCAAAATAGCCTGATTGTAATCCGCTAGGGCCGCAGCGGTATTGTTGTCGGCGAGGTGAGCATCCCCTCTCAGCTTGTAAACAATTGGGCTGTCAGGAGTCAGCTCAAGAGCACGACTATAGTCATCAACTGCGTCACCCTCGCGGCCACGCATCATCTGTACCTCAGCTCGCCCCCGATAAGCTTCGACTAAGTTAGGGTCTAGAGCCAGAGCACGATCAAAGTCGTTGAGGGCTGCTGAGCTATTGCCCTGTCTTGCCAAAAGCAAGCCACGATTGAGGTAAGCTCGGGTGAAATCAGGCAGCAGCGTGATGGCATCATCTAAGTCATCGATCGCTCGACCTAAGCGATTCTGAGCCGCAAAAATGAAACTGCGATTGTAGTAGGCGTAAGGCAGATCATCATTGATTTCCAAAGCTTGGCTGAGGTCAGCTTCAGCCTCCATGAATCGCCCTTCTTTATAGTAGGCAGCACCTCGACCAATGTAAGCAATAACGTTGCTGTCTTCTCGACCCAGCACGAAGCTGAAGTCCGAGATGGCAGCGGAGTAGTCCCCTTCCTGGTCATAGGCAAACCCACGAAGCAGATAGGCGGGGGTTTGGTCAGGGTCTTGGTTAATCGCTGCGGTAAAGTCGCTGACGGCCTTCAAGCTATTGCCGTCTTGCAGCGCCACTAGGCCCTGATACAGGTGAGCATCTCCGAGGGTGGGATCTAAGGCTAAAGCGAGTTGAGCATCACTGAGAGCTTGTTGAGCATTCCCTAAAGCGTAGTGAATCTCTGCTCGCAACAAATAAGCGCGACCGAGCTGAGGATTGAGCTCAATGGCCTGGTTGAAATCGGCAATAGCATCATCCAACTCTTCTAGCTCTTTGTAAGACGCTCCACGATACAGATAGGCATCTGCATAGTCGGGCCTGAGACGGATTGCCTCACTAAAGGCAACGATCGCCTCAGAGTATTCCCCTGCTTCAAAGAGAACAACTCCATTGTTGTAGTACTCCACCGGAGACGGAAGATCTTCTGCTGGGGGGGCCGATTCTTCGGTCGTTGGAGATGGCGTTTCTTCAGTCGTTTCCATCTCTTCGGTAGATTCCGTCTCCTGGGTCAGTCCATAGGTTGGGTATGCCCCAACAATGGCGCAGGCACCCAGGAGAGCGATCGCATTTCGTAACCCTTTCATTGCTGATTCCTCCATTTAGCTCACCGCAGCAAAGCCAATTGGGCCTAATGATAAGCCAGCTTCTCCGTCATGGCATAGGTCTGAACGCTGAGTTTTAGTTTTTTGGCAATAAAATACACAGCGCAACGTACTACAGCTGAGTATGTTTATTCTCAGAAATCTCCCAAATCCATAAAAAAGCTAGCTCCCAGTTAAAGAGCTAGCTTCAGGTCGTGTTTTATGGTCGAGGCTTGGACAGAATAGCTACCAGTGGAACAGGCCCTGGCTCGCCTAAAACTCTTTCCCCTGAGAGCATGAAGGGAGCATGAAGGGTCTGCCGACAAGTCCTAGCGCTGAGGCTGCTTACAGCGAAACATTTGCAGTGGCAGCAAGACGATCGCGCATATCTATCAAGCACAGCCAAACCAAGCTTGCTAGGCTAGTGACCTTCAACACCTCTAGCAGCCAGTACGCGCTATGGAGCCAGTTCATCGCAGGAGCGATCGCCGTTTGAGATGCAGAGTTCAAGGAAAGCGCCGTTGCACTCATCTCGGGAGTCAGCACATAGGTATCAACTAGGGCCAAGCTAAGCAGGCAAAGGCCAATACCCAACGCCCAACGACAGCGACTGCCACTGTAGGCAACCTCAAATTCTCCAGGGTTCCGACGAAGTGCCAAGACCCCCGTTAGGACAATGGCTGCACACAGCAGTTCAACACGGTTAAAAGACCAAAACAGGGAATACCCAGCAGTGGCAAAGTCAGTCTGAGTAGTCATGCCGGATACATACATGATGGGCATCACGAGAAAATCCAGCACAATATTGCTGCTGAGCCAGAAGCCAGCGATCGCAATAACCCAGGGTATCCAGTTGGTCCGATTAGCGGTTTGTTGAGAGAACATAGGAATAATTCCAGAGAGATAATTGGCGTCAGAGAGACATTGCGGGAACGCCGTCCAAATGCTGAAGAGTTAAAAAGCACTTCAAATCACTTCGAAGAGTTATTTGGTGTGACGCTCATGTCTCTATTCTGTCGATAGATGATTGGATAGCGGAGCATTTCGACAAGAAGCGTTGCTTTTAAGCCACTTTTTCTAAACCTGTTTGAAAAAATGTGACGAAGAAATAAGGCAATCTGGAGGATTTCTTTGGATTCGGAGCGTTCTACTCAAAATGGATTTATTGAAAACGAAGATACCCAAATATGAAGCGACTGGGTTGGCTGCTCTGCTCACTACCCGGAGTGCTCCTCTGGCTTTGATGCCATATTCGTGTTGCGGTTGAGCCAGTATGGGAAATAAGAGTCACGATAACAGCGGCTGTCGATAACAGGGGCTGTCGACGAACTGATTTCAGGCAGTGAGCAAAAAGTGGGAAGATTTAATTATGGATAGCATTTTAGGAGTGGTGCGGCGATCGCGGCTAACCCTGGTCGTTATTAGCGCTCTGGTCGTATCTGCCATGGGTCCACAACTGTCGCATTTGACAGCGGCTCAGTTAGGGGACGGCACGACGGTCTTTACCAGCCCGCCCCGTTTAGTCAGTTTTGTCACGACCGACGATACTGCCAACAAAAAGGATGTGACCTATTACGTCACAGTCAACTTACTTCCTGAGGCTGAAGAATCCCTCGAAACCCTAACTGTAGAGTTAGTGGAAGGACGATTCACTCGCTTGGATTATCACGCTGACAGAATTGAGGTCTTTGAAGGGACAAGACAAACCAGAGAAGATAATTACCCCATCGAATCTGCCAACTACGATGAAGATTCTCAAACGGTCACAGTTCGTTTGTCACAATCGGTCGCTCCTGGACAGGTCATCACATTGGCGCTTAAGCCGGTCCGCAATCCCAGCCGAGAGGGCGTCTACTTGTTCAGAGTGTCAGCCGCTCCAGCGGGAGAAAATCCTGTAGCGCAGCGAGTCGGCACAGGCCGAATTCATATCTATCGAGAATCTATTCTGGATATTTTTTAGCTATCAACCCCTTTAGAGATGGATTCTTCGCCTTTGACTAGTACGTCCCCTTTCGACGTTCTCCAAATCTTGGTTCGGCACGAGGAGCTGTAATAAATCCTGGAGTGACTAGAGCATTGCCAGTTGCGAACATAGTTGTAGGACCTATCTCCTCAGCAACTGCTTGAGATTTTTCAAGATGTCTTGAGCCGAAAGCAACTTGATGTCCGGTTATTGACCAAGCTCCTCCCAATACTCGTGCCATATTGCCGCTTCCCCAAAACCCTATTTGCATACTTCCTCATTTGAATTCTTTGAAGTTGATGTTACGGAGTCCTGCTGAAATGTTGAGCAGCTTGATTGAACCACCAAGCGTACTTTTCTTTTACTGCGAAGAGACCCTAGCCGCGATCGCGGCTGTGTCTTCTAAGTTACCGTGCTGAGTTTTGACCCACTTCAAACGTTTGGGACGGATTGCCATGCGGAATGTGACCGCGCCCACAACAACAAACCAGTGCATCATATAGACCATGCCGCGAATAGTTTGCACAAAGATGGAGAAGGGAGACGCTCTTCGAGTTTGCCAGAGGCCGCTAGCCATGCCGACGGTGGCAAATAGCGCCGCTACGCTAGAAACGGGCATCAGCATCGGCAACCGGTTGCGGGCGATCGCCAGCGCGAAATCAGGAAAGGCCGCCGTAGGCACCCCATACTGAATGAGCCAAAACACAAACAGATCAAACGTTTTGTTCCAGCCCAGTCGTCGTGGGGTCAAGAGTCGCCAATAGTCCAAATACCGCTGATAGCCACCCTCAGCCCAGCGATTTCGCTGATGCCAAAGGGAAATTGCTTGAACTACACCTTCCTCCCAAACAGCAGGTGTCATTACCAGAGGCACATCCCAACCGGTGAGGTGAAGCTTTAGCGTCAGGTCAAGATCATCCGTGATAGTTTCTTCATTCCAGCCACCGCACTGTTCCAGTGCTGCTCGTCGAACGAACTGTCCGTTGCCACGGAGTTCACCGATACCACTGTTGCTAATGCGCTTGAGTTGACAATAGGCGTCAAAGGCCATCTCAGCCACCTGACCACGCGTCCAGAAATTTCGGGTGCCGTTAGCGATCGCCTTACGCAACTGTACGGCTCCTACAGTGTTTTCTTCAAATAGCGGGACGACCTGCCGCAAGCAGTCTGGAGAAACCTGGGCATCGGCATCAAACACCAGCAGGATCGAACCTTGTGTAGTGGGCCAAACCTGATTCAGAGCACCTGATTTGCCACCTGTTGCAGCTTGGTCTCGGTGAATAGCGTTCAGGTTGACATAGCGCCGTGCCAAATCGTCCATCAACTCGCTGGTACCGTCTGTGCTGTTGTCGTCGATGAGCCAAACGTCAAACCGTTTAGATGGATAGTCGATCGCCATTAGAGAAGAGGTCAGCCGCTCAATGACTTCAACCTCATTTTTGGCAGCCACCAAAATAGAGACGTGGGGCCAGCAAGAAAAATCGGTTGCTTCCTTTTCTGACGAGGGTGTGTCACGCCAGCTCGGCAGCAAATCTGGCAAGGGATGGGGGCGAATCAGCAGTACTCGGACTAGATGCGCAGTGGTGATTACAGTGAGGCCATATACGATCCACTGTCCCCAAACCAGCACGTGCAAAAGTACTGTGCAAGACCATACGCAGGCTAGGGCGATCGCGGCTTTCAGCCGTCGCCGCTCATAGCGACTAAATTCATCTACTTCCAGGGGAATCAAGTCGGCAGAATCCATATCCATCCCATTGAACATCTGGCTGCTACCTCACCTCTTATCTCTTTCTATAAAATGCGCTTGGCTTAAACGTTTGGCCGATCAAGCAACGACAATTCTTCATGATGGCTCTTTTAACAAGCTGGGTATCCTCAACTCAGCATGGGCGGACGAGTTTGCACTCCCGAGTCAGTTTTGCAAACCTTATGCTTGTTATTGAGTCAGACAACGGTGTCTGATGCCGTCAAATCCATAATTGCATTGAGGTGCGGCATTAAACTTGTTCACCTCATATCAACCATCCTAGCGGTTTAGGGGAAGAGGAAATTCGAAACTTGGTGTATTCAAACAGAGTTGTTGTGGTATCACTGAGGGCGAACAGCTACCTTCTAAAAGATTTGCAGACGTGTAAGTAGGGAAAAAGGAATTGACGGCCTAGTGTTTGTTGACGTTGACTGTGGCCTAATCTCAGCGACAAACAACCGATACACCAAGCAATACTTGAGTCTGCCTGAAACGCTTATTATCTATCGTCGAGTGAGCCACCGGATTTACACACACTATGTCACTGACCTTTGAAGAGATAAAACCCGTCAGCAAAACCGACATTGGCGTCTACCTGCCTTACTACCAAGGGACAAAACGCAATGCACTACCTTACGCGATTGGGCTCTACAAACGAGGAAATCTAGAGGGTGAACGAGCGATCGAAGAGGGTGAAAGCATTCCATTTATCGCTACTTGGAATGTTTCGACTCTGCCAGCTGACTTAACTCGCTGTCGTCTTCAGTTTGATGACGACGCGGATTTAAGCTATGAGATAACCATGGCAACATTTGAGTTCGTCGATTTTTTGTTTGATGTCGTGGTTGCCCTTCGCCATAAGCGACCTGCAGATTTTTCTAAATCGTTCTACCGAAAACTTCTGCGTTTGGACGATTAGTTGCATAAGGCTGCGGGTATTCATTAGTGGCTAATGGCAAAATGAGAAGGGCAGTCCAGTATGCCCACCGTAGCAAGGAGTTAAGGGAGTGTCCAAAACAGCCAAACATCTGATCATTGGCTCAACAGAAGCCTGCAGCGGTAAATCCACCCTTTCCGTCGCCATCGGCAGCCAACTCCAGGAGATTGGGTTTCAAGTTGGCTGGGGTAAGCCCCTGGCGTCTGTGGACACCCTTGGACATGGGCTTGAGCGTCTCGACACTGATCTGAGCTTTGTTCCCACAACCCTTTCCCTGGTCCCTGACGAGCAACCCCCAAACTTGCTCTCGTTGGACAGTCGGACTCTCTTAGATCGATTACACCAGGAGTCTGTGCAGACCCTTGATGATGTGCTCAAACATTATTGGGAAAATGCTCAGGGAGATATTTTACTGCTTGAGGGACCTTCAACCCTTGATGAAGGAGCATTGTTTAATCTTTCGCTGCCTGAAATGGCTACGGCATTGGATGCCCAGGTTTTACTGGTGATGCAGTTTGATACTCGCTCAATGGTCGATCAGCTTGTAGCAGCTCGTAAACGATTGGGAGATGCTTTGCTTGGAGTGGTGTTGAACTCCATTAGGGAAGAGGAGGCGGGTTTAGTCTCGGATGAGATTGTGCCCTATCTCGAAAGGCAAGGTCTGCCGGTGTTGGCAACTCTGCCAAAATTGTCGTTTCTGCAAGGAATTCGAGTCTCCGAGCTCGTTCGATATTTGGATGCTGAGGTGCTGTGTGGCGACGATCACCTCGACCTAGTTGTGGAAAGCTTGAAGATTGGTGCCATGAATGTCAATTCGGCACTGCGATTTTTTGGTCAAGGCAGCCATCAGGCCATTGTTACGGGGGGCGATCGCCGCGATTTGCAAATTGCGGCGCTAGAAACCTCAACCCATTGCCTCATCCTTACAGGACAGATTCCGCCCGCTAAGGACGTACTAGCCTTCGCCAAAGATAAGGAAGTTCCAGTCCTATCCGTCGCAACAGACACATTAACAACTGTTGAGCAGGTCGATAGCTTATTTGGCCGTGTTCCTCTGAACAATCCGGACAAGGTCTCACTGATTAAAGAACATCTCAGTCGAGACGTGAATGTAGAACGCTTAATCACGCTGATGGGCTTGGAAATGCCAGCGATCGCCCCCCATGGCTAACTTTTTGCCGCTTGACTGATACAATGGGCGCGTTCGTTCATTCGTGTATCTCCGTTGAGTCAATCAATTGATGCCCCTATAGAATCTTCCAAGGTCGATGTCTTTCTACAAGAGCTAGCAGCCATCAAGCAGTCCAGCTCAAAACGCATCGCTATCTTGGGGTCGCGCCACGTGCCCATTACCCATCAGCAGCTGATTGAACTGATGACCTATGCGCTGGTGATGGGAGGTAATCGCGTACTGACTTCAGGCGCAACGGGGACAAACTCAGCGGCCATTCGAGGCGCACTCAAGGCTGATCCCAACTTGCTGACCGTTATTTTGCCCCAAAGCCTTTCAAGGCAGCCGAGGGAATCTAAGGACCAGCTAGATCAAGTGATGCATCTGGTAGAGAATTCTGCTAATGATTCGCTCTCTTTGGCAGAGGCCAGTGCTATCTGCAACCGAGAGATTATTTCCCGCTGTCAGCAGCTCATTTGTTTTGCTTTTCACGACAGCCACACCTTATTGCGGACCTGCGAAGACGCAGAAGAGCAGCGTAAGATCGTGACATTGTTCTATTTTGACTAAGCGAACTTTTTAGGCGTTTATGGATATTCTGACTCGCTTACCAATGCCTGCAACGCTGCTGTACTGCATTGTCATTGGTGCCGTTTTGATTTACGCGCCCTTTTTTGTAGTTGCGATCGCTCGCCTGCAGGTGGGATACGACATGTCGGCCCCCCGTGAGATGGTCAATAAATTTCCGCCCTATGCTAAGCGGGCTAACTGGGCACACCAAAATTCGTTCGAATCTTTCACGCTGTTTGCGCCTGCGGCACTGATGGCCTACGTCACTGGTCAGGATTCAACTTTGGCCGTTGGGGCAGCGATCGCCTATGTTTTGGCCCGCTCGCTTTACAGCGTTTTTTATATTCTGGATGTTCCTGTACTCCGATCTGCGATGTTTGCCGTGGGCAACGTCGGTATTTTCACGCTATTTATTTTGAGCTGTCGTTCTGCAGTAATGTAGATAAGCTCAGAAGAGACGGTAGTTACTCGCAAGCAATCAGTAGAATTGCCTGTATTTTGAGTTTGCTGCCTTCTTTGAACCCTTGTTGCTAGATGTGTGCAGGTTATGGCCTCTACCTATTCCTTCGACATCGTGAGTGAGTTTGATCGCCAGGAATTAGTGAACGCGATCGATCAGGCTCGACGAGAAATCACCAATCGCTATGATTTGAAAGACAGCAAAACGTCTATTGAGATGGGCGAAAACACCATCACAATTGAGACAGACAGCAACATGACGCTCCAGTCGGTGCAGTCTATTTTGCAAACCAAAGCCGCCAAACGAAACTTGTCCCTGAAAATATTCGATTTTCAGAAAGCAGAATCGGCTAGTGGTGGGCGAGTTCGTCAGGAAGTCCACCTCAAGAAAGGCATTGACAAGGAAATTGCTAAGGACATCACGAAGCTACTGCGCGACAACATCAAGAAAGCGCAGGCTTCCATTCAAGGCGATGCTGTCCGCGTTTCAGCGAAATCAAAGGATGATTTGCAAACGGCGATTCAAGTTGTGAAATCTGAAGACTGGCCTGTCGCTCTCCAGTTCACAAACTATCGATAGGGATCATCGATGTGAGGACGCGATATATCACGCTTTAGCCTCTGGCGATGCGTCAACGTGTCCTCACACGGCCATTTAATTACCCACAAGATCAGTGCAGAAAATGTCGGACTCCCGTCATCGCCATGATGATGCCTAGTTCGTTGGCGGCTTTAATTGAATCTTCGTCGCGCCGACTGCCGCCGGGCTGCACGATCGCGCTAATTCCCGCTGCTGCCGCTGTCCGTACAGAATCATCGAAAGGAAAAAAGCCATCACTGGCCAGAACGGCACCCGGCACCTGATCACCTGCCTGCGCTAGGGCAATCTGAACGGCCCCAACACGATTCATCTGTCCGGCTCCGACACCAATTGTTGTCCGATTTTGAGTGATTAAAATAGCGTTGGATTTCACATGCTTGACTAGTCGCCAAGCAAACAGCAGTTCCTCCAACGTATCTACGTCAGGCTTTTTGTCAGTCACGATCTCCCAGTGAGATGGATCGTCTTCGATGTCGTCAACTTCTTGGACCAGGAAACCCCCCGCGATCGCCTTGGGAGCATAATCCGGTCCGCTGTCCAAATCCTCCAGCAACAACACCCGCAAATTGGTTTTTTGGGCCAAAATTTCTCTGGCCTCCGCTGTACAGGCAGGAGCCACAATGCACTCCAAAAAGGTTTGCGTCAACGCTGTCGCTGTTTCTCCATCAATGGCTCGATTGAGGGCCACAATGCCGCCAAATGCAGACACGGAATCCGCTGCAAACGCTTTTTGATAAGCCTCTACCAATGACTGACCTTGGGCTGCTCCACAGGGGTTTGTATGCTTTAGGACAGCAGCAACCGGAACCTGAGTCGGAAACTCTGCAATGATGCGGCGAGCCGCCTCTAAATCCACGAGGTTGTTGTAGCTCAACGGTTTACCCTGCACCAACTCGGCAGCGGCCCACCCCGATGCCGTGCTTCCCATCTGATACCACGTTGCCGCCTGATGCGGATTTTCACCATAGCGGAGTTGCTGACGCTGAGTTCCAGTCAGTGTCCATCGCGGCGGCAACGTCGTTTCATCATCGGCATCGTTAACGTGCTTAACGTGTGAGAAGTAATGAGCGATCGCCTGATCATAGGTCGCCGTATGCCAAAAAGCTTGTAACGCGCACTCCTGACGAAATTGAGGCGAAACCTCACCGCTGTTCTCGCTCATCTGGTGCAAGTACTCCTCATACTGTCCAGGTTTGCAGAGCACCGTCACAAAAGCGTGATTCTTCGCTGCGGCCCGTAGCAAAGTCGGCCCTCCGATATCGATTTGCTCGATTGCCTCGGGGAGGGAGACGTTTTCCCGAGCGATTGTTTGCTCAAACGGGTACAGGTTGACGACAACCAAATCGAACGCACGAATACCGTTGACCGTCATATCGTCAGCGTCAGCCGATAGAGTAGGCCGACCTAAGATGCCGCCGTGGATTCTGGGATGTAGCGTTTTCACTCGACCGCCCAAAATTTCCGGTGAGCCCGTGTAGTCAGAAACCTTAGTCACCGGTAAACCGGCCTCCGCGATCGCCTTCGCAGTTCCTCCACTGCTGACAATCTCGAAGTTGTGGGTTTCCACCAACGCTCTCGCAAGGTTCACCAGTCCTATTTTGTCCGATACGCTCAGCAACGCCAGCCGCGACATTCTCTATCTCCCGTTCTTTGCACACTTCAATATACCGAATGGGTGGATGAGGAGAGGAGTTTAGGTTGCCGGTCTTCCGTTGGCGGTTCTGGATCGCTTAAGCGTTAAAATCGTGCTCGGTTGTTAGGACAATTCAGTGGTGTTAAAGGCGATCACGAAAGTAGCGGACAATTCAGCGGACAAGCTGTTCATCGGACTCCATGGGTGGGGTGCAAATGCGGCTGATTTGGCGACTCTGGCGGACTACATGCCGCTACCGGGATTCAAAATGGTGTTCCCTGACGCGCCATTTCCGCACCCCTATGCTCCTGGAGGCAAGATGTGGTACGGCTTTCCCGTTGGATATGACTTTCAGACAGCTCCTGACTTTGAACCGCAAGCAGATTTGCAAGAAAGCCGTCAGATGTTGACGCATTGGCTAAAGGCCTTGTTTGCTGAAACAGGGATTCCGCCTGAACGAACCGCGATCGCAGGCTTCTCTCAGGGCGGGGCAATGACAATGGATATTGGCTTGCAGTTTCCCTTAGCGGGAGCACTCGTTCTAAGCGGTTATCTCCACAGTCGTCCCACTCCCCACGCTGCGCTAGGACCGGTTCTGATGGTCCACGGTCGCCAAGATCCGGTCGTTCCTATCCAGCAAGCTCATATATCGCGAAATGCTCTTCAGGAATTAGCCATTGACCTAACTTACCGAGAATACGATATGGGCCACGAAATCTCGCCGCTGGTGCTGCGGGACGTTATGACCTTCTGCCAAAACTTGCCTTTCGAGTAAATCGCTTCGGCAAGGCACTCCTGACAAGAATGGTACAGCAACCCATGCTCAAACCTCGTATCTCAGCGCTCTTCCCATTTTCTCCCTCCCCTGAACCTGAAACCTGTGGACTACCCTTGAAGAAGATACTCATGAGTCGCCTTGACTCAAACTTTGTAGGCAAGGTCTTAGCCCATACCATTATCTCTCCCTAACCGTGACCCAAGAATTCCATCTATCCATTACGTCCCTAGGCAGCGATCGCTACCTCATTCGGACAGAAGATGCAGCCGCTGGTGTTCCTGTTGCTGAGGCACAGGTCGACTGGCCCGTTGAGGAATGGTTGAAACTATCTCAGCCAGCCATGAACGATCCGCTATCAGGTTTGCTGCAGGGAAACGTCGATTTGAGTGATAGTGGCTTAGGACTACACAAACTAGGGAGCAAGCTTCATACCGCTCTTTTTCAGGATGACTCCATTCGCGAGAGCTGGCTGCGCGCTCAAGGTATTGCACTCAATCGCCAAGAAATTTTACGCTTTCGGCTGGGGCTGAAGGAAAGCCGGTTGCAGCGACTGCCATGGGAGGTATTGCAGCAAGGGGGGCAGCCGATGACGACTCGTCCTGATATGACCTTCGTGCGATATGCTGCTAATTTGCTCGTTGGACAAACGCAGGCTCAGCAACTCCCTG
The DNA here is from genome assembly GCF_028330965.1 of Oscillatoria sp. CS-180. GTDB lineage: Bacteria > Cyanobacteriota > Cyanobacteriia > Phormidesmidales > Phormidesmidaceae > Halomicronema. The sequence goes on along the minus strand of NZ_JAQMUB010000033.1, from coordinate 33,377 downwards.
ATGCAGGCTCGTCTATTCAAGTGCTCTTGGTTGTTGCCAGTCCTCGTGATCAGGACCACCTAAAGCTGGTCCAAGAGGTGAGGCATATTCAAGAACTGTTCGCTGTCGAACAAGACAAGTCGCTATCGATTCAGATTGATGTTTTAGAGCAGCCCGATCGCAGCCAGCTAGCCCAGAAACTGGAGCAAGGCAATTATCAGGTTCTACATTATGCAGGCCATAGCGACTTTGGCAAAAATGGCGGCGATCTATCTTTAGTCAATCGTCAAACTGGGTTGACGGAACGGCTATCAGGAGATGATTTAGCTGGACTGCTGGTCAACAACCATGTTGTGCTGACAGTGTTCAACTCTTGTCGCAGCGGACACACGGCTGGAGATGATGCCGAAATGGACTGGCGACAGCAGAACTTGGTTCAGGCGCTGGTCAGTCGGGGCGTGCCTAGCGTGATTGCCATGGCAGAGCGGATTCCCGATGAGGTTGCGATCGCTTTCACCCGCCTCTTCTATCACAATCTACGGGAAGGATTTCCCATTGATGTAAGCTTGAGCCGCACCCGTCAGGGCTTAATTTCGGGCTATGGTTCCGACCAGAATTACTGGGCGCTGCCAATTCTGTATCTACAGCCAGATTTTGACGGCTACCTAACGAAGCGCGATCGCGAAGCTGACGACCAGCTCTCCCCCAACACCATAGAACGTACCCAAAGCTCCCCCCTCGCTGTTCCCGAGCCGCTGTCGGACGATCGCCCTACGGCACTGGCTGCCCCCAAGCAGTCTTCGCTATTACCTCGGGAGGTCTCTGAAGACATTACAGACCCTCTTCTGACGCAATTGGATCAGACTGAGAACTTACAGCAGGAAGAAGACGATGTGCTGGCTGACTACGTTCAGCAGCTCTCAAGCGGTTCATCCACAACCGATGAGCCGATGATGCCGGCAGATCAGCAAGAGATCTTAATTGATGAGGCTGTGCAGCGGTCTGGCATGGATATCTATGATGTGCTGCCAGAAGTCTCTGTGCCCAAAACAGAGACGACGGACAGTGTTGCGGCTCCACTGCCGCTCTATCAAAAACCTGCTGCCGAGTCTGATCTGGATACCTCGGATAGTCCTCCAGAACTGTCTCCGCCCCAGGTTGCAACAACGCCTGAAGCAGCGGCTACATCGACCAAAGCCTCGGACAAGAGGATCATGATGTGGCTGGTGGTGGGAGCCATCGGCGTCATCGGCATGGTCAGTATGGGGGCGCTGGCTATCTACTGGGCTGGAGGACGGACAACCTCTTCACCGGTTGTAACGACCCCTGATGCCTCTGAACAGGAACTAGACTCGGAATCTTTTGATGCGGATACGCTGGTTCGCCAGGGAGAAATTGCGATCGCTCAGGAACGCTATGCCGATGCTCGTGAAAAATTCGATCAGGCTTTGACTCAAGCGTTAATGGGTAACGCCGATGCCTCCATCAGCGATGACATTTGGAATTCAGTTGCTGATGCTACCGATCCAGACCTGCTATACATTCAAGGACGCCTGGCTTGGCAAGAAGCGACAACGTTAGCATCAGACATCCCTGATGTTAACGACCGCTTTGAGCAACGCCAGCAGCAGCAGAATGCCCGTGCAGCGTGGGCACAAACGGACGAGCTTTTCTTGGAGGGACGTATTGCCCGGGGATTCGCAGCCTATGCTGCTGGAGATTGGGACGATGCAATTGACAACTGGGAGGCTGCCATTAGACTGTACGACGAAGAGCGGCAGCGCCAGCCCAATCCAGCTAGCCCAACGCCGCTAGATTCGGTCATCCTACATGCCTATGCGGGCCTAGTTATGGCCTATACAGAATCAGGTAACCTGAATTTAGCAGGCCGAGAAGAAGATCCTGGTCTACGAACAGCCAGTGCTGACGAGGTAGCAATTCTGAATGCTGAATCCGACAATGCCCTCGCGTCTGCAAGAGAATACTTCCTACTATTACAAGAACGAGATGCCCGTGAGCAAATGGTCCCCAGCGAGTTAGTGGAAATGAATGAATCACCTCATACTTGGGATAATTGGCTGTGGACCCAGGACCTGATCGAAGAGTGGCGAGTCGATTATCGACATTGGGATCAGGAAACGAATGAGAATTCCTAAAGCAGTCCAAACGTTTAAAACCGAAGGAGGTATCCACACAAGCAGATACCTCCTTTGAAAAATCGAGTTACGGAAATGGTTTTCCTAGACGAGCTCCGTTAGACAGCGGAGCCAACACCTGCATATGCGCCGTAGAAGAACAGGCCAACCACCACAATAACGCCCGTTCCTGCAACTGTCGCTACAATCCACAGAGGAATACGCCCGTTTTGAAACATACCGATAGCCTCCTACCCAAAATTATCCAACACAACACTTTAATTTGATCTACGCTCTTCGACCTGAAGACCACTTCTTCCTAACTGGTCTCTAGTTAAAGAAGTAGCTAGAAAACAGCAGACCTAAGACAAAGACCAGCAACAATCCCAAATAGAGGGAGGTGCGGTTCAACTCGACCGGCTGCTTGTTCGGATTTTGATTGCGTTCCACAATGGTGCTCCTATCGCTGAATAAACTGCATAGCGGCGATCGCTCCTAGGAAAAAAACACTAGGAACCGCTAAGGTATGAACCGCCAGCCATCGAACTGTAAAAATGGGATAAACCGTAGGTTCATTAGAGGCGTTTGTCATATCGTTCACCACTCAACTAAAGTCAACCAACTAAATTATTCAAAAAACGAAATTCACCAGCGGTCTACTGGTTCAAAAACTCATCGATCTGCTGCTTCGCCTCGTAGCGATCAGAAACGATGGGGAGTTCCATCTGATTGCTTTGGTAGTACTCATTTGGACGAGGAGTACCAAAAGCATCGTAAGCCAGACCTGTGCTTACAAATAACCAGCCAGCAATGAATAGCGCTGGGATAGTGATGCTATGGATTACCCAGTAGCGGACACTAGTAATAATGTCGCCAAAGGGCCGTTCGCCAGTATCACCTGCCATATCAACCTCTCATGTAATGTGTGTTTCAATCCTATTACTTAATGATACGGAACTCATGAATTCACCACAAGTTTGATTGCTGATTCCGCATCTACAGAGCGAAAGATTTATGCTGCTGTGCCCCCTGTATATCTCAACAGATAACCGTTTTGACCCAACACAAAACCTTGCTCAGGTGTGTTAAATACAATTCGATAAAGATTGGAGGGAACATCGCTGACGTCCGCATCTTTATACCAGGTTTCGCCTGAATCAGGGCTAACGTAGAGGGTGCCGCTGCCACCCGATATCCATAACTCTTCGGGCGTGCGATAAGACGCATCTAGAAAACCCCAGCTGCTAGCAAACTCGGGTGTTATCGGATCCTGCCAATCTTCATCCTTCCCAGTAGGAGAAAACTGAATCTGTCCGCCTCGCTCTAGCACCCACAAACCACCACCCTCATCGAATCCAATATTCTGTAGGCGACGAGAGCTTTGACGATTGTAAGGTTGCCACTCTAACTCACCAGGCGTCCAAACCGAATAAAAGTTGCCTCGGGAGGATACTGCTGCATAGCTGCCGCTGTCATCGCGGCTCATGTTGCGAACGACACCGACAGCTCCCAAAACAAGAGCCTTCCAGTTCTTGCCACCGTCTTTAGAGCGGTAAACTGCGCCCACATCGGTTGCTAGCTCTGCCTCTTGAGGTTTCAGGGCCGTAATCAAAAAGGGTTTTCCTGGCAGCTTGTCGCTTAGGGGGACTCGCTCCCAAGTCTCTCCCCCGTCTTTGGTATGAAGTAGGATGCGAGGCTGTCCAGCAACCCAGCCTTCATTGCCAACAAAACTGACTGAGGTAAAGGTGTAGTTTTGGTCGCCTAAGTCTAGCGATCGCGGCTCCCAAGTTTCCCCCCCATCCTTGGTCTCCATCAGCGTATTGCGATTACCAACCAGCCAACCGTGGCTGCTATCGTCTGTAAACGCCACGTCTGAGAAGGTTGCCTCTGTATCCAGATGGACAATCTCCCAAGGGTTATTTTCCAAGCTGGGCAAAAAGGCATTGCTGCAGCTAAAGCACATAGACGCGACCACCGCGATCGCGACCAACTTTCTCAGATGAACCAACAGAGCACGCATTCCAAACGATATCCAAAAGACACAACAACTCAGCTAAATCAAATATCCACAGGGCAACAGCCTGGGATTATCGAAGACCGTAGAGACTCAAAAAGAAGAGGAAGCCAATAGCCAATCCACCAAAGATCAAAATGTTTTTTTGTCCAGGCGTTAGCGTATTAACGCCAAGACCATAATTCAAATTTTCCTTAAAGCCAGACGGCGTTCCTGCTGGACCAATATTGGCGAAACGCTTCTTCTGGGCACCACAAACCGGACATCGCCAATTAAGTGGAATCTCCTCAAAAGGTACTCCGGCAGCAATATTGCTGCGATCGTCTCCCTTCAGAGGCTCATAAGTGTAACCGCACGCCAGGCACTCATGCCGGTCCATTTCCCTTGGCGTCAAGGGTTTGTCTGCTTCTTTGGAAACCAGATCGACGTCCTGCACCTGCTGACCATTAGCCGCATCGACCTCATTCACCTGTGGGCTAGGTTCAGTTGTCATTGCTCGTTTCCCCTCAGTTGATAGGCTCTATCCCATGGCATCCCGCGAACCCGAACACGTCGTTCGACAGGACAAGGCTCTCTGCAAAAATTGAAACAATAAAAATTGAAACAATTGTTACCAATCTATAGAATTATGACATAGAACGCTGGGTCACTCTCATACTTTCCTCGACAATCTACGAGAACCTACTTAGCTCTATTATTAATTATTTTCAATGGCTAAAATTGACAGCTGTCAAAACTGATGAGTCTTATAAAAACTGTGAAAGCCCTTCCTATAGACAGACGGCTGAAGTTCTACGGAATGTAAACTACACTATAGAGGTGCTCTGGACATTTAACAGAGCATATTCGTTGAGCGAGGATAAACGGTGTTTGTATTAAGCGGATACGAGTACCTCCTGGTCTTTCTTCTTCTGTGCGGTTCGGTGCCAATTTTGGCATTGGGGATAGCTTCTTTTCTGAGGCCGAAACGCGAAGGAGCCAGTCGTAGGACAACTTATGAATCCGGTATGGAACCGATTGGTGGAGCTTGGATTCAATTCAATATTCGCTACTACATGTTCGCCCTGGTATTCGTCATTTTTGACGTAGAAACCGTTTTTCTCTATCCCTGGGCAGTGGCCTTTAACCAGCTTGGTATTTTGGCCTTTGTGGAGGCGCTCATCTTTATCGCAATCTTGGTGGTAGGTCTCGTATACGCATGGCGCAAAGGAGCACTGGAATGGTCATGAACCCTAGCAAAGCACCAATGCTGGCTCCTGAAGAGCGGCTAGCAAATCCTGTAGGCGCTCCTACAGTAACTCAGGATTTGTCTGAGAATGTCATTTTGACAACAGTGGATGACCTTTACAACTGGACTCGGTTGTCAAGCTTATTTCCACTGCTGTATGGCACAGCGTGTTGCTTTATTGAATTCGCAGCTCTGATCGGATCTCGATTTGATTTCGATCGCTTCGGTCTTCTGCCGAGGGCTTCTCCCCGCCAAGCAGACCTAATCATCACGGCGGGAACAGTCACCATGAAGATGGCTCCAGCACTCGTCAGACTTTATGAGCAGATGCCCGATCCCAAGTATGTCATTGCGATGGGGGCTTGCACCATCACCGGTGGCATGTTCAGCATGGATTCTCCTACAGCAGTACGGGGTGTCGATAAGCTCATTCCCGTAGACGTCTACATTCCGGGATGTCCTCCTCGTCCAGAGGCTATCTTCGACGCCATTATTAAGTTGCGGAAGAAGATTGCAACGGAGTCTTGGGCAGACAAAGACATTATTGGACAAACTCACCGCTATCACAGCGTCAAGCATGAGATGGATTCGGTTCCCCCTATCCTGACCGGCAAGTATTTACAGACGGGCACTCATCAGGCTCCTCCGAAGGAACTTATGACCTCAATGGGAATGCCTGTTCCTTCTGCACTGGAAGAAGCTCAGAAACAGGAGGAGGAAGCCAATGGCTGAAGATTCAAACGCTCCTGAGGCAGCTTCTCAAGAGGAAACCCAAGACGGTTCTATTGTCGAAGCAGGTGCTGTTTCAACCTGGCTGACTGAAAACGGTTTTGGGCATGAAACGTTGGCTCCCGATCACTTGGGTATTGAAGTTATCCAGGTCGAGCCTCAATTCTTGATTCCCGTTTGTACGGCACTGTATGCCTACGGATTCAATTATTTGCAGTGTCAGGGGGCCTATGATGAAGGTCCTGGCAAGCAATTGGTAAGCTTCTATCACTTAACCAAGCTGGGAGACGACGTTACGGATCCGGAAGAGGTAAGAGTCAAGGTTTTCTTGTCTCGGGAAGATCCCAAGGTTCCATCGGTCTACTGGATTTGGAAGGCCGCAGATTGGCAAGAGCGTGAAAGTTACGACATGTACGGCATCCTCTATGAGGGGCACCCCAATCTGAAGCGCCTGCTGATGCCAGAAGACTGGATTGGCTGGCCTTTGCGGAAAGACTACGTGTCGCCTGATTTTTACGAATTGCAAGACGCTTACTAACCCCTGCAAGCTCTTTCAATAGTTTTCGAATGGAGTACGGATAACCCCGTGCTCCATTTTGCTATGAGTGACGGTTCATTTCCCGCCTTCTTCCCAAACATTGATATAGATAACGGATAGCCAGGATGGCTATCCGTCTTGTCCCAATAGAACTGGCGACGGCTATACTTGGCGCAGAATTAATTCAGCTCATTTAGCTGTAGCAGAACTATTGCTCTAGGTCGTCAATTTATGGAGCGCCGTTCCTTCAAGAAGGTCGATCGCCGACTTTGGCTAAATTATTCCTTTCCTGTGTCAGCCTGTGCGATCGCACTGGGGGGGATTTTATTAGGGAGCGCTGGCATTGCCGTCTCAGGCCATTCAGAGACGTTGAACCATCACGACTGTTCCGACTGCATTGATGCTCATGCGGCAAATCCGTTACGGCTTCCCAAAAAGCAGCTACAGACCTGGATACAGCAAGTGCGGCAGGAGAAAAACTCCTTTTTGACCCAAGTCAGCCGTGGCAGCTTTGTCGCCTTCACAGGTGTCGAACCGCGCGAACCGATCCAGCTATTGGAAGGGGCAACCTATCACATTGCGGCTGACAACAGCATCACGTTCACCTTGTCCAATGGAACAGTCGTACCTCCGCTTTCTCAAGCCGGATACGACAACATTCGAGATACTCTGCCTGCTCATCAAAGGCAAGTACTGGATGACAAGTTGTTCTGGCACCTACAGCGCAACCCAGCGATGCCGCTAATTGCCGCTGGACTTGAGCGCGGAGACTACTCCACGCTGGTGGAGAACCAAGTCTTCGATACTGATGCCTTCTACTTGGGTCCCTTTTGGGGCCATATCTTTTGGGCCGCTCAGAAAGCGGATGTTTCCTTAGAGGCGGTAATTCCCCTAGTCGAAACTCACTTATTAACGCTGGAGTTTCCCTATTTGCGCGAGACCGATTTGCGGCATACATCCGGTCCCCTGCGCTCTTTTTATAAATATGAGCAAGCACTGACCAACCAGCAATATTTGCTGCGATCGCTCATTGCCACCCCAATCGAACCCTGGGCCAGACTTGAAGCAATTCAACGAGTTGAAGCATCCTCTACTAAACAGGACTACACCGACTCCAACTTTGTCAGTACAACTATCGCATTAGGACGACTGCCTCTACCCACACCCACAGCGGCTGAAGATACGCCAGCCGTTCATGCCCTCAACATCGCCCATCTTGCCGATCAGGGCATTGCTCTCTTTCCTCAAGACTTAGAACAGGCTGCCTTAGACTACCAAGATCGTCACAAACGTCAGCTCGCTCAAGAAACCGTTGTCAGACAGCGGCTCAGCGAGTTAGCGATTAACCATGGCGTTCAGATCCTAAACGCGACAGACAATTACTACAGCGAAGCGTTTTGGTTACAGATAGGACTGACCCCTACTCTGAGTCGTCAGTCTGTGAATCAGATGGATACATCGCGTCTGCTAGGAATTTTTGCGACACGGATAGAAGGACTGCGGCGATCGTCCGCTGCCGAAAGTTATCCAGAAGCCAGACAGCACTTCATGAGCTTTTTTCAAAAAAATACGCCAGGTTTGTCGGAAACCGAACTGTTGCTCGTTCTATTGTGCGATCAGGCTTTTAATCCTCGCTTTTGGACAGCTCTGAAGGAACAACAGCCAGAATTACTGTCAGACATCAATCTCATTCAGAGCGAGATCAGACAGCTTGAGAACGATTACAAAGCCGCTGCCATTCAAGAAGCCGCTGTTTTTAGAGTGCTCCAGCAGCATGATCTGGACATCACGACTGAAGCGTTCTCGTTGCTGTCAGTCGCAATGGCTAAGCGGTTGAGTGACTTAGTTGACCAGGAATTTCAACCCGGCGATCGCACTCATCCTGACTACCTCAACTTTGCCCGTGGTCTCTATCCTTTTTTGCGGGATATGCCTGATTTGGGGATGCAGTGGGGCAACGGACAAGACATCAAACGATATGGTCTCGACAATTATGTTGTGCCTGACCTGATGGCCCTCGATTCCGACCATTCCCCAACGCTGTCGGCTATGGGTGATTTGTGGTTCAAGATGGTCTCAAACAATGACCTCAATCGCTGGGATGTCGAGACCTTTATCAAATTTCTCAACACGGGTCATAACTTATCGGCTACTCATCCCCCGACTCAGTTACCGCCAGCACAAGTTGCGATGCTGCCGCTAGTTGAAAAATATCGGCCTGAACTTAAACGGGTCACGGGGGCCGATGGTCGTAATGCGCCAGCTGCTTTGCACGGACTGCTGCGGCAGGATTTTAGAATTGAGACTTGGCCGGGCGATCGCCAACCGGGCCCGTCTCGCCTACAACGCATTGATCCAGTTGCCATTCAGCAGCTATTTCCCGACCTTTCCAAAGACAAAATCGATAAACTCATTTGGCACCTGTCCAAAGGCAGTAGCGAATTTTCGCTGGCGCTACCGCTCGTGCTCCTTAGTGACCCACTATTTGTCCAGCGCGAAGATGGCGCTGTAGATTTGCTCTTTGAGTTTGAAGGACAGCAAAGGGTCTTTCCAGAGATCAGCCGCCATTTTGAATCGGTGTACTCGCCGACCTACATGACTCGTATCGCCTTGCCCAGAGAACCCGATCCAGCTTACGTTGAAGCGTTGAACCAGGTTATCCACAGGACTCACGCTCTATACGGTGGCTACACCGCTAGGGTTACAAGTCTACCTGCACCCTTGCAAACCCTTCAAAGCGAGTAGTGCGGGTCAGTAACCCATAAAGACGATAGGCGCTGTGCAGCTTTCCAAAGGAGCGGCAAAAAGACATCCATCCTCAATTCATAACGTTTCTCATTAGCCTGCTGTTAGTTGCTGCACCTGCTTACTCCCTAGAGACTCCAGGATTTTGATGGGTGATTGAATCGATTGAGCAAAGCGGCTCACCCAACTGCGATCGCCCTATCGTAAGTTTGGCCTAACCGTCTACTTGAGGACCTAAGATTTATCTCAATGCAAAGGTGAAGTTTTGAAATCTAATAAAATTCGATGCCTTAGGAATCAATAGCAACAGTCAAAGTATGATTGACCGTGTTAATGACTAGGGATTCTGCCTGAGTGTCGTAGCTGTCAGTAAAACTGCCTAATGAGAGGAGTCTGGTGGGAATGAATCAAAAGCTTAAATTCTGGACAGGAATTGGGACCTATACGTTGGTCAGCGTTGGAATGCCGTTGGCTTTATCGGAGGCTGGTGTCGCCGAGGAAATGTTAGAAATCTCTAATGAAACGCCAGCTGTCCTTGTCGGTCAAAATAATGCCTGCGTTGCAATTGCTGTTGAAGGCGGTGGCGAAGGTGGTGCAGAAGTTGAAGGTGAAGAAGGTGGCGAAGGCGGTGAAGGCGGCGAAGGCGGCGAAGGCGGCGAAGGCGGTGAAGGTGGTGAAAGCGCAGAGCCGTCTTTCACGACTCGTGTCTTTTTACCCCCCATGCAGCGCTTTCGGGATCCCCAAATCGTTGCTAATTTTGCCGACCAGTTAGTGATTCCTAACTATGAAGTATTGACTGAGGCGTCAGGCGAATTGGAAGCGGACATCGCCGCATTTGTCAGCAATCCCACGACGGCAACGCTAGAAATGGCTCGGGAGACTTGGTTAGAGGCACGGGCGCCCTGGGAGCAAAGCGAGGCTTTTGCGTTCGGACCTGCTGCCTTCTTAGGCTTAGATGCTGAGCTAGACGATTGGCCACTCAACGAGGTAGACGTCATCGCCGTTTTAGAGAGCGGCGATGCGCTCACGCCTGACTATGTAGACGGTTTACAGACCAGTCAGAAAGGATTTCACGCCATTGGTTTCTTGCTGTTTGGCACCGACAACGACAAGATGCTGTCCGATTTTACCGAACGTGAACTGGAATACTTAGCCGCGATCGCTCCTGTCTTTGACCAAACCGCTAATGATTTGCTGTTGAGCTGGACAGAAGGCATTGATGGAAATCCAGCTTTCCGGGACGAGTTTATCAATGCTGGTGAAGGCAGCAATATCTATCCCACATTACAGTCAGCGGGTGAGGAAATTGTTCAAGGCATCATCGGCATCTTAGATGAACTGGGCAACGTCAAAATTGGTGAGGCTGTCGCAGCCCAAAATCCCTTTTTGCTGGAAAGTCGATTCTCACAAAGCTCCTTGCAGGACTTCAGCAACAACCTCCTGAGCGCTCAGAATGCTTACTTGGGTGAGTTTTCAGCGAGTGGGTCAGGGGCAGAAAGTCTCAGCGATTTTGTCGCGGCAATTGATCCGGCACTGGATGCGGAAATTCAAGAGCGAATGCAGGTGGCTTTGACAAACATCGAAGCGATTCCTGGCCCCATCGAGAATACCCTCTGCAATACTGATGCCCAACCGCAAATCTCAGCAGCCCAAGATAGCGTTTTGGAACTCTTCGACATTTTTGAGCAGCGAGTTTTGCCCCTAGTACAGCAATGATGATTAAACCGATCCAATTTAATTTGCAGCGGCAGCAGTGGTTGCATCGCTGGGTATTGGGGGGCATGGCTGCGATCGCGGGCATGGCGCTCTCAATCGGACTCCACCTGCCTGTTCAAGCACAGATTGCACCCCAGGCCGGTGGCGATACAACCCTCAATATTCGCTCTTCGCAAGCCTTTGCCCAGCCCGCTCCTAACCTAGATGAATTTTGGGACGAGCGTCATGCTGCTGGAGATTTGGCTTTCGAAGCTGCCTTCGTGACTGCGCCAGCAAACGTTAATCCGGGTTTGGGGCCTTTGTTTAACAGCAGTTCCTGCGTAGCCTGCCATTTCAACAATGGTCGTGGACTACAAGAGAAAGGTCAGCGTGTCGTTCGAGTCAGTCAGCTTGATCGCGCTGAAAAAACCCCCTTACCGGTTAGGCAGGTCTATGCGGATGAAATCATTGCCCCCTCTGCCAATACTCCGCCCGTTCTTGGGATGGGGACTCAGGTGCAGGAGCAAGGAATCTACGGTTATCCCCCAGAGGCGATCGTGGATGTCACTTGGCAGGAGCAACCCGGCACCTATGGGGATGGCACCTCTTACACACTGCGCTCTCCTCAAACCACGCTGTCGCATTGGGATGGCTCTCCCCTGCCTGAGGGAGTGGTCATTTCCAATCGCATTGCTCCAGGCGTATTTGGTCTAGGGCTTTTGGAAGCCGTACCCGAAGCAACGATTTTGCAAGCGGCTGATCCGGAAGACTTGAATGGCGACGGTATTTCTGGTCGCCCTAATCGAGTGTGGGATGTGGTTCAACAAACCGACGTTTTAGGTCGTTTTGGTTGGAAAGCGAACGCACCTGATTTGCTCCAGCAATCAGCCTCTGCCTATGCCAATGATATGGGAGTCACCAATCCCCTGTTTCCAGCCGTAGACGGTACTGAGGATATCGATATGGATATCTTGGAAGCGGCAACTATCTACGTCCAAACTCTAGCGGTTCCTAGCCGCACGGGACTAAACGATGCCCAAGTTCAGCAAGGAGAACGGCTGTTTGCCGATGCCAATTGCGCGGCTTGCCACCTGAGCACGCTCCGAACGGGAACCCATGACATTCCAGCGCTAACTCACCAAACCTTTCATCCCTATACTGATCTTCTGCTCCATGATATGGGGACTGAATTGGCAGATAACCGCCCTGATTTTCAGGCTTCTGGCGCAGAATGGCGTACACCGCCTCTATGGGGATTGGGGTTAGTCCAAACGGTGCTGCCTTACTCAACCTATCTCCATGACGGACGTGCCCGCACGCTAGAAGAAGCGATTCTTTGGCATGGTGGTGAAGCCGAGGCATCGAAGGAAGCGTTTCGGACAATGGATACGGGCGATCGCGACGCTATAGTTGCTTTCTTAGAGTCTCTCTAATCGTCATTGAGAGTTGTCGTCAGTGCCCTTAGGACAAGGCAGTGAGCCATCTGGCTATCCGCTAAGTACCTGGGCGCTAGTAGACGTACAAGCCTAGATGACTAACTTTTTACTACAAGGACTCATCAACACTCGGCCCATTTTCTGAGCAAATTAGCGTGGGTCTTCGACAGTAAATCAAATTCCTGAGTCTTGCCATACTGTTCGAACAGTGATTGACGGGCCGTGTCGAGATCAAAGAGAATTTCACGCTCCTGGGAATCCCGAATGAGACTCTGTATCCAGCTGATAGCGGCTAATCGCACTCCTGATGTTACCGTCTCGACACGATGCAGCGTTGAAGACGGATAGACAATCATGGCTCCGCTAGGTAGTTTGTAGTCCTGTTCGCCTTGGGCTGTTTCTATCACCAGTTCACCTCCCTCATAGGTATCGGGGGAATTCAGGAAGAGGGTAAACGAGAGGTCCGATCGCATCACCTGGTTTTGACGATTCATCAAAGCATCATCAGTATGAGTCCCGTAGGCCATGCCCATGTCATAACGGCTGATCAGCAGAGGATGAATACGCTTTGGACGGGCTGCCATTTGGAACAATCGATTACGATTAAGGGCGGTGTTGATGAGTGATCGCACCTCTTCTAAAACAGGCGATCCCTTAGGCAGCTGAGTATTGTTTTTAACGAGCCGGGCATGCCATCCTGCGGTCGTTTTGCCATCAATGAACTTGGCCGCATTGAGCTTTTCGGTAATGTGCGCTAGCTCATCTGCGGTCAGAACGTTGCCAATGCACAAAATCATAGACAGCGGGCAAGTACACAACAGTTTCATCAGCATACCGTGTCTTGCCGTAGATAATTTTGCTGGAGAAACAGGGCGATCGCGCTGATTAGCTGATGATGCGATCGCATCAACCCAGCTACTTCATCCTCGTAGATGATCAGCCAACCGCAGTGCTAATGCCACCAGAGTCAGACTCGGATTAGCCGCTGGAGAGGTCGGAAATACCGACAAATCACAGCAGAACAAGTTTTCATACTGATGAAACTTCAAATTGGTGTCAACAACGCCTGCTCCGCCGTTGCCCATACGTAACGTGCCGACTTCATGGGCAACGCCACCCAGTGCAGCCTCGTTGAGATAGTGATTATCACCAGGTAAAACCGTTGCGTTCAGACGCTCTAGAATTTGCTGCTTGTACTGGTCCATCTCGCCAATCAGGCCGTCGGCAGCGTTGCTGGGTTCCATGGTGATGGCGGCATCAACGTAGGAAGGTCCCTCCTGCATCACGGTGTTTTGATTCATCAACGGACTTTCACAGAGAAATACCAGCTCACAGAGCATTGAATCACCGCGAGTTCGCACATGGGTTTCCGCCAGATCCGGATCAATGTAGCGGCCTTGATTGAAATCAGCTCCCAGCTCAACCACAGCAAGGTAGCGATGCTCTGGGCGATCGCTCTCAACCGTTTGCCGCAGCGCCAACTTGGCAGAAGCATTCGTTTGAAATAGCTCGTGAGTATTGGGCAGACCAAAATGGGTAAAGAACACTTGGTGGTCAGTAAACCCATTGCCGATCAAGTTGTTGGGATCATTGAGCTGGCTGAGCTGAGCGATTTTTGCACTTTCGACAGAGCCTGCTGCCAGTACAACCGTGTTTGCGTGGTAGGTGCGGTCCATACGAGAGACCAAATCGTAGGCGACAACACCGGTCACTCGACCATTTTGCGTTACCAACTCTTTGACAGCGTGATTCAAATTGACAGTCAAATCAGTATCCGCCGTCATAACAGCTTCCAATAGTAGCGCTGCTGTATTGAAGACTCCAGCTGATAGGGTTCTCATTTCGCCATTGCCCCGCTGCACGGCCATCGGAGCAGCACTGACATTGAATTCTGGAAATTCTCGATTAAACCAACGCTGAGTGCGTTCTTGATAGCTGCTGGAAAGACGGCTGAGCTTCATTAAGTCCTCAGCCAGTCGATAGTACGTATCTTCTAAGTCATAGCGAACATTAGTAGGCCAGGGTTCCAGTTCCCACCAAGCCATTCTGGGGATCAATCCGCCCCAAAAAATGGACCGCCCACCCAAGTTGAAGCCTGCCGCCCCTTGATAATTATGGCCCTCTGGATTTTGGTAGTTCTTCGTCTGGAAATCAGGCCAGGTTTGCCAGAGATGTTTGTCAAACACACCAATACGCTGTCTACGAGGTAAATTTGCCACATGAGTCGGAAAGATGTAGGAGCCGGCTTCCAGCAGCAAGACTTTTTGCCCCAGGTCGGCCAGTTGCTCAGCCACCACGCCTCCGCCCATGCCGGAGCCGATGACAATCGTGTCGTAGTGCTCCGCCTCATTTAGATTAGGTTGAATAAAATGGCGCTGAACTCGACTGTTCTCAACAATGATTTCATTCTGAGGGGGAAATGCGATAGGACCTTCATTGAACGAGTAAATACCTCCGTCTTCAGGAAAAACCGTTAAGTTGTCAGCACCGAGTTGCCAGTATTCGCGCTCTAAAACAAACTTGAATTGGACACCTGCTGGATAAGGCTGATACGGCAGCTTAAATTCCCAAGCCCCCTGGTTATACAGTCCGGGAATGTCTTCTTGCCAATCGCCAAAGACATTGCCTCTCAGCGTAATTAATAAATCAGGTCGATAGGATTCAGTGACGAAGCGAATGGTATACATTAGGCTCAGCGTGATTGAGGGGTTCCCAAATCACTACATCGCGTTCATCCCGTCTTCGGAACAAAATTTCTTATCAAAGAATTTTGTAACAAGCGTTCCTAATATCTCGATTTTCCAGGCTGCCTTATGCCTCGACATCCACTGCGGCATAGAGGGCTGAATAATCCTGATCGGCATATCCCTGAGCGATCGCCCCTTCAATAATCTCGGCAACGCTATCTGCCAGCGTAGGGGAAAGCCCCGCAGCAATGGCGGCTTGAGAGAAGAGGCGCATGTCTTTGAGCAGATGCTTGGTGGGGAAATTGGGATTGGCAAAGTTGCGATCGCACATACGATTCAGTTTTTTGTCAAAGGTAGGCGCATAGAGAGCACTATTGCGGACAATCTCCATAAAGGTTTCAACGTCAATGTCTTCTCGCTGAACTAACGCCAAACTTAGGGAGAAGGCGGTGGTGAGCGAACCGATGAGTTGATTCATCGCTAACTTGACGGCTGCTCCTGCACCCACCGGTCCAATGTGCAGGATTGGTTCCCCCAAGCATTGCAACACGGGTTGCCAGGTGGTGAACTGCTCTGGCGTACTGCCAACCATGACAATAAGGCTGCCATCTTTGACCTGCGGAATGCTACCCAAAACGGGCGCTTCGATGTAGCTACCGTCCGCATTAGTAACGCTGGTCGCTAATTCACGGCTCTGATCAGGGGAAATGGTTCCCATTTGAATAACTGTGCGGTTCTTCAAGGCAGCCTGACTGTCGGGAGAGGAGAGCAGGGAGGCGATCGCTGCTACATCCGACAGCATCAGCAAGGTGCATTCACACGCACTAATCACCTCAGCTGGAGTAGCAACAGCGTGAATACCTTGGTTGATCAGCGGTTTTAGCTTATCAGCAGAGCGATTGTAGGCCATGACATCGTGACCGCAAGTCTGTAATCTCAGCGCCATTGGCGCACCCATCAGCCCAGTTCCTAAAATTCCAATTCTCACAATTTCCCCAGCTTTATCCTTTTTTCCACATCATATGACCTACTTTTCCACAAGATGGCTGCGGAGTGAGGGGAGAGTGAGGGGGAGAAAGGGAGTTATGGAGTGAGGTTAGTTTTGAGTTTTGAATTTTGAGTTTTAGAAGTGACTTGTGGAGAATCGCTCGGGTGGGTTGCAGCTTTACATCTGAAATTTGGATCAGGCAGGTTGTTGAGTCGTTAAAGCGGTGCTGTTAAGCCAAGCGTCAAGAAAGGTCTCTAGCCAGAGATCGACTTGGTGACCATATTTTTTGTGATTGTGAAAATGACTTTCGCGGGGCTGTGCGCCCGGGAAAGTGAGTTGGTCTCCCCCTCGGGTCGTCCATTCATCAATGAGTTGGGCTGTAATTTCGGGGTGAAACTGAAGGCCAAAAGCCGTTTGTCCGTAGCGAAAGGCTTGGTTTTTGAAAGTATCTCCCTCCGCTAACTGTACGGCTTCTGCGGGCAGAGTGAAACCTTCGTTATGCCAATGGTAGACTGCCATCGATTGGGGGATGTAGGGAAGCCCAGCAGCAGTGGGTCTCAAGTCGAAGTAGCCAATTTCTCTTTGCCCAGTCGGATGAGGCATCACGTTAGCTTGAAGTGCTTTCGCCAGAATTTGAGCACCTAAACAAATGCCGAGATAAGGTTTGCCTGATCGGAGGGCGATCGCTGCCACCCAGTCGATTTCAGTCTGGATGAAGGGTAGAGTGGCACCATCATTGGCACTCATGGGACCACCGAAGATGATTGCGCCAGCATAATCTTTCAATGATGTTGGTAAAGGATCTCCCAACGCGGGACACCGAATATCTAGGTGATAGCCCCGCGATCGCAGCTTCTCCCCCACTAATCCTGGGTTCGACGTGGCTTGGTGGACGACAACTAGAATTGGGCTCATATGGGGCGACAGCAATAGGTTCCAGTCTTTCGCCCACTCTAGCAGGCATTATTCTTCTTCTAAGTTCAATTCAAAAGATTGATGCAGATTAACGATCATGTCCGTCGTGGTGGGTGAATCGTCATTGAAATAGGAAATGAGTCGAGCTGTGTTGCCGTTTTCATAGCCAATAAAAGTAATGACCTGATGGGTGAAATCACCTGGCAAATCGATAATCCAGACCCGGAAAGCTTTGTTTCCACCCACCGAAGCCACACCATAAGAGTCAATCACATATCCCCCTTGGATCAGGGCATCAATTTCGCGGCCTACATAGGTATCAGGCGATTCCGCGACTAGGCTCACCTCAGTTCTAATGTCGTCCTGCTGAGGAGTCTCGCTTTCTGGGCTGTAGCTTGTGATCAGAGCATAATTTTCGGCTTCGTCTCCATCAACGAGCCAGTCTTGGGGAACGGTGATAGAAAACGTGTCGTTTAGAGTGTAGGTTTTGAACGTTTCAGGTTCACCCGCATCGGGCTGAGACTCGGTCTGCTCGGTAGGAGATGTTTGTTCAGCAGGAGGCTCTAGCGTTCTTTCAGGAGGCATTTGGGCGATCGCCCCACTCGCACTCATCGTCAGAACCCCAGATACAGCAGCGCCATGCACCCAACGCGATAAGCTCATCTCTTTTTCTCCTACACGTCGTGATCTTATTGTTCTACCACAGGGAACAACCCGATCCCAGGTCAATGCGCAGGGAAGGATATCTTCGAAAACAACTTTTTCTAATGTAGGGAAGTTATTCTTGAGGCAACTCATACTGCCCTTCGAGATTGCTCTTCGAGGTTTTGTCATGACAACGCTCGATGCCACAACCTTAACTTCTTTAAGAAAGGCCCTATACGCCTACATTCATAATTACGGGGGTGACACGATCGCGGAGGCCAGGGCGATCGCAGGCGCGTTGCTAACGGTCAAAGCAAAGGTAGGCGATTTAGTGATTCACGGGCTAGAAATCGAGACCTGGGTCAACGAGCTAGTTCAAGGCTTTGATCTCACTCAGGTGGCAGAACAGGTTTGGGATGAAGGGGAGCAGGCGATCGCAACTCGAACAAAGCAGTGGCGAGAAACTTTGGAGAACAGGGCCAGAATAACGTTGGATGCCTATATTCAAAAGTTTTCTCCCGATTTAAACACCCTCAAAATTCAGACGATTGTGGCCACCGTATTGCCCATTGTTGAAGACGCTAAAATTGCACGAGACGAAGGTAAGCGTTTAATCGATGTGCTCAGCAACCAGTTTGACTGGCAATCAGCAATGCAACGCACTATCGACCCTAAGTGGACGCTGTTGGCCGAGACCGTCATGCAGTGTATCAACAAGCAGGATGCTGTTACCTCTACGCAGGATGTTGTGGTCGCCTACGTTCATGAGTTCAAGCCCTCTGCCGTTGAAATTGGAGAAGGTTTAGTAGAACGCGCTGTTCAGTCGGTAACCAGGAGCAAAGTCGAGCTCAATCTAGATATCAGTTTGGATCCTGAGACCAAAAAGCTGCTGATTAAGCAGGTTATGTTCAAATTCAACCTACTAGAAGCTTCACCCCCTCCCTCCAAAACGGCGCTGGAAATTGCCCATGAAGTTCACGATGAAGTCCTTCGCTATCGTCAAGAACAAGGACTAGATGGAATTGATTATTCGCCTCTGGTGGAGCGAACAGACGAAACGACCGGCGACTCAGTACTGGGCGGCGAACTTGGCATCGGCATTGAGTTACAGCCAGAAACAGCTTCTGATACGACTCCGTAGCCAAATCGTTTAGGCAAGAGCAGCGCCTCAAAAAATTGACTGTTCTTAATAAAAAAGGGAGTAATCTTGCTGAACCCACCTGAACCGCGCTTCTACAGACTCCGCAGTTCCCCCGATTAGGCTGACAAGAATTGCTAATCCTGATACAGAACTCTGATGGCTTAAGGAAAAAGACAGTTTTTAGTTTTTGTCTTTTGTTCGACAAAACTAAAAACTGTTCATTAAATTTGAATTTAATAGAATTTTGCGGCATGAACAGGCTTTTTAGAAGATTGAGCTGATAATTGAATTCCAGACGTTCCTCTGCTCCGTTTGCATAGCTTGTTTGATCTTCGGCCCCCTTACAATTTGGAAATCCCTTGCCCATAATGCTAATCAAGCCGAAAACCCTCGCTGCTTCATCGCGGCGAGTTTATCTATTTTCAATCGCTGTGGATGGACGCGCTAGGTGGCGATTTTCTTCTGCAGTGATCTTTTGACAAGAACGCTTTGGAGCGATCGCCTGTGAAACTCTCCGTCTACGGTAAAGGTGGTATTGGTAAATCCACCACCAGCTGCAACATCTCCGTTGCCCTTGCTAAGCGAGGCAAAAAGGTGCTTCAGATTGGGTGTGACCCCAAACACGACAGCACCTTCACCCTGACAGGCTTCCTTATCCCAACGATTATCGACACCCTGAAAGATAAAAGCTTTCATTACGAAGACGTTTGGCCCGAAGATGTAATCTACAAGGGCTATGCCGGCGTCGATTGTGTCGAAGCTGGAGGGCCTCCGGCGGGTGCCGGCTGCGGTGGCTATGTCGTCGGTGAGACCGTCAAGCTGTTGAAGGAACTCAATGCCTTTGATGAGTACGATGTCATTCTGTTTGATGTCCTAGGCGATGTAGTGTGTGGTGGATTTGCGGCACCCCTGAACTACTCTGACTATTGCATGATCGTCACTGATAACGGCTTCGATGCGTTATTTGCTGCCAACCGCATTGCTGCATCAGTTCGGGAAAAAGCGCGAACTCATCAGCTCCGTCTCGCGGGTCTCATCGGTAACCGCACCTCTAAACGCGACCTGATTGATAAATATATTGAACAGGTGCCGATGCCCGTTTTAGAGATTCTGCCGTTGATCGAGGACATTCGAATTTCCCGGGTGAAGGGCAAAACCGTTTTTGAGATGGCTGAAACCGATCCTTCACTGAATGCTGTTGCTCAGTACTATCTCAACATTGCTGATCAAATTTTGGCTCAGCCAGAGGGCGTTATTCCCAGCGAGACCAAGGATCGGGAATTGTTTGCCTTACTGTCAGACTTCTATCTCAATCCGCCCGAAAGTGCCCCTCAGGCAGACTCTGAGCTTGATCTGATGATGGTCTAACGCTGATTTGATCGATAAATCTGCTCAAGCGGAGCCCAATGAATCTATCAATAGCTTGGGCAGATCAAGTTAAAAGCCAGCTTAGTAAAGCTAAAAACCCTAATCAGTCTTGGGAAACCGTAACGTTGCCGCGAAATTTCCTCTCTCTTTAGATGTTTTTCATCTATCATGAGGCGTTTGAACGCAACGGATTGAGGCAAAGCGATGGCCTTCTTCGAAAACTTCGTATCGGTTATTCGCCAAAAGTGGTTGGACTATGTGCAATCCAATCGGCAATGGTTGGAACTCCAGATGCGTATGACGTCGGTGAGAACGCCTGATGGCGGTCGTCGTCCGTCGTCCTTACTGATTCTAGGAGTCGTCAATGCTCTAGAGCCAAAGTTAGGCAACCTGATGGTGCCGTTCTATCAGCTCAACTCGGATGAAGACGCCCTAGTTGAGGTCTTGGGACTAAATTTTGACCCCGAGATGGTTTTGGACAAGGGCAATAGGCCAACCACATTAGAGGCAGACAACGAAGGGGCACGCATGCTGCCAGATTCGGCAGATCAGCTCTAGCGAGCTTGCAGGATGATCGCTCCCGTCTGTCTGGTCTGCGATCGCTCTCTCCAGCCTCAACCCTGGGACTGTCGGGATCTTCAAACACTTTAGAGAAGGAGTATACCGATGACCCTAGCCCAACAGCCTCAAACCCAAAATCTAGAATTTGACTGCGATAGTGGCAATTACCATACGTTTTGCCCCATTAGCTGTGTCGCTTGGCTGTACCAAAAAATTGAGGACAGCTTCTTTCTTGTCATTGGTACTAAGACCTGCGGTTATTTTCTGCAAAACGCAATGGGCGTGATGATTTTTGCGGAACCGCGCTATGCCATGGCAGAACTGGAAGAGGCTGATATTTCCGCTCAACTGAGTGACTATGCTGAGCTCAAACGGCTGTGCGAGCAGATCAAGCGCGATCGCAACCCTTCAGTCATTGTTTTCATCGGTACCTGCACTACCGAAATCATCAAAATGGATTTGGAGGGATTAGCGCCCAAGCTGGAGGCTGAAATTGGCATTCCCATCGTTGTCGCTCGGGCCAACGGACTGGATTATGCCTTCACCCAAGGAGAAGACACGGTGCTGGCAGCCATGCTACAGCGCTGCCCCACCAGCGAAGATGTGGCAAGCGAGACCGAAAAAGAGGAACGCGGTGGCATCCAAAAACTGCTCAATTTTGGTCGCAAGAAAGACGACGTGTCTTCTCCGGTTTCGGACTATAAAGAGCATCCCAATCTCGTCATCTTTGGTTCAGTACCTGATCCCATCGTGACTCAGATGACTTTGGAGCTGAAAAAACAGGGCATCAAAGTCAACGGCTGGTTGCCTGCTAAACGATATACCGAATTGCCCGTGTTGGACGAAGGAGATTATGTCGTTGGAATCAATCCATTTCTCTCTCGGACGGCAACTGGATTAATGCGACGTCGCAAATGCAAACTCATCGGCGCCCCTTTCCCTATTGGTCCCGATGGCACTCGCGCTTGGATTGAGAAGATCTGTTCTGTCTTTGGCATTGAACCTGAGGGGCTAGAAGAGCGAGAAGCCAAGATTTGGGAATCGCTAGAGGATTATCTGGCGATCGTGCGCGGTAAGTCGGTGTACTTCATGGGCGACAATTTGCTGGAAATTTCTTTAGCTCGCTTCTTGGTTCGCTGCGGCATGACTGTTCCTGAAATCGGCATTCCTTACATGGACAAGCGCTACCAGGCCGCTGAGTTGGCCCTGCTCGAAAAAACATGCCGTGACATGGGCACTCCACTTCCCAAAATCACCGAAAAGCCTGATAACTACAACCAACTCCAACGCATTCAGGAATTGAAGCCTGATTTGGTGATTACTGGCATGGCCCATGCCAATCCTTTGGAAGCCCGAGGCATCAATACCAAGTGGTCCGTTGAATTCACATTTGCTCAAATTCACGGCTTTGCCAATGCTCGCGATATTTTAGAGTTAGTGACCCGGCCTCTGCGACGTAACAGCAGTCTGCACGACCTGGGCTGGGACAAACTGGTCAAAGAAGAAGTCTCTGTCTAGGTCAATGCAGGCAACAACCTCTGCACGATCGCAATGAGATAAGACTTATGCAAAGGGTCGCCGTCGTCAGTTCCGTTAGAACAAGACGGCGACCCTCTGGCTATGGGTTCGTGCACCCGGATGCGGGTCTAGATGACTAAAGCTATCAATCCGACTTTGGCTCATTAATCCCCAAGTGTGAGGAAGCTGGATTCAATGTTCTTTAGGATTAGGGTATGCAAAAGGGGCATGTGTAAGTCCTATGAGACAGAGAGCGATTGGGACCACCAATGGGTAAACTCGTCTCAAGTTATCTTTTACTCATGGACTCCATTGGAGACCTTTTTAGTCAAGAGGTGTCTCTTGTGTCTACTTGCTCGATGTTCAGTTGCTATTGCCTGTGATAGCTGGATTTCTTAACCTACATAAGCCAATCGGATGGACGTCCCATGATTGTGTTGCGAAAATTCGGCGGCTACTGACGCTCAAAAAAGTCGGGCACGGTGGCACCCTAGATCCAGCCGCCTGTGGGGTGTTACCGATCGCCCTAGGACGGGCAACTCGTCTGCTTCAGTTTCTACCCGACGATAAAGCCTATCGCGCCGTCATTCGGTTTGGTCTAACCACGGCGACCGACGATTTGGAAGGTGAGGTATTGACTTCTCAGCCTGCCCTCGATCTAGCGGAAGCCAGGGCGATCGCAGCCCTCTCAACCTTTATTGGCACGCTTGAACAGATACCGCCACGCTACAGTGCTGTTCAGGTCAAGGGGAAACGCTTGTATGACCTAGCTCGTCAGGGGAAGGACGTAGAAGTCCCCAAACGAACCGTCACAATACACCACATTGCTCCTGTGGCTTGGCAACCTGGAGAGTTTCCTGAGCTGACGGTGGATATTGCTTGTGGTGCAGGCACCTATATTCGCTCCATTGCTCGGGATTTAGGCGCTGTTTTGGGTGTTGGAGCAACCCTATCCGCGTTGACGAGGACCAAAAGTAGTGGCTTGACCTTGGATAGTAGCCTTTCTTTAGAGCAGCTAGAGTCTCAAGTCGAAGCTGGAACATACATCCCGATCGCCCCAGAAATTCTGCTGCAACATCTGCCTCGCATTATTTTGTCTGAAGACCCGGCAAAACGTTGGCAGCAAGGCCAAAAGATTCCGTTTCGTTTTCGAGATGCCGACTTAAACTGTCCGCACTATCAGGTTTTTGATGCAACCTATCGCTTTTTAGGCATTACTGCATGGGCCTTCATTCCTGATACAGACGAAACGCGCCTATTGCCTAAAGTCGTCTTTACGCCTCCGTAAAATTGCTAACGCTCTAGCGCCGCATGAAACGTCCTTTGATGCGGTTGACGAGAAGGGTTGCCTCTGGGATGCGAAGCACAAGGGTACCCAGACTGAAAACAGCGAGACCGATGACACCTGCGATCGCTAACTGCACCAGCCGATTAATAAATCCTTCCATCCCTAGAACCTGCTCTAGGCCAAATCGTGTGCCCCAGGTTGCTAACCCTGCCAGGCCACTGAGTGCCGTCAATACGACAATAGAGCGCCCCCACCGCAGCCAGGGGATGCCGTTTAGCTTGCGGTCTAACAAAATGACCATCGCCAAGGTAGAAACAATGTTGACACCCACTGTAGCTAGTACCAAACCCGGCGCGCCAAACCAGCGAATGAAAAAGTAATCCAAGACTGCATTCAAGCCAATATTCACTAAGCTGATGCGAAAAGGGGTTTGGGCATCGCCGAGAGCATAATAGACTCGCACCAAGACGTCCCGCGCCAGGTACACAAACATCCCTAGACCATAAGCAACCAGTACCGCCGTGACAATTTCTGCAGCATCCAGATCAAAGGCACCTCGTTCGTAAACCACCTGCACGATGGGCAACGCCAGCGTCATAATGAACGCTCCCAACGGCAGCATGGTCAAAGCCGTCATCATTAGGCTTTGGCGAATGCGGTCTTTTAGCTCAGGCCAGTTCTCAGGAGCGGCAAGACGAGCAAAAATGGGCAAAAAGGGAACCAGAATAACATTCGAGATGATGCCCAATGGAGTCTGTACCAACAAATTGGCATAGCCCAAGGCGGCAGCGGTTGCCGGAATGTAAGACGCAAAAAACAGATCGGTAAAGACATTGATCTGCATCATGCCGGAGGAAATGGTCGCGGGAACCAAGATTCTGAAGACATCGCGAACGCCAGGGTCTTGCCAATTGAATCGCAGCCGCAGTCGTCCTAGGCCCGATCGCCACAGTGCTGGAAGCTGCACTAGCCACTGCATCACTGCACCCAATAGGGTAGTTCCAGCCAAGACGGCTCCACCCACCATGAAATAGGTCGGTCGGGATATCTCACTGCCAATCGCCGCATACAGTAATCCCAAACCGATAATGACCGCAATGCTAGAAAACATGGGACTGACAGAGGGCAGCCAGTATTGGTCATCGGCGTTGAGAGTACCAAAACCAATGCCGATGAGTCCTGCGAAGATCGCCATTGGAGCCATAATCTGAAGCTGGCGAATGGCGATCGCTCGTGTTGCAATAGCTGTGGGATTGCCAGTATCCAAACCCTGAGCGACCAAATCGATGATCGGCCCTGCAAACACAACCATTCCCACGGCAACGCCTAATAAAACGAAGGTCACCAAGGTACTGATGGATTCGATCAGAGGGCCAATATCTTCCCGCTTACGTTTGGCAACAACACTGACGATAGCGCTGTGAAATGGACCGTTGATGCCCCCTAATAGGACCAGCAGAAAGCCCGGAATGACATAGGCAAAGTTGTAGGCGTCTGCCACAGGCCCTACCGCAAATGCAGCCGCGATCGCCTGCTGACGCACTAGCCCAAATACTTTGCTGATGAGCGTGGCAGCGGCAACGATACTGGCAATGTTGGCAAGCGAACGCTTTGATTTGGTCTCAGACACGAGTGCTACAAGAAATATCAGCAATCCTCACAGGCAACAGCAATGAGAAAACTGCTGACAGTCTCAGCTGTGTTGCGACTGCGGAGGCTACCGTATCTTACTGGCTTCTGTCTGCACTATGACCCAAAAGAGCGTTAATCAATCTCTGGCACAGGCAAGGAAGGGGGATAAATTGGAATGGGCGGATTGCCTCCGAAGGCTGAGACAAGCTGCTCTGGAGTCAGTTTTTGAACAATTTGAACGTCTACCGCTGGCTCACTCAAAAATTCGGCGTAGGCTGCGCCTAAAAACCGTCGATAGCCCGGACGATCTCTAACATAAGTTTCCATAAACCCGACATTAAGAGCATGGGCATAGTCACTCGTCACGTTAGGATAGGGACCGGTTAAGAGGGTGGATACTTGCGGTGCAACATCCACTTGAGCCGCAAAGTCAATCTCTCCATTAATCGCAATGTGGCTAGCAGGTTGAAACGTTGTTAAATATTTTTCTGTCGTTCCCAACCAAAAGAACGGATGAATCTGCTCTGGAATAGCTGGAGCAACAAAATCTGTAGCACTCGCAATGATCATCACCGGAGTTTTGACTTCCGAGAGGCTTTCGGGACCTAATAGGACGCTGGTGACTGGGCTGTAAGCCATAACTGCGCCAATGCGATCGTCCGCTAGGTCATAGGTTTCATCAGGTAGCAATGTGGCTCGACACTGGAGCAGCGTTGATAGGTTGAGCACATACTGCACAGGGTCACAGTCCGCCTCAACCCGTTTCCGATTGAGGGGTGCCCCTGCCAGCGCTAGGGCTGTATAGCCCCCGAAAGAATGGCCAATAATGCCGACGTCTTCTAAATTGAATCGTTGAGCATAAGTTGGGTCAGCAGCTAGGCTGTTGAGAATCGTTTTGATGTCCCAAGGCCGATAGACAAATTCCAGCGGATTCAGTCCTTCATAGGATAGATTTGCTAGGAATTCCAGCTGATAGCTGGTATTGCTGCCCGGATGATCTGGAACGGCAACAGCAAATCCATAGGAGGCAAGATGCTCAGCCATGGCTGCAAAATCAGTTCGACTGGCACCCAGACCATGGGAAATTACCACGAGAGAAAGTCTTGCACTAGGGGCTGTTTGAGGCACATAGAGGTCAACTTCAAATGCCCGGGGTGCTGCGCCTATCGCATCAGACAGCTGATTTTGCAGGACTAAGGTTGTTTTTGTGAAGTTGAACTGTCCCCCGATACGGAGATCAGGAATGGTCGCTTCGTTGACTGATTCAGCCATATCTGCAATTTCAAGGGCGGATTGCTCCTTAATTGCGGCTAGGGTCGCATCTCGATAGCTGAAATAGGACGTCACCTCTCGTTCCAAATCCAGTAATCGGGCAACGTCAATGTGGATACCTTGTGTTGGAAATTCTTTCAGGATTCCCAGAATAGACATGCCCTCAGGATCTGATGCCGACAGAATTAGGGCAGCTCGCGTTGACAGCCAGCCGTTCTGCCCCGACGGAGTTTTGACGACTTCACCCAAACGAGTCAGAAAGTCGACGCCAATGGAGGAGTATCCCATCTGAGCGATCGCCACTCGATCAACCTGAAACTGACGATTCAGCGTCTGCCTAAACTGTTCTCGGGCATTGGGTGTCAGGTAGTTGACGTAGGTATCCAGTTCATCGGGTGCAACGCCAGTTTCGGCATAGGTTTCCAGGGCTTCTACCGGAACCGATAGGCTAAATAGACCGAACTGGACCTGAATGTACTCAGCGCCTACAGCTGGTCTGGGTCGCCCGACATCATGAGCGACCACCCCCGCAGCGATCGCGGTCATCATTATTCCTCGGACAAACCACCTCTTCATACCCCTCCTGGGAAAACCGTTCAACAGCATCTCAAAGTCTGCTGATATCCGCTGCTAGCTTAATACCGAATACAAATTGCCCGACGACTTATGAAAAATTGTGAAATATTCCAGAGTTGCTTTGAAGAGACAACAGCAGATATGGTCCTCATAGCGCGCTTGATGCATCTGGAGTTAACAGGAACCTACCTTGCTAGAACATATCACCCTACCCAACAATGTCTTGCCTCCCGTGGCTCCGTACTCCCATGCGGTTCGGGCCGGGGATTTCTTGTTTGTAACCGGACAACTTGCTGAAGAACCTAATTCGGGCGACATTCAAAAAGGGGCGATCGCGGCTCAAACCACTCAGGTGATGGAGAACTTAAAACGTGTACTGACGCATGTAGGCACCAGTTTTGAGAAGGTGGTGATGGCCCGTATCTTTGTCACTGATTTCCGCTATTACGAAACGGTCAATCAGATCTATGCCAGCTATTTTAATGCTGAACGTTATCCCGGCAGAACGACCGTTGGTGTAACGGCTCTAGCAGGTTTTGGAGATGTTGAAATCGACCTGATAGTCTATTGCGGCGATTGAATCTGTTTATAAAAGAGGAACCGCCCAGAATAGAATCTGGGCGGAGTGTGGTGTGAGGAGTGAACGGAAACTTTCGTCTCCGATACCCCTATTGTAGTTGTGACAGTTGCAATTGCGCCACTACAGTGCTTGTCAAAATTAATGTTTCTCTAACCCACTACTGGTTTCTTGATACGGCACCGTTTGTCCAGATGAGAGGAGTGATACGTTATGTAACAAGGAACAACAACCCGAAAACTTTACTTGCCCATCCCTAGCTGTTGTGCCTTTTGATAGACTTTGCCTTCGGTTAACAGTGATGGAGCTACAACAACTTCCACCTGCTGCATTTCTTTGAGATTTTTGGCCCCCAGCGTTCCCATACTGGTTTGCAGTGCTCCTAGCAGATTGTGAGTGCCATCATCTAGCTGGGCGGGTCCCTTGAGAATTTGCTCTAGTGTGCCTGTGCTGCCTACTCGAATGCGAGTACCGCGAGGTAAAACAGGACTCGGCGTTGCCATGCCCCAGTGATAGCCTCGACCCGGAGCCTCTTTAGCCCGAGCAATGGGAGATCCAATCATGACAGCATCGGCGCCAACCGCAATGCATTTACAGATATCGCCTCCCGTCACAATGCCGCCGTCTGCAACAACCGGTACGTATCGACCTGTTTCTTGCTGATAGTCATCTCGGGCGGCGGCGCAGTCTGCCACGGCGGTAGCTTGCGGAACTCCGACGCCAAGGACGCCACGGGAGGTACAGGCAGCCCCCGGGCCAATACCCACGAGGACGGCAGCCGCCCCTGCCTTCATCAAATTAAGGGCTACATCGTAAGTGACACAGTTGCCTAATACAACGGGTACGGACATATCGCTGCAAAATTGAGCGATATCTAGCGGTTGAACGGATTCTGGTGAGAGGTGTGCTGTCGAGACAACGGTGGCTTGAATGAAGATGAGGTCAGCGCCAGCCGCCGCAATCTCCTGACCAAATTTTGCAGCGCCTGCTGGAGTACAGCTGACAGCAGCAATGCCGCCCTGAGACTTGATGGCTTGGATGCGATCGCGAATCAGTTCAGGTCGAATGGGTTCTGCATAGAGCTTCTGCATCAGAGTGACAAAGTCTTCTTTGCCAACTGCGGCTATTTGATCAAGGATTGGGTTGGGATCGTCATAACGAGTCTGAATGCCTTCCAAATTCAGAACACCTAAGGCACCAAATTGCGATAGTTTAATAGCAATATCAACGTCTACAACTCCGTCCATAGCACTAGCGATAATGGGAATACTCCGCTCGATACCGCCAATTTGCCATTGAGTGTCTGCAAGCTGTGGGTCTAGCGTTCGGTTACCCGGAACCAGTGCGATTTCATCAAAACCGTATGCTCTACGGACAGTTTTTCCCCGACCCAGTTCAATATTCACGGCTCTCTCTTTCACCCAAAAACCATTCAGCTAGGCTAACATTTTGCTGCGCTGTTATGGTTAACGTCATCGTTCTTGGGCCAGGGTTAAGGTGTCGCATATCTAACTGCTGCAACGTTGATATTGCTAAACCTTCTTAAAGGAGCAATAAGAGACGTTTTTAGTTCTTTTCTTCTTTAGAGCATTTTTAGCCTTTAATCTGATAGCGGTGGTTAATTCTCCAACCACTGATCTGCCCAGTAACAGGAAGTCGCCTAAGTTCGACCGCTCATTTAGTCATCTCTGGTAAGGAGCACCCTCGGTGAATTTGTCTTCTTTGGGATTTTTCCGCAGCATACGCACCAAAAATCGTCAGTTTGCAGTGATTGGTTTAGGGCGATTTGGTCGGGCGGTGTGTCTTACTCTCAACAATTTGGGTCATGAAGTGTTAGGCATTGACAAAGACGAGCAGCGGGTTAATCAGGCCTTGAAGGACGAGATTGCAGCCCACGCAGTGCAGCTTGATTCGACTCAGCGACTTGCTCTAGAAGAGGCCGGCATCCCTGATTTCGACACCGTAATCGTTGCGATTGGGAACTACGTTGAAGAAAGTGTCATTACCACCCTGAATGTCAAGGAGTTAGGGACCAACCACGTGGTGTCTAAGGCTTCTAGTGAAATTCATGGCAAGCTGCTGCATCGAGTAGGGGCAGATCAGGTCATTTTTCCAGAACATGAAATGGGCTGTAACTTGGCTCGGGCGCTGACTCGACCCGGCATTTTGGATCGCTTTGAGCTTGATCCCGACAACAGCATCGTTGAACTACTGGTGCCATCGGAATTCGATCAGAGAACGATTGCTGAGTTAGACCTGCGGAATAAATACGGAGTAACTTTACTGGCCCTATCCCAACCAGGGGGAGAGGAAAAGTTTGAAGTCAATCCCAGCCCCGTTACGGTACTGCGGAAGGGCTCGGTGATGGTGGTTATTGGTAACAATCGCGGTTTAGAACGATTACCAATTGAAGAGGAGATGTAAGCTTGCGCGTTATTGGCTTAATTAGTGGAACATCAGCAGATGGGATCGATAGTGCGATCGCCTCGATCCAGGGAGAAGGATATGACCTAGAGGTCAGCGTGATCGACGGGCAAACCGTGCCTTACCCGACTGACGTTCGTGAGCAAATCCTGAGGGTTTGTGCAGGTGAACCCATTTCAATGGCAGCTTTGGCAGAGCTAGATGACGACATTGCTCGTCTCTTTGCTCAAGCGGCACAAGCTCTGATAGAGCGTCATGGGCGTGTGGACCTGATTGCTTCGCATGGTCAAACGGTCTTTCATCGTCCGCCGCGATCGCCCCGCTCACCCAACTTTCCCCTCGGCTATAGCCTGCAATTAGGGAGAGGCGAACTCATTGCCGCACTAACTCAATGCCTTACAGTCAGCGACTTTCGTCAGGCCGACATTGCAGCAGGTGGTGAGGGTGCACCGTTGGTTCCACCAGTCGATTTGGCGTTACTGAGTCATCCTCAACACGCCCGATGCATACAGAACATTGGCGGCATTGGTAATGTGGCCTTGCTGCCGCCTTGGGATCCCAGCGTCCACCCTCAGCCTCCCAAGGTTCTGGGTTGGGATACTGGCCCCGGTAACAGTCTGCTGGATTTGGCTGTGGAAACGTTTTCAGAAGGACGGCAGACCTACGATCACAATGGCACCTGGGCTGCTCAAGGGGTTCCCTGTCAAGATTTGGTGGAAAAATGGCTTCAGCATCCCTATTTTCAGCAGTTACCCCCCAAATCGACAGGACGAGAACTGTTTGGCCAAGACTTTTGGAATGATTGTCTGAGGGAGGCCACCCCTCTAAATCTGTTACCGGCTGATATCTTGGCAACGCTGACGGAATTTACAGCGCTATCCATTGCTCAAAGCTATCGAACATTTCTTCCCGCACTTCCTTCAGAGATGTTGGTGTGCGGTGGCGGTAGTCGCAATGCCTATCTAATAAATCGTCTACAAGTGCATCTGCCTGAGATGACGGTCCAAACGACGTCGGATGCTGGCGTTCCAGCTGATTTAAAGGAGGCACTAGCATTTGCTGTACTAGGGTACTGGCACTGTCAACGTTTTCCTGGCAACTTACCTAGTGTGACAGGGGCAAGCCAAGCGGTCCCTCTGGGAAAACTACATAAACCAATTTAGCTACTATTAAGGTCTAAACAGACTGCCGACATGTGTTGTAATGGTATCGGCAGACTTGCAGGATGCTTCCATTGCTTTCAAAGTGCACCAGCTTAAGGGTGCTGTTTGCCCTCACTAGCTTCTAACGGGTATATGCAGTTAGTCTACGGAATCGCCGATATAGCCACACAAACCACATCTGCCAACGCCAGATCAAGCGAAGTATCAGGGAAGTGGGTGTGAGTCACACATTTTTGATAGAGCCTGGTCGCTGGATACTCCAGGGAAATTGGTTGGAGCGAGACAGACCGCCATTATCAGTTCGAGGGGGAATCTTGATTGCCTGGAACCGAGATAACTGGTTCACGATGGTCATGAAGCTGACCTTTCCAAATAATGACCACGATGAAATTGCTCTGCAATACAAAGGTCGCCTCGCTGTTGGAGAGCGGCAATACACCTTTGTTCTTCAGCATAGTGAACTAGGGCGAGTTGAAGGTGAGGGGTGGGTCGCCCCTGAGTCGGTAGTGCAGAGATATTGGTGTTTGGGCGATCGCCAGCGCCGAACGGGTTTTGAAACCCTTTATCAACTGGACGAAAGTCGCTATCTCCTATCAAGCGGTATTATGGCTGGGCACTATTTGACCACAGCAATTGAAGCAACATTAGATAAACAACGGTAGGTAGGAGCATCTGCCAACTGGGTATCTTGATAACCTACAAGCCTCTAAAAAAGCGACTGCTTACCTTCTGCGGGTACATTGGAGAGCATCTGTTTAGAATAATTGGATAAGATGCGCGAATTCCTGTACGGTGCGATTACCTAATTCTCACTGACAGGTATACGATTTGTAGCACCGTTACGAGAAAATCCAATCTGTTTGGTTACTCTTGCTCTTTATGGGTGTCGCTGCCAAGTGCTGAGATCTACCGGGCATTAGCATCCTGACTAAAAGCATCCTCTTTGTAAAAGAAGGATGTGGGTATTGCTTAGCCTTCTGCTAGCTTATGTTTGATCTTCATGTCGGACTCTAATCTTGGGCGAAAAATTGCGAATCGCTACGAGCTGAAAGAACTCATTGGCCAAGGGGCGATGGGCAAAGTCTATCGTGCTGAGGATACCCTGTTGGGCGGCGTCGTTGTTGCGGTTAAGTTTCTGTCACAAACGCTGCTGACGGCAAAAATGCGCGATCGCTTTGTGCAAGAGGCTACAACCTGCGCTCAGCTTGGCCAAAAGAGCAACCACGTCGTTAGAGTGACGGATTATGGTGTTCGCAAAGATGACGATGTTCCTTTCTACGTCATGGAATATCTTCAAGGCGACAGTTTGAGTGCCCTAATTGGACAAAAAGCCCTTCCTGTTTCCCGTTTTTTGCGTCTTATTCGTCAGATTTGCCAAGGATTGAAGTCAGCCCACGAGGGCATCCGTATTCGAGGATATGACCAGCCCATTCCAATCATTCACCGTGATATTAAACCCAGCAATATTCTTATTACCCAAGATGCGACCTTTGGTGAACTGGCTAAGATATTAGACTTTGGCATCGCCAAATTGATGCAAGAGGATAGCGAACAGACCAGTTCTTTCATGGGAACACTGGCTTATGCCTCTCCGGAGCAGATGGAGGGAAAAGAGCTGGACAACCGTTCTGACATCTACAGTTTGGGTATTGTAATGTACCAGATGCTTTCAGGACGGTTACCCTTAAGAGCTGCAAGTCACACCTTTGGTGGATGGTACAAAGTTCACCACACTCAAAAGCCACTCCCCTTAGCGGATAGTGACCCTTACTTGAATGTGCCAGACATTCTAGAAAAACTGGTTATGCGCTGCTTGGAGAAGCAGCCTGGCGATCGCCCACAAAGCATTGTTGGAATCCTGCAAGAGCTTGACCGATTAGAGCAAATCTACGGTCCTGGATTTAACTTGGGTCAGCGGATTGGAAAAACCCTTGAAGAAGTTCCGCTGCGTAAGAAACCCAGTAAAAAAACAGACCCTATTATCTTGATTTTGGACAAATAGAGTTGTGCCTGCGCTGCAACCACAGGCTGTGAGTGCCCCAAACCAGACAACTAAGCCGATTGTTGAGTGTCCTTGCAAGGACAAAGCTTTTGCGATGGATGAAACTTGACCAGCGGACAGG
>NZ_JAQMUB010000032.1 GCF_028330965.1 Oscillatoria sp. CS-180 | reverse complement strand
GCTCAAACGGTTGCCTCAAGCCCATCCGCCTCCCGCCTGTGCCTCGAAGCGCAAACGAGAGACTTTAGACACGCGGATTGAGTTCTCCAAAGTGCTCAGATTCTCAGCGTGAGACACCTAAAAGTTTTCTGCACCACTAAGCCAGCGAACCTTGGACAGACGTTTCGACGTTGGACATTCTGCATGAAGATTTGGTGTTTGACTTACGTCCACTTGCTGACAACGAGCTGGCTGACGTTCAGGCAACCTACCAAGTTAGTAACCCTGGTCCAGATACGACTGTCGATCTACTCTTTGTAGCCCCTAACCTGGAAGCCGGTCAGGTCCAACTGAACGGTGAATCCGCGATTACAGCAGTTGCCATAGATGCGGTTCCCATCCCAGAGGACTGGGCAACACCTGCATTCTCACCCTCAGAAACAAACGGCCTGAAGTTTACGCTGCCACTCAGTCAGGGAGAGCATTCAATCTCGGTTCAATACGCCACACTGCCGGATAGCGATGATCAAAACATCTATCGCATCCACACGTTGAACTACTGGTTGGCTCCGGCGCGGCAATGGCATTCTTTTGGCACCCTTACAGTGGACATCTTTACGCCTCCGGGGTGGAAAGCAAATTTTGTGCCCGACATTCCCAAAGTAGGCAAGAATCACTGGCGTCAAACTTTCAACGGATTACCCAGTGACAGCATCATGCTTTCGTCCTACCTAACCCTGCCTGCTTACGTGAAATTCTTGCGGTGGATTTTGGTTTTAGGCAGCTTTGGCATATCAATCTTGATCGTTTGGCGTAGCTATCGTTGGGTAGGTCGCCTTTCTAAGCAGAAACAGTGGTCCCAGGGTTGGCTGGTACTTGCCTTCTTATTACTGATTCCCCTCGGCGTGCCGCTGTTTTGGATGATTACTGGATTGGGGGTTTATGCGTCTGAGTCTTTGTTAGACAGTTGTCATTTGGCAGTCGGATATGCCTATGGCCGGCTATACCTGTTTGCATTTTTGGGACTGTTGGGAGGCGCGATCGCGCTTGTTACTGCGATCGCAGGTTTTGCCAACGGACACCGAATGTCCCTGACGACAAAAGCTTAACCCGTAGAAAAGTGGCCAATTTTTAGAACAATAGCTTCTTTTCTACTACGACAACCAACAAAAAAGATGCCCCCCGGGGGGGGAGCACCTTAGCATTCGTTGAGAGGAGAACACGGACACTTAACTTTGTAAGCCTCCAAGTTGATTCCATTCTACCTTGTTGCAAGTGTTTGTCAATAAAGTCGCAGCTTGTTAAGAATCTATTTCGTTTGCACAGAAGTTATCGTCGTCAAGACTTTTGGCATTTGGCAGCCCAAAGAATCCTGCGCGATGATTTTTGCTGGCAAGCTTTCTGAAATTTCTTCTCAATTAGTGGAATAGGTAAGGTTAATGGAGATCGGGCTAACCTCCAACTTAAAAATTTTCACTTGATCATATCGTTAACCTGGGCTGCACCAACAACACAGCCCAGTCAGATAGTTAGCTAAATCCTAGATAGCATCGGCGGTTACCGCCGTCTGTGTATCCTTCCGCAAGTATGCCTGAATAAACGGGTCGAGGTCTCCGTCCATCACGTCATTGACCGCAGTGGTTTCTTCACTGGTCCTCAAATCTTTCACCATCTGGTAAGGGTGAAAGACGTAGTTACGAATTTGGTTTCCCCAAGCCGCTTCCACCATATCACCACGAATTTCGGCAATTTCCTGAGCCTGTTGCTCTTGAGCAATAATTAGCAGCTTTGCCTTCAGCAGCGCCATTGCTTTTTCTCGGTTTTGCAGCTGCGATCGCTCCTGCGTACAGCGCACAGATATTCCTGTCGGCAGGTGCGTCACCCGCACAGCCGTCTCAACCTTGTTGACGTTCTGCCCCCCAGCTCCCCCTGATCGGGAGGTTTTGATCTCTAGATCCTTGTCGGGAATATCTATCTCAATGGACTGGTCAAGAATGGGCATCACTTCGACCCCGGCAAAACTGGTCTGCCGTTTGCCATTCGCATTAAAAGGGGAAATTCTCACTAGGCGATGGGTTCCCTTCTCGGCTTTCAGATAGCCAAACGCATATCGTCCCTGAATCTCCAGCGCCGCTGACTTTAGGCCAGCCTCATCCCCTTCCGATAGTTCGACCAGCGCTACTTTATAGCCCTGCCGTTCCGCCCATCGGGTATACATCCGCAGCAACATCTCAGCCCAATCCTGAGCATCGGTGCCGCCTGCCCCAGCATTGATGGTTAGCACGGCCCCTGTTTTGTCATAAGGACCAGACAACATCTGCTGCAACTCCCATTGGTCTAAAGCCTGCTCCATATCAGCAAGCGTACTCTGGGCTTCGACCAACAGTGCCTCATCAGAATCCTCTTCTAACAGTTCCAAAATGGCTTCTGCATCGTCTAAATTAGACTGCCAGGTTTTCAGTTGTTCAAGCTGCGCTTTATGATCATTCAGCTCTTGCAGGATCTGCTGCGCTTTTTCTGGGTCATCCCAGAGTTCGGGCTGAGCAGCCAGCTGCTCCAGATCTTTGATTTTTGCCTGCGTTGCATCAACGTCAAAGATACTCCTGAGCGTTGCTCAGGCGCTGCGTCAACTTTTCAAGATCTCGCTTTAAGTCTGTAGTCTCAAGCATGGTAAATATACTCAATCAAAAAGACGGCTAACCAATTTCTCCAGTGAACTCGGCGTGGCTTCAGTTCAACGCCAAAGTGATTCTGCTTGTTTTGTTTGGTCGGCAATATATTCTACAAATTTTAGAACGCAATGCTTGAGTTGCCTGTCTTGCATTAAGAGTCGCGCAACGAAGAGAAGCCTGATTGGGAAGACTCAGCTGCATTGGCTGCTAACTTATGGTCTCGCTTATCCTGTAAAGCAATTAGAATCCTCTGATGACGTTGCCGATTGATGGGATATCGATAGGCGAACCAGACGCTAAGCGCCAGCAGCACAGCGGGCAGTGGACCAATGAGTAGACGAATCGCCCAGAGGGTCTGAGTAGGTTGCGAGGCAGCGTCGGCAGTGAATCCGGTGAAGTGCAGCATCGTACCGGAAGCAAATAGAGCGATCGCAACTCCTAGTTTTTGCAGAAAGACAACTGCGCTGAAATACAGACCTTCTCGTCTTAAACCAGTTTGCAGTTCATCCAAATCAACAACATCAGGCAGCATGGAAAAAGGCACCATGTACATAGTGGCGACACCAACCCCAGCCAAGACCCCTAGAAGGTACATCATGGTGACCTCTCCAGGCTGAATGGTAATTAAGGCCGTTAGAGCACAGATCGCCAGCGGTGC
Organism: Oscillatoria sp. CS-180; assembly: GCF_028330965.1. GTDB lineage: Bacteria > Cyanobacteriota > Cyanobacteriia > Phormidesmidales > Phormidesmidaceae > Halomicronema. Next base: position 223,704 of record NZ_JAQMUB010000032.1, on the reverse strand, counting down.
ACCTAGCAGAAACACCGTCCGCTTGTCGCTGAACTTGGCAACTCGTTCCCAGACAATGACCATCGCGATCGCCGTCCCCTGAACCGTCAGCGCCATTCGGGCAAAATGGCTCTCGGGTAAACCCATCCAGGTATTCACAAAATAGGGCAACATCGCTGCTGTTAATTGAATACCAATCCAGCCACAGAGATATAGCCCCAAGATTTTCCGAAAAGCCGAGTTTCGAAAAACACTGCGAATTTCTTTGATCAGGGAATTAGAGTTAGTCTGAGTGTTGAGTTGAGGACGATTAGCCTTAACTTGCCAATAGCGGCGGTAGGTCCCTACAACGCAAATCACGATCATGAAGACGGCCAAGCTAGCCGACAATCGACCTAGCAGGTGAAATTGTGCTTTAGGATCAGACACCCGTTCAAACACAATTTGGGCCATGACTAGCCCTAAAATACTGCCACCGATACTGAAAGCCGACTTCATAGCAATCAGCGCAGTTCGTTCGTCGTAATTGTCAGACAGTTCAGCCGCGAGGGTGGTGTAAGGAAGCTGTACTGCGGTCAGTGATGCAAAGGCAAACAGAGACAGCGTTGCGTAGTACATGAAGAGACCCCACTGGGTCTCTACCGGAGGCACTGTCCACAAGAGGACAAAGCAAATCGATAGGGGAATTGCTCCACCTAACATCCAAGGAAAGCGACGACCAAGGGGTGACCGGGTATGATCGCTCAGCCAGCCCACTAGCGGATCGTTGATGGCGTCCCAAAGACGGCCAAACATTAACACTCCGCCTGCCAGGATAGGATTTAATCCCGCTACAGTTGTAAAAAAGTACAGTACGAAAAACGCTGACAAGCTAGAGGGAACAGCCGCTGCAAGTTCTCCTGTGCCATAGGCCAGTTTGACCGAAAAAGGTAGAGGCGGCAGTTTCCGCAAGGGTTTGCTCTCCTAGAAAATTAAGATTGAAAGTCCTATGACTCGACTGTCATCCTGTTTTGCATCTGAGAATGCCATTCGAAAACAACCTCAAATTCGAGGCAAACTGCTTCAGCAACACCCAAACATCGCTTGAGGTATAACCTCAGCGCTAATGGTTTTATAGTTTTACCTGTTTGGCCGGGGAGCGCAACTCTCTAAATTCTCAAGCAGAGTCGGTTTTGATATTCAGAGCTTCCGAAACTTCATCAGAGCACGGGGTATCAAACCATTCTACCTGATAAGCGTCGAGTTCCAGCTTGGCATGACGCTGTCCAACTTCTCGCGATCGCCCACAAAATAAATCTAGCGGAGTCATTGCAGCATCAAGAAACGTCGCTTGCCTGGTCAGCGATCGCACGAGCACACTCGGCACCTCTTTCACTAGCCATCGAGCTATCCGTCGAGACCATTGCTGACGGCTCAAATAGGGCTGTAGCGAAACACCATGCAGCTCATGTAGATAGGCATTAGATCGTCCGTAACGCTGCCACTGACCCTTCAATTCCCGCAAAGTAGACCGGTGGCGATGACGCACAACCGCTGCCTCAGCAAAGTAAAATTGCCAATTGCCACTCATCTGAATACGCCAGCAGAGATCGGCGTCTCCCCCGGTTGTCAGATAAGGTCGAAAGAGGCCGGACTTCTCAAGTGCAGTCCGTCGTACCGCTAGATTTGCCGTCTGCCCATAGGGATGAAAGGGATGGGCGATCGTAAATTTTTGCGAGAGAATCTCTTTGCGATCAGCGTAGCGCTCCAGCAGGCTATCTCCCGGCAGTGCCTTGATTTCACCAGCAACTAACCCGATCTTCAAATCCTCAAACGGCTGCACCATCGCAGCCAACCAGCTCGGCTCAGGCCGACAGTCAGCATCTGTAAAGACAAGAATTTCGCCTTGAGCCGACACAATGCCTCGGTTTCTAGCTGCGTAGGAGCTTTGAATGTGAGGTTCTGAGAGAGGAATTAGAGTGATGCCTTGACGCTGTGCTCTTGCTGACAACGCTTGTAACTGTTTAGCAGTCGCATCTGTGCTGTTGTTATCGATTAGCAGATATTCAACCTGACTAGAGGCAAATGTTTGGTGCAGCAAACAAGCCTCCAACCCCGGTAAATCGCCTACACCGTTGTAAATCGGAATGATGACAGAAACCTGTGGTGGGGTCATCACATCGTCCGTCAGATTGAACGTTGGTGCAGATGAAGCCATATCAATGGTGAAGATACCAAGCACAGTAAAACAGTCTGGAAGAAATATCTTCTCTAATGCGAGAGTTCCCTATTCGCTAATAAGGCATACCAAAAGACACGGTGTTCCTCAGAAAAAATAGGGTGTTACTTTTGAAGAGCGGTAGCTGCTACAGCTGAAGTTCATGACAGTATCTGACGATAATCGCAATTTTCAACAGCGTGTTTTAGAGCAGCTCGATACGCTCACGCAAGAAGTTCAAGCAACTAACGGACGTCTTGATCAGCTTGAGCAGGATTTGAAGGATGAAGTTAAGCGCTGGGACAACCGCTTTTTTGAATCTACTCGCAATGAGTTGAGCTTGACTCGTACGATTATTATCACGGCTGGAGCCGCTGTCATCTTCGCACCGCTGATTCGCGAACTGGCTCCTGCGATCGCGGCTTTTCTCAGCAATACGTCAGCGTCCTGATGGCTGTCATCACCACAGTAAGAGAATCAGAGTCCAGATACCAAAGTTTTCTTCAAACCAGGAATATCCCCATTTAGCTACAACGATTTTGGCGCTGACCGTTATTGTGTAATAAGTCCTTTATGCCGTTCTGCGGTTTCCCCGTGCCACTCGGCTTCAGTCCTTATTGCGAATAACTATCATGTCTAGCCAGCGTCCCGATGTTCTCTTTATAGTCCTGGACACGCAGCGAGTTGATCGCCTTTCTTGCTATGGCTATCCCCATGACACCACTCCTAACATTGACGCTTTCGCAGCCAACGCCACCCGCTTCAATATGGCGATCGCTCCGGCTCAGTGGACGGTACCTTCCCACGCCTCCATGTTCACCGGGGTGTATCCCTCTGAGCACACCATGACTCAGTCTTACTCGGTCATGCCAGATGATGTGCAAACGCTGGCGGAACGGCTGCAAGATAGCGGCTATTTTACTGCTGGTTTCTGCAATAATCCCCTCGTCGGTGTCGTCAACAACGGCTTGCGGCGCGGTTTTCAAAGCTTTCTTAATTACAGTGGTCTACTGACCTCTCGTCCCAACCAGGCAGGCGTATCTTCAGGCCTTATTGGACGCTATCGCCAATGGTTTAAGCGACAAGTTTCCGGCGTGATGACCAAAATTCAAGATGCCTTTGCTCGCTCTGACTGGTTACTGGCCCTGTCTTTTACGCCACTGATGGTCCCACTTTGGCAAACCGCGCTTAGTTTCAAGGGCAACACTGCCAAATCCTTGGAAGATACAGCAAGACTGCTGCGCGATCGCTCCAACACTGCTCCCGACCAGCCTATCTTTGCCTTTGTCAACCTGATGGGCACTCACATGCCCTACCATCCGCCTCGGGAGTACGTTGAAAAGTATGCGCCCCACGTATTGCGAGATCGCGACGCTCGCAGTTTTCTCCAGCGCTTTAACAATGACGTCTATGGTTGGCTAGCACCCCTGACTGGGGACCTCAACGACGACCAGAAGAAAACCTTAGATGGTATGTATGATGCTGAAGTCGCATACCAGGATGCCCAGCTTGGCAACTTTTTCAAAACCTTAGAAACAGCTGGCTGTCTTGATAACACCCTAGTTATCATCTGTGCCGACCACGGTGAACATTTGGGTGAAAAGCAGCTTATGGGTCACAGCCTCTCTATCTATAACGAGTTAGTTCGGGTGCCACTCATCATTCGGCAACCCGGACAAACTGCTGCCGATGCAGCTGTGATTGAGCCTGTGGTTTCTACGCGCCGTCTCTTCCAAACCGTCCTTGATGTGACAGGACTTGCCACTGATGCAGAGAAATCCTTAACCCTACTGCCACAAAAGCAAGGTACTTATAAAACGGATCACGTTTTTGCCGAAGCGATTCCACCGCAAAATGTGGTCAACCTCATGCAGAGACGACAACCTGATTTGGTGCGCGATCGCGCCTGCGATCAACCGCGTCGAGCAGTTTGGATGGGAACTCATAAACTGATTGAAACTGGCAATCAGTCCATCGAACTCTATGACGTTCACGAAGATCCCCAAGAAACCCTCAACATCAGCGCCATCTTGCCAGAGAACGTTGAGGTCTTACAGGAGTGCCTGCAATCTTTCGCTGGAGAAATTAACGGCTATGGAACCCTTGTGAGTACTCGCCGCGCTCCAGGCTACGACGATCCTGAAGTGCAGCAGCGTTTACAGGATTTGGGATATCTGGAAGACTAGCCGAAGACTAGCTCTGATCGTAATGCCGCAGTTTTCGACATCAGATTTCGACAATAACAGGGGCGTGATCGCTGGGTTTTTCCCGTTCGCGGGGGGCAACGTCAATAGTGCAGTTAGTGGCGCGACTGTATAGCAGAGGAGACAGGTAGTGGTGATCGATGCGCCAGCCTCGATTACGGCGGAAAGATGCAGCCCGATAGTCCCACCAGCTGAAGTGACCGCCATCCTCATGAAACTTGCGAAAGGCATCTTTCAGGCCAATCGCGAGCACCGCTTGTAGCGCTTCTCGTTCCTGTGGGGATGCCATAATATGGGTTTCCTTGCCCTTCGGATCGTGAATATCACGGTCTTCTAGGGCAACGTTGAAATCACCACAAACTAGCAAAGATTCGTTCTCTGCCAAAAGCGTTTCTAGATAGGTCTTGAGAACGCCCAACCAACGCAGCTTGTAGTCATACTTATCGCTGCCTATTGATGAACCATTAGGAACGTATAGGTTCACAATACGGACACCATCTAAAACACCAGTCAGTACCCGCTTCTGATCATCTAAGTCGCCCACATTATCACCTCCGACCACCGGTGTAAATCCAGCCCTCACGTCTTCTAAAGGGGCACGACTGAGAATAGCAACTCCGTTGTATGATTTCTGACCGCTTACGTTGGCAACATATCCAGCTTCTTTGATTGACTCTAGTGGGAAGTCCTGGTCAACGACTTTGGTCTCCTGCAAACAGAGGACATCAACTGGATTTTCGCTGAGCCAATCAGTGACATGAGCGAGGCGGGTACGGATAGAGTTAACGTTCCAGGTAGCAATTTGCATACAGCCATGAAATTAAACGGAATACTTCGCATGGTGTCATATATAGCGATCCTATTTGAATTTTGAAGAGGGTTTTCCTTGGAAAAACTTCATTCAAAAAGCCTTCTCACCCTCAGAAATTATCTGAGATGGCTATAGCGGGAACTGAGAGAATCTTGTCAGAATGCATTAGCAATTCAAACTTTTCACAATGCCCGCCTTTGAAGAGCCCTTGCAAGGGGATGCTTTAGTTAAAGAAGTCTGCCGTCGCATTCGAGTAGCCCGCAGCTACTGGGACGCTCACAACAATGCGGCTTGCCGCCGAGAGCGAGAAAAAGCACTGGCACTTTACAATACCCTCACCAAAGCTGAGAAAGAAAAGATCCCCCAAGTGCTCAGAGTATGGCTCCGGTACCGCAGTGAAAAATACTTCGGTGCTCACCGAACTCCGCCAGGCGGCAACCGTCGCAGCAGCAAAGGCAAAAAGAAGCGATCGCGCTAATAATCCGCTGTCCTGCCCTTTTCCCTTCTAAGCTAGTCCATGACCTATTCACATCAAGAAGATGGACATACAGTGGCAAACAGCCCAAGAATACGAAGACATCCTCTATCACAAAGCTGAAGGCATTGCAAAAATCACTATTAATCGTCCCCAAAAGCGCAATGCCTTTCGCCCTAAAACAGTCGTCGAAATGTATAACGCTTTTGCTGATGCGCGGGAGGACACCAACATCGGCGTAGTTCTATTGACTGGAGCTGGACCTCATACTGACGGGAAATATGCTTTTTGCGCCGGCGGCGATCAAAGCGTGCGCGGCAAAGGCGGCTATATAGATGAGACGGGCATGCCTCGACTCAACGTCCTTGATCTCCAGCGGTTGATTCGATCGCTGCCTAAAGTTGTGATCGCTCTCGTCGCGGGATATGCGATCGGAGGCGGTCACGTACTTCATGTTTTGTGTGACCTGACGATTGCAGCAGATAACGCAGTTTTCGGACAAACTGGGCCTAAAGTTGGCAGCTTTGATGGTGGATTTGGAGCGAGCTATCTGGCAAGAATCGTTGGGCAGAAAAAAGCCCGAGAAATCTGGTTTTTGTGTCGTCAATACTCTGCTCAGGAAGCCCTAGAAATGGATTTGGTAAATACCGTTGTGCCCGTCGAGAAACTAGAAGCAGAGGGCGTACAGTGGGCTAGGGAAATCTTGGCAAAAAGTCCAATTGCCATTCGGTGTTTGAAAGCCGCCTTCAACGCTGACTGTGATGGACAAGCTGGATTACAAGAATTAGCAGGCAATGCCACATTGCTCTATTACATGACCGAGGAAGGTGCCGAGGGTAAACAGGCGTTTTTAGAAAAGCGATCTCCCGATTTTCATCAGTACCCGTGGCTACCCTAAAAGAGAAATGCCGAACAGACTGAGGCAGCTGTTCGGCATTTATTAATTTCTCAAAATGACCAGTTCCATCATCAGGCTGATTCAACAAAATCAGGACTCTCAACAACGCTAAGGTCGCGGCGAGCCAACTTTAATCCCTCAGGCCATGCAGTCGCCACCGACGGTTGAGCGACATGAGGTTGAGTCACAGTGCTTATTGGTTCCGAAAAAACAGGATTTGCTAAAGAACACGCAGTCCATCGTCCCTGCACAGGTACGTTAAGCTGGCCACAATGACCGCCACGTCGCCCTTCCAAAGTGAAATGACGACAACGTTGACAGCAAGAGACATCGAACTGAGTTATGTCCATTAGAGAATCCATCCAGAAACATGGTAATCATTATTGTCGCTATAGACACCCTTCTCTTTTGAGAAGAAAAAACGTAGCAGTCTCAATCCTGACAATGCTTTCAACCCCTTATCGTCTCATCCGGCTTTTTATATTCTCTTCATGATTTCTTTAAGAATATATATCTGCATTCTATTCCAGGTAAACTTGTCCGCTTTTTTCGCCATAGCCACGGGGATCACTTCAAACCGAGTAGAAAACAGTCGTATTTAAGTTCAAATAAGTCTGAGGTTGATGTAAGAATCCATACCCAAATCCACTTTTGGCAAATAAATTAAGACCTAAAATCATTCGTGGCGAAAATGCTTTTCGATGCTGGGATCAAGCGTAACTCACTCGTCTCTCTCAAGTTTTTGCTATCACTCTCGCTTCATCTAGATAGCAAAGACAAGCCTAATCAATTTTTATTTTTCCCAAGAGTCCAGATGTGCTTGAGAATAGTTCATAAAGAGAACCTTAAAAGTATGCCAACAAACAAAAGCAGTTTTGTTTGTTGCTACTCTCAAAGGGTCTTGTTGATTTTGGTCAAAATGCCGCTGCAGTCACTTTAGGTCAATCAAATTCATATTGATTTAGACGTCCAAAATCCACACAGTTGCTCACCGCAGTTCGCCCCATGCTTGGGTGGATACGGGTTTTAACGGTTGTGCCATTGATGGCTTACACAAATGGCGCACACTGACCACCGCTGTAATTCCTGAGTTGGACAGGGACAGTGACATCGGGGACACCGACTCTGGCTAGCAAGCTGATTTCGTTTCTGGATGGCCCACTGCTGGAATGCGGCTTTAGCAGTTTGGGGTGATGGTTGCCGCAGTGACTTCTTGCAAGCACCACCCCAACTGGGATGTTCCGTTAGCATTTGTTGAGAAATGGGTTGCGATCGCTGAGTCACCTGCTGCCATTTTGCCGTGGAAAACCGCATATCCCGAATTTCGGTTTTGAGGTTGGGCAATCTCTGATGAAGCTTTTGCAAAATTCTCAAGCGCTCGAACGTCAACGTTTGTGACCAAGCTGCACTAGAAACAGAAACTTGTAGAGCACTCCGATAAATTTTTATAGGCTGACTATGTTGGGCTACAGCCTCTCCCACAAGCTGAGGCCAAACCGCAAGTATTTGGCGCAAACCCGATGATGCTCGCCACTGCGGCGATCGCTCCAAATTCTTCATTAGAGCCTGAAGGGGTTGCATCTCGTTAGTCATCCTAAACCTGACATTGGGTTCATATAAACCTTGTTTACAAGCGTCAATTAAATCGCCTTCGAATCTGAGGTTACTGCCTAGTCATAGGACTTCAGCGCCACTACTAGAGTAAACGCTGGAATAATCACCCCAGATGTAGGGAACTTCCCCCACATTTTCATAATATCGCTCAAAAACCATGTTCATTTTTGAACAGACGTTGCTATAACTAAATGCGAGTTCGTCAGAATGAGCATAAAATCCGTCTGTCATGGGGTTACAGCCTAAATTTAGAATTAGGGCTGCCTGTTAAATAGACATTGCCTTTGTTCTGCTATTCCAAGTCAGCCTGTTCTGAGGAGAGCCAAATGTCCCCCTCATCTACGTCCCAACAGTCTCAACCTACTTCTGAAAAGACTTCTGAGGATTTGCAGCCGTCCCTCAGAAATGCGTTGAGCAGTCTTAATATCAATCTTAATTATGAACTAGCGCGATATCGTCACGCTAAGCAGGGGAATGGCAAACCTAATGCAATGCCGCCGTCTTTTCAGCCTCGTCAACGGCGATCGCTGAATCTACTCGGCATTTCGTCGGCGGTAGGTCAAGGAAACGCACAGGTAGCTCAGGAGCAAGCGTCTCCACCCCCTATGCCGCCTAATCCTCGCCTTTCACACGCAGCAGCATCGCCTGCTGACAGTATTTTTGAACAGGGTGCAAACCCCCTTAGAAACGAAGCGGCACAAAGTGAGGCTTTAGAGACTATAGCTTTGGACGGCGCTCTCGTCAGGCAAACACAGCCCGAAGAAGAAACTTACCTGGCTTCAACTGAAGCTTTGATTGAGAATCTCAACCATGCGCCTGACCCTGAGCTAGCAGAAGGCTATCCTGCCAAACCTACATCCAGAAATTGGTCGGAATGGCTCAGCACGCCCCTCGGCTTAGGTGCATTGCTATTGCTGTTAGTGACTAGTGCTGGCTTTGGCTTCGTGCTTGTTAATCCCTACGTAGCTGGCAATCTCATCAGCAATACGCCTTTAGCCCGTCTATGGCCCGATGCATCTGAAGATGAGGAGGCCACTGCCGATGGTTCTTCAGAGGAGCTTGAGGCATCAGAAGAGACAGACGCGAGGGCATCTTCTTTGAGTTCCTTAAGTCCTGATTTATCTCAGAGAGAGTTCTCTAATCTGGACTTGAGCACCCTCAGTAACTTACCGTCCAACTCCACCTCAGCAGGGCAACCTCTTGTTGCTAACTCCAACAATAATCGAGAGAATAAGCCTCCAGCGACTGAGCCGTCTTCAACTACAAATCGCAGCGTCTCTCAAGAGACAGCTACAGCTGATACAGCAACGAATACGCCACAAGTCAATGAGATCCCCAGAACAACGACCCCAGCACCTATGCCTGCTGCGATGACACCTGCACCTCAGGAAACCGCCGCTCCTGCACCTCAACCACAAGCGATCGCACCTCAGCCAACACCAAATACCTCCCAACCAACACCAAGCGAAGCAACCCAGCCTGCTTCACCTAGAGTAGAAGATGAGCCTGTCAGCGTTGAACCAGCAAGTTCATACTACGTGGTTTCGGACTATACAGGAGATCCGTCTTTAAGCACAGTTCGCGAAGTTGTAGACGATGCCTACGTTCGCAATTTCGATACCGGTGCCCGTATTCAGCTAGGCGCATTTAATAGCGAAGCAGGTGCAGCCGCGCTTGTTGAGGAGCTTGAGTCACAAGGCATCGACGCTCAAGTTTATGAACCGTAGACATCTCAAAATAAAAATGTTCTCCAGCCTCCCAGTGAAACTTAACAGACCTCTGTAGAGGAAGTCGCCTGATCCTTATTAGGAGCTGCTAGGCAGATAATCCGTTTACGCGAGTCCTATTGGGAAATATGTCATGTTTACAAGTATCCTACACGGCTCTCATACCCTATTTAAATGCAAGAGAATCAATAGGATGCATCCTATACGTTCTGGAACTTATCTGAGGGAACTGAGAGCCAGCAAGGGCAATGGGCACAAGGACCGACACCTGACGGAAAGGGCGAGTTTGAATATCTAGAAAATCCAGAACCTCAGGGTCCGATCGCTGAAGCTCCAGTCCCCAATCCCAAACTTTACGCTACTCCAAAGCAATAATTGAGTCACAGCTGAGGACAGAAGGACGCCTAGGTGAATGGCCTGTGACAATAAACTGTGACACCGAAGCATTCATCCTTAAACAGCTAACCCGCGATCTCTTCCCAGTTCACAGGTTAGCTGATTGCCCCAAAGCCTTTTGCTTAGCTATTGTAAGTTTTCTAGTCTTCGCCCCAGGTATATTTAGCCAGGATGGAGACTAACTTAGCCGAATTAATTGGCTTGCTGATATAGTCCTGCATCCCTGCCTCAAAACAGCGATCGCGATCGCGGGGCCTTGCCAATGCCGTTGTCGCCACGATAGGAATGTCAGCCCATTCTGAGTTTTGGCGAATCCGCTGAGTGACGTCTAGTCCATCCATGCCAGGCAGATGAACATCCATCAGAATAAGGATGGGACGATTTGATTCCAGCCAGGTTAATGCGGTTGGGCCATCAGGACAATGAGTTGCCTCGTAGCCCCAGTGATTGAGCATATGCTCTAGCAGGAGTGCATTGATGGGATTGTCTTCAACGACAAGGACTCGCCCTGTGATAGCGCTATTCGGTAACGTTGGCATTTTCCATTCAGAATGCTCTGAGGATGCCTCATCGGGTAAGGAATATTGCTTATCGTGACGACTAACGGTCCGGCAGTCTAACGGTAAATGAATTGTGAATCGGGTTCCTTTGTTGGGTTCAGACTTAACTGTGATGTCTCCCCCATGCAAACGAGTAAGTTTTTGCGTTAACGCTAAACCCAGGCCCGTCCCCTCATATTGTTTAGACAAGGAACTGTCCAGCTGCTGAAAAGGTTGAAACAGTGAAGATAACTGGTCTTCTGGAATACCGATGCCCTCGTCCCAAACCGTCAAGTTCAGATAGTCTCCCTGCTGTTCTACCTGTAAGCCAATAGACAGCCCTTTGTGAGTAAACTTGATGGCATTTGAGAGTAAGTTAAGCAGCATCTGCCGAACACGCATCTCATCTGCCATCAGCACAGGCAGATCAGGTGCAACTTGCCGATGGACAACTAGATTTTTCATCTCAGTCTGAGTCTCTACCATCTTAAGGATGTCATCACAAATGGAATCGACACAAATGGAAGTGACGTGTAGATCCATTTGACCTGCCTCAACCTTGGAGAGGTCAAGTACTTCGTTGATGAGGCTCAGCAAATGTTCTCCACTCTGATGAATTTGGTTAACGTACAGTCTCTGGCGATCGTTCAAATCTCCATAAACTTGCTGTTCCAAAAGTGAGGAGAAACCCAGGATAGAGGTCATCGGAGTGCGAAGTTCATGGGACATATTGGCCAAAAACTCCGTCTTAAGACGATTGGCACGAGCCAGTTCTAGGTTTTTAGACGCGAGTTCGGCTTTAATCGTTTCTTGCTGCGTGATGTCTCGCAGAATAATTGAAACGGCATTAGGCACATCCTCGCCTTCTCCGTAAACAGGACTGACCGAAACAAACGCAGTGAACGTTTGACCGTTATACCGCTGGCAAACGATCTGATCACTCCATCCTTCACCTGTCGCTCTTTCTAGGACATAGCGGACCTGATCTTGATTTTGAAAGAAGACTTCCAAATTAGTGCCAGTGAGTCTAGCTTGAGGCCAGCCAAAGATGCGCTGTGTCGCTAGGTTTGCATACAGAATGTTGCCATCTAAATCAGTAATCAAGGCACTATCATGTGCAGAATCTAGTGCCATCGAAAACATTTTCAGCTGGGCTTCAAACCGCTTGCGTTCGGTGATGTCTCGACCAATGCCCAGCGCACCAACGAGTTGTCCGGATTGATAGAGGAGCCGGCCATTCACCTCAATGAAAACACGATTGCCCGTCTTAGTCAGAACCACAAACTCGTAGTCTCGCAATTCACCTGTCTTTAACAGATTGGAAAAGGCTTCTAGAGTAGGTTTGTGGTACTCAGGAGCGACAATATCTAAGTAGGAATGCCCGACGACTTCATCGTAGCGGTCAGTACCAATAAGCTTTAGGCCGTAAGGGTTTACAAAAGTAAATTGCCCTGTCAGATCCAGGGTATAGACAATATCTGAAGCGGCTTCTACATAAGCACGAAACAGACTGTCCGAGCCAGGATCAAAAGTCGAAATTGGCTTAGAAACAGAAGCAATTGGAAGATTGGCGCTTGTCATAGCGTTAGCTTGTGTCCAGGTTGCGAACCAGCAGCTAGGAGCCCCCTGATAGAACTGTAAAGACTCGCTTATTGGGCTTGACCCTGACTGCCTCAATGAACTTTTCAAGGCTGAAAAAGAGATATCAGGGATTTTCCCGGAGATTATACGGAAAACCTCATACAAATGTTTCTGCACACTGATTTACATAGATGCTAAAAGGCTCTCAAAAGTTCCTGATATCAGACATATTCTTGCATGTATGTAGGTAAATCCCGTAGCTGAGCCAAGAATGCCTTGTTGGGCTAGTTTAGTTTAAGAGGAATCCAGCTGACGTCAAGAGGTCGTAAGACCGTTGCAAAATATACGAAGATAATATAAAGCTCTGAGATTCTAATATTTACTTTGGGCAGATTAAAATCCCAATACGTTGACAATCTCTTAAATAGCTTCTACGAATTCTGAAGGATCAGGACGTTGAGCGATCGCTTTTGCAGACTTAGCCGCTTTACCGGATAGGATGCGATCGCCCGACTCAGAAATCTTCAGCGCATCACAGCCTGGAGGCGCAGGAAAAGCAGAGGCTAGCTTCGCTGCTACTTTAGGGGGCGCTTCAAATAACAAGTTGGTAAACCCTTCCGCTTCATGACGACTGATAAGTTTGGCCTGTAGCTCAAACAATCGCAAAGCCACTAAGGGATAAACTTGGCTAGGGATTCCTAATAAGGCCCAACCTTTTTTCTCCTTAGCTCGTCGAAATCGTACTGTCTGCCAAACTGGAGAAGCAAACGAAATCTCTGCAGCTGCTGTAGCAAGACCCTTCATAATGTTTTGAATAGTAAATACTAGCGTACTAGATCTATTTTAGTTTACATGTACTAATTCCGCCAGTAATGCTGTTTTTCTTCAACAATGGATGCAGCAATAGAGGTCAGAAAATGAGAAGAGGTTTGTTATAAACCCAATAGCGCTTTAACTTTAGGGTAGCGGTCTGTCAAGCTAGAATTGTCGGTTGGAGGCCGTCAGTAAACCCACGTATCCCTCTTCAACGTTGGGTTACTCTGCGATCGGCCAAAGCCTATACTGCGTTCTACACCGATATTCCTATTTTGAATATTGCCAAAGTACTAATGCACCCAGCATCCAGAGTGCTTAGCGCCTAGCCAGATAGCCTGCTATCTTGCCCTAATGGCATTGGCAAGACTGAAAAAACAAAAAGCGGCGCAACATGTTGCGCCGCCACCGATTTTGCTGTGTTGGAAGAGATTGATAAAGGCGCTACTCGATGATGACGGGAGCAGCAGCAGAGGCTGTCCGCTCAGGCGAGGCAAGCGCGCTAAACAAAGGCTGGTTTGGCCTATCTGCAACTAGCATCGCCGTATCTTGAACCCGATTGAGCACAGCGACCGTTTTGGCGTCATAAGTTTGCGTTGCTAGCTTCGGATATAGACCGATTCCGATTACAGGTACTAGCAAACAGGCTGCAATGAAGGCCTCACGCGGACGGATGTCTAACATCAGTGGCGTCTTCTCAACCACCTCTCCGGTATTGCCGTAGAAGATGCGGCGCAACATGGAGAGCAAATAGATGGGAGATAGGACAACCCCGATGGCCGCTAGAACAATGACAGTTGCCTTAAAGGGAATGGTATAGGCATCGCTAGTCGCCATGCCAAGGAAGACAGCTATCTCACTCACAAAACCGCTCATGCCAGGTAATGCCAAGGAAGCCATCGCTGCCGCAGTGAAGAATGCAAATGCCGTGGGCATTTTCCGCGCCATTCCTCCAAGCTCTTTCATGTTCAGCGTATGAGTGCGCTCATAAGTGACCCCAGACAGGAAGAACATGACTGCTGCAATCAATCCGTGAGAGAGCATTTGCAGAACCGCGCCACTAATGCCAATGGTCGTGAAAGCAGCAAAGCCAATCAAAACGAAACCCATGTGAGCAATTGAGGAATAAGCCATCCGGCGTTTGAGATTGTCCTGTCCAAAAGCGTTCAGCGAGGCATAGACAATATTGACAACACCAATAATCGCCAGGAACGGAGCAACGTAAACATGGGCGTCCGGTAGCATCTCGATATTCATGCGGATGATGCCGTAGCCAGCCATCTTTAAGAGGACACCAGCGAGGATCATTGAGACAGCAGCTGGCGCTTCACTGTGAGCATCTGGTAGCCAAGTATGCAGAGGGAAGATGGGCAATTTGACTCCAAAGGCTACTAAAAAGCCTGCATAGGCTAGCAGCTGAAAGGGAAGAGAATAGTCTTTAAGCGCCAGATCAGTGAAGTTGAAGCTAACGGTGTCACCATAAAAGGCCATCGCTAGAGCTGCAACCAAAATAAAGATGGAGCCGATCGCAGTGTAAAGAATGAATTTTGTAGCGGCGTAGCGGCGCATCTTGCCGCCCCAGATGGAGATAAGCAAGTAAACAGGAACTAACTCAACCTCCCACATCAGGAAGAATAGAAGCATATCCTGACAGAGGAAAACCCCGACCTGAGCGCTATACATCAGCAATAGCAAGAAATAATAAAGTCGAGGTTTGAGAGAAATATTCCAAGAGGCAAGAATTGCCAAAGTAGTTACCAAGCCACTCAGAATGACTAGTGGCATCGATAGACCATCCGCTGCAAGCGTCCAGTTAAGCCCTATCTGAGGAACCCATTGATAGGACTCAACGAGCTGAAGTCCTGACTCTTGAAGAGAAAAATATCGGCCAAATGTATATAGGATGAGTGCAAATTCTGCGAGGCCAGCCGCAAGGGCATAGGTACGGATAGTCTTGTTGCTACCTGGTAGTAATGGGATTGGCAAGCTTGCCAAAAAGGGAAATAGGACAAGTGTGGTTAACCACGGAAATTGTTCGCTAATCATGACATTCACGTGAGTTCCGATGAAAGTTGCACATAGAACGCCGGTTATAGGAAGTTGTCTAGCTTGAGGCTGATGGGGTGTGCCTGTAAACACACCGCCTCGTTTCGCAGCGGCCTTATCCAAACAGCTAAGGTCGGAGGAAGTCAGCACGTGATTCAACAGGGAGTCGAATGCACCAATGACTAGGCGAACCAACCGGAAAATCCAGAGTGAGCATTTCTACTCACCGTCATGCATGGCCTTAGTATAGGCAACTTAGTTAACTTTTGCGAAGTTACCTTTCCATAAATTAAATGTACAACTTGACTCTATTAAGCTTCTGCAAAGCGTTACAGGCTTTTCAGGATTGATTCATGAAAAAAGGCAATGTGATTAAATACTTCGGATTATGTAAGCAAATATTAATCCTTCTGATAGAAATATCGCTCTCGCAGCATTGGTAATAGGAAACTTGCCTGCTTTTTGCTGTTAAAACTTTCCTCAGGCGACTATTTCCACAGTTCGCATCAGGCAGATAACGCCTACCCAGTCCGACTTTCTTGCTATAGCGTTAGCGCAGCTTGAATTCCGAGTTCAATTGGTGACAAACCCTAGTGAATTCCCGGATAGCTTGGGTAAACTCTTGAGTGCAGATCTATTTGCTCTTTCTTCTGGAAATTCTTATGGCGATCGCATTATCCCCTTCCGCCTTTATAGATAAGCCTATTAAATTTGGTACAGATGGTTGGCGCGGCATGATTGGCGCTGATTTTACCTTTGGCCGGGTATTTCATGTCGCACAAGTAGCGGCTCAAGTCTTGAAACAATGCTATGGCGAGGAGACTGGCAGTAACACTGTGATTGTGGGTCATGATCGCCGCTTCCTTTCTCCCGAATTTGCCCGCACGGCGGCGGAAGCCATTACTCAAGTAGGCTTCGATGTGCTGCTAACCGACGCTTTTGCGCCAACACCAGCCTTTAGTTGGGCCGCCAAAGACACGGGAGCGTTGGGAGCCATTGTCATTACGGCTAGCCACAACCCGGCTGCCTACAACGGATTAAAGATAAAGAGTGCATTTGGAGGGTCTGTTCCACCCGATGTGACTCAACAGGTTGAGGCGCAGTTAGACAAAACGGTTGAGATAGCAAGTACACCTGGTAGTTTACAAAGCTTTGATCCTTGGCCTAGCTATTGTGCGGAACTCCAATCCAAGGTGGATTTGGCCGCCATTCAATCTGCTATTGAGAGCGGTAAGTTGACGGTGTTTGCCGATGTCATGCATGGAGCTGCGGCAACGGGGCTTGAGCGGCTGCTAGGACGCTCAATCAATGAACTGAATGGTTCTGCCGATCCTCTCTTTGAAGGGGGAGCACCTGAGCCATTGCCAAAATATCTTCAGCGAATGCTGAAGACAGTAGCTGAGTATGAACCACCCGCATCCGATGGACTGATTGCTGGACTTGTCTTTGACGGTGATAGCGATCGCATTGCTGCCGTAGATGGCAAAGGTAACTTCCTAAGTTCTCAGGTCCTCATTCCAATTCTGATCGACCACTTGACTCAAGTTCACGGTTATTCCGGTGAGGTGATCAAAACCATCAGCGGCTCGAACTTAATTCCCAAGGTGGCTGCGCTACACAATCTGTCGCTGTATGAGACACCTATTGGCTACAAATACATTGCTGACCGCATGCTGGAATCTAAGGCACTTATTGGAGGTGAGGAGTCTGGTGGCGTTGGATACGGACATCACATTCCTGAGCGAGACGCCCTACTATCAGCGCTCTATGTCTTGGAATCGGTCGTGAAATCAGGGTTGGATTTGAGCGATCGCTACAGCAGACTACAAAAAACAACTGGATATCACTCTGAATATGACCGGATTGATTTACCTCTTGCCAATATGGAAGTTCGGAGTAAATTGCTTCATGAATTAGAGGCGAATTGCCCTCAAACTATTGCCGGAAAAGCTGTTGAAAACTGTTTATCCATTGACGGCTATAAATTTTCGCTGGAGGATGGCAGCTGGCTCTTGATTCGCTTCAGCGGCACCGAGGCCATACTCCGACTCTACAGCGAAGCCAAAACGTTAGAAGAGGCTCGCCAAAATTTGAATTGGGCTAAGGATTGGGCAACGGCAATCAGCTAATTTGCCGAACTTTGCTTGAAGAATGAATAGCGTATTGCTGCTAGACGACCCATCAAGTTCGCCTGTCTCAATGCTCTGTCTTGACTGCAATACGGTTAACGCTGCACGGCCCGATCCGTGCCCTCTTCTCTGCCGGTATTTCTAACATTGACAACCCGTTTCAGCAAACTAAACCAAAAGTTTGCTCCCATTGAAAGCGCAAAACCCGTGATAATCCACCCGAGGACTCTTCTGGGAATAAAAGGAATAAACCAAGATTGCTGAGATTCCTGTTGCTTTGCAACGACGGCGTCACCATAGCCTAAAGGAATTGGCAAACCACTCAGAGCCTGATCGACTTGCTCTTCCAATTGCTCCAGAGAGGCTGCATCAGGATTAGATGCAGCAACCTCTTCCGCAGCCAGGCTAATGGCACTACGCACGGCAGGGTCTCGGGAAAGACGATCTAGGATATGAAGCGAGTCAGCGTTGAGGGAAATCGCGATCGCAATGCCAATCAATATGCTGACGGCTTTAGCATTTCTGCGGTATACGCCCGTAGCCCGATCCATACCCCGATCAAACCAATTCTCAATCTCTAGTCCCAAAGACTTGACGTCACTTTCCACATCGGACAAATAAATTTTCAGGTTCGCCACTGGCTCCTCTGACAAGTTCTGTACTGCATTCAGCACAGTGTCGCTGGCTTTAGCTGCCAGCGAACTGCCCGCCTTTTCTGCCAATGAAGCCAAGCTTTGTTTCAGGCTTTCAGGCAACGGTTGTGTCTTCATTCTCTCGAAGATCCTTCTAGCTGTCTTATTATCTTTGCCGGCCAGTCCCTTTAGCTCTCTGTAAACAATACTGTTTTCATCTAAAACAGACACCAGTTCATCCAAGCTAGGCTGAATCGTTTTCAATAGAGCTGCCTTGTCTAAGGTCGTGCTAGCTAGACGATTTCGTAAGTACTTTAGCCGCCGCATGAAGGTTTCAGTGAGAGGATGATTATCTGGTAAAACGTCCTGGGCTGAATCAGCGAAGGTATCAAATCGATCAAGTAGGCGATCAATGGTTTCAGATAATGTTGCTCTTTTCTCTTTAAAGTCCTCAACCAGTTGGGTAATTGACTGTTCTAGTTCCCTAAATTCTATGTTCAACAGAAATTCGTTGGCTGTGCTCGCCCTTAAATCGTTCACCATATGATTGAGCGGCAGTAAGAGCTTCTCTTCAAGAAACTGTACGAGACGACTTTCTAATAAAACCTTTCTCAGATCTTCAACTTGGATACTGTCAAGCAGCGCTTGGGCAAAAGTTTTTCCTGGAATGTAGGAAGGTCCGCTCGTTTTATTGCCGAATACATTACGAGTCTGGGTAACGGTTCGATATAGCTTTCCAACGATCTGGTTAATGACTCTAAAGAAATGGGCGATCGGTCCCGTTGCTTCTTGATTGAGGCTACGGAGAATGGGAGTGTCATATAGGCGGTCAGCAAATGTTTGGGCAGCCGCCCGACTTTCTTTATCGTTGGCTGCAATCAGAACTTCGATTGAGCGCTTTAAGTGCTCTGCTCGCCATTGGAGGAGCGTTCCAATAATCTCTTGAATCTCACTCGCAAGAAGGCTCAGAGTCAGATAAATGAAGACAAGCCCAATTGCAATCTCCAGGATGAACGGTATGGCCATATTAATTCTGAAGCAGACACATTAGAGAGATAAAGGATTATATCGAGAACTGCCGAAAAACGACGAAATCTATTGCATAGTATTTCGTCCTCCTAAAATACCGTCTTTACTACTGATCAGAACTTACCTGTCAGCAGTTCATATGCACCAAATCGTTAAGATCACCTGTAATGACGACACTTGAAACAATCTCAGTTCAGCACAGGTGAGTAGTACTCACTATGAATATGAAAGTTTTGCGTAAGCTTTAAGAATAAATGTTATGAACATCGATCTAAGCAATACCAACTTCAAAGATTACGGACAATGACATTGAAAAATATGCCGTACCTTTAAGGATTGAAAATTTGTCCCTGTTCTCTGAAAAAGAATCCCAAGAAAGCTTGAATTAGGATCCAGATATTTTTCTCGCTTTTGTATTCAAGATACGGTTTAGACGCAAATCAATTTCAGGAGTCACTCATTGGCAATAAGGTGAGGCGGTATTATCGTCGTCTTAATCGTCTAAACCTTCTTCGTCATCAGTTAGCTGCTTGAGATGAATATGTTTGCGACCTAGTGAAATCTCAAATTCATCACCCGGTTGCAACCCCATCTGCTTAGTATAAGTTGCCCCTATTAACAAATTGCCGTTGGATTGAACTGTAATTCGATAGCTAGCACTACGGCCTCCTCGACCGTTTGCACTTTGTTCACTATCCAGTTCAATGCCTTCAGCTGCAATCAGCGCGTTCATGAATTTCATCATGTTGACACGCTTTGTGCCATTTTTAGTAATGGTGTAGTAACCACAGGCCTTGGCTTTTTCTTCTTTGGTATAGTTTTCTAGCTCTTTCACCTTTTGCACAAGAGCCTGTCCAGTCAACATTTCAACCTTTTGCTTTTCAGCCATCATTGACGTCCCGCAATCTACAACAGTTCAGCGTGTGTGACGAAGGATTCACCCAAACAAGCAAGCTAAGTCCCATCGACGTTAACTCTAATCCTAAAACTAGAAAACAGATCCTCCAAATTGTGTTTCTTAGCATTATCGTCAACTATGAAAAAAATATTTTTTGACTGGTTGTCCAATCAAACAAATCAGTTTGAGCAAGAATAATACCGCAGAATCTAAAAGATGAACAGTAGAATCACAAACGTTTCCTGGGGTATCAGAGAATCGTCAACTACCAATCAATAAATAATGTTAATGAGATGTCATACGGAATTTCATGCCAACTGGTCTAATCAAAGGTTTGTCACTCGCCTAAAGTTCCTAAGAATCACTTCACCCCATCACTGAGATTGAACAAGCTGTTGGTCAATACTGAAAACAGAACTCACTTCACTAATTAATGCTGTAGACAAAATGCAATTTTGCTGTGTATGAACAGTTCCTAAACGTTGAGAGACGATTAAAACCTTTGCAATGGAGGAGTTCGCGGTCACAATGAAACTTACAAAACGGGGGCATTACAGCGTGAAGGCTTTACTAGATTTGAGTTTGCAACCCGAGAAAAATTTATCTTCGGTAAGCGCGATCGCTCAGCGACAAAATTTGCCTGCACCCTACTTAGAGAAACTATTAATAGAGTTACGTCGGGCCAATTTAGTAATGTCTGTTCGTGGATCCCAAGGAGGTTATCGATTGGCAAAAGCAGCAGCAGATATTTCGTTGGGAGAGATATTAACTGCGGTAGGTGAAACGGCCATGCTTTTACCCCAATATGACTCAGCTTTACAGCAAGCAGAAGACTGGGTCACAGTCAGCATTTGGAAGCGGCTTCACGAAAAAACAAAGCTAGCGCTCTATAGCATTTCCCTCGAAGATTTGTATTACGACGCTCGCAGTTGGCAGGCCTCTCAAGGAGAAAATGCAAGTTTTGTGGTGTAGCGAAGCCGTTTTAGTCTTGATAGGAGCTGCTGCTGTTGATTTTGTAGTTGGCGATCCTTGGGAATGGATTCATCCTGTGCAAATCATAGGATGGACGATTCAAGGGTATCAGCGAGTTATTTTTCGGTTCATTCAATTACCGCTGCTTCAGAAGGTGTTTGGGATTGGCCTAGGGCTAGGACTACCACTGCTCAGTGGAGCGATCGCAATTAGCATAGTCACGCTAGCTAACCACCTGAATCCCGTCTTAGGCCACGGCACTGCCATTGTCATTTTGGCAAGCTGCTTTGCCGAACGAAGCCTTCGCAAAGCCGCAGAAGATGTTCTTCACCCTTTAGAGAATGGTGATATCCAACAGGCTCAGGCTAGACTCAGCCTTTACGTTGGGCGCGACACTGAGGGACTTTCTGAGGCTGCAATTCTCAGAGCGGTATTAGAAACAATAAGCGAAAATACCACAGACGGCGTCGTAGCTCCTCTGTTTTATGCAGTGGTGGGTTTAGCCATTGGGCCTGCAGCAGGTGTTGGTTTAGCAATGGCATACAAAGCCTTGAGCACGCTGGATTCTATGATTGGATATCACTCTGCACCCTATACGTACCTAGGGTGGTTTAGTGCCCGAAGTGAGGACGTTGCTACTTGGCTTCCCTGCCGTCTAACTGTGCTCACTGTGGCTTTGCTCTCCCGTCATCCCAGTTACGTATGGCGCATTTGTTGTCGAGACGCGCCAGCAGATCCCAGCCCAAACGCTGGATGGAGTGAGTGCGCCTATGCCAGCGCCTTGGGAGTTCGACTAGGGGGAGTTAATACCTATCAAGGCAAGCCAAAAGAAAAGCCACTGTTGGCCGATCCCAAGCGTCCAATTTCCCCTTTAGTTATTCGGCAAGGCCTAAATCTTACTCAATGGACATTTTTGATTTGGGTGCTGTTCGGCATAATCGGGCTAACTATTCGCGATCGCTTACACCTATGATCTGCAGGGGGCAAATCACATGGCTAGCTTTGTTGAGATTCTCTCGAACGATGAACTTCGACGTACCGTTAATCGTCTCGCGTCAGAAATCGTAGAGCGAACCAGCTCCTTAGAAAATCTAGTCTTGATTGGGATTCATACCCGGGGCGTCCCATTAGCTCAACTCCTAGCTGATCAAATTCAGCACCTAGAAAATCATGCTGTTTCGCTAGGGACGCTTGATATCACTTTTTATCGAGATGATCTCGACAGCATTGGCATTCGAACCCCTGAACGCACAGATATCCCTTTCGATTTGTCGAGTAAAACTCTAATACTCGTAGATGATGTCATCTATAGTGGGCGAACGATTCGAGCGGCCATGAATGCTATCAGCGATTATGGCCGCCCCGATACCATTCGATTAGCCGTTCTAATCGACCGAGGCCATCGCCAATTACCAATTCATCCCGACTTTGTGGGTAAAGCAATACCCACAGCTCGTGAAGAAGCTGTGAAAGTGTCTTTGAAGACTATTGATGGCTATGATGGCGTTCACCTTATCCGGCGACTGTAGAGAACTCATCAAACGCTGAGCCCAAGAACGACCTGGCAAATACAGGAAGATTATTTACGACACCTATGTTTTCAAGCTCGACAGACCACTAGGGCAAGACCGGTAAAGCCGCTATGTTCGCTGGAGAGATCGGCATCGCAGCGGCAGTTTCCTCAGAACTTCCCACATTGGAACCGACGGGTAAAGCAATTTCCTCGCCCCTTTCCTCAAGCACAACAACCGGAAGGGGTCCACCCGGTCGGTTCTCGATGCGCTTGACTAAGACAGTACCGTTTGAAAGGCGATCGCCGACCTTTACGTATCGGCTTGAGGGTTCACCAGGTGCTTTGACGATAGCGTAGTTTTCGCCATCAACGTTAGCCACACCCGAAATTTCAACTTGAGCCGCAGTAACGGTTGGCGGCGGTAGAACGGGGAGTGATTCAGTCGGTGATGTTTCCGGAGGAGATTGCCCATCTTCACCAGCAACACCGCCAGGAGCCGTCGCATTCGTTCCTCCTGGGCTAGTAGGCTGGGCTTGGCCTCCCGCTTGATTAGGAGAAGGGGGAGAGCCAGCATTATTGGGTGCATCTTCAGGCGCAGGGGGTGATTGGACTACCGGAGGAATTGGAACATAAGCATAGGGATCAGTGCGTTCGCGGTCGATCTCTTTAATCCGCTCATTTGGATCAGTTGACGGCAATAGCTCCGCTCGGGCAATTTCAGCAGCCGTAGGCAAACCCGGCAACATTGCCTCTTGGAACAGTGCTTCATCTTCTCCCTCGGCAGGAGTTCCGGCTACACCGTCCTCTGTAGCTTCAGGATCCAGAGGGGCTTCCTCGACCATGAGATCATCTAAAGCCTCTTGCTCCAATTCTGCAGTTCGTTGAGCTAGCCGCCCTCCCAATAGAGGAAGCGATAGCAAAGAACTGCCTAATCCAAGCAAATTCATGATCAGGCTATTGCGCGCCCATTTTCGGTTCTGGAATTTAACACCATAAACCAAGACTGCAAAAGGAACTAGCAAGGCTAAGACACCCCAAAGGGTACTCACCCGGAAGGCATCAATAGTCCCAATAAGCCATCCCAGAAAGGATAATAAAATCCCTAACCCTAAAAGTATTAAAAATGCCATAGCGCCCATGACGCTGCCTCCAAGCTCACCTTCGCCAATGTTCCTAAAAGATAGCTCAATTCTCAGCAGATGGAACGTTTTGAGCAGTTTCGTCTTCTGGCGAAGATACCATTAGGCTCTTGAGATGCTTTAGACCTTGCTTAACTCGGCGGGAAACCGTCACAGAGCTAATTCCAAGTCGTTCAGCAGTTTCCTTCTGAGTCAGATCTTGAAGGAATACAAATTCTAAAATGCTGCGTGTTTTGTCTTCAAGCTGTTGTAATGCTTGGTGGAGCCGAATACGATCTTCTTCTGCTAGCTGAAAGCTTCGATATTTAGGATCAGGCAGTACATCCGACAGAGAAGCTGAATCTGAGTCCTCTTCTAGCATAGGCGCATCCAGACTCAGCAAGGAGCGATTGCGAACAGCCAGCTTTACCTCGCTCCACTCCTCAAGGGAGATGTCAAGAAAGCCAGCAATCTCTTGCTCGGTAGGCTGACGATTCAGCTCTGTTCGTAATGTATGAATAGCTTGTCGAGACTGATGTGCCAAACTTTGCCATTTGCGAGGAATGCGGACAGTCGCACTACGATCGCGGAGATAGTGCTGAATCTCTCCTCGAATGTAGGGAATAGCAAATGAACTGAACGCATATCCTTTGGAGAGGTCAAATCGTTCGATGGCCCGAATCAAGCCTAGACTGCCCACTTGCATCAAGTCATCAAAGGATTCATCAGACTGACGGATCCAACGATGAGCCTCGCGACGAACCAAACCCAAATTCAAACTAACTAAACGGTTGCGTAGTTTCGGCTGTTTATATTGATGATATTGCTGAAGCAGTTCAGCTGTTTCACCTTTGAGTTCTGAATAAGTTTGACGAGGCATCCTGAATCCTTTTTGGAATGAACTTGCCTATAGACACAGCGATTAAAGGAAATTTCTTAACTGGGCTATTGTAACTTTGCTTGATATCGAAGTCATTTCAAACGTCAGTCCCATTTCCCAGTCGCGAAGAAAGTTGCCTCATACGCTCGTTTCCAAATCTATGGACCAATTTCTGAGACAACAATGTCGTTACTACGGATTCCTGAACAGATGCACCTGAATCAGTATATAGAATATTGACCTTCTCTATTTTTTATTGGAGCTTCTAGCTAGATCACTTCAGCGTATCTTCTCCCTAGAGTCGAGTTGGCTTCAACGTATCTTCATATAAGGACAGAACGTGGAACCAGGCGTCCTCAGCAGAGGATTGGTCATAGCTTTCTCGCTGATCGCAGAAAAAGCCGTGTCCGGCGTTGGGGTATCGATAAATCTGATGATCGACTCCGCAGTGGTGTAGCGCTGCCTCAATTTCATCCATATCCGAGGTTGGAATCAGCGGATCTTGTAGTCCAAAAAATCCATACACCTTGCCTTGAATCTCAGATGTCCGAGACACCGTTGGCGTAGTTCCACCGGGAGTAAAGCTACAAATTCCGGCACCATAGAAAGAGGCCGTTGCCGCTACATCAGGCAACGTGGCAGCCAAATACGCAACGTGGCCCCCGAAGCAAAACCCAATGCAACCGACCTTATTGAGCCTACTATCAAAGTTCGAGCGGCCATAGGCGATCGCAGCTCTGATATCACTCAGCAACTCATCGGCTCGTGTCCCATTTTTGTACTGTCGTCCTAGCGCTAGGTCAGCCTCGCCATAGCCAACCTCAAACCCCGGCGCTTGACGATGATAGATGTGAGGCGCGATCGCGATATAGCCTTCGTGGGCAATGCGGTCAGCTACATCTTTAATATGAGCATTAACGCCAAAAACCTCTTGAATAACGATCACAATGGGGCATCCAGTCGCGTTCACAGGATGTGCTAAGTAAGCAGGAACGCTGATATTTTCGCTATTTGTATAAACTGTAGCTGTAACAATCGGCAGAGAAGCGGCCATAACGACTCTTCATGTACGAACGATTTTATTAAAAGCAGGTTTGAGGAGACTTTCGAAGGCTTTTTATAATTTCTTTGTAGGTGAACTGCGTAGGTGAATTGCGAAGTCGCACGGAGAAGACGTTTGAAAAGAGCGCAATACGCAATTGGAATTATTGAAACCTGCGGAATACCAACCGCACTTGTTGTCGCCGATATCATGGGTAAGGCTGCGGAAGTAGAAGTGGTCGGGATTGAAAACACAGGCACAGGACGTATCAGCGTTATTGTGAAAGGACTGACGGGTGCAGTGAAAGCAGCTCTTTCAGCAGCCATTAATTCCTTGGATGAACAGTCGGGCGCAATTGTGTTGGGTCACCACGTTTTGCCTTGCCCTGATAACTCTGCTGACCCGAGTTGGCGGCCTTGGCTTCACGGTTCACAACATTCATCAGATGATACCGCTGGTTGGTTGGACGATTAAATCACTCCCTCCGGCAAAAAACTCAGTATCTGTTGAGAGAAAAGTGTCAAATTTTATTGAATTTACATTAATTATTCGACTAAGTGATTCAGCCTTAAAGTCAGCGAGGCTAACTTCCCTAGTCTCCAAAGTTGAGTTTCCTATTCTATAGAGTTGCCCTTGCCTCGGCGTTTATTGGGAGAGCCAGTTGTGCTTAAGTTTCATATTCAGACCGATAGTGAGATTCCAGCATCGACTCAGTTGTATGACCAGCTGTGGTTTGCGATCGCATCTCGGCAATTTCCGCCGGGCTATCGGTTACCCAGCACTCGCCAATTAGCCATGCAAACGGGCTTGCATCGCAACACTATTAGCAAGGTTTATCGTCAATTAGAGGAAGCCGGAGTTGTTGAAGCCCAACCAGGTTCGGGCATCTATGTTAGAGCACATTCTTCAGTAGAAAGTTCACGTCCTCATCTCGGGTTATGGGATAAGTTTCCGAAAGCCCGCAAAGTTGTTGAGGATGTTTTAGATGAGCTGTTGCGGCAGGGGTGTTCCCTCAATCAAGCCCGTGAGCTTTTCTTTGCCGAGGTTGACTGGCGACTAAGATGTAGTGCTCGGGTTTTGGTCACCGTTCAAAAGCAGGATCTGGGAGCCGGCGAACTGATCGTTCGAGAATTAGAGGCGGCTCTTCATATTCCCGTGCAGCTAGTTGCTTTGGAAGATTTAGATGACGTTCTGGCTCAAGCTCGATCTGGAACGGTTGTCACTAGCCGATATTTCTTAGCCGAAGCTGAAGCGATCGCTGGACCCAAATCAGTTCGAGTTATTCCTATCGATATCTACGATTACAGTCGTGAATTAGGGCTTCTGAAAGACCTACCAGAAGATACCTGTCTAGGAATGGTCAGTTTAAGCTCCGGTATTCTTAGAGCAGCTGAAGTCATCGCCTACAGCCTAAGAGGAGACAATATTTTAGTGATGACGGCTCAAACAGAAGACGCCTATAAGCTGAATGCTCTGGTTCACAGTGCTCAGACTATTGTGGTATTCGACCAAACGAGTTTGCCCTATGTAAAGCAAGCCATCTCTAGTGCTCGTGAAGATCTTATCCGCTCACCTCAAATCATCGTCTGCGATAACTACATCGGTGAAAAATCAATCAGTCTACTTAAGCGAGAATTAGGCTTAGAGAATTAGCTTGACTAAAAAACAAAGCCTTACTCAAATGAGTAAGGCTTCTCAGCAGGAATAACGCCCAGTAGACACCAAACTTAGACCTTCAACTTGGGCACCAAACCACCTGATGCACGACGGCGGGTTAGGCGAATACGCCAAAACAAGCTCCAAACGTTTGGATAGAGACAAGCTGGAAAACTCAAAGTCCGCGCGATCGCCCATTTTCGCTGTAGTAAAGCAACCAATCCCCAATGGAGACGGACATAGCGGCTAATGGCTTTCATCGAAGGACATTTAGCCCGGTACTCTTCGTTCACGCGCTCATAGATCCGCTGCTTAATGGTGAGATTCAGGTCAACTCGATAGTGCAAATCTTTTTTCTGTTCAAAGCCACCTGACCAAAGGGTGCGATAGGCGAGAGGTTCACTGAGAAAGAGAGCATCGCCATGTTCCGCAATTCTGATCCAGGCATCGATGTCATCATAGTTGGTTGTCATGGTGGTATCCCAACCATCCGCTTTTAGAAAAGCATCCCGCAGTGATGCCACTTGAACCGGAGTCCCAAAGGGGGCTTGCTCAAGCAGCATGCCGTAGTGAATAGCCTCTTTTGGGATGAAGAAAGTTTGACTAGGACCGATTAGTCCTGTGCGCTTGAGTTCATTCCCTTGCTCATCCACCTGAATGGAACCACAGGAGCAAATGACCGCCTTCGGATGACGTGCGATCGCCTGCTGCATTTTCTCAATGCAGTCTTCGGCTAAGTAGTCATCGTCATCCAGAAATTTGATCCAATCTCCTGTCGCAATCTGAACTCCAGCGTTGACACTTCCGGCATGGTTGAGATTCTGCGAGTTTCGCTGGTAGACAACTTGATCACCTAGGCCACGAACATAGCGTTCAGTTCCATCGGTAGAGGCATCGTCGACCACGACAACCTCGCAGGGTACAGTCTGATTTAATGAAGATGCGATCGCTCGTTTAAGAAATTCGAGCCGATTATGTGTCGTAATGACGATACTGAATTTCATGCAAATTTCGGTGTAATAACCCTGGAGGTTAGCTAGTAACCACGAATCGTCTCAGTACTCAATGGATCACACCTGATGTTGGTAGAGCAGTTCTAAAAGCAGCCCTGCTTTCTCCCAGCATATAGAAGCTGTGGAGCAGCTTTGACGGCAAAAATACTGAACGAAACTGCTAAGCCAACTTCATCTATAGCCGTCGCCAGTTTTGCTAGAACAAGACGGCGAGCCATCTAGCTATGGGCTAAGCACTTGGATGCTATTGGGTACACAAGCCTAGATGGCTAAAGCTATAAGGCGGCGTGCGATTTCCTTGGGTGTTGAGACAATTACGGTAGGTAAAGCTCTAGGGTGTGCGGTTGAATCAGAAGAAAATTTAGCACTCTAGATTCAGCACTCTATGAGGGCAATCTCATTAGCAAGTTCTCTGCCAGAACAATGCATCCTTGAGGACTACTAGCCTGGTAAAGAACAGAATGTTTGCGCTTCTACATGGGCGAATCTGGAAGGCAAAGAAAAAAATGAGATCGAAAATACCGCATCCCTATCAGAGGGACTTGAGCTAGAAACCTACCACTCTAAAGTTCACCGTTTAAGGGGTTTCTCTCTAAGAAATTCTGACGAAATTACAGCATTTCCAAGCGGGATTTTAGAATTTTTGCTTGAGTTTCAGCCTCAGCAAGCGCATCACGAGCACCTTGCACCACTTCTGCAGGCGCTTTGTTCACGAATCCTGGATTGCTTAATCGTCCTGATAAAGATTTAATTTCACCTTCTACTTTGGTGAGGTCCTTCTCGATTTTTGCTTTAAGCGCGTCAACATCGACTAAACCCGTTAAGGGAATGAGGACCTGTACGGTTCCTGTTACACCCGCAAACATTTTTACGGGTGATTTTGATGATTCTGTTTGTTCTGGTGATTCTATCTGCTCAGCTGGCAGTTCGGACGGTGCGGTTGATTGCACATGCTCGGCAGTATCAGCCGCCTCTTGAGCCACAGGAAGAGCGATCGCCTCCGTTGAGTAAGGCTCGGTAGTGGAACGATTTTCCAACCATTCCTTAGCTTCACCGACGATTTCTCGACGAGACCGATCAAAGTTAGCCAATGTTTGACGTCGCTGATCGGCATACAGAAGCTTCTGACCGACAAACCAGATAGTGTATCCTATGCCAACCAGCTTCAAGAAAGGAGCAACAAGCGGAATACTGTCGAGGGTATTGGCAACGGCAAGCAGAATCTGTAGCAAAATCACAAGAACGAACAGCAGCAGAAAAAACGTCATAGGTCGACGAAAATTACTGAAGAAGCGCTCTAAATAAGTCAGCGGTTCTTCCAAAAGGGGACGCATCGTGATCCAGAAATCCACGATCTCTGCTGTCATGCCCTCAAGATGAACGCTTTCAGAGTCAACGTTTTCGGAACGAACGACTGTAGCATCACCAGCTTTTGAGGGAGTCAGTTTTGGACTCGCTTGAACAGTGAGCGTTTCAACTTTGCCAAGGGATTGAATGTAGCTTTGAGTCGACTGTAAAATTCGGCGCTCTTTGGGATTGTCGGATTGCAGGATAGTTTCAATCTGAGCGTTAGGCTTAATTCCAGCCTCAGCTCGCAGGTTTCGGATAGTTCGCAGGGTGTCAATCAACAAGTCAAAGTCTTTTTCCAGCTCGGCATCGATCGCCTGCAAGTCAGCAATTGGATAGTCTTGTAATGCCAAAAACTGGTTATCCGTTGCTTGATTCAGGGTGTGCCAGATTTCTTCTGTGATGTGCGGCATAAAGGGATGTAGCAGTCGCAGAATGCCATCGAGAACAGAAGCCAACGTCTGCTGAGCGACTCGCTTGGAAGGTCCTTCTCCTTGCAAACGAGCCTTGACTAGCTCAATGTACCAATCACAAAAATCTCCCCAAATGAAGTCGTATAGCTCCTTCGCCGCTTCACCCAATCCATATTTACCCATGTAGTCATGGACGCGCTGAACAACGCCGTTGTACCGCGATAGAATCCAGCGATCTGCAAGTTCCAAATGTTGAGTATCAGGTTTACCCAATTGCGCAGGGGACTGACCGCCTAGATTCATCATGGCGAAACGGGCAGCATTCCAAAGCTTGTTGGTAAAGTTCCGAGACGCTTCTACAGAAACAGATTCATCAGTAGCACGGTTGTATTCCAGACGAATATCTTGCCCGGCACCTGCCACTTCACGAATGAGGGTATATCGCAGAGCATCCGTACCATATTTGCCAATTAAGACCAACGGGTCAATACCGTTCCCCTTGGATTTCGACATTTTCTGGTTGTTCTCATCCCTGACAAGACCGTGAATGTAAACCGTCTCGAAGGGCATGGTATCCGTGAAATGGCCCGCCATCATCGTCATCCGAGCAACCCAAAAGAAGATGATGTCGAATCCCGTTACCAGAGTCGTCGTGGGGTAATAGGTTTTAAAGTCGTTAGTTGATTCATCAGGCCAACCCATTGTTGAGAAGGGCCACAGACCGGATGAGAACCAAGTATCCAAAACGTCGGGATCTTGTTCTAGCGTAATGTTTTCGCCAAACTGTGCGATCGCTTTAGCCTTGGCCTCATCCAAATTGGCCGCCACAACAAATGGGGTATTGTCGCGAATTTCGCCATCCGTTTCGCTCGTGATGTACCAAGCGGGAATCTGATGTCCCCACCAAAGCTGACGTGAAATGCACCAGTCGCGCAAATTGACTAACCAATCACGATAAACCTTAGTCCAACGCTCTGGAACAAATTGTGGAGAGTTGTGGTTGTCTAGCGCGTCTAGTGCTTTATCTGCTAGAGGTTTGACCTTGACAAACCATTGAGTAGAGAGCAGTGGCTCAATAGGAACCTTGCCGCGATCGCTGTAGGGCACCGTGTGCTGATAGTCTTCGATTTTGACTAAAAACCCCTCTTCTTCTAAGCGATTGACAACTCCTTTACGAGCCTCAAAACGGTCTTGTCCCGCAAACGGCCCAGCTTCAGAATTCATGGTGCCGTCTTTATTCATCACCGTGATCATGGGCAGATCGTGGCGTTGCCCCATAGCGAAATCATTGGGGTCGTGGGCTGGCGTCACTTTCACACAACCCGTTCCAAATTCCTTATCAACGTATTCATCAGCGATGACGGGGATTTCTCGTCCAATGATAGGTAGAGTTAGCGTTCTGCCAACGAGATGACGGTAGCGATCGTCTTCTGGATTCACCGCAACAGCCGTATCACCCAACATCGTCTCTGGTCGAGTCGTGGCAACTTCCAAAAAGCCAGAGCCATCCGTTAAGGGATATCGAAAGTGCCACAGATGGCCATTGACCTCTGTGGGTTCAACTTCCACATCAGAAATCGCTGACTGACTGGCAGGACACCAGTTCACCATATAGTTGCCGCGATAAATCAACCCTTCATCGTACAAGCGAGTAAAGGCCGAAACGACGGCTTTGGAAAGCCCTTCATCCATGGTGAAGCGCTCACGGCTCCAATCAACAGAAACACCCAGCTTTCTAAGTTGTCCAACAATCGTGCCGCCGGATTCTTCCTTCCACTGCCAAGCACGCTCTAGGAAGCGATCGCGCCCCAAGTCATCCAGTGTTTTACCATCCGCCTTGAGCATTCGCTCCAAAATGGTCTGTACGCCAATGCTGGCATGGTCTGTTCCTGGCAGCCAAAGTGTATTGCGGCCCTGCATACGCTGATAGCGGACCAAAGTATCAATCAGCGCATTTTCAAAGGCATGCCCCATGTGTAGGCTGCCTGTCACATTGGGTGGGGGAATGACCACACAGAACGGTTCTCCTGGATGCTCAGGATCAGCCTTGAAGACATGCTGATCTTCCCAAAGCTGCTGCCATTTCTCCTCAGTCATAGAGGGATCGTACTGGCTGGAGAGAGTTGGAATAGTGGCCGTCATGAGGTCAACTTCCGTTCTTTGCAGTGAATAAGCGCTAACCCTAAGGATTAGCGGGAGCTAATGCTTATTACAGCATCAACAGCAAGGTACAGCCTTGCCCTAATTGGACTACGACTGCTATCCCTAATGATTTTGCCATGAGGGTTATGCAGATGTTATGGACAGAGAGAAAGAAATTAGATTTTGTGGCAATTTCTCTGGGCGCGAAGTCCTTACAACAATCGTTATCCAGCGAATATATCGAATTTTGACCAAGCCTTCACTGCCGTTTCTTACTGCCGTTTGTGTTCAATCTACTCCCACTCAATCGTTCCGGGGGGCTTGGAAGTGACATCGTACACCACACGGTTGACGCCGTTGACTTCATTGACAATGCGATTAGAGATGGCTTCTAGCAAATCATAGGGAGCACGAGACCAGTCCGCTGTCATGCCGTCCTCGCTGGAGACGAAGCGGAGCACAATAGGATAAGCGTAGGTTCGCTGATCGCCCATGACACCCACGCTACGAACTGGCAGCAACACGGCGAAGGCCTGCCAAAAGTCGTGATATAGGCCCCGATTACGAATTTCTTCACGAACGATGTAGTCGGCGTCGCGCAAAATGTTTAACTTTTCGGCAGTAACTTCCCCCAGAATACGGATTGCTAATCCTGGACCTGGAAAAGGATGGCGGCGAACAATTTCTTCAGGCAGCCCCAGCGATCGCCCCAGCTTCCGCACTTCATCCTTAAATAGTTTGCGGAGTGGTTCGACCAGCTTAAATTGCAGGTCTTTGGGCAGACCGCCGACATTGTGGTGACTCTTAATTTTGACGGCTACTCGTTCACCCGTTTTGGGATCGACATTGGTGTCTGCGGACTCAATAACATCAGGGTAAAGCGTTCCCTGAGCTAAATAGTCAAAGGGACCCAAACGACGAGATTCTTCTTCGAACACACGAATGAATTCATGCCCAATACGTTTACGCTTAATCTCAGGATCCGTCACGTCTTTCACCTGTTCTAGGAAGCGATCGCGAGCATTGACATAGCTCACCGGAATGTGAAACTGCTCCTCAAACAGTTTGACCAAGCGCTCCGGCTCACCTTTCCGCATAAAGCCCTGATCGATAAACATGCAGGTAAGGTTTTCGCCAATGGCCTTATTTAGGAGAAAAGCCAGCGTTGAAGAGTCCACTCCCCCGGAAAGGGCCAACAGCACCCGGCGATCGCCTACCCTGGCTCGCACTTCCCGTACCGCCTCTTCAATGAAGGCTTCAGTCGTCCAAGTAGGTTGACAATCGCAGATGTGATAGACGAAATTACGGATCAGCGCTTGTCCACCGTCGGAATGAACGACTTCGGGGTGAAATTGAACACCGTAAAACTTGCGCTCGTGATCGGCGATCGCAGCACTTGGCGTGTTGTCCGTATGAGCAAGGACTTCAAAACCCGTTGGCATCTGAGTCACAGAATCACCATGGCTCATCCACATCGTTGAACAATGCTCAACATTGGTCAACAAATCCGTTGGATCATCGATGTATAAAGAGGCTTTGCCATATTCTGCTCGAATAGCCCGTTCGACATGTCCGCCCAACTGCTGCACCATCAGCTGCATGCCATAGCAAACGCCCAACACAGGAATACCTAACTCCCATATCGCCGGATCACAATGGGGTGCACCCTCGTCATAGACTGAGCTAGGCCCTCCAGACAGGATGATGCCTTTAGGATTGAGCTGCTTCAGCTGCTCTATAGAAGTGCGATAGGACAACACCTCTGAGTAAACTTCCGTTTCGCGAATGCGTCGAGCAATCAACTCCGAATATTGAGAGCCAAAATCGAGAATCACCAACATTTGTCTGTCTAACGAATCTACTTTGATCTCATCGGAGGGTGTAGGGGTTTGAGTTTGAAGAGTCACGGCAGAAATCCTGTAATTGTTTAATTGCTCGAAACGCTAAGTATTCCTGTTATAAAGAGTTCAGTACAACACTATCGAAATAGTACGGAATCGAAATAGTAAGGATGCAAAGGTCATTAATATCGTCTAAGAACTTTTGGTGAAGTCTAGAGAAATCGCCGAGTCCTTGCGCGCCTGAACCGCTACGAAAAATTGCGTAGTAAAGCCTGAGAAATTTTATTCCCACTAGCTTACCAAAAGAGACTGCAAGATTGCTTGAGCGCGATCGCTTGAAGCAATGAACTGCCGCTGTCGATCAAATACTGTGGTCCCGACTGTAAGGTTGCGATCACCGTAATTCTGTACATAGGCCATTGCCCGGTCATCTACTCTCTGAACCAGAGATTGATAGATGAGTTGCACCCACGCTGACTGGGAGGTCGTCTCCAGATGACGTAAATGGGACAGCCCAGCCTCGACAGTTGCCGCCGACAGCAAATACTGAACGTCTTCAGTGGGGAGTCCTTTGGCAGCAGCGATCGCCGCTAAAATTTCTTGGCGACCGTCTGCCACAGAATGATGCGTGTGGAAAATGCCGCCAGCTAGCTTGATCAACTTGCCGTGGTAACCCAGTAAGAGAATTCTTTTGACATCACATACAGCCGCTTCTACTAGCAGAGGTCCGATCCAATTGCCGGTTTTAATGCGCTGGTGAGCATTAATTCCTAAGGTAAGTGCGCGGTTTAAGCCGTTCTCTCCTACACAGAAAACCAGCGTGTCGAACTGCCTGGCTTTGTCCCTGACAGTCTGGCGAAAGGCATCAAGCTGACCAGGGGCGCTCAGGGGTTCCGAGATGCCTGAGGTACCCAACAGAGACAGGCCATCCACCACCCCAAAGGCAGCATTAGAGGTTCTGAGTGCTAGCGATCGCCCTTCTGGCAAAACAATCGTGACTCGTATAGTGCGATTCTCGGGTAACCAGGATGCCAAATTTTTGACCACCAGCTTTCTGGCATAGGCATAAATGGCGGCTTGATTGCCAGCATTAATTTGACGCCCCAGTCCTTCCCCGCCTGCCAAACAAACGCGCTCTGCCTGATCGTCTGTCCCCCATTCCACGATCGCCCAAATAGGGGTATTACGGGTAATGTCAAGGTTATCGCCAGGCTCACAGCGAGTAATCGCTAAAGTAGAGCCGTTGGGCAAGCTAGCGACCTGTTCAATAGGAATATCGACTACAGCAGTAGGGTTGATTAGGTCAACAGCAACGGACTTGACGGGCTTATCGGGAGACATCAAGTGCTGAAGCGCTGCGATCGCACTAGCACAAGCAAAAACCGGCAGGGTGTAGCCAGATTGGGGGCGAGACGCATTCGTCGTATCTGGTAACATACTTTGGCAATTAAACTGTTGTTAAAGTGAGGGCGATCGCAATGCGGTTGATATCCTCGTCCAGTGTATTGGCTTTCAGGATTTGCCCGTTTCTATGAATACCATCGACTACCTTCGTATCAGCCTGATTGATCGCTGCAACTTTCAGTGTCAGTACTGTATGCCGGAGGGAGCAGACCTGACCTATGTTCTACAACAAGATTGGTTAACACGCGATGAGCTGCGATCGCTGCTGCAGAACGTATTCATTCCGGTGGGCTTTACACGTTTTCGGTTGACCGGCGGGGAACCCTTGCTGCGGCCTGATGTTGTTGAAATCGTGGCAGACATCGCAGGTCTACCTCAGACTCAGGATTTGGCGATGACGACCAATGCTTTCCTGCTCGCTAAGAAAGCCGATGCCCTCTGGCAAGCCGGCCTACGTCGCATTAACATCAGCTTGGATTCCCTTGATCCAGACACGTTTCAAGCCATCATTGGTGGTCGAGGCAAATCACGCTGGCATGAAGTATGGGAAGGCCTTCAAAAGGCTCACCAAATTGGCTTTTCCCCTTTGAAATTGAACGTTGTGGTCATTCCTGGGGTTAACGATAGTGAAATTCTAGATCTGGCTGCCCTGACGATAGACCGAGAGTGGCATGTTCGCTTTATTGAATTCATGCCCATCGGTAACGGCGACCTGTTTCAACATCGGGGCTGGATTGCGTCTGAGGACCTGAGACAGCGCATTCGCGATCGCTGGGGGCTGATTGAAGGGACTGTTCAAGGAAATGGCCCAGCTGACGTTTTTCAAATTCCCGGCGCTCAAGGAACGCTGGGCTTCATCAGTCAGATGTCGGAGTGCTTTTGCGATCGCTGTAACCGAATGCGTCTCTCAGCAGATGGCTGGTTACGCCCCTGTTTGTTGAACGAAACAGGACAGATTAACCTGCGCGAACTCTTGCGAGGAGACGTACCGCTAGCCAAGATTCGCGATCAAGTCGCTCACCTCGTTGACGCTAAACCGGAAATCAACTTCAAAATGAGAGAATCGGGGACAACTGGAGCGTATAGCCGTACCATGTCGCAGATTGGTGGGTAGATAGGCGACTGGTCGACCTGAAGTCCTTAAAAAGGAACTTTGGACACCAACTTCAGGCTTTGTTGGGTTAGGGGATGAGTTAGTTCAAGCGACTTGGCATGGAGATGAAGGCGGCAGGTTTGGTCTTTGGCTCCGTACAGGGTGTCGCCCAAGATAGGAGCGTTGAGTCCGTTAGGGTCGGCGGCATGGACACGGAGTTGATGAGTACGCCCCGTCTGTGGTCTGAAACAAACGCGAGGAGTCTCGCTCGGTTCCAAGATCTGAAACGTAGTCAGGCTGGGTTTTCCCCGCTGGAAATTGACAGATTGTTTGGGGCGATCGCAGGGATCTCGCCATAAGGGCAAATCAATAGTGCCTTGCTCTGACTCAACCCGGTGACTGAGAATAGCCTCGTAAACTTTGCTAACCTGACGCTGAGCAAATTGCTGGTTGAGCAAACGGTGAATTTCTCGCGTTTTGGCCAGGATCAAAACGCCTGAGGTCCCTTTATCTAAACGATGGGGCGCAGCTAAATCATCAGCTTGAGCGAACTGGCAGCGGAGGCGGCTAAGGACACTATCCTGAAGATCGCTCGTCCGCCCCGGCACTGATAGCAAACCTGTGGGTTTGTCCACTGCGATCAGCTCATCGTCTTCATACAGAATAGGGAGAGTGATGTCTGACCGACCTGGCGGAGTGGAGGCTTGGGGAAGCCCTGATAGCAAAAATCCCATAATCGGTTGACACCGCTCTACACAAGCGCCGTAGAACTGTCCTGGCTGTTTGTCTCCTCGGGAAGGTCCCCACCAAAATTCAGCCAGCGCTACAGGTTTCAGATGATGAGCAGCTGCATAGTGTAGAAGTTTGGGAGCAGCACAGTCCCCGGTTCCTGTGGGTAATCCTGCTGCCCGAAACGTCTCTATGCAGGCCGTTTCACCCGCAAAGTTAGTCAAGCTGTAGGCTGCGTGCATATGCGCTTGCAGCTGACGGGATAGGGATTTGCGCTGCTGCTTCAATTGGGTAATCCGTTGGTCGGCTAGGGCGATCGCCTCTTTAAGGGGGTTTAGCGCCTGATCGCGTTCTCGTTTGAGCCGTTTTCGCTCAATCCCGTCCTCCTGACTCTGCCGAACAAGATTTTTGAGACCCTTCTCCAATGCGTCTCCCTGCAAAGTTTTGGCACCATATTCGCGTTGACGATCACGGCTTTGCTTACGCTGGTGGTGCTTTTCAGATAAGGCTTGCAGCTGCTCAGCATACTGCTGCGACAGCGTTGCGAATGTTGTTCGCTCAGGCAGTTGCTTGAGGTCAACAATTTGCTGTTTTAGAGCATTCAACTGATCTAACGTTTGCTTTTCTAAAAAAGCGACCTGTAGGCGACCTGGAATAGGCGGCACCCAACCCGCTTGAATACTTTTTCCCTGCAATAATCCTGAAAAAGCCTGAAGCACACCTAGCTTGCCGCTTAGTGTTTCAACAACCAAAACACCATACATTTTCCCTTCTGCTGAGTAAGACGATTGGGTCGCTAAGGATTGCATTAACCTCTGGGCGATCGCTTTAGCTTGAGCAGTCCGAGGTAAACGCAAAAGCTCCCTTGTACGAGGACATCGCCCCGTATACCAATAGTCAGGAGCAGCGCCTGCGACCAAGGCGTTGTCCATATCAAAATCGTCTATAGCATGCAGCAGATCCATTGCCCGTCAAAGAAGGTTGGGAGAGTAAGGAGCAAAGAGACCATCGTCTCCTTTGATAACGGTGATCACCGTTTTAACTCCGCCCCGCCGTGTAAAATCGCCAATGACCCGCAGGCCCACTGGATTCAGCTCTTGCCAAAGGCGATCCGCGATTTCATTGGTGACCATTTCATGGCTAATACGCTGATCTCGATAA
Organism: Oscillatoria sp. CS-180; assembly: GCF_028330965.1. Lineage (GTDB taxonomy): Bacteria > Cyanobacteriota > Cyanobacteriia > Phormidesmidales > Phormidesmidaceae > Halomicronema. The sequence continues at coordinate 185,412 of NZ_JAQMUB010000032.1, read as the reverse complement.
GCGTTGATGTAAAGCTTGAATGCTTTTAACTCTACGACCCAGTCACGAGGCTGATAATCCACCACCATGGTCCCGAAATCTGGATATCCAGACCGGGGACACAACGCTGTAAATTCTGGATGTTCGAGATGAATTAGATAGGCGTTATCCGTCTGGTTCGGCCATTTCTCGAAAGGATCAGATGCTGCACGCGCAATCGCAATATCACCGTATTGCTGAGCGGATTCGCTAAAAACGGTTTCTTGTGTCATATCACTGAAGGGCATGGAATTCTGGAACGAAGCAATAAGCTAACCGCGACTCAAAAACCGTCTGTACAGGATCGAGGTTAGAGGACATCAGGTTTCGACTTCTTGCAGAGTAACGTAACCTCCACCAGAATCAGATCAGCGATCGCGTTCCTCAATTTGCGCTAAAACGCGATCGCGAAACTCTATATCGGCATTCGCTAGGCCCAGCAACTGAAAGTATTCTTCTCGTGTCAACCCAGCCTCCTGCATTAGGTTGAAAGCAGCGGCCTCAATTGTCCTTTGTAGCTGCAAGAATTCTGCTTCGGTTTCTGCTCGCTGCAAGTCTTCGCTGCGATCGTCAATCAGATCCACAACATGAAGATACGCTGTGACAAATTGATCAACTTTCTCAGCCGGAATATCTGTGACATTCAGCCCCTCAGACAAGGAAGGGCGAGGCACATCATCGACTTCAGTCTCCGCCAGCGCAGGCAACGCGGTTAGAAGAAACCCGCAAAAAATAATTAGCAAACAAGCTTTCAGAAAGCGTCTCATCTACTCGTCCTTCCGCCGACTCTTCAATCGACTGACTCCTCTATACGCAGGTAGTACCTGGGATTAATGGGTTTATGATCGCGATGAACTTCGTAGTGTAGGTGAGGGCCGGAGGATCGTCCAGTACTGCCCAGGGCACCGATCAAGTCTCCTCGTTTGATGCGATCGCCCGTTTGAACTTGGATGTTAGACAGATGAGCATACAGGGTTTCGTAGTCATAGCCATGATCGATAACAATATGCTTACCATATCCACCAGAATGTTCAGCTCGAATCACCGTGCCGTCTGCAGTGGCATAAACAGGCGTTCCGACAGGGCCACGAAAGTCAATACCGCTGTGCATCTCATAATTAAATCCGCCAAACGGGTTACGCCGGATGCCAAACTCTGAGGAGACGTCCAAATTACCTTTCAGGGGCTTAGCATTCGGCAGAGCTGCGGCCCGAGCAGATTCTTCTGCCAGTGTATCTTCTAAAGCGGGTCGGACCTGAGCTTCAAGTTCAAGATCGATCTGAGGCAAACGAGTCTGAGCCATCTGAAAAAGACGCTCTGCATCGGCAGGCTGCTCAATACCGCCCTGCGATCGCTCAAGGACAGACTGTGAGGGAGGAGTCCCCTCTTCAGGTAGGCCAGCTCTTTCTCGTAAATCCTCCACCTCGGAATCTAGCGTCTCTAGCTCTAGAAGAACCTCACTGGCCGTTTCAGTCAAATTTTCATTTCGCTGGGTGAGTTGCTCATTGTCTCCAATTAGCTTTGCCACCCAGACAACGGGCAAGGAAGACAGCGCAAGTCCTACTAATACGATGGGAAAAGGACGGAGGCTGATTGCGATGGGTGTCTCACCTGTTCGAGTAATCAGAATGGTGTAAGGTCTTGGCAATCGAAGACGCATTGTAGTTTCCAGGGAACGGACGAGAATTTTCGATTCTTTACGAGAATTGACCTCAGGATTATACGGGGATCAGTGAAAACAGGCAATTTTTGCGGTGTGCTGACTTCTGGAGCAACGCCGCTTCCTGAGATAAAAACTTAAAGCCTTGTGAAAATTGCAGCCAAAATTGAAGAAGGGGGCGTATTGGCTGCATCCATCTACTTATAGATACCAGCATATCGGTGGAAGTTCCCTATATTTTTTCAAGACAGACAAAAAGAAAAAGATAGACATTTCTGATTAGTTTATGTATCATGATTAACTGTCGCTGAAACGGAAACTGGGCGATCGACCCAAGTCTGTGGTGACGAAAAGGCTGGATTACCTCGGCCTATGTCTTGTCTGATCAAAAAGCTTTGGTGCTGCGCAAAGTTCAGCCGCTGAAGGTATGCATTTGACAGGGGCTTCTACGAAGCGCATCAGAGGTAACTCTATTTAGAGTTGCTGGTCTGGGTTGGTGACAAATGTCTCAACTCGCTTAATAAGCTGGTTCAAGCTTTTCTTGAATCGGCTGTTTTTTGTCGATAACGTGTAGCAACGGAGACGGGTAACGGTGTCAGTTGGGATTCTTGGAACCAAATTGGGCATGACCCAGATTTTTGACGATGAGGGGAACGCGATTCCTGTCACCGTGATTGAGGCAGGCCCCTGTGTTGTCACACAGGTCAAGTCAGCACAAACAGATGGCTACGCGGCTGTGCAGATTGGCTATGGCAGTGTGGCAGAAAAAGCTTTGAATAAACCTCAGCTAGGGCATCTGGCTAAGTCAGAAGCGACTCCAGTGCGTCACCTGAAAGAGTACCGAGTCGATCAGGCAGACGGGTTTGAACTGGGTCAAAGCATTACGGCTGATCAGTTCGAAGCAGGACAGCTCGTTGATGTGACTGGGACAAGTATCGGTCGTGGATTTGCCGGTAACCAAAGACGCCACAATTTCCAGAGAGGACCTATGTCCCACGGTTCTAAGAACCATCGCCTACCTGGATCAATTGGCCCTGGAACCACTCCAGGTCGCGTCTATCCAGGCAAAAAGATGGCGGGTCATATGGGAAGTAAGCGGGTTACTACTCGCAAACTTCAGGTTGTTCGAGTTGAAGCTGACAAAAACCTGCTGGTTATCAAAGGTGCGGTCCCAGGCAAACCGGGGATGCTACTCAGCATTGCTCCAACAAATGTTGTCGGCAAGCAATAGGTTTTTTGGAAACCTTGGCGAGAAAGGGCAGATTTTCTGGGAACGTGAGTAGAGACGAAAACTATGGTTGAGTGCGTTGTTCAAGACTGGCAAGGACAGGAGGCTGGCAAAGCTTCTATTGACTTGAAGGTAGCCAAGCCTGAGAGTGCATCCCATATCGTGCATCGTGCCCTTTTGCGGCAGATGCACAACGCTCGGCAAGGAACCTTGTCTAGCAAGACTCGCTCCGAGGTTAGGGGTGGCGGCAAGAAACCTTGGCGACAGAAGGGAACAGGCCGAGCTCGGGCTGGATCAAGTCGTTCTCCTCTTTGGAAAGGCGGCGGCGTTATCTTTGGGCCCAAACCTCGGGACTTCAGTATCAAGATGAACCGTAAGGAGCGCCGACTAGCACTTCGAACGGCCTTTCAGAGTCGCTTGGAAGATGCTGTTGTGGTACAAGATTTTGCGGATCAGCTACCTCGACCAAAGACCAGCGAGATGGTTGAAGCAATGAAGCGTTGGGGTATTGATCCTACTGATAAGGTTTTGTTCATCTTGCCTGAGATGCAGGAGATGGTTGTTCTCTCGCTTCGCAATATCAGCCGCGTCGAAATCATTTCAGCAGCTAACCTCAACATTTTCGATTTGTTGAATGCAAATCGGCTTGTGGTGACCGCATCAGCAATGGAAAAAATCCAGGAGGTATATGGTGACTGAGAACTCTTCCTTAGGGCAACTGGCTGATTTAATTCGCCGTCCCCTTGTGACTGAAAAGGCTACGCTTCTGCTGGAAAACAATCAGTACACCTTCGAAGTTTCGCCTCGGGCTACCAAACCAGAAATCAAGGCTGCGATCGAAGAGCTTTTTGATGTCAAGGTGACGGGAGTAAGCACTGCTAATCCTCCCCGTAAGAAGCGCCGCGTCGGTCGCTTTGAAGGGTTTCGGTCGAGCTACAAGCGAGCAGTCGTGACGCTGGCAGAGGGTGACACAATCCCACTGTTCCCAGATCTGTAAGTGACCTGACCTTTGTTTAAAACGCTGATGCAGTTTATTGAGTAAGTTGAGCAATGGGCATTCGTTCCTATCGACCCTTCACCCCTGGAACTCGTGAACGGACCGTTTCAGAGTTCTCTGAAATTACCCGTTCTGAGCCTGAGAAGTCACTGACTGTCTCTGTTCACCGTGCGAAAGGGCGAAATAATCGAGGCGTTGTTACCTGTCGTCACCGGGGAGGGGGACACAAGCGCCTCTACCGAATCATCGACTTTCACCGTAACAAGACCAATATTCCGGCAAAGGTTGCCTCCATTGAGTACGACCCTAACCGTAATGCCCGAATCGCCCTCCTGCACTACCAGGATGGTGAAAAGCGATATATTTTGCACCCAGCTTCTTTGGCAGTGGGTGCAACGGTGATGTCGGGTCCCGATTCGCCTTTAGAAATCGGCAATGCTCTGCCTCTATACAAGATTCCTTTAGGAACTGAAGTGCATAACATTGAGCTTCAGCCGGGTAAGGGAGGACAGATTGTCCGAGCAGCAGGGACGTCTGCTCAAGTGGTCGCTAAAGAAGGTGGCTACGTCACGTTGAAGTTGCCTTCGACTGAAGTGCGGATGGTACGGCGTGAATGTTACGCCACCCTGGGTCAGGTAGGGCACGTCGATTCTCGTAACGTCACCTTGGGTAAAGCTGGACGCAAACGCTGGTTAGGACGTCGCCCCGAGGTTCGGGGTAGCGTTATGAACCCAGTTGACCACCCTCATGGCGGTGGTGAGGGCCGTGCGCCTATTGGTCGTAGCGGTCCGGTGACGCCTTGGGGTAAGCCGGCATTGGGATTGAAGACGCGGAAGAAGAAAAAAGCGAGTAGCTCTCTTATTGTCCGTCGTCGTCGTCGGACTTCTAAGCGGGGACGGGGCGGACGGAACACTTAAGACCTGGCGTTCTTAAGTGCGATTGTACGGTTGTTTTACTGATTGAGAGTAGTGCGAGGTTGTAGCGGTTATGTCGCGTTCCCTAAAGAAAGGTCCCTTCGTCGCGGACCATCTAATGCGTAAGGTGGAAGCTTTGAATGCGAAAGGCGACAAGCAGGTCATCAAAACTTGGTCGCGGGCATCGACCATTATCCCCCAAATGATTGGTCACACGATCGCGGTCCATAACGGTCGTCAGCATGTGCCGGTTTACGTTACTGAGCAGATGGTGGGCCATAAATTAGGTGAGTTTGCCCCGACTCGAACCTTCCGGGGCCACGCCAAAAGTGATAAGAAAGCGCGTCGATAATTTCGGAGTCGGAGAGTCCAATGGCTGTTGATACTACTGAACAGGTTAAAGCGGTTGCCCGCTACATCCGCATGTCGCCTCATAAGGTACGACGGGTACTCGATCAGATTCGAGGGCTGTCCTATCGAGAGGCACTCATTATTTTAGAATTCATGCCCTACAGAGCGTGCGACCCAGTATTGAAAGTGCTTCGTTCAGCAGTTGCGAATGCTGAACACAACAATGGGCTTGATCCAGCCTCGTTGGTGATTAGTGAAGCATTTGCGGATGCAGGGCCATCTCTCCGACGGTATCGTCCGCGAGCACAGGGCCGGGCTTATCAGATCCGCAAGCCAACCTGCCATATCACTATCGCAGTGGCACCCGGCGAGTAGATTCAGGTCGATTTGTTGACGATTACAGCTTTCATCAGAGGGATTACGAGTGGGACAGAAAATACATCCAACAGGTTTTCGGCTAGGGATTGTGCAAGATCATCGATCGCGATGGTATGCCGATAGCGATCGCTATCCTCAACTCCTCAGAGAGGATTACATCATTCGTGAGTACATTGAGAAAAACCTGAGCAATGCTGGGATTTCTGACATTCGCATTGAGCGCAAAGCGGACCAGATCGACCTAGAGGTCCGGACAGCTCGCCCTGGTGTTGTAGTTGGTCGAGGCGGAAGCGGTATTGAAGCCCTGCGCGTTGGCCTACAAAAAGCACTTCGTGATTCTAGTCGTCAAATTCGCATCAACGTTGTTGAGGTTACTCGTGTCGATGCAGATGCCCCTCTGGTGGCAGAATACATCGTGCAGCAGCTAGAGCGTCGGGTTGCTTTTCGTCGGGTTGTTCGTCAAGCGCTTCAGCGAGCACAACGGGCTGGCGTTGAGGGCATCAAGATTCAGGTCAGCGGGCGCTTGAACGGTGCAGAAATTGCCCGGACAGAGTGGACCCGTGAAGGCCGCGTTCCTCTCCATACGCTGCGGGCAGATGTCGATTATGCCTATCGCACGGCCCAGACGACCTACGGAGTCTTGGGAATCAAGGTGTGGGTGTTTCGAGGTGAAGTTATTCCTGGACAAGAAGAACAGCGACCCACCACGGATACTGCTCAACCTCGGCGACGGCAGCAGCGGCGACGGCAGCAGTTTGAAGACCGCTCAAACGACTCTTAGGGTTTCAAAATCCTCAATGCTTGGGCCAACCCCTTTTATCAACGTGATTCGTAGGCAGAAATAGAGCCATGTTAAGTCCTAGAAGAACTAAATTTCGAAAGCAGCACCGCGGTCGTATGAGAGGCATGGCCCAGCGGGGAAACAAGATCAACTTTGGGGAGTATGCGATTCAGGCAACAGAACCCTGTTGGTTGACTTCTCGCCAGATTGAGGCTGCTCGTCGAGCCATGACTCGATACGTACGCCGGGGTGGAAAAATCTGGATTCGAGTTTTCCCAGATAAGCCAATTACTATGCGCCCGGCAGAAACCCGAATGGGTTCAGGTAAGGGAAATCCTGAATTCTGGGTAGCCGTTGTCAAGCCAGGTCGCATTATTTTTGAAATTGCGGGTGTTCCTGAAGAGACGGCTCGGGAAGCAATGCGATTGGCCTCCTTCAAGCTGCCTTTCAAGACTAAGATTATTGCTCGTCAGCAGGAGGATAGCTAGAGATGGCGCTACCTAAAATACAAGAGGCTCGCGAACTAGACGATCAGGCTTTGGAAGCGGCGATCATTGACACTCGAAAACGCCTCTTTGACCTGCGATTTCAGCAGGCAACCCGACAATTAGAAAGTGGATTACACCAGTTTAAGCACGAGCGTCATCGCTTGGCTCAACTCATGACCGTCCTCCGAGAGCGTGAGCTTTCTGCACAGCCGCAGGAAGAGGCTAGCGACGATACATCAGCAGACATTGCAGCGAGTGCAGCTAGCATAACTGACACCGTGGATACTACTGACGTGGCTGAAGAGGAATAGGGAGAAAGAACAAGTGGCAGTAAAAGAGAGAGTTGGCCTTGTCGTTAGCGACAAAATGCAGAAGACCGTCGTGGTCGCGGTGGAGAATCGGGTGCCTCACCCCAAGTACGGCAAAATTATGGTTCGCACTCAGCGCTATAAGGTGCATGACGAGGAAAATCAGTGCAATGTGGGCGATCGCGTCCTCATTCGAGAAACTCGTCCCTTGAGCAAGACCAAGCGGTGGACCGTTGCCGACATTTTGAATCGGACAACCCAGGTCTAGCAGGAGGTACCCATGATTCAGCAAGAAACTTATTTGAACGTTGCCGACAACAGCGGTGCTCGCAAACTGATGTGTATTCGAGTGCTGGGCGGTAACCGGACCTATGCCGGTGTTGGGGATGTCATCATCGCAGTGGTCAAAGATGCGATTCCTAACATGGCGGTTAAGAAGTCAGACGTGGTTAGAGCCGTTATCGTTCGCACTCGCAAGTCTTTGAGACGCAGTAGTGGCATGAGCATTCGTTTTGACGATAACGCTGCGGTCATTATCAACCAAGACAATAACCCTCGGGGTACACGTGTGTTTGGGCCAGTTGCTCGGGAACTGCGCGATAAGAACTTCACCAAAATCGTTTCTCTAGCACCGGAGGTGTTGTGATGCCTCAATCCCAGAAAGGATCAACGAAAACTCGAATGCACGTCAAGGCTGGCGATACCGTTCAGGTCATCTCTGGCAAAGACAAAGGCAAAGTTGGCGAGGTTCTAAAGGCAATTCCTAGGAAGAGTCAGATTCTCGTCAAGGGCGTCAACATTCGCACTCGTCACGTGAAGCCCTCCCAAGAAGGACAATCAGGCCAGATCGTGACTGAGGAAGCCCCCATTCATAGCTCCAACGTCATGCTGTATTCCGAGAAGCAAAAGGTGGCCAGCCGTATTGGTTACACCTTTACTGAAGACGGCAGGAAGGTACGTGTACTCAAGAAGACAGGCGAAATTATCGACTAATTTTCTTGAAAATCACTATCCCATTTTCATCGTGATTCGACTGTACTGTTTCAAATTGCTTTCTGACCAAGCCCAGAAAGCCCGAGAGGATATTCACAATGGCTGAACAGCTTAAGACGTTTTACACCGAAAAAGTTGTCCCCAAACTGATGGAACAGTTTGAGTACGGCAACATTCATCAGGCTCCAAAGTTGGTCAAAGTAACGGTCAACCGAGGGCTTGGTGAGGCTTCTCAAAATGCAAAAGCCTTAGAAGCTTCCGTGGCGGAGATTGCGACTATCACAGGTCAGCGCCCAGTGGTTACACGAGCTAAGAAGGCGATCGCAGGCTTCAAAATTCGACAAGGAATGCCCGTTGGCACAATGGTCACCCTGCGATCTACTCGCATGTATGCCTTTCTCAATCGCCTTATCAACCTGACGCTACCTCGAATTCGTGACTTTCGTGGCGTCAGTCCCAAAAGCTTTGATGGACGGGGCAATTACACGTTGGGCCTACGTGAGCAACTCATTTTTCCTGAGATTGAGTACGACAGCATCGACCAGATACGCGGCATGGACGTCACAATCGTGACCTCAGCCAACACTGACGAAGAAGGACGCGCCCTCCTCAAGGAATTGGGCATGCCCTTCCGCGAGAATTAGGTTTAATCACTGGAGAGGACTATGGCGGCTAACGACACAATCGCAGATATGTTGACGCGGATTCGAAATGCGAATCTTGCCCGTCATCAGACTGTGGATATCCCCTCTACACGGATGACGCGAAGCATCGCTCAGGTACTCCAAGAGGAGGGATTTATTGAGAGCTTCGAGCTTGCGGGCGAAGGTGTGCTGCGCAAACTTGTCATCAAGCTGAAGTATCGCGGCAAAACCCGAGATCCTATTATCAAGAATCTGAAGCGTATCAGCCGTCCTGGTCTGCGAGTTTACTCTAATCGTAAAGAGTTACCTAGAGTTTTAGGCGGCATTGGGATTGCTATCATTTCGACCTCTAGTGGCATCATGACTGACCGTGACGCTCGACAACGAGGCATTGGAGGCGAGGTGCTGTGCTATGTCTGGTAAGTCTGTACGGGCTGCCTCGACCTATTTTTGCGGTTGTTAAGAAGAGGAGGAAGTAGGATGTCTCGAATTGGGAAGAAGCCGATACCGATACCCTCGAAGGTGACGGTCAATCTTGATGGTCAGGCTGTTAGTGTGAAAGGCCCTAAGGGTGAGCTTTCTAGAGTGTTACCAGACGGTGTTGTGCTCTCTCAAGAAGGCGAAACCATTGTTGTCGAGCGGCAAGATGAGTCTCGGCGATCGCGGGAGCGCCACGGGCTGTGTCGAACCTTGGTGGCAAATATGATCGAGGGCGTATCAAACGGCTACCAAAAGCGTCTTGAGATTCAAGGGGTTGGTTACCGAGCGCAGGTTCAGGGCAAAAACTTGAACATGAGTTTAGGCTACAGTCACCCGGTTGTGTTTGAGCCACCTGAAGGCGTGCAGTTTGCCGTAGAAAACAACACTAATGTGGTTGTTAGCGGCATTGATAAAGAGGTCGTTGGCAACATGGCCGCTAAGATTCGTGCAGCGCGTCCTCCTGAACCCTATAAGGGCAAAGGGGTACGATATGCGGGCGAGTACATTCGACGTAAGGCTGGTAAGGCAGGGAAGAAATAGGTTATGAAGGCAAGTCGAAAGAGTCTGACTCGTCGCCGTCATGCTCGAATCAGGCGGCGTGTTTTTGGTACTACTGAGAGACCCCGATTAGCAGTTTTTCGGTCTAATAATCATATTTATGCACAGATTATTGACGATACCGCTCACCATACCTTAGTGGCGGCTTCAACTTTGGAGTCCGAAATCAAATCCCTTGGCGATACCTCTAATAAGACAGGTGCTTCGACGGTGGGGAAGTTGATTGCAGAGCGCGCGATCGAGAAGGGCATCAACGAAGTGGTCTTTGACCGGGGCGGTAAGCTCTACCACGGTCGCGTTGCGGCTTTGGCAGATGCTGCCCGCGAAGCAGGATTGACCTTCTAGAAAGCCGTTGCTGTTTAACTGTGTAGTTGGTGGAAGGGTTTGGAGAAATGGCAAATAATCGTCGAAAAAACACTCGAAACAAAGAGAAAGAAACTGAATGGCAGGAGCGCGTCGTTCAAATTCGGCGCGTTACTAAGGTGGTGAAAGGGGGTAAAAAGCTCAGCTTTCGAGCCATTGTCGTGATTGGTAATGAGCGAGGACAGGTCGGCGTTGGAGTCGGCAAAGCTGGCGACGTTATTGGTGCTGTGAAAAAAGGCGTTGCTGATGGGAAGAAACATCTAGTCGATGTCCCTCTTACCCGTTCCTACTCAATTCCTCAGCCCGCAACAGGCACAGGTGGTGGAGCTAGAGTCTTTATGCGACCTGCAGCTCCGGGTACGGGTGTGATTGCTGGCGGTGCGGTTCGTACTGTGCTTGAGCTCGCTGGCGTTCGTAATGTATTAGCGAAGCAGCTCGGCTCTAACAATCCGTTAAACAATGCTCGGGCAGCCGCAGACGCGCTTGCGTCTCTACGGACCTTTGCTGAAGTTGCCGAAGAGCGTGGCATCCCGGTCGAAAAGCTGTATGCCTGAGTTTTTTGAACTATTGTTGCAAGATACCGTTTAGGAGTCACTATGAGAATCAATGATGCTCGCCCTCAAGCGGGTTCAAGGCGGCGGCGACGACGGGTTGGTCGAGGCATCTCAGCTGGTCAGGGTGCAAGCTGCGGATTCGGTATGCGCGGACAAAAGTCCCGTTCTGGCAGCGGTACCCGCCCTGGTTTTGAAGGCGGACAGCTTCCCCTCTATCGCCGTATCCCTAAGCTGAAGCATTTTCCCATTATCAATCAAAAGGTCTATACGATTGTGAATGTGAGCGATCTAGCTGACTTAGACGCGAACACCGAGGTCACCTTAGCGTCCCTGATGGAAGCTGGCATCGTGACTACCAATGATGGTCCTTTGAAAATACTAGGCGACGGTGAACTTTCAAATCCCTTGACTGTCAAGGCTGCTGCATTCACTCAATCAGCGCGGCAAAAGATCGAAGCTGCGGGCGGAACTTGCGAGGTGCTTTCCTAGAGGCGCTTCAGTCGCTATGATCACGTTATGGACGTAGGTCTGGAGACCGAATCTGTTCCCCGATATTACGTTGATGCCCAAGAGGTGTTTTGAATTATGGTTGTTAGCCGCGGCAAAAATCCCGGTGCCCAAGAAACCTTTATGCAGATGGCACAAGCTGCTGGCTTACGGAGTCGGCTACTTCTGACCCTCGGCTTACTGGTACTGGTTCGCTTGGGCATTTTTATCCCTGTTCCGGGTATTGATAGAGCTTCATTTGGGAGTGCTATTCGCTCAGGTGGCCTAGGTGGATTTGTAGGCTTCATCGATATCTTTGTGGGTGGTGGTCTCTCCGCCTTAGGGATATTTGCGCTTGGCATTCTGCCCTTCATCAATGCCTCTATCATCATGCAGTTGCTGACGGCAGCCATTCCTTCGCTGGAAGATTTGCAGAAGAACGAAGGTGAAGCAGGGAGACGCCGCATTTCTCAAATCACCCGATATGTTGCCTTGGGCTGGGCAGTTCTGCAAAGTACATTGCTTTCTCTATTCTTATTAGCGCCTTTTGCAGAGGAACCTGGCGTCTTTTTCATTGTGCAAACAGTCATTGCCCTCACGACAGGCTCTATGTTTGTTATGTGGGTGGGCGAGCTGATTACTGAGCGGGGATTGGGTAACGGAGCTTCGCTGCTAATTTTTCTGAATATTGTCTCGACGCTGCCGCGATCGCTCAACCAAACGATTACCCTAGCGCAGAGTGGGGACCGCAACCTCGTCGGGGGTGTCATTATCCTTTTGCTCGTGTTTCTAGCCATGATCGTTGGCATTATCTTTGTGCAGGAGGGAACACGACGGATTCCCATCATCTCTGCTCGACGGCAGGTTGGTCGTAAGCTCTATTTGGAGCAGAGTAATTACTTGCCCTTGCGCCTCAATCAAGGGGGAGTCATGCCGATCATCTTTGCCTCGGCTGTGTTGGTTTTGCCTTTGTCACTGACTCAGTACATCAACAACCGAGATTTTGTTAATTTTGTAAGCGTTTACCTAAATCCAACATCTGCCCTCTACGTCACCTTGTATCTTCTGCTGATTCTATTCTTCAGCTACTTTTATGCCTCTTTGGTGGTCAACCCTGAAGACATGTCTCGAAACCTGAAGAAAATGGGGGCTAGTATACCCGGGATTCGTCCGGGCAAAGCGACAAGCGATTATTTAAGTCGGGTTTTGAATCGTCTGACTTTTTTAGGCGCTATCTTTTTAGGCTTAGTTGCTGTTATTCCGAGTGCTGTTGAGAGCGCAACCCGTGTTCAAACCTTCAGAGGATTAGGGGCAACCTCCTTGCTGATTCTGGTCGGGGTGGCGATCGACACCGCCAAACAGATTCAGACTTATGTGATCTCTCAACGCTACGAAGGAATGGTGAAGCAATAGTGACTCGATTAATCTTTTTGGGACCGCCTGGAGCAGGTAAAGGCACTCAGGCGAAGAAACTTTCTGGAGCTTGTCAAGTTCCCCATATTTCTACAGGAGACATCTTTAGGACTGCCGTTGCCCAAGAAACCGATCTAGGCATCAAAGCCAAAGCTTATCTGGAAACTGGAGAGCTAGTACCTGATGCGCTGACTCTGGGACTTGTGCGAGAGCGGCTGACGGCGGCTGATACCTCCAATGGCTGGCTCTTAGACGGATTTCCTCGCAACGTTGCCCAGGCATCTTTTTTGGACACGCTGCTGCAAGAGCTGGAGCAGCCTTTTGAGTGTGTCGTCAATATGGAAGTCCCTGACGAAGTTGTTATCGCTAGGCTTGTACAGCGAGGTAAGGAAGAAGGGCGTTCTGATGATACCGAGTCCACCATTCGAAATCGTCTCAAGGTTTATCGTGAAGAAACGGAACCTTTAATCGACTTTTATCGAAATCGACAGCAGCTGGTCTCTGTCGATGGCAATAAACCTGTCGAGGAAGTCACGGAAGAGTTGATCAAAGTTGTTCAACCCTAAGATCCCAAAGAGAAGATTTTTGATAATTTTGCTACTCTAAAGGTGTCTATGATATGTAAGTCAGGCTGTCATCTGACTAATTTCAGGAGGTATTCGTTTGTCTAAGCAAGATTTGATTGAGATGGAAGGCACCGTCACGGAGTCTCTACCTAATGCGATGTTCCGAGTTGATCTGGACAATGGGTTTAACGTTTTAGCCCATATTTCGGGGAAAATTCGTCGTAACTACATCAAAATCTTGCCGGGCGATCGCGTCAAAGTTGAGCTTACGCCTTACGACTTAAGCAAAGGTCGGATCACTTATCGTCTCCGGAAGAAGTAGGCAACCTACCCGCGAGAGGTAGAGGAACCGCTTGAGATCTTCTGGTAGCCTACACAGCGCTTGTCGTGTTCAAAATAGCGTCCATAAGCGGTTTACCGCTGAATCGGATGACATCTGTACAGGGTAATCCAGTTTCTTGATGAACTGCTTTGATGGCTTGCTTGGCTGACGCTTCATCCAAATGATGAGTATTGAGAGCAACTCCCACAACCTTTGCTGGTAAGAAGCACCCTCCTGCAGAAACAACGGTTTCACAGACCGCGATCGCTTCGCTCAGCGGTGGAATCTGAACTGTAGGCTGATTGCGAATGTGGGTCTGCCCAGCCCGATGAACCATGATGAGATGGGTCGGCTGACTGCCACGCATTAGAGGAAGCGTGGCAGTTGATCCTGGATGGAAAAGGGAGCCTTGTCCTTCAATAAATAAAATGTCGTGGTCGTTGCCGTACTGCATCATTTGCTGTTCGACAGCACCCGCTGCAAAATCGACTCGAACGCTGTCTAGTGGAATGCCATCATCACCCAGCATCAAGTTGGTTTGTCCCGTCGCAATTACTTTAGAGCGTAGTCCATGTTCAATTGCAAGGCGGTGTAGCTCCAAATTAGTGGACATCTTGCCAATTGCCATATCTGTGCCAACGGGTAATACACGACGGCAGGGAAGCGATCGCGCCGCAGCACTGCCAATCATTAATCCAGTTGGCTCTTGTCGAACATCCCAAATCCATTGATCGGCTTGCAGCACCGTAGCCAGGTTTCTGTCCTTCGCCATAGGAGTATGGAGCCCGTTTACTACTGAGAGACCCGCAGCAACGGCTTCTTTCACCTCTTGATACCAAGGTTCAGGGAGAGCACCGCCTGAGGGCGCAATCCCAATCGCTAGCACAGTCGGTTCATACTCCATAGCAGCCTTAACCGAATCGACAATCGGGACTGATCGCTCAATGCCCGTGACTGCCTGTAGAGAGTTTCCAACCTGTTGCTGATCGACCACTGCCACAATATTGAGAGGACTGTATCGCAGCATGGCTAATCCCGTCTTACCCCCTGGATTATCCGTTCCCTCGTGCATCAATAAAGCAATTCGGTGGTCAGCTCTCAGGTAGTTCATCGCGCGTCAGTCCTAAACCGGGTAATTCATTGGGGTACAAACAGCCTGACTGAATCGTAGCGCCTTTGAACGGATCGTTTATCAGGTTGAGATGACTATCTAGGTCCAGGTGATCGGCTAGGGGAGCCAGGTGAGCTAGGGCTGTATTAGACACAGCGCTGTCGGAGTAACAGCCGAACATAACTTGAAGGTGACAGGCCTGTGCAGTGTGAATCATCCGCAACGCTTCAGACAAACCGCCTGCCTTCATAAGTTTGATGTTGATGCCCTGCACCTGTTCGGCCAGTCGAGGGATATCTTGGGTATTGAAACAGCTTTCATCCACAAAGATGGGTAGGGGCGATCGCGCTGTCAGTGTCCCCAGCTGATCGTCCAAGGTAACGGGTAACGGTTGCTCGATGTAGGTGACGCCCCGTTCTGCCAGCCAGTCCGCCATAGCGATCGCGCCTGCCAAATCCCAGCCCCCATTCGCATCCACGCTGATTTTTGCATCCGCTGAGACTTCGGATAACACTGCCGTCATCATCGCTTGATCGGCTTCAACACCTGCTGGGCTCCCGAGTTTAACCTTGATAGATCTGACAGTAGGAACCTGCTGCTGCCACTGTCGCAAACGCTCAAGGGCCTTTTCGGGCGAATTCAACCCCACTGTCACCGCAGTTGGGCCAATTTTTTTCCGATCTAAACCCCATAGCTGCCATAGGGGCAAACCTGATCGCTTACCCAGCCAATCATGAAGCGCCACATCTATCCCAGCCCGCACCGCTGAGCTTGCAGACGAAAGAGTCGCTTCCAGCTGCTGCCGTTCCAGGGGATGAAAAGGCTCCAGCTGAGGAATCAGAGCAGAGAACTCTTGCAAAAGAGCATCTGCGGCCTGAGCGTGTTGACCAATGGAAAAGGGAGACGTCTCTCCCCAACCCTCAATTCCCTCGGCCACAATCCGCACCCAAATATTTTTTGAACGGGCTGTCGTCCCTCGGCTGATTGTTAGAGGAACCCGTTTATTCACCTCAAAGGGGCTGACAATGACCTGCATGATTCTCTACTGCAGCCGCGTTTTTGAAACAATGCGCGTCCGTTTGCGATCGCGCTCCGACAGATCCTGCCCCGTTTGTAACCGTGTCGCGTTCTCCTGTAGCACCGTTGCCGCGCCCTGATCACCCATTTGTAAGGCAGTCTTAGCCGCAGACTGTAGCAGCGTTGCCGCGCCCTGGCGATCGCCCTTAGCCAATTTTTGCTCAGCAATCTGGGTTTGTCGGTATTTTGCAAGTGTTAGCACATGCTTTTGAACGTGCTGATCAGGAGACGGTTGATAAGTACTTTGAGAGATGGCCGACACCTCCACACTCTCTGACTGTAATCCCATCTGATCTGTAGCAGGAGAATCGTAGCGAATATAAGCTCTGACAATTGGAAAGGTTCCTTCCCCTTGACCGCCAATATAGAGATTGGTCAAAACAACTCTAGGGGTCTCAGACATAAGATCGCCTAAGCGGATCACGATCTCATTCTCTTCCTGCAGGTAGGGCAGTTCAATGGTTTCTGGTGCCACCTGAGCGATCGGCTTCAACTCTGCCAAACGCACTCCAGGCAGTAGCGATAGATGTAGGTGGGCATTGGTGAAGAAAACGGACTGAGCACGAGTTAGCAATCGATTAAATTCATCGACAGCGGCATCCGGCTCTTCAATGTAGGAGAGGGTACCTGCACCTGCATCGGCAATTTTTTCGAGAACATCCTGGTTCCAATGATCTCCAAAACCCAATGCGTTGAGGGTCAAGGTATAGTCGGCAGCGACCTCCGCTAGCTTCAGGCAGCGCTTATTGTCGCCATGTTCATTTTCGCCATCCGTCAGCAAAAACAGCTGGGACACTTTTCCCTGCTTTCCCTGAGCCGCTTCTTCAATACCCAGCTTCATTCCCTCGTCGATCGCCGTCCCACCACTGGGCTTGAGGATACCGATCTTACGCTTAATGAGGTCGCGATCACTCACAGTTTGCAGGGGTAATAAAACCTTGGCCTGATGGTCGAACACAATAACCGAAAGCAAATCCTCATCAGACAACTGATCGACCAACCGCCCAGCCGCCTCCTTCACCATGGTTAGCGGTGGACCATGCATAGAACCGCTATGGTCCAGAATTAGCCCTAGATTGAGCGGTGCATGACTGCCCATGCCAGCCGCTGCAACTTGAATCGAAATCGCCAGCTGGCGTTGACTTGCCGTCTGCTGACTATCTAGATAAGGATCACTGAGGGCACAGTGCAAAGCAACACTCATAGAAACGACTCCGAAAAGACTGAGTTGATAATGAAGTGGGGATATCTCGCCCTCTGACGGACCTCATCCACACGCTACTATGTTATGAACTGGGAACCCAAAGTTATTACATTCGTTTATGAGTTCAACAATTCGTGCGGTACAAGCTCCCTATGGCGGTGGCGGTGGTGCCTACTATCGTACTCCTCCGCCAGATCTGCCTTCTTTGCTTTTGAAGGAGCGCATTATCTATCTAGGGTTACCTCTAGTATCAGCAGATGAGTATAAGCGACAGCTTGGTGTCGATGTCACCAAGCTTATTATTGCTCAACTGCTCTTCCTACAGTTTGATGATCCGGACAAACCGATCTATTTCTACATCAACTCCACAGGGACATCTTGGTACACGGGCGACGCGATCGGGCAAGACACCGAAGCCTTCGCCATCTGTGACACGATTGGCTATGTTAAGCCCCCCGTTCACACCATCTGTATTGGCCAAGCTATGGGAACCGCAGCCATGATTCTCTCGGCGGGCACCAAAGGCTACCGAGCTAGCTTACCCAATGCCACGATTGTTTTAAACCAGCCTCGTATCGGTATGGGACGGGGACAAGCAACCGACATCCAGATTCGAGCTAAAGAGGTTTTGGATAACAAGGCCGCCATGCTAGACATCCTGTCGAGAAATACGGGACAGACTGCTGAGAAGATCTCTAAAGATACTGATCGTATGTTTTATCTGACTCCCGAACAGGCCAAAGAGTATGGCCTCATTGATCGCGTGTTGGAGAGCACGAAAGACTTGCCCAAAGCAATGCCGGCGATGGCGTAAGAGGGTCTTATGCCTGTTGATGAAATTCTGCGCGTTCCGTACAACATTCCTGGTAGCCAAAATTGGCAGTGGATCAACATCTACACCCGACTCAGCCAGGAACGCATTATTTTCCTAAACCAGCCCATCACGATGGGACTAGCAAACTCCGTTATTTCGGCCCTTCTCTATCTTGATTCAGAGGATCAGGGTAAACCGATCAATCTCTATATCAATTCGATGGGTGATCCAGTGACGGCAGGCATGGCAGATGCCTTTGCAGGTCTGTCAGGGATTACTGCAAGTCTGGCAATTCTGGACACCATGCAGCACATCAAATCTGAGATTACGACGATTTGTTTGGGTCAGGCCGTCGGCGTTGCCACGGTATTGCTATCGGCAGGCAGTCCGGGTAAGCGAGTCAGCTTGCCCAACGCCATGATTACGCTAGTGCAACCCAAGGTGGCGACTCAAGGACAGGCGACTGACATTCAGATCAATGCCGAAGAAGTCCTTGCGAAACGTCAGCTGATGATGGAAATCCTGTCCAAGAATACGGGTCAAACCGTTGAGAAACTCAATCAGGATATGGATCGGACCTACTACATGACGCCTCAAGGAGCCAAAGATTACGGGCTAATTGACCGGGTATTAGGAGACAGCTAAACCGCTGTGGACTTCCCGACATTCAGCGTAGACCCTGCACAGGTGGGTATTGCCCATCGGCGATGGAAACTTTAACTGCTCTCAGGAGACTTTTATCATGCCTATCGGCGTTCCAAGCGTTGCCTACCGTCTTCCCGGTAGTCCTTACGAACAGTGGATCAGCATTTATGAGCGACTGTTTCGTGAGCGCATCATCTTTTTGTCAGAAGAAGTGAACGATAGTATTGCCAACGCGATCGTTGCTTATTTGCTTTATCTGGACTCTGACGACAACAGCAAGCCTATCTATCTATACATCAATTCTCCGGGTGGCTCGGTCACAGCAGGCATGGCAATTTATGACACCATGCAGCATATCAAGTCAGAGGTCATCACTATTTGCGTTGGCCTAGCAGCTTCGATGGGAGCCTTTTTGCTAGCAGCAGGTTCTTCCGGTAAGCGTCTGGCGTTGCCTCATGCCCGCATCATGATTCACCAACCGTTGGGAGGTGCACGGGGGCAGGCAACCGATATTGAAATTGAAGCCAGAGAGGTTATCCGTATTAAGCAAGCCTTGAATGAGATGCTTGCGAAGCATACGGGTAAACCCCTGGAGCAAATTGAGCGTGACACCGATCGCGATAACTTCATGTCTGCCCAGGAAGCCATGGACTATGGCCTCATTGATCGCGTGATTGAAGAGCGAACTCAAGCTGCGATTGAGGCCGCAACCTAAATCTATTCGGTTAACGATGAGTTGTTTGGGGATAGTAATCAACTGTCCCTAGACTTTTGGTAAGGGTGAAGCATGATCAAAATGATCATTGAGCCTGTTGGAACAATGCCGACAACGCTGTTTTGCCCTTGCCAAAACGAGTGGCCCAATCATTACTTTTGAGCGACAACCCCCTAGTCGGACGGTTCATTTTTGGAATTAATAGATAGACTTAACCATGTTTCCCGGCGATAATTCCGGTTTATAGGTTAGCCTTTGCTCTAAGGTTAATCAGATAACATTACTGTGAGTCAAGGGAGTGGTTGAAGCGGTGCGAAGGCAACTGGTGGATGAGCTGAGAGTGCTGGGCTTGCGTCCAAACGCCACTTTTGAAGATGTTAAAGCGTCTTATCGTCGATTGGCGAGACAATATCACCCTGATATGAATTCAGGCGATCGCCAGGCGGAAGACAAATTTATTCGCATCACTCAGGCCTACCAAGTCCTAGTTGACGCTATGCCGACTCAAATCACCTCAGTCCCCTCCGGACAAAAGTCGGTCGAGCAGGCTCGCCCCCGAGTCACTGTTAAAAGGACTGCCGAAAAAGTTAGCGTTCGGGTCAATCCAGCCCTTTCGCCTGACGACCAGATTCTCAAGCAAAAAGGCTTTGATCAGCTCCAGGTTTTATTTCAAGCTCGCCGTTTTCCCAGAGCGATCGCGCTAGTGGATGGTCTGGCTCAGCGATTGGCAAACGACCCCGAGGTAAGACAGTGGCAGGCGATCGCTTATCAGCGATGGGGACGCTATCTCATTCGTCACGGACATTACGACAAGGCCCGTCGAGCCCTTAAAAAAGCGCTGCGCCTTGACCCTCATAACAAAGTGCTGTGGCAAGAGGTTAATCGTGATTTCAGGCGAATGGAACACGAAGCGTTGCAAAAACCGTCATAATCGCTGATTTTTGTTGATTTCTTAAACTCTAGTAAAGGCGCAGAGCTTCATGGTACGTCTGAGTTTGGGCTGAGTCTCTTTACTCTTGCCTGTAGCAATTGTGACATCCTTATTTCTGATGTAGACATTACTTGAAGAACGCTTCATGCTAAAAGTGATAGCTGTCGCAATATCTACAAGCCTTATCAGCCTTCTCTGAGGCTAGCTTTACTTCATATAACGAGCGATCGCTTTACATAAACTTGATTTAGATCACACTGAAAGCGGATTCAGGTCTTTTGTATCAAATTTCGATGGTTTACAGTGAGTACATTCAACGCTTCCCTGTTATTTCAGTAGTGCTTCTTAAAGTTGTGTTCTTCCCTAAAAGCGCTACATGAAATCTATTGAACCCTTGAGCGAGTCACACAGGCAAGTCTCGTTTCTCGCAATCGCTCTTACCTCAATAGACGGCTAATCTGAGTCTCTGCTTTGACGCTGTGTCATCTGGATTACTTGGAAAAATGCTCGATTTCAAAGCTAAATTGGTCTGGCTTAGCAATCGCTACCAGGCACTTTTTGGGCAATTCTGCCCCCGATATGATGACTTTTTGATCGAGATTGCAACCCCAGTCATGAGAACGCTCGCTGCTGGCGATGCTCCGTATCACACTGTGGACCACACCTTGCAGGTTATTGAAGTGGGGCAGCTGATTCTAGAAGGAAAACAGCGCCGCGATGGAACCTTATCGCCCCATGATTGGCTGCAATTTATGGCGGCTCTAGTCTGTCATGACGTGGGATATGTGAAAGCCGTTTTGGAGCAAGATGAGGGCGATCGTCATCGCTATGCTGATGGCAAAGGGGGTTGGACCGTCATCGCACCAACAGCGACTGGAGCAGCCCTAGCCGATAGCCACGTTGATCGAGGCAAGGTCTACGTTTCGTCTTCCTTTCAGCAAAATTCGCTACTTGATATTGGAAAGATTCAGCACTACATCGAAATGACTCGCTTTCCTATTCCTCACGAAGAGCTGTATCAAGACACAGCCCATTACGGAGGGTTATGTCGGGCAGCCGATTTGATGGGACAGCTGAGCGATGCTAACTATTTGAAAAAACTGCCGGCGCTATTTCGAGAGTTCGAAGAAACAGATATGAATCGATCGCTGGGATATCAGTCTCCCGAAGAGCTACGAGCAGGCTATCCTCGTTTTTTCTGGCAAGTAGTCTATCCCTATATCCAGGCAAGCATCTACTACTGTGGAGCAACTGCTGAGGGTCGTAAAGTCATTACTCGGCTATACAGTAACCTCTGTCTAGCCGAGATTGATCAACCTCCCTGCGACGCAACAGATTCTCACCTACAGAACTTAGAGGATGCGTCAGCGCTCCGCCCTTGGCAGGAGGCAGGATTTACCTTTTTGTAGCAGAACTCCTTTGAGGAGATTTCTGACAATAAAAATACCCGGCTGTGAGACATTACGCCGCGCTTAGGATTGGCTCCCTCTTTATCTATCTATTAGCTTTCACATCATCAATGAGTCATCTAAACTAATATAAAGGAAGGTTAAGACGAGTAACCTTATCCAGATTATTTGTAGAGGACTGCTGCGAGCGTGCAAGCCATTCATCTCGAACTTTCGACGACTATAGTCGTTTTGCTGATTGGGGGCACCAGCTTTGTCGCCTGGTTTTTTAGTATGTTGGCAGGCGGCGGCAGTCCTCTCGTTCTGATTCCCCTGTTGTCAGTGCTGCTAGGCACTCAGGCTGTTGCCCCTGTAATTACAACAGGGCTACTTATTGGGAATGGGCAGCGTAGTCTATTTTTTTGGCGCAAGATCGACTGGCAAGTCACAGCTTGGTATTTACCTGGGTGCCTTTTGGGAGCAATCCTGGGGGCCTACATTTTCACTTGGGTCAAAGCGGACTGGCTGCAAATATTGGTCGGCGTTGCGCTGTTGGGTATGGTTACCAACTACTGGCTTAGCAAATGTCTGAAGCTATCTGATCGCCCTTTCACGGTTAAAACGTGGTATTTTCTTCCCGTTTCTTTCTTAAACTCTGTCGGTTCAGCCCTCATTGGCAGTACGGGGCCCATCATGAACCCAATGTACTTTGCCTACGGGCTGGAGAAGGAGGCCATGATTGCGACAAAGGCCTCGAACAAAGCCTTTCTACACATTTTCAAGCTGCTGAGTTATGCCGCTTTAGGCGTTCTAGAGCCTAATCATATTGGCTATGGACTGATTATTGGGTTGGGCGCGGTGCCGGCTAATTTACTAGGTAAATGGGTGCTGGAACGCATTTCAAACAACCAGTTTCGGCAAATGGTCTACGCTTTTGTTGCTGTCAGTGGAGTCATGATGATTTGGGAACAGCGCAGCTGGTTTTTAGCTTGGTAGAAAAGGGTCTGGAAGGGGTTGAACGTCTGAAAAGGCCACTTATGGAAAAACAGCTAAGAGTAGCGCGTGACCATTAGGATCTCTAATTAAACAGCCTTTGGCATAACGATAAGAATCGGGAAAGTCAACAACATGAGACGAAATGATCTCGATACGGCTCTGCTTTAAAGCTGCCAAAGCAACCCCAATATCATCGCTCGTTTCTAAAATTAGATGACGGTGAGCAAGGTCGCTAATTATCCAGTCCTTAGGAACTGATCGCCCCGTGCCGGGTTCTACATAATCTAATAGTTCACCGCCAATGCTTGTTTGCTCAGGCTGCAGGGAGTTAATTTGGACTTCCGGCATCGATAAGTCATCGAGACGGGCTTGAGTCTTTCCCTGGTTAACACCGCTATCAGCAATTTCTAGGCCAAGGAGGTCGCGATAGAACGCTAGGCTTTCTTGAGTATCTGCGATCGCGATCGCGCTATGGTCGATGCCCAAAAACAAGTCCCCATTTGGCTTCTGCCACTTTTCCTTACCCTTATCTTGGGGAAACCAAATAATTTCCAGACTATGGCGGTCTGGATCCCTAAACTTGAAGGCTCGCACGCCACCGGCCATGGGATTGTCTGCTGGAATGGTTTGAGGTCCCTCGGAAATCGGTTCGATAGGAAACGATTGCAAGTGCGTGTAGGCTTTATCAATGTCACTGACCACAATCGCCATGTGTTGAAACCAAAGGTCATTGCTTTGGGAATCGACTGGAATAGGCTTAAAATCAAGATCCAAAAATTGGATTAGTTCAACAAACTCGTCGCCAAGCTGTAGCGTAATCAGCCGCACTCGACTGGGTGGGATGGGAGCTAGCCGACTGTAGGTATTAGGCTCGAATGTTAGATCGCCAATCGCCTCAAATCCGAGTGCTTGCGTGTAGAAGTCTCTCGCTTGTTCGGCATTCGATACAGTAACTGTAACCGTTTGAATAGCTTTGACGGACAACATTTCAGACTAAGTCCCCTGGTTTCAACCCCAGCCAGCGATCGCCTTCTAGCTAGACGATCATCAGTTTAACGGGCTGATCGCCAACCGTCCCCGATAGATGCCCCTGATGCCCTTGTTCATCCGGCATCGTATTCTGGTCTGCGCCGAAGGAAACGTCATCCGGTCCCATTTCAGCAACCCAGAGAAGCACTTCAATCTTGTATTGTTGACCCTTTGTAGCGAATGTATTCTGCTAACGCAGCAATCATTGCAGACGCCAAAATCAGCACCACACTTAAAGCATTCATGTCGGGTTTAACGCCATTACGGATGCGGCTAAAGATCTCGATGGGCAAGGGATTTGCGCCACCGCCTGCCGTGAAGCTAGAGATCAGCAAATCATCTAGGCTGAGGACAAATGCTAACAGACAGCCTGAGACGATCGCGGGCATCAGTTGAGGCAGTAGCACCTTGATCATGGCTTGAGTTGGCGTTGCCCCCAAATCGAGTGCGGCCTCTTCCAAATTGGGATCGAGGCTACCAATGCGACTCGACACCACTACTGCTACGTAAGCCAAGCAAAACACGGTATGAGCCGCGATAATCGTCCAAATGCTGAGCGGAATTGCCATCGACGCTAGAAAAACGAGAGTCGCCACCGCAATGGAAATGTCAGGAATAATCAGCGGCAGATAGGACGCGCCACGATAAAGCCCTTTACCCGGAAACGTGTACTTGAACAGCCCGATCGCCATCAGCGTACCTGTGACCGCTGAGATAGCAACCGCCACGATCGCGACCACCAACGTATCCTGCAGGGCGCTGAAGATACGGGTATCCTGCAGCAGGCTCTCGTACCACTTCAAGCTGAATCCCTGCCACACCGAGGTATAGCGACGGGAATCATTGAAGCTGTAAACGGCCAAAACCAGAATTGGCATGTACATAAAGCCAAAAAGCAGCAGCGTCGTCAGGCCCTGCCAAGAGCAAGGTAGGTTGAACTTGGACCGAAGACTCATGCGTTCACCTCCTTAGGTTTCCTTGACCGAATCGCGATCGCCATACCTAAGCAGCAGCGCGATCGCTAAGCTCACTGCCAAAATCAACACCATGCTGAGCGCCGACCCCAATCCCCAATTGCGCGTGATGCCCAAAAACTGGTTATAGATTAATCGAGAAATGGTCATGCTGGAAGCGCCACCGAGCAGCGTTGGGACTACGAAATCGCCCATGCTGGTGATGAAAACGAGCAGGCATCCCGCTGCAATTCCGGGTAGTGTTTGGGGTACGGTGATTTTCCAGAATGTTTGTCGAGGCGTTGCGCCCAAGTCAGCAGAAGCCTCTAGCAAAGAGATATCTAGCTTTTCCAAAGAGGCATACAGAATCAACACCATGTAGGGCAAGAAGTTGTATGTCAAGCCAATAAAGACGGCGATGGCGGTATAGAGCCATCGCTGTTCCGGGAGCTGCACGCCAGGAATCCAATTGCTGATCCAGCCAATCAGACTATTGAGCAATCCAGACGGACGCAAAATACTCATCCAGGCATAGGCTCGCAGTAGTGACGAGGTCCATAGTGGCAAGACAAACGCCACCACGAGAAAATTACGCCACCGTTTTGGAGCCATAATCGCCAACCAGTAGGCCACGGGAAATCCCAGCAGCAGACACGCTAGCGTTGCTCCCGTTGCGTAATAGAGCGATCGCCAAATGACCTGCAAGTAAACCCAATCAAAAGCCGGATCAAGAGGATTAAACACCTGCGAATAGTTACCAAGACCATAGGCTCCATCGCTCTGCTCCGGTCGCAATCCTGGCACTAAGCTGATATCTAGAATCAGAAGCGTTGGCAGCACCAGAAATAGCATCAGCCAGATGCCCGATGGACCCAACAGCGCCAGAGGCCCTACCAAAGACTTCAGGCGCTGTCCCACATTCAGTTTCGGTTTAGCAAAGTGTTTCTTGCCTGAAGAAACCGCCATCGCATTCAGTCCTATGCGCTAGTGACTCTTGTCCAAAACTCGTCGTAAATTGCAGAGGCATCTCCCACCGGCGCAATCCCCTCACATTTCGCCAAAATCTCCTCAGGCGGGAAGAGATCTGTATTGCTCTTGAACTCATCCGAAAGATTGTCGTAAGCAATTTTATTGGGCGTTGCGTTAAACAGGGTTTCAGTGTTCAACTGAGCGATTTCAGGCTGCAGGTTGAAATTAATCCACTCATAGGCAGCATCTACATTAGGCGCTGACGTGGGGATAATCATCGTATCCGTCCACACAGAAGAACCGCTGAAGGGGATGACGTACTCCAGGCGATCGTCCTCTGCAATGGAGGACAATGCGTCTACTGAATAAGCCATAACAACGGCTAAGTCACCACCCAGCAGACCATCTTCAAAGCCAAAGGACATGAAGGACGCGATCGCAGGCTTGAGTTCCACCAGCTTGTTATAAGCCTCTTCAATCTCTGCTGGATCGGTTGAGTTGTAAGAATAGCCAAGAGACTTGAGGACTGCCCCCATTGTTTCCCGAACGTCGTCTAGCAGCGTAATCTGACGGGACAGTGCTGAGCTATTGTCCCAGAGATAATCCCAATCTTCAGGATTGTCAGTGATGATGTCTTTGTTGTAGAGCAGCCCGGTGGTCCCCCAAGCAAAGGGAACGCTGAAATTGTTCCCTGAATCGTAAACTGGGTCTTGCCACTTGTCGAAAATATTGTCGATGCCGGTGATGCGGCTCTTGTCGAGCTTCGTCAGCATTCCTAAGCTGATCATCTCTTGCACCATGTAGTCAGAAGGATAGATAACGCTGTAGGCGTCCCCACCTCCTGCCTGCATCTTGGCCAGCATGGTTTCGTTCGAGTCGTAGATATCAACCACAACTTCAATGCCCGTCTTTTCTGTAAACGCCTCTATGAGCTGGTCGTTGGTGTAGTCAGCCCAAGTGTAGACGTTCAGCACCCCAGACGCCTCTCCAGCTTCAGCAGCAGCCACTTCAGTCTCGGCTTCTGAAACGCTGGCGATGTTCTGACGGCAATTAGACAGGGTAACTCCGGCGATCGCCGCAGCAGAACCTTGCAAAAAGCGTCGCCGGGTGGGGCCTAATCGACGAAACTGGTTTGAATACAGCGATCGCTTGCGGGGCATGGCAGTGTTCCTCACTTAATCGTCATCAACATCAAAGACTACAAAACGATGTAATACCACAGTGTTAGACCGGCAACAATCAAGCACAGCAGATGTAAACAACTACGCCGCAAGTGCCAAACAGTCATCCGGTCTCCACGAGACATAGACAGGGGTTTCTAGTTCCAACGAATGCTCTGTTCGGTTTGGCTCCAGAACAGTCAGACATTCACCTGACTGCAACTGCACCATACAGTGAATGTGTGTACCGAGGTACATCACATGCTTGACGTAGCCAGAATAGCAGTTTCCTTTGTTGCCAAGGGGAGCTTGGCTGAGGCGAATTTTTTCGGGACGGACACTAACAACCGCAGTTCTCAGGCTCTGAGGCATATCATTGGGGCGACTAACCAGAATTGTCGTGCCTTCCAAGGTCTTGACCTGAAGCATTTTGCTATCGGCAAAACTGACCTCGCCTTTAAGAAGATTGGTATCGCCAATAAAATCGGCCACGAAGGGCGTTGTGGGGTGATCGTAAATTTCACTTGGGGTACCCACTTGCTCGATATCGCCGTCTTTCATCACAGCAATGCGGTCTGAGAGACAGAGCGCTTCTTCTTGATCGTGAGTGACCATCACAAACGTGATGCCCAATTGCCGATGCAAGTTAGATAGCTCCACCTGCATTTGTTTTCGCAGCTTTAAGTCCAGTGCCCCCAGTGGTTCATCCAGCAGCATGACCGCCGGACGATTGACCAATGCTCTAGCAAGCGCGACCCGTTGCCGTTGTCCGCCAGAGAGCTGTTGAGGCCGGCGGTTGGCAAAGTCTTCCATTTTGACGAGCCGTAGCGCATCGGTGACACGCTGTTTGAGTTGCGATCGCCCCATCCGCTTGATACGCAACCCAAAGGCAATATTATCTCGCACGGTCATGTGGTCGAACAAAGCATAGCTTTGAAAAACCGTATTGACAGAACGCCGATGAGCAGGCACCCGGCTCATATCCTGCCTTTGAATGTAAACCGCCCCCTTAGTGGGCTGTTCGAATCCAGCAATCAACCTCAAGGTGGTGGTTTTGCCACATCCTGAAGGCCCTAAAATACTGAAAAACTCTCCCTCGCGAATCTCTAAATTAATGTCTTTAACAGCAGCTTCCCGGTCAAAATACTTTGAGACCTGGCGCAGCTCAACATCTGACAAACCTTCTTGCTTTGGTGGCACAGATATTGAGGGAGAAACTGTCTGTGACATGAAGGTAATCCCCTGAAACAACAGCAGAATTGCCCTAGGACAATTCCAGTCGAAGAATGCCCTATTTATTCTTAGACAGCATCATGGCACATTGGCGCGCAATCTTAGCAGTCAATCTTAGGCTTTTTTACTATTCAAAATTGCGCTGAGTGAAAAAGTAGCGCACGTGACGATTTTGAGATAACTCCAACAAAGCGAGTCCAAAAGGCACAAGACTTCGGTTTTGTAGTTGGAGCATAAACCTCGAAGATCAGCAGCCATCCTCCCTCAAATCAGCTTAGAAAGGCTGATCCGTCAGACTAGAACAGCAAAAACATGAAGAACGGAATCAATATTTTTTATCGCCGTGATAGATAATCTCCCAAGAAGGGGACCAAACTTGTTAGATTTACATAAGTTTACACCGCGATCGCATTCCCTAATGAAAGTCCTGATTTGGTTTAGAAATGACCTGAGACTCCATGACCATGAGCCGCTGCAAGATGCGCTCAAAGCCGGAGCAGAGGTCATTCCCGTTTACTGTTTTGACCCTCGACAGTTTGGCGAAACGTCCTTTGGTTTCCCCAAAACGGGCAAGTTCCGCGCCAAATTTTTGCTCGAAAGTGTCGCAGACTTGCGTCAATCCTTGCAGCAAAAAGGCAGTAATTTAATCATCCGGGTGGGTAAGCCAGAAGACATTCTCCCTGCTTTGGCGAACGAGGTAGACGCAAAAGCTGTTTATTGGCACGAAGAGGTTGCTTCAGAAGAGGCAGACATTGAAAATGCTGTCGCTGATCACCTCGAAGCCGCCGGAAAAACGGTGCAGACCTACTGGGGAACGACGCTGTACCATCCCGACGATCTGCCCTTTCCCGTTAAAAAGCTACCGGCAGTCTTTACCCAATTTCGTAAACAAGTCGAGAAGTACAGCACCGTCTACGAAACACTCGCAACGCCCAAACAGCTCTCTCCCTTGCCGAAATCGTTAGACCCCGGCAAAATGCCAACGCCTGAAACGTTGGGCATTGAGGTGGCTGACCCAGACGATCGCGGCGTTCTGCCCTTCAAAGGGGGAGAAACCGCAGGGCTTGCTCGCTTACAAGACTATATTTGGGATACAGACTGTCTCAAGGTCTACAAAGAAACTCGCAACGGCATGTTGGGAGCCAACTATTCTTCCAAGTTTTCACCGTGGCTAGCACTGGGCTGTTTGTCTCCCCGACGAATTCATGAGGCCGTTCAGGACTATGAGAACGAGCGAGTTCGTAACGACTCAACCTACTGGTTGGTGTTTGAACTCCTGTGGCGCGACTATTTTCGATTCGTCTGTCAGAAACATGGCGATCGCGTTTTTTATCCTTCCGGTCTCAGAGGCCTGAAGATCAAATGGAAGCAGGATTGGGAACGATTCGATGCCTGGCGCGAAGGGAGAACCGGATATCCCCTTGTCGATGCCAACATGCGAGAAATTGCTGCAACGGGCTTCATGTCTAATCGAGGACGGCAAAACGTCGCTAGCTTTCTAACCAAGAACTTGGGTATCGATTGGCGTATGGGAGCAGAATGGTTCGAATCCCTGTTGGTGGACTACGACGTTTGCAGCAATTGGGGCAACTGGAACTACACGGCTGGAGTCGGCAACGATGCTCGGGGCTTTCGCTATTTCAATATCCCTAAGCAGTCCAAGGACTACGACCCAGAAGGAAACTACGTCAAGCACTGGCTACCAGAACTTAAGGACATTCCTGCGAAGAAGGTCCATTCTCCCTGGTCACTTCAACCCGTTGAACAGAAACGGTTCAACGTTCAGTTGGGCGTAGATTATCCCCACCCCATTGTTGATTTGCAGAAGTCCGTCCAGGCTAACGAGAAGATTTACAACGCGGCGATGGACCGCAGTGCGTAGAGAAACAATCAGACTCTCCGAATGGCAAGTTCCCCGTAAGCATTCAGATGCTTGATGGAAATCTGAAGAGCTGGGAAATTGAAAGGGTTTCTGGCGCAAGGGCGATCGCGCCCTTCGTTAAGAAACTGTAGGATAAAGTTATAGCTTTAGTCATCTAGACTGTGCACCCAGCATCATTCGGGTGCTTAGCGCTTAGGTAGATGGTTCGCCATCTTGTCTTTACCGGACTGGTGACGGCTATACATGCTGAAAAATGCTCAAAATGATGAGGTGTGACTGATGTTTTTGGATGAGCTATCGCCATTTTTGCAAGAGTTGGCCCGCCAGCCTGTTGCGTTTCTGGGCGGTTTTGTGTCGGGAGTTTTACGCTTAGACTTAGACGAAGATCCTGTCAAGTCTTGGCTGAATAATCAAAACGTCAGCGTTTCCGATGACGACGACTTCTCTAACGGCTCCGGCCCCACCAGCGGTCCTCAACAAATTTCTATCGATTAGCAAGCAATCAATCGGTTTTTCCTTCATCGGCAAAGGCAAAGTTTTGCATGTCTAATTCGAATACTTAAATTGAGGGGTTACGGAGCAAGGTCTGCGTCCTTATTGAGCTCCAACCGCGAAACCATCAAACACTTGCATCCATCGCTGAGGGAAGCGTCACGGTGAAGGTTGTCCCCTGATCAACTTGGCTCTCAAAAGCGATCGCTCCTTGATGTAGCTCTACGCACTGTTTGACGATGCTGAGGCCGAGTCCTGTCCCTGGAGCAGTTCCTACATTTCGAGCACGAAAAAAAGCGTCAAAAAGGGCTGGCTGATCTTCTACAGGAATACCTCGGCCTTGGTCTTTGACTTCGAAGACAAGTTCGCCCTGACCATAGTTTAGGGATAGTTCAACAGGGCAACCAATCGGTGAATACTTCAGTGCATTCGACAATAAGTTGTTGAGGATGGTGTCTATCAGAGCAGTATCAACATACACGTCAGAGGATTTTCCTTGAATTTGAAAGTTAATTTTGCGAGTACCGCTAGTACTCGACTCAAGGTCTACCAGTAATTTTTCACAGTGGCTTGCAATGTCAACGATCGCAGGATTGAAGCTGACTTGAGAAGAGGCATTGCGATCAAATACAAGCAAGTCGTCTAACAATGCAATGA
The DNA here is from genome assembly GCF_028330965.1 of Oscillatoria sp. CS-180. GTDB lineage: Bacteria > Cyanobacteriota > Cyanobacteriia > Phormidesmidales > Phormidesmidaceae > Halomicronema. Next base: position 154,654 of record NZ_JAQMUB010000032.1, on the reverse strand, counting down.
GTTTGCTAACAGAGTTGCGGACTCGCTTAAATATGTTTTTCTCCTTTTCAGCTGATAAATTCTGTTGGGTCGTTTCAAGAATTTGAATCATTCCCGAAATTACCGATAGAGGGTTGCGAAATTCATGGGAAACGACTGAAACAAATCGCGTTTTCAGCCTATTCATTTCTTCTAACTGCTGATTTTGGCGAACGACCTTATGGGACAAATCGCGTGTCCTGAGCAAAATTGCGATACGAATATCTAGTTCCTCAGGGTCAACGGGGGTAGTTACCAACTCGTCGATCTGATAGCGAATATCAAGTGGCAACCCTCCAACTGTATTTTGCGGCAGCAGCGCAACCACGGGTAGAAAGGTAGGGTCTGTCGCCTGTCGCCAAAGGTTTAGTTTTGAATGCCAATTCTTTAATCCTGCTAGATCAAGGATGATCAGATCAAAAGTACCCACTTCGACACTTTCTAAGCTGGAGGCTGCTTGCAGAGGCAGAATAATCTCAAACTGAGGCGTCAACCGCTCTATCAGCAGACGTCTGTTCTCATTGTTATTCAACAAGAGTAAGAGACTACTTTTACTCATTGAGAAATTTGCAGCGTATGGGCAAGCAATGTCAGCAAACTACGGATATCTAAAGGTTTAACCAGCAGTCGTATACAAGGCGTATGACGTTCTAGCAAATGTGCGCTATCGGATGGCGTGATAATGAATAGCGGAATTGCCCGGCTGCTAGATGCCTGACAAAACTGCCATATTCTGGCATCAAAGCCAGTAACGTCTAGTAATATGAGCGACACAGAAGCTCGCCCATTCTCTTCCACCAGCTCGTCAATAGAGAGGTCTTCGTAAGTTAGTGCAACTTCAACAGAATAGCCTGCTGTCGTCAGGACCTGATGTAAGAGTTCCTGATTGCGTCGATTACGTCCTATACAGAGGATAGAGCCTGCTGTAGTCATATCACTACTCAGAGTGAGAAGACGGTGGTATCTGTTCTGGAACCCCGCTTAGGATATTGCGTAAATTGGACAAGGGGGGGCCTACTTTAATCCCGTAGCGGGTGATTTCGAATTCTCGAAGTGTGTGCTCAAAGTTGGACAGTCGTTTCTTCAGTACGCCGATCGCTTTGCGAAGTTCCCCTCTAATCTCCAAATGGCGGAAAAACACAATGTTATCAGCTAGATAGCTAAGGCCCTGACCAGTGACTTTGAAGTCTCCTGTCACACCTTCAATTTCATTGACCAATAGGGTCGTGACACCCATGTTTTGTAAATAGCGACACAGGGCATGAATATGATTGACCAAGTTATCACCGCGAATAGACAGACGATAGCCTGAAATGCTGTCGAGCATGACAATCCGAGTGTTTTGGTTTTCTACTTCCTGTCTCACAGCCTGAACAAACTCCTCAGGAGTGAGTGCTAATGCTTCAACGGCGTCAATGTTAAGGGTTCCCTGCTCCACCATTGCTTTGACAGGGATGTTGATGGCCTCACAGCGATGCAGGATACTGGCTTCCGACTCTTCAAAGGTATACACCACCGAGCGTTCACCCCGCCCCGCAGCCTCTTTCATGAACTGGATACCAAAGGTGGTTTTACCGACGCCTGTTGGTCCCGTAATGATGGTAATAGTGCCTCTTTCAAGTCCACCATGCATCAGTTCATCCAGAGCCGGAACACCAGATGAAATGATAGTGGGTTCGAAACTGCGGCGAAACTTATCGGGTTTTAGTTGAGGAAAAACACACATCCCGTCGTCGTCTAGCCGAAGTGAATGGGTCCCTTCAATAAAGCTAGAACCCCGGAATTTGTCGACCTGTATAGTCCGTCTATCATCTAAGGCTTGCAGTGTGATAATGCCATCACTAAGAAATTGCAAATCGTCATCTGGAGTCAGATTCCCAATTTCAGAACCTAGCAGCGTGGTGGCCCCCTCATCTATCAGATAGCGAATAAATGAAAGCATCTGCTGATGAAACTGATAGCTGTTCCTAGCTAGGTAACGAAACTGCGTAATCGAATCAATAAAGACACGTTTAGGCTTAAGCGTCTGAACGCTCTGCACGATTTGCTCGGTAATTGATCCGCGTTCGACATCAGCCGGTGAGAAAATGTCGTAGGATTTATCAGCGGCAAAAAAATCGGCAGAGGGACCCAGGTCTAAGAAGTGAATATTAGTGAGATCAAACCCTAAGTTCTCGGCATTGTGACGAATCTTCGCTTCAGCTTCCCCCAAGGTGATGAACAATGCCGTTTCTTCACTGCTGGTTTGAGTCAAAAAATGTAGCCCTGAAGTCGTCTTGCCAGTGCCGGTCTTCCCGCGTATGAGATAAGCTTGATTCGGAATAAGTCCTCCACTGAGAACGGTGTCTAATCCTGCAACACCAGTAGATAGACGTTTTTGCGTCATAGTTTTCGTCATCGACCCCTTTGGCTAAGCATATAAGCAAATTATTTACCCAGATATGAATAGACCATTCACACCCCTCAAGAATACATGATTCCGATAGGCTGGCAGAGCTGAAAGCTGCGCACAGCCCCAGTGAGGACGATATGGTTAGGGGTTCATCGGGCGATCGCCAGAAGATATAGCCCTGTGCAGCTTGGTCAAGTACATCTCAGTATCTTAAGGGAGCAGGGCATAGGGAATAGGGTGTGCTTGATGCAAGTGCATGCCGCTATATCAATTCAGTCTGATGAAAATTTCAGTGAAGCCGATCGCAGCGACAATTCCAGCTCCCGCTGCTGTTATCGCTGAGGTGAGCGCGATCGCAAATAGCCACCATGCCGCCGCCGCCAGTGCTTTACGGGCATCGTTAAGTTGTTGCAGGGCAGCTTGCTTAAGGGCCGTCTGACGCTGTTGAATATCCTGCTCTACCGCGATTAGGCGATCGTAGATCCAGGTTTGAATCCCCTCTGCCTGAGCTAGCAGGAGTTCCGGCACGCCCTGAGCTTTGAGCAGCTGATGCATAGCGTCCTGACTCATCTGAGCGATCGCAGAGGCGAAACCCTCCGATTCCAGAACTTTGAGCGGTTTCACTAAGGCAGCAAAGGAGCCGGACGAGTCTTTCAGGAGCGATCGCACGTCTGCTTTCAGCCGTCTCGGATCAAACGACAGCTGTTCGGAATCTTGTAGAAGGACTTTCACCGTTTCAAACCACGATTCGAGGGACGCTTGTGCCTGCTGACGTGCCCTGTTTGCCTGATGTAGCAGTTCCTCAAGGAAAGCTTCTACCACGGGCCAAATAGCTTCAACCTGCTCAACAGCTAAGTCTTTACGCTGTGAAAGTACTTGTTTAAGAGCATTCCAGTCAATTTGGCTGACGTCCTGAATTATGTCTGCTGACAAAGAGTGCACGGAATCGAGTCCTGGGTTGGATAGCTGCCATAACCACGCCAAATTGCGGCGAACGGCTTCCGGTTCAAGCTGGTCAGGGCTACTGTGAGCGAAGTACTCCGTCACGCTATCCCAAAAACCCCGAGCTGCAGCCGTCCGTCGCAGTGCCCATCGCTTGGGTGGTTTGAGAAAGTCTATGAGGGCTACACGGACCTGGTAAATAGCCTGTTCAATTTGGGTGTCTGAGGCATTCAATTGAGATTGTGCCTTTTGGTGTAAGGCGGCCCAGTCAATTTGATTGAGCGATCGCCGCAAGTCAGTTGGCTCACTCACAACATGCTCCAATGGCTCCATGAGCTTGGGCAGCAAATCTTGAACATTGATCGGGTTGGCAATGAGCTGAGAGATGCCAAGCAAGAGCGCACCTTCAATTGCGATCGCGACTTCGGAGCTGATGGACTCACTGGTATCCGTTGATTGCTGCCATGCTGCCTGTACCTGCTGGAGGATCTGCTCTCGATGATCTGATTCCAAGCCCTGACGACTGTCAAGAACCTCGACCAGGGGAGCGAGTGGAAGCTGAGGTTTAACCTGGTGCAGATCCTTCGCGGCAACAGGAGAGTCTTCGACTAGGGTCTGGACTTTTTGATGCAGGCTCTCAGAAGAAATTTGGCTGAGGCTGGTGTAGTGCAGATAATCTTCTAACTTTTGCTGAATCTCCGCGATCGCGTCAGCCTGTTCCTGAGTGGGTTCCAGAATGGCTTCACCCTCAGCATCACTTGCCGTTGAGGAATGTGCTGAAGTCAGAGTAGCGATCGCCGACTGTCGCAACTCTTCTAATTCAGTCGCCAACGCCTCAACACGATGGGTTGTAAGATCACCTCGTCGCTGCAAACTCTCGATCAAGTCATCTCGCTTCAACGCCTGAACCTGAGCCAAAACTTGATCGGTAGCAGCTTCTGGATCAATAAGAACGTCCTGGAACTCCTGCTGTAAGACTTCAGCATTTAACTGCCAGGGGGCTAACTGTTGTAGGTATTCGCTCACATCGTCTCGCACCACTCGTTCACTGCTGCCGAACGAAGTGACCTCAGGCAACCAGTCTTGCAGCAGTGGACTAATTTGCTGCCAAACGGTTTCAACATCCAGGTCACTTAAATCAATGCGCTGTCGCAAAGTTGCCCCTATCTGACGAGCGATCGCGCTTTCATCGAATGTCTGCTCCAGTAGGGATGAAGGCGTCTCTTCGGTTGACGCTGAGCTTTCAGTTTTGTCTTCTTTATCTTCTGAAGGATTCGCAATTTCTTGCTGAACACTCTTCAGCAGCTCACCTATGTTTGTTGAAGTTAGTTCGGTCAATGGAGCACTAGACAAGAGATCCTGTAGCTGTTGCAAGGGACGAGGACGACCTTCTGTGAACTGCTGCCAAATTTGCTTGAATAGGTCTGCGATCGCATCTGCAATGTCCCCTGTAAAGCCCAGCTCGTCTCTAATCCGCTGTACTAATACCCCCGGATCAAGCTGCGACAGAAATCCCTGCCGCTCAGGCTTAGCTAAATCAGAGTCCTGCAACGTCTTTTCCAGCTGAGACTGTAGCGTCTCCCATTGAAACTGTGGTGGCATTTGCTCGTCGATGTACTCTTCAATCAGACCGGGAATATCAATCTGATCTAGGGTTGACTGCATTTCCTGCTGGACTAGCCCAGTCACTGCGGCAGGAGTCAGTGCGTCAGTGTTGCGATCGCCCACCACCGTCTGCATCACCGAACCCAGCACGTCAAAAATCTGCCGCAATCCCGTCACCGCCGAGCTGAGAATAAATGCCACCAGCGAATTAGTGGCGCGGGTACTAATCCACGTCATTGTCAATAGATAGGCCGACCAGATCGCTAACCCCAGCATCGCTCCAGAAAAAGCCGTAGCCGGCGCACAAAATTTGACCGCTCCATAGCAGGCTACGAACAGCACACCATTAACCGTCAACAACAGTCCAAACCCTGCTGCAAAGCCAAGCGTGCCGAGGCTGATGGATAAAGCATCGTCCTCCTCACTGCCCTCTGCGTCCTCCTCATTGGGCTGAGACTGCCCGCCCCAAATGGTGATGCCAACCGCTAGCCCCAAATTCGTCAACAACAGTTGGCAAGTCAACGCAATCAGCAGTCCCAGAATCAGTGCAGCAACAACTTGAGAGGCAGGATTAACCCCTATCATCGCGGAACCCCCAAACCGAGCAGTACCCACACGATAATTGGTTTTGTTAGTTGCTGTGCCTTGCTACAGCAGGAATTAGAAGTCAGAAGCTAGAATAAGCACCGCATAGCCATAGAAACCGCATGGCCGTAGGATTAGAAGCGATCGCCCCAGTATGAGACTGCCGATCTGTGGCCTGAAACATCAAGTTGCCTCACAGAGGATTGCTCAATGCTATAGTTGCCGCAACCCTCATATCACGGCAGACGCAGAGCGATCGCCTGACATTCCGTTCACCCCTTTCTCTATGGTTGCTTTACCGGAAGGACGTGCCAAAACGCTAAAGGAAGCTTTTCAACTCTGTGACGTCGGACCGCTGAAAGACGAAGCGTTGCAGCGTTACTACGTTGATTTGTCTGCGGTTCGCAGCAGCGATGCCATCAGCAGTGTCAGCACCCGATTGGAGTTTGCAGCGCCCGGCCAATTCCGTAGCGTATTGTTTACCGGACACCGAGGCTCAGGTAAAAGTACAGAACTCCGTCGTTTACAAAAGCGTTGGCAAACCACCTATCGAGTGATCTATCTGGAAACCGATAGCGAAACCGACATCAGCGACGTGGACTACACTGACCTATATCTAGTCATCATCAAACAGGTCTCCGATGACTTAGCCAAACTGGGACTCACCTTCGATGAGCGGCTGCTGACCAATTTCCAAAAGTGGTTTTTGGAGATTACAGAAGAGACGGAAGAGTCTGTTGAAAAGTCTGTGAGCTTAACCGCCAGCGCTGAAGTAGGCGTTGAGATCCCCTTTCTGTCTAAGCTGCTGACTAAGCTTCTCGCACAGCTCAAGGGATCGAACGTTCAGAAGAAACGGATTCGAGAAACCTTGCAGCAGGATATTGGTCGTCTGAAAAGCGACATGAATCTGCTGCTAGAAGATGCCTTTGTGAGGGTGCAGCAGCACGGCTATGAAAAAGGCTATCTGGTGATTTTTGACAGCTTGGATTTGGTGCCGCCGATTGTGGGCGATCGCCTCTACTTCGACTACGCCACACAGCTTCAAGAGCTGAAATGTACAGTGATTTATACGGTACCGATTTCGGTAGTGTACTCAGACAAAAATCTGAACAATACTTTTGGTTCTCCTAACGTGGTGCCGATGGTGAACATTTACCAGTTCGATGCCGCTGGTCAGCAAGATCCCAAGTATGAGCTAAACGCGCTCAAGCGGTTGGCCCAACTAATCACCCAGCGCATCGAGCACAAAACTGTGTTTTCAGATGATGACTTAATTATTCAACTCGTGGCAGCGAGTGGTGGGCATGTGCGTCAACTGATGCAGATGACGGCAATGGCCTGCCTAACAGCGGCAACGCGGGGTCATCAAAAGATTGAGGCGGACGATGTGCAATATGCTATCCAGCAAGAGCAAATCAATTTCGAGCGCATCATCCCCTCCCATCACTATTCCCTACTGGCTGAGATCTGCAAAACGAAACGGATCGATCAAAATAAAGATGGGCAGAAAATGCTTTTTAATACGTCAGTCCTTGAATATGAAGGCGGCGGCAAGCGCTGGAACTACGTGAATCCAGTTGTAAAGAACAGCATTCCTTTCAAAGAAGCGGCAGCTCACAACAACGATGACACCTGACTCTGCGGCATCCCCATCTACCCAAGCGTTTTTGCAGGCAAATGACGATGCCTTTCGTCAATTGGTGACATTTGTAGACTTCGCCGCAGAAAAATTCACCTTAGGATTCGTCTCCGCCAACTTCCCCGAAGACCGCGCTGCCATCGTCAAAGCCCTCCAGAAGCATCCCGACTGTCAGGATATTCAGTTTGTTAAGCTCAAGTTCGACGATCCCAATCTCCGGTTTCTGCGGGATGAACTCGTCAAAGAATTATCAAAGATTGAGCGTGACCCTAATAAAAAACTCGTGCTGCTCCTGACCGGACTGGAAGCCTCCATCGGCATGGTCGGCGACTACCCGCTCGTCCTACAAGACCTGAACTGGGTCCGCAACAGCTTCACGGAAAGCGTCCCCCACCCCATTCTGATGTTTCTGCCGGACGAGTCCTTGAACCGCGTCGCCAAATTCGCCCCTGATTTTTGGGCCTGGCGCATGGTGGTGATTCGGTTTAAGAGTTTATCGGAGAGTGTTAAGTCACAGTTAGAAAAAGTCACCAAAAAGAATGCCTTTTATCAACAAGACGAGCGAGATATTATTCCGCGTCTGCTGATGGAATATGACTTTGGCGTTTTGACAGAAGATAAAGACGCTCAAGACCTTAAGTCTAGTTTGAAATCACAGCTAGGTTTTAGTTTCTATAAAAGCGATAATCTTGACATCGCCAAAAGCATGTTAACTGAGGCAATTGAGGAAGATTCATCACTAACATCGATTTCTAAAGCCAATATTTATTTCTGTTTAGGCCGTATTGAACTACGGCAAGATCACGACGACCATGCTCTTAACCTATTCAACCGCTCAATCGCTGAATTTGAAGGCTTTGAAGAAGGACAGTTTAGATCCTATCTAAAATCATTTTTCAAGAAAGCAATTGCTTTTTGGAGTACATCCTATCGGCTTACAAAACGCTATAGAAAACCATTAGCTAACCTCACTCGTAGAACTAGGCTTGACCTGGGACAATACAGATTAGCCAACAGCCATATTGTGAAACGCTTCGGTAAAACGATAGCTGTATTTCTGGATGCAGTTGAATTTGATCGTAATTACACACGCGCGCTCGCTAATCGCGGTGCTGCCTACGGAGCAATGAAGCGCTATTCAGAAGCATTGGCAGATCTAGATAAGGCTATTGAAATTAAGCCTGACTATACCTGGGCGTTCGCTGGTCGAGGCATTACGTATCGATTGATGAAGAACTATTCAGAAGCACTGGATGATTTTGACCGGGCTATTCAGATCGATCCTGAATACAAATGGGCGATCACTCAGCGGGGCTTTACATATCAACTGATGGAGCGCTATTCAGAAGCACTGACTGATTTTGACCGGGCTATTCAGATCGATCCTGAATACAAATGGGCGATCGCTCAGCGGGGCTTTACATATCAACTGATGGAGCGCTATTCAGAAGCACTGGCTGATTTTGACCACGCTATTGAGCTTGCCCCTGAATACGATTGGGCGATCGCTCAGCGGGGCTTCACGTATCGATTGATAGAACGTTATTCGGAAGCACTGGCTGATTTTGACTGGGCTATTCAGCTTGATCCTGAAGACAAATGGGTAATTAGTAAACGAGGACAGACATATCGGTTGATAGAACGTTATTCGGAAGCACTGGCTGATTTTGACCGGGCCGTTGAGCTTGATCCTGAATACGAATGGGCGATTGCTCAGCGTAGCTTTACTTACCTACTGATGCACAGATTCGAAAAAGCATTGGAGGAATGTCATCGTGCCATAGAGCTTGGTCTCAACAACGATCTCATTTATTGTGTACAAGCTATTGTTTACCTAGCTCTGCAAAAATCTGATGAGGCTGAAGCCGCAATTGCTAAAGTAATAGCACTAGCAGAAGAAGATTATGAAAAGGATTCAGAAGACACAGACAATATCTTTGGTCTAGCCATTTTTCACCTCATCAATAAAGATTTAGAGCAATCCCAAAACTTTTATCAAGAAGCTATTTCAAAGGATCCTTCCTCTCTGAAAATTCGTGAAGCTATTTATGACTTAAAAATGCTGTTAAAGGTTTTGCCTGGATATCCAGGGGCTGAAGAGATGCAAAGCTATTTGAATGGGGTGCTTGATCAGCATCGAGATACTCATCTTGAGGCTTCTCATTCTTCGACAGATACCGCTGACTCGCAAGGACCGTTGTCATGACGCAGCACTATTCTTTGCACAGGGTAGTCTGTAAGCTAAATACCGTCTATACCTTTGCTATTAACTAACTGAAACTATCCGTCACAATGACTCAAGCCATTGCTCCCCCGCTTAGCTTTCTTGAATTTCTGGAGACAACGCCAGAGGATGGCAACCGCTATGAATTAGTCAACGGTGAGCGAGTTCAACTGATGGCAACCCGAGCCCATGATGACGTCGCTGATTTTATCTACGATGCGTTTCGTGATGAGGTGAAGCGCGATCGCCTCAACTATAAGATCTCGCGTTTTGCCTCAGTCAAAACCCGACGAGATGACGGTCTTATTCAGGGGCGTACTCCCGACGTGAGTGTGATTGACAGAGCCGTTTGGATGTCTGAACCGAAGGCTTATGCCGCCTTAGAAGACCCGATTCAATTAGCGGTAGAGGTCAGTTCGACTAACTGGCGAGATGACTATCTGTATAAGCTCGCCGAGTATGAAACCCTAGACATCCTGGAATATTGGATCGGCATTATCTGGCCTTGGGGGCAACTCGCTACATCGACTCTCCAAAAACACCTGCCATCTCGGTTTACACCCTTGAGAATGGCGAATATCGGCTTCAGCAATTTCGAGGCCGCGATCGTATCTTTTCCCCAACTTTTCCTCAGCTAACGCTAACCGCTAAGGCTATCTTTCAAGCTTCCGGACTAGCTGACTGAGCTTGATCAGATCATCCAATCGCTCTGTCAGGCGATCACTACGATTAACCCACCAGATCCAAACGTGTGTGTCTAAAACGATCATTTCAAGACTTCCCAGTCTTCAGCAGAGACTACTGGCTCAAAAGGATCGTCATAGCGTAGTACTGTTCCTTGGAGAGGGTAGTCTATTTCTGTAACTTGGGGTAATTGAGATGTTTGCGATTGTTCCAGAATGATAATTTCCACTGTATCTCCAGCAACGCAAGTATGCACTGATGACGTTGAACCTCTTTCGTACGCAATTCTCTCCAACTGTATAAGAGCCAACGAAAATACTGCGATAAATTGATATTGGGCCGTAGTAGCTTATCTGCAATTTCAGACTGTGACTTTAAGCATCCTTGAATTGCAATATCTTCAGTCTCACCCTTAACAGCTTTAGAAAAGAGAAGCGGTATTGATGGCAAACTTGGTTGAGCAGTTAAGGAATTGGCTCCTGAAAAAGCGGCCTTTTCGGATGAAGCGACTGGCGAAGGACCCGGTGAAACCGTCCAAAGTTAATGAAACTCTTACGGAGCTACCGCCTGAAATCGAACAAAAGCTCAAGACCTTAGTCCACGAGTTGCCGAGTCATCCAGACAGCAAAAGTGCGGTTTTAGAGGCTCTTTCTGACGCGATCGCCCATTGGCAAGAACACCCTAGCGCTACAAACAACTCCTTGATCGTTATTGCCAGTCCTGTCTCTGCGGTAGCCCGCATTCTCACCGAGAGTCTGACAGACTGGGCTGATGAGAACAAATTAACTCTGGTCCCGCTGAATTGGGTTGAGCGTCCGGTAGATTCACAAGAAATAAAATCAAAGCTGCGAGAGAAGCTAGCGGTTGATGATGCAGAACCGAGTACCAGCGTTGCCGTTATTCCTAACTTGAGTTGGTGCTTTTTGCGAACGGCTGAGGGACTAGACGGCATTGATTATCTGCGAGATGAGTTGCTAGGCGATCGCCGTCGATTTTGGATCATTGGCAGTGGGCAGGTAGGTTTTCGATACCTCAATTCCGTCTTAAAACTACAGGCTCACTGTGGCGAAGTCATTACGCTGCCCAAGCTATCAGGTCAGCAGATGCAGGACTGGCTGATGCCGGTTATTGAAACCCTGAATATTCAACTCGACGAGGACTCAATTCGAGAGCGACTTCAAGAATTGAAAGAGGCTTCCTCAGAGTCACCAACAAAAACAACAGTGGCGCTGATTGATGGAACAGTAGTGTTTTTGAGGTCTCTATTCCGCAGTGTGAAGCAAGATACGCTATCGCTCAACCCAGAAACCGCAAAGGACGACGGTTCGGATTCTTCCTGGCAAGAGTATTTTCGTCGCTTGGCAAGATTGTCCGATGGCGTTGGCACCATCGCGCTACAGCTATTTGTCAAATCAATCTACTACGATAAAGAACGTAAAGCCGACAAGACCACCGAACCCTCTAACGCTGCTCATAAACCTGAGGCAAACGATAGCGATCAAGAAGTGGCGCTTAGGCATAATGTTGTCTGTAAGCTGCCCAGACTTCCCGCTTTACCTGAAATAGAACAGAATGAACTCTACATCCTCTATTCTCTGCTAGTGCATGGAGATCTCACGCTGTCAGCACTCGCTGACAGCTTGGGAGAAGAGACGCCGTGGGTCAATAATTCCGTTCAGATTTTACGCAGCAGTGGTCTGATTGAGCAGCGCGACCACATCCTCAAGGTCAATCCACTGCACTACCCGCAACTGAAGCGGAAACTGGCAAGCAACAATTTTGTTATCAACATTCAGGACTAGCGGATGACCTTTATGTTCTTCACTTTGATAGCCCAAGCTGCAAAAGACACTGCTGAAGATGCCGCCGATGCCGCAGGCGAGGCTGCCAGTGAGGTGGCTAGCGATACGGCCAATCAAACCCGAGAAATTCTTACTGAGATTACCCGAACTAAACTCATTCAGGCGTTGTTCATCGTTATCATCGCCTACCTCACCATCAAAGCTGTGGATTGGCTGGTTAATTGGCTTTCAGAACGAGTTGCCAAGGAAAATCGACTGCAAGTGATGCAGTTTCAACCCTTTGCTCGGACTTTTGTCATTACCCTTACGGTTATCACACTGATGAACTTATTCCTGAGACTGTCTCAGGAGAATGTGTTAGCGGTGACGGGAACAATAGCTGTCGCGCTGGGATTTGCCTTCAAGGACTATGCTAGCTCGGTGATTGCAGGCATTATTGGCCTGTTTGAAACGCCCTATCGAGTAGGCGATCGCATCGAAATTGCTGATGAATATGGTGAGGTAGTGAGCTATGGCCTTCGGGGTATCCGGCTTCGCACACCAGAAGACAATATCGTCACCGTTCCCCACAATCATATTTGGACAAACTCAGTCTCCAACGCCAATATGGGTGAATTGGAAGCTCAGGTTGTCACGGAGTTTTATCTCAGTCATGAGGTCGATGCGGAATTAGTCAAACGAATTCTGTATCGCATTGCTCACACCAGCAAATACACCCACTTGGGTCTACCGATCATCGTCGTTATGGAAGACCAAAGCTGGGGCAGCCTGTTCAAACTAAAGTGCTATCCCCTCGACGCCCGCGACGAGTTTATCTACAAAACTGACTTGACCGTGCGAGCGAAGAAGATATTTGCCAAGCATAACTTGGCCTATCCCAAGTGGTCTAACTTAGCCGTAAATTCGGAGTGAGGGCGATCGCGTCTTGATTGAAAGGCTGCTTGACCACGCAATAACTCGACCTCGTAATTCTGCTTACACAAGTGCTCGACCTTCTGCTCGGCCAAAACGGAAGTAATGCTCAAAGCCGCTAGATAAGTTGTTATTGTCAACAGCCGATGCAACGTCCGGATACATGCGGAGATAAGCGCCTTCATCAAATAGTGAACTTGGGTTGCGACCTTCATGCTGCCCAAAGCTGACATAGTGCTCAAAACCAGACTCAAAATCCTTGGCATTGACCGCATCAGCGACTTCTGGATTTTGCTCTAAATAAAAAGCCTCCTCATACAGCAGGCTAGCAAACCTGTCATTATCCGATCCATGTTCCAAATAATAGTCGAAGCCACTGGTTGAAACACCATCTTCAATGGCTGCTTGTGCATCAGAATGGTTTGATAAATAATCTTGAGGATCAAACTGTTCACTAGCAATTCGATTCTCAACATGCCCAATTTGGACGAAATGCGTTAATCCGCTACTCAAAACTCCGTTTTTAACAGCTGATTTGACGTCAAGGTTATTCTCCAAATAGAACACTTCATTGTAGAAGCTACTGGGGTTACGCCCTTCAGCTAAACCAAATTTCAAAAAGTGTTCAAATCCGTAGGTGAATAAACCTTGATTGACGCCCCTAGCAACATCTGGATTCTGAGCAAGGTAGTAGGTCTCATCAAAAAAGTCCGCCATCTTGAGACCACCTAGTTCAAGATTGAGTGGCAGTAAAGGGCGGCCCTCAGAAGCCCCAAACAGGCTGTAGTGCTGAAATCCATTCGGCAAGTCACCGCTGTCAACAGCCGTTTTAACATCGGAATTTGCTAGCAGATAAAGCTCTTCATCCAAGGTAGGAACAACGCCTTCGTCTAAAGCTTGAAACTGTACATATTGTCTGAAGGTGAAAACAGGCGATCGCGGCGTCTGTTTAGCAACAGTGTAGGTCTCATTAATGAGCGGTTCGCTATCTGTGAGCACGTTGCCTTCAAGGTCAGCAATATCTTGTGTAGAGGCCAAATCGAGGCCAACCATTCCTGTAAGAGCAGCAAGATCGCCTCCAGAGACCATAACGTCATATTCTGAGTCACTCATTTGAGTAACGTCCATAACAGTCGCAGTCGTCCCGATCGCGGTGAAGTCCTCAGCACCAACGTTTTGAACTGCTTTGCTGAAAGCTGCCCGGAAAACCAGCGTATCGGCATCGGTTGCTGCATCAATAGGAAAGTGACGGGTGATGCTTTCCAGAGCAGGAGCGACATCGTTATCAACAATAGTGATATGACTCGTCCCTTCAGAACCAATCGTGTATGCTGAGCTGTCAGAGATTGAAACGGTTATGGTTTCATCATCTTCGCCTCGATCATCATCTGTGAGCCTGAAAACGATGTCAGTCTGTTCCTGCCCGTCTGGAATAATCGCTTTGAGCTGACGATCTTCGACAATCCCTCCAAAGACGCGGTAATCGTTGAAGTTTGCAGTCCCCCCCAAATCAATGACAACCTCCACGTCGCCGGAACTGCCATTGCTACGATAGACCGATAAAGTTATAGCACCCCCCTCAAGAAAGCTGTTTTGTGGAAGTTTCAGGGTCGGAGAGCCAAAAACAATTCGACTGACTCCTCTTCTGTCCGAACCGACAATGAAATCGGCAATACCATCACTATTAATGTCTCCAGCGTTGCTAACAAAACTATTCGCACTCGAAAAGTAGCCACTGCTCTGGTTACCAGTAATAACCAACCCGTTATCGCCATTTAGCGCAGAAAGAGCAACATGGGAGGCGAAGGTTTCTGCACCAAATACGATGTAGCTTTCCTCTAATGCGCCAATAATGAGATCATCCAAACCATCGCCATTGACGTCCCCAACACCACTCACAGAACTGCCAGACTGATCAGATCTACTGACACCACTGATGGCAAAGCCGTTTTGACCATTTAACAAAGAGAGATCGAGGGCACTATCAAAGCCTTCATCGGAACCGAAGACTACATAGCTCTCTCCACTATCACTTTCACCATTAGGATCTGCTCCTCTTGCACCAATAATGACGTCATCTAGACCGTCACCGTTAATATCACCTGCGCCGCTTACAGAAAATCCCAAAGAATTAGATTTATCAGTCCCAAAGATTGCAAAGCCATTAGTACCGTCTAAAGTGGCAAGATCTAGAGAATCGTCAAATCCTTTATGAGAACCGAAGATTACATAGCTTCTACTGTTAAAACCAGATTCGCTGATAATGACGTCGTCTATTCCATCGCCGTTAACATCACCGGCGTTGCTAACAGAGGTTCCTAAATTCCTTCCCCGAATGCCATAGATGGTGAAACCATTACGACTATCCAAATTTGAAAGGTCGAAAGACGCATCGAAGCCCTTATCAGAGCCAAATACGACATAGCTTTCACCGTATGTACCGGGTCCACCAATAATGATGTCATCTATTCCATCGTTGTTGAAATCGCCTGCACTACTGACAGAAGTACCGATACGGTCAAATCCCCTGGGCTTTTCAAGGACAAAACCATTGCTCCCATCGAGGTCAGCTAGATTGAAACTAGTCCCAAACCCCTGAGCTGCCCCAAACACGACATAGCTTGCACCAGTAGAGACGTCGGTATGAGAAGGAGTATTAACGAAAGGCGCGCCAATAATAATGTCGTCGAAACCATCTCCATTAACATCGCCCGCTCCGCTGACTGACTGACCAGCTCTGTCGCGAATATTGATACCGTTAATGACAAAGCCATTACTCCCATTTATTTCAGAGGGGTTAAGAGTAGAATCAAAGCCTTTGTCTGAGCCAAAAATCACATGGCTTGTTCCTGCAGTTGATTGAGAACCATAGCCAGGGGCACCAATCACGACATCATCGATACCATCGCCGTTAATATCGCCCGCATCGCTCACGGAAAAGCCAAAGCGGCCAGGAGCGCGTACCGTGAAGCCGTCCAGTTGGAATAGGTCTCGGCTTTTAGCGTCTTGCGGGATGCTCAGGATGATGTTGACTTCAGAGAGGTCGTTGTCTGCGATCGCAATGGTGGAAGTATCGCTCTCAGGCGCATTTACGTATGTAAAACTGCGCGTCAGTTCAATTTCGAGAAATTCTGTAGACTCAACGCGAGAGTCATCGATTGCCGCAATTAAGACATCTACACTAGTCTGACCATCTGGAATAATTACCGTCAATGTGTTGTCACTGACAACACCGTCACTGAAGCGATAGTCAGCAGCATCAGCACTGCCGCTGAGATCAAGACCAACACTGAGATCTCCAGCAATGTCTTCTAGTCTTCGAGAAACGGTAAGGCGAGCAACTCCTCCGCTTTCACCCACTGTCGTAGCGTTGCTGACGAGGGAAACAAGCGAGGGTTTTCGGCCAAAAACAATATAGCTTTCACCTGCTTCAGAGCGCCTATCAGGATCTGCAAAGGGTGCTGTTATGAGGAAATCGTCAAAACCATCGTTGTTGAAGTCACCTGCATTGTTGACAGCCCATCCTGCGAAGTCAAATTGATCGACACCTCTGATAGTTAAGCCGTCACTGCCATCTATATCAAATAGATCAAGAACGCCTGTTTCACCGATAGAGGTTCCTCCGTAGATGATATAGCCGCCGCCGGTTCCACCAAGTCTATCGGCACCAATGATAATGTCAGAAATATCATCACCATTGATATCCCCAGCGCTTCGGGCAGTTCCACCCGCGCTGAATCCCCCTCCATCGGCAACGAAACCATTACTCCCGTCTAAATTTCTGACGTCAAAGCTTCCAGCATTGCCAACTGAAGCACTGCCAAACAAAATGTATGTTTTGCCTGCGTCCCTTTCACCAATCAGAACATCTTGAAAACCATCAGCGTTAATGTCGCTTGCCCCACTGACGGATCTCGCAAAGCTCCGACGAGAACGGCTAAAACCATAGACCGTAAAACCATTGATACCATTTAGGTCAGCTAAATCAAGGCTCTCTGAAAAGCCTTGATCCGAGCCAAATACGACATAGGCCCTTCCACTTCCATGAGAACCGACGATCAGATCATCAAGGCCATCACCATTGATATCGCCCAAACCACTGGCATCAAATCCTGAGCGCTCGCCTGATCTAACACTATTAAGAACAAACCCGTTATCACCGTTTAAGGACGTTAGGTCGAAGTTACCGTTCTTGCCAAGTGAGCCATCGCCAAATATCACATAGCTCTGACCCGCTTCGGAATTTGCACCATAGGCACCAACTATAAAATCATCAATACCGTCGCCATTAATATCGCCTGCTCCAGCAACAGCGCGGCGCCCCAGGCGATCTCCTTGAGCGATACCGTTGATGATGAAACCGTTTATTCCATTCAGGTCAGATAGAGCAAAATTTCCACCTGTTCCCAAGGTAGAACTACCGAACACGACATAGGTCTGCCCCGCTTGAATCAGACCATTCGGATCAGCGGTATAGGCACCAACGATCAGGTCGTCAATCCCATCGTTGTTAACGTCACCGACACTGCTAACAGCCCGACCGGAGCGATCGCCACTATTGATACCACTCAAAACGAAGCCGTTTTCGCCATTCAGATCAGCAAGCTCAAAACGCTTAGAAAAAGGCTGATCGGTGCCAAATATGACATAACTTTCACCGGCATCGCTCAGACCATTCGGATCAGCACCATAGCTACCAATAATGACATCATCAAAACCATCATCATTGACATCTCCAGCATCACTGATAATGGCTCCTGAATAGTCATACGGGTCAATACCGCTGATGACAAAGCCGTTAATGCCGTTCAGGTCAGACAGGTTAAGTACAGAGCCGGGCACCATAAGTGATGACCTCTACATTGAATCTTTAGAAACGGGCAAACCAACAAAACAATACAAACGCACACCTAAATATGTATAATTTAGCACTCACAAGATGTCCTTATCACCGTGTTTACAAGCATTTCATGAATTGGCCCCTGTACTATCCGTAAATAAGCTGCCCCCTCTCTGTACTCCGGATCGAAACAATCATCGGATGAGCTTCTAAGCCATTGATGAAATGTCTACGTTCACGACAACGAACTTCTCTGACTGAAATAAACCTGTAACTTCCCAATAGAGTATGGAGTTTTACAGTTTGCAGGTCCAACAAACAAGTATGTGTGGTTCGGTCGGCATGGAGAGTGCATATGACCTGCTTGGAGACCTATGATCCTGGCGATTTCTTCGATGAGATGTTTACTGCTAAGGGCACCCCGCGTCCAGAGGCAGCAGCACTGATTGAGCGGATACAAGCTCTACCCATCGAAGAATTATTGAGGCGACAGTCAGCCGCTCAAAACATGCTGTTCAAGCTCGGGGTAACGTTTAACGTCTATAGCGATAATCAGGGAACCGAGCGAATATTTCCTTTCGACGTGATTCCTCGCTTTGTTGCCCACAAAGAATGGGAGTATCTAGAGCGGGGTTTGAAGCAGCGCATCGAAGCTCTGAACTGTTTTATTCACGATATCTACAATCAGCAAAAAATACTGAAGGACAAGGTGGTGCCTCGGGAGGCGATCGAGTCGGCACCTGGATTTCTGCAATCCTGTATGGGCCTGCAACCGCCTCAAGGTATCTGGTGCCACATTACAGGCACGGATCTTGTGAAAGACCGAGACGGCAACTGGTACGTTTTGGAGGACAATCTGCGGTGTCCGTCAGGGGTCTCCTACGTACTTGAAAATCGTCGGGTAATGAAAAGCTCATTTCCGAAATTCTTTGAAGCCTTGGATATTCAACCTGTCGATGATTACGCGAGTCAACTTCTCGAAGCTCTGCTGAATCTAGCTCCTGATAATTTAAGTGACCCCTGCGTCGTCGTGCTAACACCCGGAATTTACAACTCGGCTTACTTTGAGCACTCCTTTTTAGCTCAACAGATGGGGGCTGAGCTGGTGGAAGGACGCGATTTGGTGGTAGCGGATGGCTACTTGCAGATGCGAACCACAAAGGGGCTTCGGCAAGTGGACGTAATCTACCGTCGAATCGATGACGATTTCCTAGATCCAAAGGCATTTCGACCCGATTCGATGCTGGGCATACCGGGGCTGATGGAGGTTTATCGAAATGGGCGCGTGGCGATCGCCAATGCCCCAGGCACAGGCGTTGCCGACGACAAGATGATTTATGCCTACGTTCCTGAGATGATTAGCTACTATCTGGGAGAAGAGCAACTGCTGTCCAACGTACCCACGTATCTTTGCGAAGATCCCAAACAGCGCGATCATGTCTTAACGCACCTCGATCAACTGGTGGTGAAAGCCACCAATGCATCTGGCGGTTACGGAATGCTGATGGGCTGCCATGCTACTCAACAGGAACGCAGTACGTTTGCTGAGAAAATCAAAGCCAATCCACGTAACTACATTGCTCAACCCGTCTTGAGTCTGTCGCGGGTACCAACGCTCATCGAGGGGCAGTTTGAGGGCTGCCACGTTGACTTGCGGCCTTTCATCCTCAACGGGCAAGACATTTACGTTAACCCTGGCGGACTCACACGGGTGGCCCTGAGACGAGGTTCTCTGGTCGTAAATTCATCGCAGGGCGGGGGCAGCAAAGATACCTGGGTTGTGAAGGAGGGCGTATGTTAAGCCGAGTCGCAGATTCTATTTATTGGCTCAATCGCTACGTTGAAAGGGCTGAAAATGTAGCCCGTTTCGTAGAGGTCAATCTGAACTTATTGCTGGATACCCCGGTAAGTGGCTTTACTCAACAGTGGGAGCCTCTGGTTGTGACAACGGGCGATAAGGCTCTGTTTCACGAACGTTATGGCGATGCCAATGCCCAGAACGTCCTACAGTTTTTGACGTTTGATAGCGAATATTCCAACTCAGTTCTCTCTTGTGTCAAATCAGCGAGAGAAAATGCTCGGGCAGTGCGTGAGACGATCTCCTCAGAGATGTGGGAGCAGGTGAACTCGTTTTACCTGTGGGTCAAGGAAGCGGCTCAGACTGAAACGACGGAGGAGCAATTCTATCGCTTTTACCCTGAAGTTAAATTGGCTAGTCATCTGTTTGCTGGGGTCATGGATGCGACGATGGCCCATAACGAAGGCTGGCACTTTGGACAGTTAGGACGTCTACTGGAACGAGCCGACAAGACAGCCCGCATCCTAGATGTGAAGTACTACATTCTTCTGCCTTCAGTCACCGATGTGGGCAGTCCGCTGGATGAACTTCAATGGATGGCTCTGCTTAAGTCCGCCAGCGCCTATGAAATGTACCGCAAACGCCAGCATCGCATCACACCTGAGAGCATCACCAAATTTCTAATTTTTGATCAAGAGTTTCCTCGATCTATTCAGTTTTGCCTCATCCAGGCGGAGCGATCGCTCCATCAGATTACAGGAACAACCGTGGGCAGTTGGTGCAACAGCAGCGAACGTAAATTGGGCCGTCTGCGCTCAGAACTGGAATACATGACTATAGAGGAGGTCTTTGAAATAGGGCTGCATGAGTTCTTAGATCAGTTTCAGACCCGGCTAAACATTGTGGGTGAGCACATCTACGAAGATTTCGTAGCGGTTCCTTTAGCCTCTTAAGGAGATTTCTGAAAATAAAAATATGTGGTGCATTACGCTACGCTCATGACATCTCAATTCTCCCCTGGAGATCCCTTGAGACCCCGACAACGGGTTCGGAAAGCCTTAATTTATCCCTCTGCCTGCTAAACCTACTGTGCGCTATCAAATTTCTCATACTACAACCTATCGCTATGACCATCCGGTCCAACTTGGCGCACATACAGTAAGGCTCCGCCCTCGTAGTGATGGCAGTCAAATGCTTCGACAGTTTTCAATTAACGTTCAACCACAGCCTGATAAGCTCTCAGACGTGCTGGATCTGGATGGCAATGCTTGCTTAAAACTATGGTTTCCAAAACAGTCTATATCGGAACTCAGCATTTACACTGAAGCAACAGTTGAAACCTTTCGGACCAATCCCTTTAATTATTTGAGTGAGCCTTGGGCGATCGCTGCTCCCATAGACTATCCCAGTTCCATCGCGGCTTACCTGACACCCTATCTACAGCCAGCGCTTTCAACGGTCTTGAGTCCCCAGGTGGTGACGTTTGCCCAAACCCTGCTTTCAAAAGTTGAGGGCAACGTCAGCTTTTTTCTCTCTCAGCTGACGCAGAATATTTACGACGAGTTCGACTATCTCCATCGTCCGAAGGGCACGCCACAACCTGCCCACGTTACCCTGATACAGAAATCGGGATCCTGTCGAGATTTTGCCGTGCTGTTCATGGCAGCCTGTCAAGCGGTGGGGTTGGCGGCCCGCTTTGTCAGTGGCTATCAGGAAGGGGACACGGATCAAGAAAGCCGAGAGCTACACGCTTGGCCGGAGGTCTATATTCCTGGAGGAGGCTGGCGTGGATTTGATCCAACGCATGGTCTAGCCGTGAGCGATCGCCACATTGCCCTTGCAGCAGCAGCTCATCCAGCGGCAGCTGCCCCCGTATCAGGGCATATTAAATCCGAGCAGTGCAGTCAGTCCACCTTGAGCTACACCATTCGGATCTCGCCATTAGCTTAGATTCCTAAATAGAACCAAAAACCAACACCAGTATACGACGGCAAAAATAGGCTCACCATTCAAAACTTTGGGAAAGCTGATCCACCTTAGTTTTGTAGAGCTTTGCTCTTCTCGCAGAGTATTCTGAATTTTGCATTTTGAATTCTGTGTAGCGGTACTAGTGACTAACCTTTGTAACCGTATCTTGCAAAGTTTCGCGATTAATGACCGCCTGATGCTCAGCGATCGCTTCTCGATGGCTCTGCTCACCGGATAGTCCTTCTAAACGGGTTTCTAACTCTAAAAGGGGTTTGTCCCGTCCATAGAGAATAAGCACATCTCCTGGTACAACCTTCGTTTTGCCCTGAGGCGCACCAATATAAGTTCCGGTACTACGTTGAATTCCTAACACTATTACCCCTTCAGCTTGCAGTCGTAGTTCACACAATTGTTTATCTGCCAGCCAACTATCTATCTCGATTTTGAGTTCAGACACCGTATACTCGTCGGTAAGTCGTAGTAGACTCGCATAGTCGTGCACATCTAAGCGAGTCCACCGATGCAATGCCCATTTAACAAACTGTGTTAGGTAGCGATTGAGACCTCGGTCAGTTGCAATGACCCAAAGGATCAAAAGGCCCAGACCTAAAGTAGCTAATCTCAAAGTCGTTTGCTGAGATGTTGTTGTGGAAATGAACGTCAAAACCAGCGAAGAGACAACAGTAACAATACCAGCGTTTCCCAGCAGCATTAACCACATAATGATCTGCCGACGTACGGGATGAGATGTTGCCTGCTCTGATTCCTGCGTCGTAAACCCGGCACCCGTGAAGGCGGAGCGAGCTTGAAACTGAGCCGCTTGCCGAGATAGCCCAGTCATGACCATCGCTTCGGTGGCAATGCGCGTAATCAAAAGTGATAGGGTTACAGTGACAAGTACAGAAATGAGAGCCGCCAAAAAACCTAGCCTCCAAGTATAGCTAAAGGCAGAAGGATAAGGATATAGCTAGAGAAATGTACTCACTCCTCATCGGGAGTGTATTTAGGATTCTCGACTGTTCTAGCTATGTGGGTTATTGAGATTCTTAGGACTTAGAGCCAGGGTTCAAAGGCATTTTATTTGACCCGGTCCACCCAATATTCATCAACCCTGGCCCAAGTACTCAGCCTGCTTAGGACTGAGGTTCATTATCAGAATTGGAACCAGCCAAACTGACCTTAACAGCCTTGTTAGAGTTGTCCTCCATCTTGGATAACTCTAGTTTGAGAATGCCGTCTTTATAATCGGCTTGAACAGTGCTGTTATCAACTGGAACCGGGAAAGGAATTGTCCGGCTAAAGCTGCCGTAGCGAAATTCTGACCGCTTCTGACCGTTCTTCTCTGAAGTAGACTCGGTTTTGCGCTCTCCACTGACAACAACTGCCTCTTTCATAACTCGGATGTCCAAATCCTCTGCACTCATTCCAGGCACTTCCAGCCTAAGTTGAATCTTGCTATCACTCTCTTCCATCTCGGCTGGGGGCAGAAAACCCATTGTACGACGAGAGCCTGCCTCCTGCCCCTCGCCATTCATCGCCAAGTCATCAAACAGACGATTCATCTCACGCTGAATTGCCATGACCTCTCGAAACGGGTCCCAACGAACAATTGCCATAATTCACCTCTTCTAGAATTTCTCCAAGCTTTGAACATGGCTGACGCTAGCGCAACTGTTCCGTTGATTGTTCAAAGTGACACCATAGCAACAGCTTGATCTGTTTGGGTGCTGCGCTAACGTTAGCAATCGCAAAGCCCACGGAAGCGATAAATGACTTCCGATAGTATTTTGTCAATCGCGATACTCAACTAAAATCTACCCAGGGTCATAAACGTCTTCTTGCAAAAGAATGACCTATCAAGAGTTCCAGACGATTATTCGCAACCATAGCTTCAGCCATCCAGGCTTGTGCATCAAGCAATATTTGAATGCTCAGTGCATCAATAGATAACCCGCCGTCTTGTCCTAACGGAACTGACAACTATATGGTCAATAAACTGTGCTCCTAAAAGTACTCCCAATTCAGCAATGCTGAATTGGGAGTACTTTCGAAATAAGCGTTAGCGCAGAGGGTTAGCTGAGGGCTTCCGCACCACCCACGATTTCCAAGATTTCTTGAGTAATCGCAGCCTGTCGCGCTTTGTTGTAGTCCAGCGTTAGGGACTTCACGAGCTGACTAGCATTGTCGCTGGCGTTGTTCATAGCAGTCATACGAGCAGCCAGCTCGCTAGCAGCAGCTTCTTGCAGAGCGCGTAAGATCTGGTTGCTAAAATACAGCGGCAACAGCGCCTCCAGAATTTGCACCGGATCTTGCTCGAACAGCATGTCCTTCGGCAGAGACCGATCTTCGAAGGAGACTTTCTCACGGGCAACGTCAATTTGCCCCGAACGAGTGATTAGCCGGAAGATTTCGTCATCTTGAGCCTCTAATCCTTGCGGATCGAGAGGTAGCAGGGTTTGCACGACGGGGCGTGAACTGACCAAAGACACAAACTTGGTGTAAACCAATTCAACCCGATCCACAGTGCCGGACAAGAACAAAGACAACAGCTGATCGGCAATCTGTGAAGCTTCCTCCGCCGTAGGAATCTGCTCTAGTTCAGTGAAGGTTTTGTCAATGGGCTGTTCGCGACGGCTGAAATATTGAACTGCTTTGCGACCGACAAGAACATAGGTGTAATTGATGTTCGTCGCCGTTAGTTCTTTCGAGCGATTCTCAGCTCGACGAATCACATTCGTGTTGTAACCACCGCAAAGACCGCGATCGCCCGAAATAACCAGCAGTGCAACGTTCTCGACCTCACGCTTTTGCAGCAGCGGTAGATCAACATCTTCAAACTGAAGTCGCGTTTGTAAGCCGTGCAGGACTTGAGCCAGACGGTCGGCAAAGGGCCTGGTTGCAATGACTTGCTCCTGTGCCCGACGCACCTTAGCGGTTGCGACCAACCGCATCGCTTCCGTGATTTTCCGTGTATTTTTGACTGTCTTAATGCGATCGCGAATTGCTTTGAGGTTAGCCATATGTCTCTTTTCCCAACCAATAATGGCTTCAGGTAGTCAGTCCATTGCAGACTACCTGAAGCCTTAAACCGGAGTTAAGCCGCCGCCATAAACGCCTGCTTAGTCTCTTGGATAGACTCCTTGAGAATTCCAATCAGCTCATCGGTGAGCTTCTTCTCAGACTGAACGATTTCTGCATAGCGAGGCTTGCTGGTTCTCAAGTATTCGCGCAGCTGCTTAGCATAATCCACAATGCCATCAACGGGAATGTCATCTAAGTAGCCGTTCGTGCCAGCGTAGATAATCGCAATCTGATCCTCAACCGGCAGTGGTGAGTTTTGAGGCTGCTTCAGCAATTCCCGCAGGCGCGCGCCGCGAGCTAGCTGGTCTTGAGTAGCCTTATCCAAGTCAGATGCAAACTGGGCAAAGGCTTGCAGCTCAGCAAACTGAGCTAGCTCCAGCTTGAGCTTACCTGCAACCTTCTTCATCGCCTTGATCTGAGCCGCACCGCCCACCCGGGAGACGGAGATACCCGCATTGATGGCAGGGCGCAAACCAGAGTTGAACAAGTCGGAGGACAGGAAGATTTGACCGTCAGTAATTGAAATAACGTTGGTAGGAATATAAGCCGAGACATCACCCGCTTGGGTTTCAATGATCGGCAGTGCTGTCATACTGCCGCCACCCAATTCATCGCTGAGCTTTGCTGCCCGCTCTAACAAGCGGGAGTGCAAGTAAAATACGTCTCCGGGATACGCTTCACGACCCGGTGGACGACGCAGCAGCAAGGACATTTGACGATAGGCCTGAGCCTGCTTGGACAAGTCATCGTACACCACCAAGGTGTGCTTGCCCTTGAACATGAAGTACTCGGCTAGGGTCGCGCCCGTATAGGGAGCCAGATATTGCAGCGGTGCTGGGTCACTGGCGTTGGCCGCAACGACGATGGTGTAGTCCATAGCGCCGCGCTCTTCTAAAACATTCACAACTTGGGCAACGGAAGCGGCTTTTTGCCCAATCGCTACGTAAACACAAATTACGTCTTGGCCCTTCTGGTTAAGGATGGTGTCGATCGCAACGGCAGTTTTGCCCGTCTGGCGATCGCCAATAATCAACTCACGCTGACCCCGACCAATCGGAATCATGGCGTCAATGGCCGTAATGCCCGTTTGCATAGGCTCACAAACCGACTTACGAGCGATGATTCCAGGCGCTGTGGATTCAGTCAAACGGCTTTCAGAGGTTTGAATTTCGCCCTTACCATCAATAGGGCGAGCTAATGCATCTACAACCCGGCCCACCATAGCATCGCCAACCGGAATGGAGTTAATCTTACCGGTAGCCGTAACTGGACTACCCTCCTGAATGCCGTAGCCAGAGCCCATCAACACGGCACCGACGTTATCTTCCTCTAAGTTCAGGACGATCCCGACTGTGCCGTCCTGAAACTCAAGCAGTTCCCCAGCCATCGCCTTTTCCAAGCCATAGATACGGGCAATTCCGTCACCTACCTGGAGAACGGTACCCACATTGGACACTTGGACAGACTGGTCATATTGCTCAATCTGCTGCTTGATAATGCTACTAATTTCGTCAGGTCTGATGCTTACCATTGGAATTGCTCTATTGAACTTAAGTGGACGATCAAAAACTCAAACCCAGCAGTTAACACTGTCAGGCGGAAGAACTAAGTCGCAGAACTCAACTGCATACTTAGACGTCGAAGCTGACCCCGCAGGCTAGCATCAACAATCTGAGAACCTACCTTGATGATGACACCCCCCAACAGCTCAGGATCTAAGTTCACCTCTAGCTCGACCTGCTCTGCCCCGGCCATAGCAGTGACCTTCTGACGAATCCTATCTTTCTGTTCATCTGAGAGTTCAATCGCGGAGGTCACCTCCGCTAAGACAGTCTTTCTAAGCTGGCGCAGCAGATCTTGATACTGCTTCAAGATAGGTTCAAGAAAGCCAATGCGGCCCTTGTCAACTAAAAGCTTCATGAAGTTAGCAAACAGAGGATGCAATTCACCTGAAATCTGATCTAGGACCCCCTTCTTAGCCCCTTCTTCCATGAGCGGGTTAGCTAAAAACTGCTGGAGTTCAGCAGATTCGTTGAGGAGATCTAAAACAGCTTTAGAATCTTCTCCAAACTTATCCTCTAGCTGCTGATCCTTTGCCAAAGACATCAGAGCCTGAGCATAGGGGTCAGCAATTTCCATGGATACAATGGTTCCGCTCATGACCTAGTCCTCCAGCAGGGCGATGCTTTTATCTACCAGCGAGTTTTGTACTTCTGGTGTTAGGCGAGAAGGCAATTCATTCTCAGCGCGCTCCATTGCCAACTGTGCAATGCGCTGTCTTAGCTCACGCATAACACGCTCTTGCTGAAAGGAAACATCCTGATCAGCTGCTGCTCGCATCCGCTCAATGTCAGTCTTAGACTGAGCCAGTATATCCTCACGGGCCTTAGAGGCATTCTGCTTAGCCGTCTGCACAATTTCTTGGGCTTTGGACTGAGCCTGAGCCAAATTCTTGTTTTGTTCGTCCAATGCCTTCGTCGCCTCACGCTGACGACGCTCAGCATCTTGAATAGCCTCTTCAATGGAGGCACGGCGGCTGGATAAAGTGTTTCCCAAAAACTTGCTGCCGAAGTAAAACAGCACACCCCAAATGATCACAAGGTTGATCAGATTGGTTTCCAGGATGTCGAAATTAAATCCATAGCCACCTTCTTCGGTTGCTAGCAGCCAAAGACTTATCATGGCGGTTTTTCCTAACAATCAATGCAATAGAACGTAAACACCCTGTTCAAGGGCTGTCATCAACTAAACCAAGAATCCAGAGGCGGCTTCAAGGCTGTAGCTCCCAGACATGAAGCACCTTAGATAGACACAGTTGATTCTGAGTCTTCCTGCAACAGGGTCTTAGCCTGGGACAGGGTCAAGCGAAACTGAGGAGCTTGTCCAGCATCTGTCGAGTCAGGTCCTCAACCTGGCCTTCCAAAGCCTGAAAAGCTGACTCCTTCTGAGCCTCAATTTCCTTCTGGGCCTGCTCCTTTTGAGCCTGTGCTTCCTGTTGGGCCTCGGCAAGCTGCTGGCTAGCAATCTGCTGTGCCTCAGCCTGAGCATCAGAAATAATGGCTTGAGCCTGTTTACGAGACTCAGCCAAATCTTGCTCATACTGCGTGGCTAACTTTTCTGCTTGGGCTAGGCGCTCCTTGGCCTCTGTCACATTAGAGCGAACATACCCGTCTCTTTCATCGATGGCTTTACCCAAGGGTTTATAAAAAACCGCATTGAGGACAGCAGCCAAAATCAAAAACTGAATTGCCATCAAGGGCAAAGTTGCATCAATGTCAAACAAACCGCCTGACTCTTCAGCAGCTGCCTCAACAGCTAAAAGCAACGTCCAATTCATCGCACCAAGCCCACAGTTTCATTCGAAGGGGTCTACATCAGATTTAAATCATCAGATTCAAATCAAGAGAAGTCTCGATTGAGAAAGCGTGCCCTCTCAATCGAGAAGCGTCAGATTTATGCAAAGGGGTTTGCAAACAAAAGAACCAAAGCAACTACGAGACCATAGATGGTCAACGCTTCCATGAACGCTAGAGACAGCAGGAGGGTACCGCGAATCTTGCCCTCAGCTTCGGGCTGACGAGCAATCCCCTCTACTGCCTGACCAGCAGCATTTCCTTGACCAATACCAGGGCCAATAGATGCCAGGCCTACAGCCAGTGCAGCAGCAACGACAGATGCAACAGCAACAATCGGATCCATGTCTTTACCTCAAGAGTTGACAATCTACTAACAGCTACAGATTTGAACTCGCCAATTGGCTTGCTCTTATTAAATGGTCCAGGGGACCGCCTCGTTGATGGCGCGCTCTAATAACCCGCGCATCAACCCAGGTATCATCTGGGTAGTCTGTAAACTACCCATGCTCTTCCTCACCGTGGCCCTCGATCGCTTCTCCAATATAGACAGCAGCCAGAGTTGCAAAGATAAGCGCTTGAATTGCACTGGTAAACAAGCCCAAAATCATGACTGGTAGAGGCACGAACAAGGGCACCAGCAGCACTAGGACTGCAACAACCAGCTCATCCGCCAAAATGTTTCCGAAAAGTCGGAAGCTTAGGGACAAGGGCTTGGTGAAATCTTCCAAAATATTGATGGGGAGAAGAATGGGAGTTGGCTCAATATATCGAGCAAAGTAACCCAGTCCACGCCGACTTAAACCCGCGTAAAAATAGGCTAGAGACGTCAGCAACGCCAAGGCAACGGTCGTGTTGATATCGTTGGTGGGAGCCGCCAACTCACTGCCTGGAATCTTAATTAGCTTCCAGGGCAACAAGGCACCTGACCAGTTTGAGACAAAGATGAACAGAAACAGTGTGCCGACAAAGGGAACCCAGGGACAATATTCCTTTTCTCCAATTTGTCCCTTAGCGAGATCGCGGATAAATTCCAGCGCATACTCCATGAAGTTCTGCAATCCCGACGGGATGCGCTCAATCTTGCGTGTAGCAAGAACTGAGACCAGAACCAGCAGTGCAATCACAAACCAGGACGTTAGAAAAACCTGACCGTGAATCTTGAGACCTGCTATTTCCCAATAAAAATGCTGGCCTACTTCTAGCTCAGCCAACAACATTGAAATCGGCATAATGTCTATCATCTCTAGCTAATCTTAAGGTTTGCACAAAAACCTGCCGAAAAAACAGTGTTAAACTCTCATAACCCAAAGATTTACGGTCATAGGCTATTCACCCGTAGGAATAGCGGTCCATATGGTGTAACCAATGAGAGCTGCTTTATAGGTCAAAAATCCTAGAAAAACAGGCATAATTTCCAGCTGATTCCACTGACTCGCGAGCAGTATCATTGCAGCTACCAGAGCCAATCGACCGCTTGAAACGCCGCCAGCTCCCTGCCCAATCTTTTCCACGTTTTTTGACAACATCCTCAAGTAAACCACACCTACGCACGCACCTATGAGGTAATTCAAGGCGATATGCGACGAGTAGGCTAACCAAGTACTCACAAAGATAAATGCTGAAAACACGAGGGTGGTCGTCAGCAGTCGCCTTTGGAGGCGATAAAAACCCTCCATAGCGTCTTCGGAAGAAGACGGTGAAGGTGCTTCGGCTCCTGTTAAATCTGATAGTTCAGAACTTGAGGGAGTTTCCACTCAGCCTATCCGGTCAATCGTTGAAGGTTATGCCTGGAGCTACTTTTACAAGCAGCTGCCCAGACCACCGCCGATCATATCACGGTAACAATCTTTAATTATTTGAATAGGTAATTAATCCTCAAAAATGTGCGGAATTTAGCTGCATCCTCTAAATTGTCTGGGTTAACGATAATGATTGGGCTGAGAGAGAACGCTGCTCACGATCGCGGCAATAACAGCACCAACTGTCTTTGCTGGAGCGATCGCACCCCTGCCAAATCCAGATCCGTTCCCACTAGACAGTCCTCTACTGTTGCCGTCACTAAGGCCGAGTCACAGTGTTTCAGAAAGGCAAATTCAGCTTCGGTCAGCTCCACGATTTGGTAGTCCGCGTCGAAAATGGATCGACTCGGCCAGCCTTGCAGACAAGGCTGACGTTCTGGATGAGCGACTTTTAGGGTTTCATCGTCTGACCAGTCGGCTTGCGGCAGGGGTGGTTTTGCGAGGAAAAATTCAAAGTGCGTGATTTCAGGATCCAGAAGTTCGATCAAGCGGTAGCGATCGCGTTCCGATAGTGTTTGAGCGCGAGTCATTAGGGTCGAGTCATTGCCCAACAAACGAGACAAATCCCAGTGGCGAGGATTGGAAAAGCCGAGAAAAGTTAACCCCGAGGCATCAATAAACTCAAACAGCGTATCGACTGTATAGTCCACTTCCTGGGGATGCACGTACATATCGGCAAAATTAGCATCCCGTTGATTCTCCATCGACCACCGGGTCTGTTCTCGCTGCCTCAGCCGATTGTCCTCAGGGAGTGTCTTGAAGAGTTGGCGACCAACGGCAACGCCATCTTCATAATCACCACGACGGTCCCCCTGTAGAAGAGCGATCGCCTTTTGCGTCAGGCTAATTTCCCAACGCCCCAAAGCCGCATAGACAAAAATGTGAAAAATGCCTCCCGGAGCTAAAACCGATGCCAGAGCCTGCAACCCTTTAATCGGATCCGGCAGGTGATGTAGGACACCCACGCAGTTGATCCAGTCGAATTGCTGATTCAGCGTAGCGGCCTCGTAAAGGCTTAGGGTTTGGAACATGACGTTCTTAGCCCCAGACCGCTGACAGCGTTCGCGAGCTGTAGCAATAGCGCGATCGCTAATATCAATGCCTGTAATCAACACCTGCGGATTGAGATGGGCAATATATTCGCTGCCCACACCGGTGCCACAGCCAGCATCGAGCACTCGAACGGCCTGCTTCTGGGGCATCTGTCCTGTGCAAAAGGCATAAGATGCTGACCAGTGCCAACGCCAGTTGTAACCGGGTGGCGGCTCATCCAGTAAGGGTTCAGGTGGAAAAGGGTAAGTGTTATAGAGGCTAGCAACAGCTTGACTGATAGAGTCGGCAGACATGGGCGTGGAATGGGTGAGGGGTGGATGGGTAGAGATTAATACTTCCTCATACTCATCGATGAGAAAACAGAGAACGTTACAGAGCTTTACATCTTTCTCATGTTCGTCCCTAGTCCCTTGTAGGATGTCGTGTGGAGAGGGTGATGAGGTTATTACACAGTTTTTAACATTAATCAGCTTCTAACCCGAATCGTTTTAATCTTGAAGTCTAGAATGATCGTCCTTATTGGACGTTGGGCTTTTAATTTCTGTACTGCTAGATACTCCAGCTTGGGACGGTAGGAGTGTTTCTGTCGTTGAGGTATCTGGCTGATTCTGTTTTTGAAGATTGAGTAGGGAGCCGTTGAAAAAGGATGACTCTAAAAGCTAGTGGCGGTAGCGTCGTTGCGCGACCCCAGCTGTATCAAACTCTGCCCGTCGCGACCATCTCCCAGGCAGAGCAGCAAGACCGATATATCAATAAAGGAGAGCTTGAAGAACTCTCTAGCTTCTTTACTTCTGGAGCTAAGCGGCTTGCGATCGCCGAAGCTTTGACGCGCTACTCTGAGCTGATTGTGTCTCAGGCTGCCAACCGTATTTTTACGGGCGGCTCCCCATTGTCTTACCTGGAGCGCTTGGACGATTCCGCCGAGGAAGTCCAGATGACAATGAGTGGCGAAGTTTTGGATGATCTGCAAGCCTCCAAGTTAGGCACCGCCACCTACATCGAGAGTAACGGCGGCGGCATTTTTGAAGGTATCCGCTCCATCTTTAGCGTTGGTACCCCCAGCGGGCCAATCCCTCCTGGTTTCAGGCCTATCAACGTATCTCGTTACGGCCCCGGCAACATGCAAAAGTCGCTGCGGGATATGAGTTGGTTCTTGCGGTACTTGAGCTATGCGATCGTGGCGGGTGATCCCAATATCATCTCCGTTAACGTCCGAGGACTGCGGGAGATTATTGAGAATGCGTGTTCTTCGGCAGCAACGATCGTCGCCATTCAGACGATGCGCTTTGCAGCGTTGCGGTATTTCCGAGAAGACGCTGAAGCTTCTGAAATTGTGACCCAGTACTTCGACGTACTGCTAGATGAGTTCAAAGCTCCGACACCTTCTAACAAGCTGCGCCAGCGTCCTTCGGATGACTTGCAAGGACTGGAGCTACCGCAAATTTATTTCAATGCAGCTGAGCGGCGACCTAAGTACGCCATGAAGCCTGGCCTATCTTCCAGCGAGAAGCAAAGCATTGTCAAAGCTGCTTATCGACAGGTTTTTGAGCGCGATATCCAACGGGCTTACTCTTTAGGGATTTCCGATCTGGAGTCGAAGGTCAAAAATGGCGAAATTTCCATGAAGGAATTTATTCGTCGCCTGTGTAAGTCGCCCCTATATCGAAAGAATTTCTACGAGCCGTACATCAACAGCCGGGCCTTAGAACTGGCTTTCCGCCATATTTTGGGCCGTGGCCCCAGTTCTCGCGAAGAGGTTCAAGACTACTTCGCGATTATCTCCAAAGGGGGGCTGTCCGCTCTGGTGGATGCGCTCGTAGATTCCAAAGAATACGCTGACTACTTTGGTGAAGAGACCGTTCCCTACATCAGAGGGCTAGGGCAGGAAGCGCAGGAATGTCGCAATTGGGGACCTCAGTTCGACCTGTTTAACTACAGCGCCCCGTTCCGAAAAGTGCCTCAATTTGTTACGCTCTTTTCCGCTTACGAACAGCCGCTGCCTGACCAGCACGTTTATGGTTCTGGCAACGATCCGTTGGAAATTCAGTTTGGCGCCATCTTCCCGAAAGAGACTCGGAACCCTGATGCCACACCCGCTTTCTTCAATAAGGACACTCGGCGTATCCTGATTCGTCGAGGCGCAGGCATTGACAATCAGCTGAGCAATCCTGCGGCTAGGCCGAAGAATCCTGGCTCTCTAGGACCCAAGGTCTTTAAGCTCGACCAAATTCCAGCAACGGGTAACACTCAAGCTAGCGTCCGTTACTCAGAGAGTTCGACTCAGGCCGTCATCACAGCGGCCTATCGTCAAGTCTTTGGCCGTGAACTCTATGAAGGCCAACGGCTGAAGACGGCGGAAATCAAGCTAGAAAACGGCGATATTACCGTTCGTGAATTCATTCGAGCGCTAGCCAAGTCGGAAATATTCCGCAAGATGTACTGGACGTCTCTCTATGTCATGAAGGCCGTTGAGTACATTCATCGTCGCTTGTTAGGTCGCCCAACCTATGGCCGTCAGGAAACGAACAAATATTTTGATATCTGTTCTAAGAAGGGGTTCTACGCACTGGTTGACGCCATCATCGATAGCAAGGAATACGATGAGTCATTTGGCGAGGATACGATTCCCTATGAGCGTTACCTCACACCGGCAGGTCTCGCTATGCGGACAGTGCGGGGTGGTGCCATGGCTGATCGCGGCATGGCTCAGGATATGCCTGAAACCACGCCTCGCTTTGTTGAACTGGGTCAAGCCACTGGTGTTCGCACCATGCCTGATGTTCAAATGCGGGTGAGCCAAGGCGTTAACCGTCAGCGCCAGCAGACCAAGATTTTCAAACTTACGACCACGGCAGATAAAACCAGCCTGTCGTTGATCATTCAGGCGGCTTATCGGCAAATCTTTGAGCGAGACATTGCCCCCTATATCGTGCAAAACGAGTTCAAAGTGCTGGAAAGTCGATTAAGCAATGGGGAAATCAATCTGAAGGAGTTTATCGAAGGTCTGGGATGCTCTCAGCTTTACCTCAAGGAGTTCTACGCCCCCTATCCCAACACGAAGGTGATTGAGTTGGGGACCAAGCACTTCTTAGGTCGTGCGCCCGTCGATCAGCAGGAGATTCGCAAATACAACCAGATCTTAGCTAAGCAAGGTTTGAAGGGCTTCATTCGGGAGATGGTCAACAGCCCAGAGTATACGGAATGCTTTGGCGAGGATGTAGTACCTTTCCGTCGCTTCCCAACGTTACCTGCGGCCAATTTCCCGAATACTGAGCGGCTTTACAACCAACTCACTAAGCAAAACAATGATCTAGTAGTGCCTAGTTTTGAACCTGTCAATTCTAATGTTGACGGTACTCAAATGCCGCTGATGGCCGGTGCAATGGAGAAGTCCTAGTTAGTCATCCCGGTAGAGATCGCACGGTCTCTACCGGGAAACTGAGCGTTAAGCATCGTTACAAAGCCATCTAGACCGCGATCGCACCCTGCCAATTAGGGTGTGGTTTTTTTGCGTAACAATCCTCCTCAAAACCTTAGTGGACGGAAGGATTGAGAAAACATGAGGAAAAGTATTACAAAATGTTTCACCTCACTGAAGAAGGAGAAGGTGATACCGGACAATAAATTCCGAAGGTGCTTGCGCCTCAAGGTTTTAAGGAGTGCCACTGTGAGATCTCTAAGCTTTTCGCTAGGGGAAAGGTTTTGAGGGATAACTTGTGGACGTTCTGGGGATTGTTGCTGGCGCAGGCATCTATGACAGACAGCGTGATTGGCGCTAAGGCAAAGCCTTGAGAGGCGATCGCTGGCTGTCTACATCCAGTGAATGCCAGCTATCTATTACATACCTGGTTACATTTTCGGAGGAATCCATCTAATGAGCATTGTCACGAAATCCATCGTGAACGCTGATGCTGAGGCACGTTACCTCAGCCCTGGCGAACTAGACCGTATTAAAACATTTGTGACCTCTGGCGAGCGTCGCCTGCGCATTGCTCAGGTTCTGACTGAGTCTCGTGAGCGCATTGTTAAGCAAGCTGGTGACCAGCTTTTCCAAAAGCGCCCTGATGTTGTTTCCCCGGGTGGAAACGCATATGGCGAAGAAATGACGGCAACCTGTCTTCGCGACATGGACTACTACCTACGCCTCATCACTTACGGTGTGGTTGCTGGGGATGTTACGCCGATCGAAGAGATTGGTTTGGTCGGTGTTAAAGAGATGTACAACTCTCTAGGCACGCCCGTTCCTGCTGTTGCAGAATCCGTTCGCTGCATGAAGGCAGTTGCTTCTGGTCTGCTCTCTAGCGAAGATGCTGCTGAAGCATCTGCTTACTTTGACTATGTCGTTGGTGCAATGCAGTAGAGTCTGCTCGTTCAACGCACGTTTTTAACTCAGGTAAGGAATTTAAGGAAACAAATCATGCAAGACGCAATTACTGCTGTCATCAACGCTTCTGACGTTCAGGGTAAATACCTTGACGGTTCTTCCTTGGATAAGCTGAAGGCTTATTTCCAAACGGGTGAACTGCGTGTTCGCGCAGCGACTGCTATTAGCGCTAACGCAGCTGAAATCGTCAAGGAAGCAGTTGCCAAGTCTCTGCTCTACTCTGACATCACTCGTCCGGGTGGTAATATGTATACCACTCGTCGCTATGCAGCTTGCATCCGCGACCTGGACTACTACCTACGCTATTCCACCTACGCTATGTTGGCGGGTGACCCTTCCATCTTGGATGAGCGTGTACTCAATGGCCTGAAAGAGACTTACAACTCTCTGGGTGTGCCCATCGGTGCAACGGTTAACTCCATCCAAGCTATGAAAGAAGTCACTGCTAGCCTGGTTGGTGCTGACGCAGGTAAGGAAATGGGCGTTTACTTTGACTACATCTGCTCTGGCTTGAGCTAGGGCTGAGGGTCTCATAGGGCCTTCTATCATCGTTTAGATGCGCTCCCGCAGAATCTTTGTCTGGGGCGAGTGTTGAAGAACGGGTTTCCCGTCTTTAGCATTGGCTTGGGACACGGGTCCTCTGCGGGAGCTGGTTTTTAGATACTACTGTGTTAACTGGAGTTTCAACTTTTCTGTTTAGATAAGCCGTAAATTCCATTTAATTTTTTTGATTTTTGCTGTTGTTTGTTTTGGTTCAGGAGAACTAACTAGCCATGCGAATGTTTAAGGTTACGGCCTGTGTTCCTAGTCAAACTCGCATTCGCACCCAGCGGGAGTTGCAGAACACATTTTTTACTAAGCTAGTACCCTACGAAAACTGGTTTAGTGAGCAGCAACGCATCCAGAAGATGGGTGGGAAAATTGTCAAGGTTGAGCTTGCTACGGGCCGTCCTGGCGCAAACACAGGTCTGAAGTAAGGCCGTTTGTCCAGTTAGGGCAGCCTGAGCAAGGGGTTTAGGTCGTAGGTTGCTGCGGCCTATCTTTTTACAGTGACTGTTCTCAGATGCTCTTGATAGTGAGCTGGTGTATTTAAGTCACTCAAAATCAATGGCGTCGTGAACTCTACTTTAGCGATCGCCTCCCCCAAGTTTTGAACAATGCGTCGCAATCCCAGCGTCTCTTCGCTAAGGATGGCTAACTCTGAGGCCAAGCGATTGGAAAACACCAGAGGATGACCCAGTTTTCCATGATAGGACGGCGCTGTCAGTAAAGCTGTGCGCTCTCGATGGGTCTGCAACAAGGTTCGATAAACGTTGACTGGACGAGGCTGATCGACAGCAGCAATAAAAAGCGTGGTCCAATCTGCGGGCAAAGCGTTCAGCCCTGTTTGGATAGAGCTAATCTTCCCTCGCTTAGGTGCCGCATTGAGAACAACATAACTTTCCTGTGGGCAATCGTCTTGTCTATGCAGGTTGTGGGGTCCCAAGACAACAATAGGCGTGACGCTAGTCAACAAAAACTGTTCGCACTGATACGCTAAAAGCGTACTGCCCTGCCAAGGCAAAGCAGTCTTACAGGTGCCCATGCGGCTAGAAGCACCAGCAGCTAGGATAATGGCGAAATCTTGCAGAGCAGTCATCGGCAATCTTAACGTTGCGGTAGGTGTATCTTTAGCGGGGTTGTGGTTATCTTTTGAGTCTGCATTCGCTGAGAAAGCGATAACCCTGTGCCGCCACGTCGAACTTTGATGAGTTCAGCACAAATACTAACGGCAATTTCTTCTGGCGTGAGTGCCCCGATGTCTAAACCAATGGGTGCGTAGAACGGATTCAGTTTTTCGACCGGCAGCATCTGCTGTTGGAGCGCTTGATAAATCATCTGAATGCGTTTTTGGCTCCCGATCGCGCCAATGTAGTCATAGTCACAGGCACTCTCCAAAATAGACTGCATGGCGATCAAATCTTGCTGATATCCCCGCGCGACCAAGGCAACATAGAGATGAGCAGAATCCACCAGTTTGTCTAAAACCTCGTCCATGGGTCCTGTCAGCAACAGAGCATTAGGAAATCTTTGAGGCGTGACCAATTCAGCGCGATCGTCGTGCACGGCAATTTGAAAATCTGCGAATTGAGCGACCTTAGCTAGCGCCGCAGCAACATGACCAGCACCCACAATCAGTAATCTTGGAGGCGGCTCAATGACCTCTACGAAATGGTCAGAGACTCCTTGAGCGCGATCGCTCTGTAAACCCAAACCGCTGCCATTCAACAAATAGGGAAATTGATCTGCCTGGAAAGGAGTCACTAGTTGCCCCGGTTCGCCCATTGCAAGAAGCTGAAGAATTTGATCCACTAGGGCGATCGCCGCCTGTCCGCTCCACTGCTTCAGCCAAACTTGCACCTTACCTCCACACACCCCTTGGATGTCGCGTTTAGGTGCACCGGTCAAATCAATGTCAACGAGCTGTGGGCTTCCCGCGTTCAATAATTGCCGGGCCTGTTGAATGACCTTGCCCTCCCCTGCCCCGCCGCCAATAGTGCCAATGATCGTTTCATCTGGGCAAATAGCCATCTTCGCGCCAACTTCTCGGGGAGCAGACCCCCTCGTCTTCACAATCGTTGCTAGTACCACTGGACCTTGATGCAATCGATCTTGCAGCTGCTGATAGAAGGCTTGAGCGCTTGTCATGACTCCATTTCAATCTTCTTTGTCATGTTGCTGCAAAGCCCGCCAAACCCGCTCAGGGGTCATCGGTAACTGACGCACCCTAGCGCCTGTCGCGTTGGCAATGGCATTAGCGATCGCGGGAGCAGTGCAATTGGTCCCAATTTCCCCAATGCCTTTAGCACCGAAGGGACCGTAAGGATCCGCTTTTTCGACCAAAAAGACATCCATCAGCGGAACATCCTTAGCTGCTGGAATGCGATAGGTTCGCAGTGTGGGATTGAGAATTTGGCCCCTCTCATCCATCCGCAATTCTTCCGATAGGGCATAGCCTAGCCCCATGACCATTCCTCCCGTTGCCTGACCGTGACAGATACGGGGATTGATTGCCTTACCGACGTCGATCGCTTCGGCGCAGCGTAGAACTCGAACACGCCCAGTCTGAGTATCAACCTCGACTTCAACCCCCATAAAGGCAAACGTCAGGGAGGCAGTATCAGAGGAATAGTCCAATTCAACCTCTAGGAATTGACCGGCTTTTTGAGCCATGGCAGCCAATTCTGGCAAGCTGATTTGGGCTGAGGAGGAACAGACCGCATTCGCAGTTAGCGCTAGCTGATCGGCCTTTAGCTGATCGCAATCCAAGTCAGTAGCTGCGAGTTCGAGGAGATGCGATCGCAGTTTTTTTGCGGCCAAATTTACCGCTTGCCCAGAGATGAACATGGTTGCCGAAGCATAGGATCCTGCGTCAAAGGGAGTCTGTTGGGTATCGGCAGCAATCAGCTCAATCTGGTCGACCGTCGTGTTGAGAACGTGAGCAGCCACTTGTCTCAACGTCGTATCAGAACCCGTGCCCACATCAACAGATCCTGTTTTAAGTCGATAGCTCCCATTGGGCTGTAGTGAAAGGCAGACGCTTGCCTTGTGAATCTTCGCCAATCCGCTGGCTTGCATGGTCGCGGCAAAACCAACACCCCGGCGTAAATAAGGTGCCTCTTCCGTTTTGGGTTCAGACTGGGAGAATGCCTGCGTCACCTTTTCAACACAGTCTGCAAGGGCGTAGCTGCCAATAATGTGAAAGTGTTTTTCTCGGCCAATAAGAATTTCATCTTCGGCGGTGATAAAGTTCTTGTGCCGTAGGACGATTGGGTCGAGATTGAGCTGGTTGGCAATTTCATCCAGTTGAGATTCCACTGCAAACGTTCCCTGAGTCGCCCCATAACCTCGAAAGGCCCCCCCTGGCATAGTGTTGGTATACACCGCTATTCCTCTGAAGCGCTGATGGGAACAGCGATATAGGCCGAGAGGAAAACATCCGGTTAGGAAAACGACCGTCTGACCATGGTTGCCATACGCACCAGTGTTGGAAATCGCTTCCATCTCTTGAGCGAGGATAGTGCCGTCTCGATTGACTCCCGTTTTGAGACGAATGGTCATCCCGTGACGGCTATTGGTTGCTGTAAACTCCTCCTTTCGAGTTAAGCGCCACTGTACAGGCCGTTTGAGATGCAGCGTTGCAAGCACACACAGATCCTCAGTCAAAATTTCTTGCTTATTGCCAAATCCACCGCCGATATTGGCTTTATACACTCGCAGCTTTTCGGGCGGGATATCGAACAGTTCAGACAGGATTCTTTGACAGTGAAAAGGAACCTGCGTGCTGGATCGAACGACCAGCGTGCCGTCCTCATCAAACCAACTGGTGCTGGTGTGGGGTTCTAGATGAACGTGCTGGACGGCAGGAACCCTATACGTCTTTTCAACCACGACTTCGGCTTCAGCAAATCCAGCCTCCACGTTGCCCTTTTCTAAGAACACTTCTCCGGCAATATTGCGTGATGCATCCTTGATCTGGGTGGATTCCACCTCATCATGAATCAAGACTTCACCAGTCATCGCCGCTGCTGGATCGATAACGTGGGGCAGAATGTCATACTCCACTTCAATCAGCTCGCAGGCTCGGGTCGCGATCGCCTCCGTGTCGGCGACAACTGCGGCAACGCGATCGCCAATAAACCGCACCTTCCTATCTAGCAAATAGTGATCCATCGGATCAGGAGCACCTTCGCCATGCCCGGCAGTGCTGTAAGGACGACGAGGAACATCGGCATGGGTGAAGATTGCCTGTACCCCGTCTAGGGCTGCTGCTTTCTGAGTGTCGATATGAGTGATACGAGCATGGGGATGAGGCGATCGCAGTACCTTTAAGTGAAGCAGTCCCACAGGCACCCAATCATCCGTGTAAATGGGCTTCCCGGTCACAATGTCGGTTCCATCTTGCTTAGGAATGTTCTTCCCAACTTGCCCCTCGGTTTGCTCAAGCTGTTTTTGCTGAGTTGGACTAGAGGCCGCCTTGCTCTCGCACAGCAAAATACTATCGACAATGGACTGATAGCCTGTGCAGCGACAGAGATTGCCCTCCAACTCTCCTCGCAGTTCCGTCTCTGACTCGTAGTCCAATTTAGTGGCTGTCATGATCACGCCTGGGGTGCAGTAGCCGCACTGAAATCCTTGCGCTGCTAGAAAAGCCTCCTGCATCGGCGCTAGCCCCTCGCTGCCTAGGCCTTCTATAGTGGTAATTTGATGGCTATCCGCTCGCCAGGCTGGGGTAATGCAGCTATGAATGGGCTTATCCTCCAGCCACACAGTACAGCAGCCGCAGTCCCCCGATTCACAAACCCGATGCACCCCCTTATATCCCAAATCTCGCAGCAGGCTGAGCAAGCTTGTCCCTGGATCACAGCTAGCTGTGCGGTCCTGCTGATTGACAGTAAGGGTTAAAGAATTTGGCATATCGATAGGTTGGGGAGGGAAGATAACTCAAGTGAGTGAATGATCCGAATGGAGCCGCATCGTCAAATTGTTTGGCAGGTCCGCATCAGGTCTGCATTTAGGCATTTGAGATAGTAATCAGAACCGCCGACTCGTTTGAGCGCCAGTTGTCAGGTCAGTCAGGGTCCGTTGCATAAGGAATTGAGTGATGTGGCGGCGATAGTCGGCGCTAGCTCTGTCATTGTTTAGATAATGCTGCGATGGAATCTGGGCATCCAGAGCGATCGCCAATTCTGTCTCATTGGGAGGCGATGCAAATTCGATCAGGCAGGGTGCCATAACACTTCCAGCAATACCAAAGCGGAGCTGCTGAGTGGCCTCATTGTAAGCCGATGCGACGGTTGCGATCGCATACCCCGCCGTCGAGACGGCCATTCGCTTGAAACTCGTTTGCCAGCCCGTCAAGTTTTCTGCAGGAATCCAGATTTTCCTTAAAACCTCTCCTGGCTGCAAGATAGTCCTCTGAGGTGCCTGTTGAAAATCTAATGCCTTGACAATACGCGGTTCTCCCTGAAGAGACCAAATCTCATAGCTCGCATTCAGAGCTACGGTTACTGGAGCAAATGTGCTAGCGCTCAAAGCCAAGCAAATATTGCCGCCGACAGTCGCCTCATTGGACAGTTTGAACGAGGCTAATTCCCGTACGGCATCCTTAAGCAATTCCGCCGCTGTCCAATCCTGAGGAAACGAAAAGTCCAAAAGCGTATTTTGGAGACACATTGCACCTATGCCCAAACCCCGCTTGGCAATTTCCAGTTCGGCCCAGCCCAACTGCTGCATGTCAACTAGAGTATTGATATGAGGTTGGGGTTCATTAAAAATCCACGTTCCACCCGCTAGCAAGGCATATCCAGGCTGCCAGTTAATCTCTTGCAGAGACTGAGGCTTTAAGTAGGCTTCCACAGTATATAAATCCATCACCCCACCCTAAAGTTGAACGAGACCCGATGAAACGCTAGCGTCCAAACCGCAACACAGAACCACTCCTTACTGATCAGCACCATTAATTGACATACTATTAGTCAACCCATTCAATTCATTGATCGCAAGTCCCACTAATCCACAAACGAATTCACATCTTAGCGAGCGCTTCAGTTCTCCAAAACCAGGTTTCATTGCCACGTTTTTAAATATTAATCTGCAACTCAGTCATCATCGTCAAGGCTATAGAAATCAAGCTACTACCTGAAGCAACTTATGATCTTAAGAACAGCTTTCTCGTAATGGTGGATCACTTAATTGCGATCGCCTCCAGCTGAATTTTGACTAAATAAATTTCAAGTAAAGCTAACAAAAGCGCTCAACCACCTCTGTATCGTCAGTTACGATTTTGCGGATTTTATTATCGCTAGCACCCTCATTTTAACTGTAAGCGTTCCATCGCTTCTTGTAGGATCTTAATCATTTGCAAAATCTCTTTTGGCCTTTTTAGGGCTAGATCAGGAGCGTATTAATTTCCATAGAAATGATTGTGTGTTCATGATCTATCTATCAGCATCGATCCAACTGCAAAAGTTCAATTCAAAATATTTCAGAAGCAGGTCCTTATCCGAGATAGATTGGGAGAATAAAGTCACCGTCTTGTCAATAAATCTATAGAAGGAGATTATTGATGTGTCCAAAGATAGAAATTTCAAGAGATAATTCCTATAGGTTAAAATCTTTTCGATTCTAGAATAGCGCCTCTAGTGGGGTGTTGGCTTTATTAGAGACTATTATTTCACTAATCAAGGGTGATTAAGACTGTATCAGGAGCGTCAGAACCATGGGAGTTTCGAGGCTAGTTTGAGGGCTAATTTTAGCGTGAGGAAAATAATAATTTGGCATCATTTAGCAACCTCGACCTAAGCAACAAACTCATCAGAATTAACGACTAAGTAGTCTGGGGTTAAATAAACCGAGGTAAAAACGACTGGAAACTGTGTTCCGACCTTATCTTTACCTCAAATTAATTATCCGTACCTACTTAATGGTGACGGTCTGCCAGTTTTTTTTCTGAACTGCAAACCAATCTTTAGAGATTTGGGCAGGGGTGATGACTTTCATAACGATGACCTACGTTCTCGCCATTAATCCGGATATCTTTTAGACATTGGAGCTTAAGATGAACCCATTCATTCAAGGACTTCCCAAAGCCGAGCTACACCTTCACATTGAAGGCACTTTAGAGCCGGCAATGATGTTTGAATTCGCTAAGCGAAACCAAATTGAGTTACCCTATGCCTCTGTCGAAGAAATTCAGAGCGCGTATAATTTTGACGATCTGCAATCCTTTCTCAATCTTTATTATCAAGGGTCCCAAGTCTTAAAAACAGAACAAGACTATTACGAGCTGACTTGGGCTTACCTCCAGAAAGCCGCCGACCAAAACGTTAGACATACTGAAATCTTCTTTGATCCGCAATCCCATACTCAACGAGGGATAGAATTTGAAACGGTTTACAAGGGAATTTATCAGGCTTTAGTAGATGCTCAAGCTAAACTTGATATGTCATTTCAGCTCATTCTCTCTTTTTTAAGAGACTTGAGTGCTGAGGAAGCCATGGAAACGCTCAAAACAGCCCTTCCTTACAAAGACACCATTGTTGCCGTTGGTTTGGATTCTGCTGAACAAGGCAACCCTCCCTCAAAGTTTCAAAAGGTGTTTGAAGCAGCTCAGGCTGAGGGATTCTTAACCGTTTCTCATGCAGGAGAAGAAGGTCCTCCAGAATACATTTGGGAAGCTATTAATCTTCTGGGCGTAGCACGTATTGATCACGGTGTTCGCAGCCTGGAAGATCCAAACTTAATCAATTATTTGACCGAAAAACAAATTCCGCTGACGGTTTGTCCTCTCTCTAATGTTGAGTTAAAAGTCTTTAACTCAATGGCAGAGCATAACTTGAAAAAGCTGCTTGATCGCGGGCTATGCGTCACGGTTAATTCAGATGATCCATCCTACTTCGGTGGCTATGTTGCTGAAAATTATCAAGCGGCAGCAGACGCCTTGAACTTGAACCAGACCGAGCTTTATCAGCTGGCGAAAAACTCCTTCAAGGCCTCTTTTCTATCACCAGAAAATAAACAAAAGTTAATTGATGAACTGGATGAATATGTAGCAGCTAAATCACTCCGTCTGACGAGTTGAAGAGATTTCTAACAATAAAAATCTCGACTATAGTGCGTTACGCTGCGCTATTAACACCCCACCAGCGGTACATTCTTTCTCAAAGATCCCCTCATAGCGGGACAAAACCTTGAGGAGGCTGATAGACCTACTGACTGGGACGCGATACATCGCGTCCCAACACAAGCTTAGGGCTTACCCATTACTCAGGAGCCACAAAGGGGGATGCGATCGCCTCAACCCGCCCCTGCTCAACCAGCGCTTGATAGATCATCACAATGATTTCTGCACGGGTAGCCGGTTCCTGAGGTGCCAATGCCTGAGGTTCAGGGTGATTTACCACAATACTGTTTTCAGCGGCTGCCGCAACCTGTCCCAAAGACCATTCAGGCAATTCTTCTGCCCCTTGATAGCGATTCAAAACGGCTTGCGGATCAGCCGGATCCGCAAGACCCAGACCCGTCGCTAGGGTTACGAGTACCTGATAACGAGGCACTAATTCATCTGGCCGGAACGTATCGTCTGGATAGCCTGTCATGTATCCGGCATCAACGACATGGCGAATTGCATCGGCTGCCCAATAAGTATCTGAGATGTCCTCGAAGGCCAAATCCCGTTCTTCCGGCTCGTTCTGCACAAAGGAACTGTTGAGCAGCGCAGCCAGCTCGGCCCGAGTCATCTGTTGGTCAGGCCGCAGTTCACCCTCAGGTAAATCAGGCAGCAGCCCCTCTTCAAACAAGGTGACGATATAGGGATATGCCCAGTAATTTTCTGCGACGTCTGAGATATCTAAAGGCGGTAGCACCTCAGCTTCAACCGAATCTTCTTCAAAGGGAGTCGCCTCCTCAGCAGGAACTTCAACATCTTCCGCAGTTAAATCTTCCTGGACGATAGGCGCAACACCTTCATCATCTAAATCTAGAGTTGTATCAATGTCTTCATCGGCGACCGTTCTTCTAGAAACGGTATCGTCCTCCAGGATCTCAGCATCTTCAAGTGGGGTATCTACTGGCGCATCAAACGTTCTGGGACGTCCGAGCACTGAATCCTCTTCGATCGCCTCATCCGACAGCGCGCCATCTTCCAGCAGCGGTTCCTCTAATAGCTGAGGCAGGTTAGCGGCAGGCACAAACGTTCTTTGACCACGGGTCCATCCCCAAAACAGGATGGTGCCAACA
Organism: Oscillatoria sp. CS-180; assembly: GCF_028330965.1. GTDB lineage: Bacteria > Cyanobacteriota > Cyanobacteriia > Phormidesmidales > Phormidesmidaceae > Halomicronema. Next base: position 109,792 of record NZ_JAQMUB010000032.1, on the reverse strand, counting down.
GCCAGAAAAGCGATCGCCACCGCGATCGCCTCATCCTTGTCGCGAAATGCTTCTGGTGGCTGTCTATCGTTGGGGTCAGGGGGCAGATTGACCATGATCGTAAAAATGTGACATCAAAAGAAAACGATATAGGGTCATCCTACTGCCATCAGGTCAATCGTTCACCCTCAGTTGGTTAAGAATCTCTCAAATCCTCCAATTTTTCAGTCCTCTCACTCCCCCACTCGTTTACTCTCCTGTCTTTGCCAATGACACAGAGCTTGATTGTGCACATCGCGCCAGGGAAGCTGGTGGTGTCGAGCCAGCGTAGCGCAGTCTTCGTACTCTGGATGCGCCTTAAAGGGAACGTCCTGATTAGGTTGAAAGGCTAATTTCATGCGTACGGTGCCAAGTGGCGTCTCCAAAGGAATAACGTCACGACGGAGCCGGAGACGATTTTGCATCATGCGACGAACCCCGAGTGTCGTGGTTTCTTGCAGCAACACACGCTCACAACTCTCTGCCTGTGGTGGATACACGATCACCGTAATCAGATGACCCGGACGCGATTTCTTCATCATGACGGTTTGGGTAAACACGTCCAAAGCCCCCGCTTCAAAGAGGCGATCGTACAGATAACCGATCGCTTGGGGCGACAAATCATCAACCTGCGTCTCTAGAACAGTCACCATTTCTATTCCCTGCCGCTGCTCGATATTAGGCGTGGCACTGTTATGGCTGCCATCGTGCTTATGGGAGAGCGACTGCGGGGTAACCTCCTGGGCAGGGTGCCCATGAGGGACAGGGTGGGGATGCTTTTGCGCCGAGTCTGCCATCGCCTCGCCAATCCACAGGCGCAGAATGTTGGGCAGGGCAAAGTCCTTGTTCCCTGCACCCAATCCAACTTTGTGCAATCGCATCGAGGGTGGGTTGCCAAAGTGAGTGGCTAGTTCCGTCGCGATCGCCGCTCCTGTGGGAGTCACCAATTCTCCCTGCAAGCCCGTACTGTAGATGGGCACCTGCGCCATCATCATCAGTGCTAGAACAGCCGGAGCGGGCACAGGCAAACGACCGTGGGCAGCACGAATTGTACCGCCTCCAGTTGGCAATGGGGCACAGTGCAATTCATCAATGCCGAGCCAGTTCAGTCCTAAGCAAGTGCCGACAATATCGACAATGGCATCCGTTGCGCCGACCTCGTGAAAGTGAACGGTCTCAGGCGCAATGCCGTGAACGGAGCCTTCTGCGATCGCCAACCGCTGGAAGATCGCTAAACTCCAGGCCACAACTGGCTCGGGCAAGCTCGCTGATGTAATGATTTGCTTAATGTCATGCAGATGACGCACAGGCGGATGAACGGTGGCGGCATCCGTCTCATGCGGTAGGACCACATCCACTTTGGTGGCTGCGATACCATTTTTATGAACGACGGACTGCTGGAGTTCAACGATTTCCGGTAAGTTGAGCTGTGCCAGGTTCTCTTGTAAATAGGTCAGCGGTACCCCTGCGCTAACCAATGCACCTAAGCACATATCACCGGAAAGCCCCGTCGGACAATCCCAGAAAGCTAACGTTCTCATAAAAGTCTCCCTGGCCCCTGCCAGCCTCTTTCATAATGAAGACCTTAGCCCAAAGGCTGTTTGCGATCGCGACAGGAGGCCCTAATGGCGACTCTCTACAAAATTCATCCTAAAAATCCACAAACTCGGAAGATAGCGGCTGTTCGCGATGCCCTGCAGCAGGGGGCAATCATGCTGTATCCCACCGATACTGTATACGCGATCGGGTGCGATCTGACGGTGAAATCGGCAGTGCAGCGAGTCCGACAGCTCAAGCAGACCTGCAACGATAAGCCCCTCACATTTATGTGCTGCTCTTTATCGAACATTGCTGAGTATGCCTGGGTCAGCGATCCGGCCTATCGGATGATTCGACATCTAATTCCAGGCACTTATACCTTTCTCTTACCTGCGACGAAGCAGGTACCCAAACTGGTGATGAGTCCCAAGCGGAAGACCACTGGTATCCGGGTACCTGACTGTCAAATTTGCCTTGACATTATCCAGACCTTAGGGAATCCCATCATCTCGACTTCGGCACTCTCGTTGATGAACGCTCAGAAAACGTCAATCCCTTCTAAAGCCGAGCTATTCGACTTCGTAGGACCTCAGGTTGATCTGATTGTGGATGACGATAGGGATTTGGGTTACGGCCTCTCGACTATTCTCAATTTGACTGAGCCTGAAGAGATGACCATTACCCGTCGGGGATTAGGATGGCAGCACGTTGTTGACTTGGGCATCGAAGTCGCTGAGGAGCGCGTCCTGTCTACGCACTAAAAGATCTGCGATTTTATTCTTAGATGATGATGGCAAACAGGTTAGGCACCCTGTGGGGTGTTGGAGTTGGCCCCGGAGATCCGGAGTTGATCACGCTCAAGGCAGTTCGTTTGCTGAAAACGGCTCCGGTAGTGGCTTTTCCTGCCGGACGGGGTGGCAAATCGGGCATTGCTCAAGCGATCGTGGCTGACTTTTTGAGATCGCATCAAGTACAGCTTCCCCTCTACTTTCCCTATGTTCACGATCAGAAGGTCCTGACTACGGCTTGGGATAAAGCGGCCAGTCAAGTTTGGCAATATCTCGTTCAGGGACAGGATGTGGTGTTCGCGACTGAAGGCGACGCAAGTTTCTACAGCACCTTCACATACTTGGCGCAAACGCTACAGCAGCAGCATTCGGCAGCACCGATTCGTACGGTTTCTGGTGTCTGTTCACCTCTAGCAGCAGCGGCTACGCTAGGAATTCCTTTGACCATGCTGACTCAGCGCCTAATGGTGCTACCGGCTCTTTATAGTATGTCCGAGCTAGAAGCGGTATTGGATCAAGCCGACGTTGTGGTGTTAATGAAAGTAGCGTCTGTCTATGCCGATGCCTGGAAAATTTTGCACCGGCGAAATCTTTTAGAGAAAAGTTGTGTAGTGGTTCGGGCCACTCAACCCGATGAGCAAATCTATCGTGACCTAAACCAGTACCCTGACTTGGAACTACCTTATTTCTCCCTGCTTATCATCAACTGTGTGGCACCCACGGATGAAATACGAGCTTTAGGATGCTAACGAGGCGAGAATAAGAGTAAACAACAGGGTAAACTTGACCAGATAATTACACACCCTGCACCTTCAGGAAACACGTTTAGGGCTACTGCGTCTACGATAATCATAGCTTTAGCCATCTAGGCTTATGCACCCATAGCATCTGGGTGCTTAGCGCATAGCCAGATGGCTCACCGTCTTGTTCTGACGGAATTGGCAACGGCTATACTGCGACTTGGTTTAAGGGGAGCGATCGCGCTTATGGTTTCTGCTCAAACTCCACCATCTAAAGATCAGCCATCTAAGGCTCGGAACTTTCGCCGATTCCTGCATCCTTCTTGGCTGGCAGGAGCAATCTCGATCGGATTCCACAGCGTTTTGTTTGCCGCCAGCCCTACTTTTCAGGGTCTAGCCTTCAATGATCTCATCCAACCCGAGCCAGAAGCTGAGCAACGCGATGTTCCGTTGATTGAACTTTCCGCAGCCGAGCAGCAGCGCTTACCTGATTTTTCTGGCTCTCTATATAGCTTCGATACGTTCAACGATCTGGAGTCACTGTCTCCTCTGATAGAGGGTGATGAGCTGCGATCGTCCGCCGGTGATTCTCCAACAGCACGGGGATCATCCTCACCCTTAACCCGTAGACGATCCGTCAATACCCAACGAATCCCCTTCGGCGTGACCAACCTAGAATCTCGCCTGCGAGATTACTCAGGAACGTCTTCTGGCGGCAGAACATCTAACCAGAACGAAGCGGATGCAGCAGCAACGGACCAAGCCACAGCTGATGGCAGTGCAGCTGATCTAGAAGCTAATAGTTCTGATGCGACGGCTGATACTTCGGAAGGGCAGGCTTCTTCAGAAAACATCGCGGCTTTGCCTGACACCAATCCCACGGAGGTCATGAATCTTGAAGAAACCCTGCTAGCGTACACTTACGACGAGACAGGAACTGCTCAAGAAGAATCCGATGTGCAACGAGAGGCTTGGCTAGAGGTAGGTCAAACTCATGCTGAGGCGTTGGGCAGTGAAGGTCCAGCAATGGCTGATGCTGCTGAAGAAACGGAGGATGAGGCTGAAGAAACTGCGCCTACCGAGCAGGGTCAAGTGTCTGATGAAGAGACTCCTGATGCTGCCGAAGGGCCAGCCGATGCCGCCGAGAATTCACCGGCGGACATCGTCAAAGAGCCCATTGAATTGACGATTGATCACAGTCAAGGGGTGTGTTTGACGGAAGCACCTCAACCCGGGCTGGTTGGTGCTTGGATTGGACCTAACGGTACCCTTCTAGATAAACCTGAAGTGCTTCGTAGTACGGGTTATCCAGGCTTTAACAATCAGGCGGTCGAGTATATCCAAACCTTAGACTTTTCCTCTGTGAATGCCTTAACGGGTTATCAGTTTGCAATTTTGGTCGAATACGATGCTGAGAACTGTGTCAATCTAGGTCGCAATACACCTGAGTCAACAAGTGCCGAGGCCCTTCAAGAGCCAGAAGAATCTGACGCGGCGAGTAAGGAACCGCTCAAGGAAGCCGATGAAGCGCCCTCTATCGTGCCCCCTACTGCTGAAACTGAGCCGTCTTTTGAGCCACTGCCAACCCCTGAAGCCGATCAAGAGGCAGACTAAATGGCTCAAGCGATAGCTTTCAGCTTATCCAAAAGCTGAGATTCATTCCTGCTAGAAGGATGAAGCCCAGCAGCACATTTTGCCGGAAGATTCGCCCGTACAACGAGGGAGGTGGATTGTAGAGACCGAGCAGGTAGCCTTCACGCCCCCAGAGAACGATCGCGATCGCAACCGCGATCCAATATGGCAATCCAAGGGACATCACAACACCCAGGATGACTAACAGAACGGCTGTTCCCAGAAAGAAGGCTGTGACTGCTAAGGGCGTTCGCTGGCCAAAAAAACGAGCGCTGGAATTCACCCCTAAACGAGCATCGAACTCGCGATCAGGAATGGCATAGACGGTATCAAAGCCTAGCGTCCACAGAACAACAGCTCCCCACAGCAGCCAAGTCGACAGTTCCAGGGTGCCAGAAACCGCAGCCCAAGGGATCAGAACCGCAAAACCCCAGGCGATCGCCAACACCAACTGAGGCACTGGAAATACTCGCTTAGCCAAGGGATATAAGACAATGACTGGAACTGCGGCAACACAAAGCCAGAAGCTCAAGCGATTTAGATAAAACGTGAGGCCATAGGCGCAGAGGAAAGCCACTAGGGCTAGGGCGATCGCGATGCGAACAGACAGTGCTTTGGAGGCCAAAGGTCGATTGCGAGTGCGCTTCACTTGGGGATCAATGTCGCGGTCCCACAGATCATTGACAATACACCCCGCAGCGCTGGTTACCAGGCTTCCCACCACCACCACCACTAATAATCCGATGGGAGGTTTTCCCTGGGCGGCCAAAAAAAGTGACCATAGGGCTGGCACTATCAAAATTAATCGTCCGGTTGGCTTATCCCAACGCATCAACCGAAAAACGGCCTTCCAAATGGGTTCTGGGCGAGTTACAGGCGGCGTTTCCATAGCAATGCAAAACTTTTCTTATTCTTCAGCATAGCCCGTTGGGAGCAAGAAACCATCTCAGGAAATATTGACTTCTACCAAAAATACTCTCTTTGATATCCGTCAAAACCGACATATTTGCGATCGCCACATCCGCACTAAGGCTCTAATATCTACCTCATTCTCCCTTCTATATCACGATGAGGCATCCCGTATGCCGAGTCACCATTAATACTGAATCCGCTATAGCCGTGGCAGAGCTTACCGTTATTCGAAATGATTCACCCCTGCGACAAGGCTTTATGAAGTCATGACGAAGGACGAGACACTTGCCCTAATTATAGTTAATATGACCATAAGTCATTCAAGGTTCTCCATGACGCTTTCGCCTTTACTCGTTACGCCTGAAGACTATGGCCTGCTAACGGACCTGTATCAACTGACGATGAGCGCCTGTTACATAGGTGAAGGGATGGATCAGCGGCGAGCTAGCTTTGAACTGTTTGCTCGACGACTTCCTAATAACTTTGGCTACCTCATCGCGATGGGGTTGACTCAAGTAGTTGAGTATCTGCAACACTTTCAATTCAACGATCGCCACCTATCATCCCTACAGGCAACGGGCATCTTCGACCAGGTGCCTGCATCCTTTTGGGACACTCTACACAATGCTCAGTTCACAGGGGATGTTTGGGCAGTCCCTGAAGGAACAGCCGTTTTTGCCAATGAACCCCTGCTGCGGATAGAGGCTCCTCTCTGGCAGGCCCAGATCGCTGAAACGTATTTACTGAATACTCTGAACTATCAGACGCTAATCGCGACTCGTGCGGCACGTTTACGAGATATGGCTGGACCAGAAGCAAAGCTCCTAGAGTTTGGCACTCGACGAGCCTTCAGTCCTCAAGCTTCTGTTTGGGCTGCGCGGGCAGCGATCGCAGGTGGACTCGATGCCACCTCGAACGTCTTTGCGGCGCTACAGCTGGGTCAGAAACCAACGGGCACTATGGCCCATGCACTGGTGATGGCGATCGCAGCGACCGAAGGCAGCGAAGACGAAGCATTTACAGCTTTTCATCGCTATTTTCCAGGAGCACCTTTGCTTATCGACACCTACGACACGCTCAACGCCGCTCGTCAATTGTCTGAGCGCCATCATCAAAATCACGCCGCTCTCGCCGGTGTTCGGCTAGACTCAGGAGACTTAGTCGCGTTATCCAAGCAAGTCCGAGACATTCTGCCTAACGTCCCGATTTTTGCCAGCGGCGACCTAGACGAATATGAAATTTTTCGGATGAAGCAAGCAGGAGCCTGCATCGACGGTTACGGTCTGGGCACCCGTTTGGTGACAGGATCGCCCGTAAACGGTGTGTATAAGCTAGTCGATATTGACGGCATTCCAGTCATGAAGGAGTCTGCCCATAAATTGACTTATCCAGGGAAAAAGCAAGTTTTTCGTCAATACGAAGGCGATCGCATGATCAAAGATTCTCTCGGTCTAGCTACAGAAACCCAGAATCACGGAGCCTGTCCACTGCTTCAGCCCGTGATGCGAAACGGTAGCTTGATCACTGAGCTAGATGACCTATCGGCCATTGCTCAACGCACGACCCGCTCCGTTCAGTCCCTTCCTCAGGAGATACGAGTTGTGCAAGAACCAAGTTCCGCTTCCGTTGAAATCACTCCTGCCTTAGCTGAGCTGACTCAATCTACTCGAACCGCAACTGCTGTTGCAACTTAATTTGTTCTAAGGGGGAAGGATACAATCCTACCCAATGATTTCCCAGTCTTCTGATCCCTAATTTGATTTCCTGGTCTTACCATTTCATCTCCTTTATGCAGCAAACCAACTCTTTCAAGATTGCTCTCTTTGGTACCAGCGCTGATCCGCCTCACCGGGGGCATTGTGAGATCCTGCGATGGCTATCAACCCGCTTTGATCAGGTGGCGGTTTGGGCTGCCGATAATCCGTTCAAGGAGCATCAAAGTCCGCTGCGCGATCGCGCAGCCATGCTGAGATTGATGATTCGGGATATTGACGCTCCTGCGGGCCGAATTGCTTTACACGAAGAACTGAGTCACTCTCGCAGTTTGGTGAGTGCTCAGCAGGCACGCGATCGCTGGCCCCACGCTGAACTGACCCTAGTGGTTGGCTCTGACCTGATCCGTCAATTGCCCCGCTGGTACAAAGCGAGAGACCTCTTTCAGATCGTTAGCATTTTAGTCATCCCCCGACCTGGCTACGATTTGTCGAACCATGATTTGATGGAAGTGCAGCGGCAGGGGGGCAGAGTAGAGATAGCCAATATCCCTGAAACGTTTGACGTCTCGTCTACATACTTTCGTCAAACGGAAGATGTTGATGCTCTGCCAACTGCAGTCAGAGCCTATATCGATCAAAAAAACCTGTACCCATGCCCGGAAAGCTCCAAAGAAAAGCAGCCCATCTCCTAGAAGAAGACTGTCTCGCTGACTTCAAGGTCGGTGTCGACAATGTCATCTTTTCGGTGGATACGGCGCAAAATCGACTCCTGGTGCTGCTGGTCATGCGCCATGACGATCCCTATGTTGGGTCGTGGAGTTTGCCAGGAACTCTAGTTCGGCAGGGAGAATCCCTAGAGGACGCAGCGTATCGAGTCCTGTCGGAAAAAATCCGAGTTGAGAACCTGTATCTTGAGCAGCTTTATACCTTCGGCGGACCGGATCGCGATCCCCGCGAGTCCGATAATGCATTCGGAGTAAGGTATTTGTCGGTGAGCTATTTTGCACTCGTTCGTTTAGCCGAAGCAGAACTCATTGCCGATGGCGTTAGCGGAATCGCCTGGTATCCTCTGACCCAAGTACCGACTCTTGCTTTCGACCATAACGAGATTCTGGCCTACGGCTATCAGCGCCTCAAGAACAAGCTGGAATATAGCCCCATTGCTTTCGACGTGCTGCCAGAACTGTTCACGTTGGGCGACCTGTATCAGCTCTACGTCACTGTGCTGGGCGAAGACTTCTCAGACTATTCCAACTTTCGAGCGCGTTTGTTAAAGCTCGGTTTCCTACAGGATACGGGTGCCAAAACCTCTCGTGGAGCCGGACGACCGGCCAGTCTTTATCGCTTTGATGCGGATGCTTTTGAGCTGCTAAAGGACAAACCAATGGTGTTTATTTAGCCTGCACAATTCTCGAAATTTTGAAACGATAGTTTTAGACCTCTGTTTATGCGCCTACTAGCATCCAGGCGCTGAAAGTATAGCCGAATCGTTCAACCGTCTTGTTCTAACGAAACCAGCGACGGCTATAAACCATCAGAAGTGCCCCTATGGACGTCTCAATATCCTCTATCTCTATCCCTATCTGTTATGAAAATTGCGATCGCACAACTCAACCCCACGATTGGCGACCTTACCCAGAATGCCGATCAAATCCTCCAGGCGGTGCAAGCAGCGGCTCAGCAAGGGGTGCGGCTAGTTTTGACACCCGAACTGTCGCTCTGCGGCTATCCACCGCGAGATCTATTGCTGCGCCCTCGCTTTATCACAGGGATGCGCCAAGTGTTAGAGGACTTGGCGGCAAAGATTCCTGCAGGAGTCGCAGTCCTAGTCGGATTTGCAGAACCGAATGAGGGCGCTAGCGATCGCGGCGAAAAACCGCTGTTCAACAGTACCGCCTGGTTAGAAGCAGGACAGGTGAAGCAAGTTTTCCATAAACAACTTCTACCGACCTACGATGTCTTTGACGAGGATCGCTACTTCGAACCCGGACGAGCAGTCAACCATTTTCAACTCACTGTAGAGCACGGCAAGACAATCCACGTCGGTGTCACCATCTGTGAAGACCTTTGGAATGATGAACAGTTTTGGGGACAGCGCCGCTATCCCAATAACCCCATTGCCCTGCTGAAAGAGGCAGGGGTTGACCTGATTGTGAACTTGTCAGCCTCACCCTTCAACGCTGGCAAACAGCAGATCCGAGAAGCCATGCTCTCTCACAGTGCTGCCCGATTCGACGTTCCCATTCTCTACGCCAATCAGGTAGGAGCGAACGACGATCTGATCTTTGATGGCAGCAGCGTTGCTATGGGCCGCAGGGGGTCGGTGATGAGTCGGGCCAGTGCTTTTCAGGCTGATGTCATCATGGTGAACTACGACTTGCGATCGCAGGATTTCGAACCGTCAACCACGAGATCCAGAATCACCAACATCAATGAAGAGATTTGGTCGGCGCTAGTTTTGGGGGTGGAGGATTATGCTCGTAAGTGCGGCTTTACTAAGGCCGTCATTGGTCTCAGTGGCGGGGTGGATTCAGCGATGGTAGCGGCGATCGCCGCTGCTGCCCTCGGACCCGAAAACGTTTTGGCCGTTCTCATGCCATCCCCCTACAGCTCTGAGCACTCCATCAGCGATGCCGAGCAGCTAGTCCGTAACCTGGGTATTCGCGGTGAGACGCTGAAAATTGGTGCCTTGATGAAGGACTATGATCAAACGCTGGATGAACTATTTGCGGACACTGAATTTGGGGTAGCTGAGGAAAATATCCAGTCGCGGATTCGAGGTAACCTGCTGATGGCGATCGCCAACAAGTTCGGTCATCTCTTGCTCTCCACAGGCAACAAGTCCGAGATGGCAGTAGGCTACTGCACCCTGTATGGAGATATGAACGGTGGGTTAGCGGTGATTGCCGATGTCCCCAAGACGCGGGTTTATGACATTTGTCACTGGCTAAATCAGCATCCTCAGTGTGTGCTGACCGATAAAAAGTTACCGACCCAAACAACGGATCCCGTCATTCCCGCCAATATTCTGACCAAACCCCCCAGTGCAGAACTGAAACCCGGACAGGTCGATCAAGACTCCCTCCCGAGTTACGACATCTTGGACGACATTTTGGAGCGTCTCGTTCAGCGACACGAGGCAGTCGAAGATATCGTTGCCGCAGGTCATAATCCAGCCATTGTGGACAAAGTCATTCGGCTAATGTGTCGCGCTGAGTTCAAGCGCCGCCAAGCTCCCCCTGTCTTAAAAGTGACCAACCGGGCCTTTGGCACTGAATGGCGCATGCCGATCGCGAGTCGCTGGTCCCAAAACATTGCTCAACTGGGCACAGCACGAAGCAAAGCCACTTCTGTCGCGCCATAGCAAAAGCATTAAGTAGGATAAAAGACAAAAGCAATCCCTACCGCATGCTCAATTCATTCTCCTGCCTTTATCCTTCGGCCTTTTTGCTTACCTTAACTATTGGCCTTGTCACCGTTCTCGCAGATAGAGTCCTGCTTCCGTGCAAATGCCCTGCATGGAACGATCCCAGGCGTCTTTGGGCACTTTGGGCAGGCGAGCATATTCAAACACGATCGCCACGGTCGGTTTATGCCGCCATTGGGGTTGGCTAAGCATGCGATCGTAGTAGCCGCCGCCATAGCCCAAACGATAGCCCGTCACATCACAGGCAACCGCCGGAACAAGGATGAGATCAACACTCTCAGGATCAATAGTGGGGGCGTGGGCAACCGGTTCTGTAATCCCAAAACGTCCGGCCTGAAGAAACCGAGAGCCTTGCCATTGATGCCAGGCTAATCGCTTGCCATCGCAGCGAGGGAGGCCCCACAGGCGTCGAGAATCCATCAGGGAACCGAGATCGGGTTCGTTACGAAAGCTCCAGTACGCCAGAATGCAGCGAGCAGATTGGAAGCCGGGCCAGGTTTGCAAATGGGCACAAATGCGATCGCTTTTTTGCCGCCATAGAGATTCTGGAATAGCCTGTCTGGCTTTTAACAATCGCCGCCGAAGATCGGCCTTTTCCTGTTGGTGCGGATGGCGTGAATCGAGCTGAGCGGAAAGTGACATTTGGCAATAGGAAGTGAAGCTGTCGAATGATAACCGATTCACAGGCTTAAGGAATGCGGGCTACATTTCTTCATATGGTCACAATATGGCCCCAACAAGTGGTCGATTGAGAAACACCACCCTCCGCTAATTAGAGATTTCGGCCATTTCGATCACGCGGCCTTCGTAGTCTTTGACCAGGAAGTTAAGGGGGCTGTCGCGGCGCAGCTTATAGCGGACGCCACGGGTTTGCACGCGCATCAAAATTTGTTCTAGGCAATCGTGGTCAAAACAGACATGGCGCTGGCGATCGCGATGACCATGACTGGCCCCACTCACCACATGAAGTTGCGTATTCTTCTTCAGCTGATACCAAAGCCCATCGGGAGAAGGGCCATAGGACTGGGGCGTTGTTGCCATGCTGCTTGAAAAAACCGGATCGATTGAAGCCGTTCCCAGCGTCTGCTCATAGTTGTAGTAATAATGGAGGGGAACTTCGGCTGTTTGCATTTGCAGCATCCCCTCATAGAACCGACGAGCGATTTCTAAATCCGACACCATCACGGTATGAACTTTAGGCGCACTGCTTAGGAACATCCACATGGCCCCGGCATATCCCACCAAGAGCATGACCATGATGCCCTGAGTCGAAAGTAGGCCGTCAATCGGGAGTCCTAATCCAAGCAGCATCGGCATTAAATCATTCCAGAACACGCTTACAATACTCACTTTCTATCAGAAACAAATAAAATTACTCAAGCAATAGTCATTCTTTTAAGGCAAGGATTCCCACCTTAACGTTTTACTTAGTCTATCAAGGGCAAACCGTAAGGGTGGTGAATTTCTCGTTGGCAAACCAGGGCAAAACCATCAGGTAATCGTTTGCGAGCATCTCAGGACATGGGATTTAGTTCTGGCAATCCACACTAGAGAATGCAGGTAGAAAGGGGGATTTTATAAAAAATCGGTTGTCTGTTCGAAAACTGTGCTTATATTAAGAGCAATTTGTTGAGGAACCTTTCTTCCGGTCATCCCGAATCGTGCAAATCCCCAGTTTTCCTGAATGCAATCACACTATCGTCCAGCAGCTTGGGCATCTAAGCGATCGCGAATTGCTGCACCATTTCAAAGCAGAACCGGAAGCAGGCCGATACTTTACGGCCATTTTCTGCCGCTACAGTCCAGTTGTCTTTAGTTTGATTAGTCACTCCGCCCGTTCACCCGTTCAGGCTGAATACTTGTTTGCTCTCACTTGGCGTCATATTCTCAACGAGCTAAGTGGGTTGGATTTACCCGCTGAACAATCAACAAATTCGGAGGAGGGGGCATCAGAGCGATCGCTCTCCTTACAAAGCTGGCTCATCAACGTCACAGCTCTCTGCATTAATCAGGCGAACTTACCGGAGGTTGAAGACATCCATTACTCGTTGGCACAGGCGTCTCCTCCGCTCTGGTGCTACGTGGAACGGGCACTGGATCGGCTTATTCCTCTAGAGCGGCTTATCTTAGTCATGGCCCAAACGTTTCGCTGGAGCAACACGCGCATTGCCGCTTATTTGCAGGCGGAAGGCGAACGCATCCCTTCAGCAGAAATTACTGCTCGCTTGCGGCAGGCGGCAAAAAACCTTGAAGCTGCTTTGCCCGATGATATTCAGGCAATTTATGTTGGCACCTTGCCAGAGGGCGAAGCTGACGATCCCTTGTCTGGTCTCGTAGCCTCTGTGCCTGTCTCAGAAGGGCCAGACGAATGATCGAGACTGGAGAATACAAAGCAATATTACAGGCCCTGCTTTCCTAGTCGCTGAATAATCTGATAGTGTCCTTTACAGAGTTATCTTAAGCTCGCTAAAGCAGTCGAATAGACCAGAATTGAGACGACCAAGAGGCCGAGTTCGTCTGCTGTTGTAAATTAAGGATGAACTCCAATACCTAACTCGTGGCCTCCTAAATCCCCCATCTAAGGGCTTCAAGCAATGTCTCCTCGGTGAGGGGGAGCCTATCATCCCACTGATCAGCAACGCCTTCCTTCTACCTTTCTGCTACCTTTCCTTTTTTGTTAGCGCTTCGCCGCAATGAATCAAGCTGCTTCTCTCCGATTCGACGTTGTCACCTTATTCCCTGACTTTTTTGAATCGCCTCTCTGCTCAGGATTACTCGGCAAAGCCTTAGAACGAGGAATTGCTCAGGTCAATCTCGTTAATCCACGCGATTTCGCCACAGACAAGCATCGCAAGGTAGATGACGAACCCTACGGGGGTGGAGTCGGCATGTTAATGAAGCCGGAACCCATTTTTGCTGCTGTTGAATCTCTCCCCGTTTTGCCACGCCGCGAGGTGATCCTCCTGACTCCTCAGGGAGAAACGATGTCTCAACCCCTATTTCGAACCTTAAACACTGCATACGACCAGATCATTCTAATTTGCGGTCATTACGAAGGCGTGGATGAGCGGGTATTGCATCTAGTAACCCGAGAAGTTTCCCTAGGGGATTTCGTGTTGACCTGCGGTGAAATTCCGGCATTAACATTGATTAATGGAGTCGTCCGCTTGCGACCTGGCACTGTGGGCAAGACTGATTCTCTTAAGTTCGAGAGCTTTGAAACGGATCTTCTGGACTATCCACAGTACACTCGCCCAGCAGAATTTCGGGGCTGGCACGTACCGGAAGTCTTACGCTCAGGTAACCATGCGGCGATCGCCCAGTGGCGCAAAGATCAGCAAATTGACAGAACACAACAGCGACGTCCCGACTTATATCAGCGGTGGTGTTCTCGCCAAAATTCCTAATGAACAGTGGGCAGAAGTTCTTTATGATTAATTTATAGAATGACGCTTATATAACCGTCTTTCCCATCAGGGACTGCGGGTTGTTTTCTTGTTAAGCTCTCGACGTTAAACGTACGGATTCAAGACGGGCAGGGCGAGAGATATTGACTGATTTGTCTCAAACAAAACGAATATTACGTATCCCCTCAAGAACCTTATTCAGGAGTAAAAAATAACACTTAAAACAGAATGAACATACGGATAGGCAATGGTTATGATATTCATCGATTAGTTCCGGATCGTCCTTTAATTCTAGGGGGCGTCAAGATTGAACACGATTTTGGTTTGTTGGGTCATAGCGATGCTGATGTGCTTTCTCATGCCATTACGGATGCTCTTTTAGGGGCATTGAGTCTTGGTGACATTGGCACATATTTTCCGCCGAGCGATCCTCAGTGGGCCGGCGCTGACAGTCTAAAGCTGCTTAAGCATGTTTATGGTATGGTGCGCGATCGCAGTTGGTCCGTCGTAAACATTGACAGTGTTGTGATTGCCGAGCGGCCAAAACTGAAGCCTCACATTGCTGCCATTCGCGAAACGCTTGCTCAAACCTTAGACATTCCACCGGAACAGATTGGCGTCAAGGCAACTACTAATGAAAAAATGGGTCCTACTGGAAGAGAAGAAGGCATTGCAGCCTATGCTGTGGCCCTGCTTTCTCAGTAATTTCCAGGAGGCTTCACAAAGTGAAAAGATCTTTGTATCCCTTGTGGGTTCTATTCTCAGTGGAATCATGGATAAGTAAGTGTTTTCTAGGATACGTTTTTATTTGTAAATTTTTAGTTAACTTAACATGCTACATAGTAAAGATAGTATTGGTTGGATTGTTCTGCAGAGCTGTAGCTGTTGAAAAAAGCCTCTGCATGGACGCTGATAGCGTGGGTCAAACAGGGTACTCGATTTGAAAGGATCAAGGTTGCAGAGTATGAGCGTCTATCGCGATCAACAACTGCCGTTCGGAAGGGCATTTCAGAGTGGTAGTGGACTTCGTCTGAAATGGGGAAACACCTTTCCAGATTGGTTTCAATCCATTCCTCCTGAGCGAGTAGGAGTCAATGGTGAATATGATTACTACGGCTTGAAGAAACGAGTTGAAGTGCAGTTCAAGCAGTGTTTTTCCGCTACCGATTTAAGCCGCCTATCCGTCAACCAACGTGGACGAGTCATCATTTTGCAAGGGGCTGTCGCGAACGAAGCGGTTCTTCGTCATTTAGCAGAGCTTGCTAGAAGTGTGGATGGATGTACTTCAGTGGAAACTCGCTGGGTACGGTCTGATGCTGACTTGAGCTTGCTGGTGGCCGTTTAGCGATCGCACCCATATTGCTGTAGGCGGATGTCCTCCTCTCTTACGTCTGAACTCATCCAACAGCAGGCACTCAGCCTAGGGTTTCACAAGGTTGGCATTGCCCGAGTCCAGAGCGATTCTACTGCGGTTAAGGAAAGAAACGCGGCCCTCGACCGTTGGCTGGCGCAGGGGCTTCATGCAGATATGGAGTGGATGACCAATCCAAAGCGCCAAGACATCACCAAGGTGATGCCTGATGTCAGATCGGTCATTTGTGTCGCCCTCAATTACTACACACCCCACCAAAGACCTAATGACCATCATCATGGCAAGATTGCTCGATATGGCTGGGGACGGGACTACCACCGAGTCATGCAGAAGAAGCTAAAAGCTTTGGCTGAATGGTTGCGATCGCACGACGACAGCATTCAAACGCGATTTTATGCCGACACGGGTCCCATCCAAGATAAGTTTTGGGCGCAGCAAGCAGGGCTTGGTTGGATTGCGAAGAACGGCAACCTGATCACCCGTGATTACGGCTCTTGGGTTTTTCTAGGCGAAATTTTGATCAACATTGAGCTGACGCCAAACGTCCCCCACACGGAGCATTGCGGCACCTGTACTCGTTGCCTGGAGGCCTGCCCCACACAGGCGATCGTCTCTCCTCAGGTAATAGACGCCAATCGCTGCATCGCTTATCACACGATTGAAAATCGGGCCAATATGCTGCCGCCTGATATTGTTGACCATCTGGAAGGCTGGGTTGCAGGCTGTGACATTTGTCAGGATGTATGTCCTTGGAATCAGCGCTTTGCCACAGCGACAGATGTCGTAGACTTTGAACCTTATCCTCAGAACGTGGCTCCAACGCTAGATGACCTAGAGACTATAACGGATGCCGACTGGAATCGGCGATTTCCAGCATCGGCTCTGCGGCGTATCAAGCCGGAGATGTGGCGTAGGAATGCTAAAGCGGCACGACAACGTTTGAGCTGACGCTCATTAACGGTAGTCCTTTACCCATGAGCCATTTTCCCCAGACAAGCAGACGACAGTGGCGACGTTGAGCAACAGTGCAAGAAAAGATTTAGAGGGCGATCGCGTCTTTCAACGTCGCCACGATCCGTTCCTGAATTGCTTCCTCTAGTTCAGGCCACATGGGTAGACTGAGAACCTCTTTCGCCACCTGTTCACTGACAGGATAGGTGGGGAACTGTCCCTGATAGACGGGCAAACAATCTTGCGGTACCGGATAGTAAACCATGGCGCCGATGCCTTGAGAGGCCAGGTACTCTTTTACCGCATCTCGCTTGCCGTTCAAGATTCGTAGCGTGTATTGATGAAAAACGTGTCCTGCTGTTACGGCTGGAGTAACAATACCTGGAACATTTTCTAATAACCGATTGTAGGTATCGGCCACCTGACGGCGCTGCTGATTCCATTTATCTACATAGGGAAGCTTGACTCCTAAAATGGCCGCCTGAATTGCGTCGAGGCGAGAGTTATAGCCCAACATTTCGTTGTGGTAGCGCTTCAACGTGCCGTGAATTCTGAGCTTACGAGCCAACTCAGCCACGGCATCATCGTTAGTTGTTATCAGTCCACCATCCCCGTAAGCGCCTAGATTTTTGGTGGGGAAAAAAGAAAACGCTCCGGCATCCCCGATCGCACCAGTCCGTTGACCTGTAATGGAATTGCGAACATCGTCCTGGCATCCTCCATCACAGCCAATACAGTCACCCTTGTAAGCAGAGCCAAAGGACTGAGCACAATCTTCTAGAACTTTGAGATTGTGGGCTTCTGCAATGTCTAAAATCTGCGCCATGGCAGCCGGATTACCAAATAGGTGCACAGGCAAAATCGCTTTGGTTTTATCTGTAATCTGATCCCGAATCTGCTCAGGGTTTAAGTTGAAGGAAGCCGCATCAATGTCAACAAAAATAGGTTTGGCACCAACATTGCTGATCGATTCTGCTGTGGCAAAAAAGCTAAACGGTGTCGTAATAACTTCGTCACCCGGTTCTACGCCTAAGGCTCTTAGTGCAATCATGAGGGCATCTGTGCCTGAGTTAACCCCGATTGCATGCTTGCTCCCTAAGTACGCCGCTGCTGCCGATTCAAAGTTGCCAACCTCTTCACCCAAGATGAATTGTCCAGACTCTAAAACTCGGTTGACAGCAGCCTTTATTTCAGTCTGAATGGCTTGATATTGAGGTTTCAGATCTAGAATAGGAACCTTATTTTGACTCACGCTAACTGCCTCGCTTTCCGTTCACACACCTGCTCAGAAAAGATGCCTCCTGAGCTTTTGAAATAACCTGCCGCAAAAACTTTAGCACGTCGCTGTATCTCCCCTGTGCAGAGCGCATTACAACACCACAGCAATCTTCTTTCGCTAATCTTGAAGGCGTCAGCCAACCTAAAAACCCTGGTCTCTGTTTGCTATTCTTTGACGCCTGTTTGAGCGTATCGTTTAATCATCCCACCTGTCCTGAAAGCTATGAAAATCGCGATTGTTCACGAATGGTTAGACACTTACGCGGGGTCTGAGCGCGTGGTTGAACAATTGCTGAATCTTTATCCCACCGCAGATCTGTTTAGTCTGGTCGATTTTCTAGCACCCGATGAGCGATCGTTCATTCAAAACAAGAGCGCTAATACTTCATTTATTCAGCAACTACCCTTAGCGCGAAAACATTTCCGGAAATACTTGCCTCTAATGCCGATCGCGATCGAACAGTTCGATCTCTCCCAATACGACATCATTATTTCGAGTAATCATGCAATGACAAAAGGAGTGGTTACCCGAGCTGATCAGCTGCACATCAGCTACATGCATACTCCCATTCGCTATGCCTGGGATTTGCAGTGGCAATACCTGGAACAAGCTGGACTAAAGCGTGGGATTAAAGGAGCTTTGACGCGAATAATCCTGCATTACTTGCGACTGTGGGATGTCAGCACAGCTAATCGAGTCGATTATTTTGTCGCTAATTCTCACTTCATTGCTCGTCGGATAGAAAAAACTTACCGTAGGCAGGCCAAAGTCATTTATCCGCCTGTTGCGGTGCATCAGTTCCGCGCTGATCGTCCCCGAGAGGATTTTTATCTCACCGTTTCGCGATTTGTTCCTTACAAGCGAGTTGATCTAACCATTGCAGCCTTCAACCAATTGGGGCTACCGCTGGTGGTTATCGGGGATGGAGCTGACCGAGCACGGCTAGAATCAATAGCACGTTCCAACATTCAATTTCTGGGTTATCAGACTGACAGTGCCGTCATTGACTACATGGAACGCTGCAAAGCGTTTGTTTTTCCGGCTGAAGAAGACTTTGGAATTACACCCGTGGAAGCTCAGGCAGCAGGTGCCCCAGTCATTGCCTATGGGCGAGGTGGAGTTACCGAAACAGTTCTTGATCGGAAAACAGGGCTTTTGTTTACCGATCAAACTGTTGAGGCAATGGTGAGCGCAATTAAATCATTCGCAACCAGTTCTTTGGCAGACGCTTGTACAATTCGACACCGAGCGAAATCCTTTTCCGAAGCTCACTTTCGCCAAACGTTTGACTGCTTTCTACAGGACGCCTGGCAACAGTTTCAAGAAGCCCAAAGAGTTGAAGACGTTTTTTTGGGCGGCTGAGAGTTTTTTTTGGCTTGTATCATCCTGGTTAAATCAGGAACGAAACCTACTGAGATCAGCGTCATGTCTAGAAGACGGCAATAAGCAGTCTTGACGACGGTTGATCCGGGTTAAGAATGAGAATGCATTTTGACCTGACTTCGAGCGCATAGTGTCGTAATCTGCTTATGACACGCAAAACCTAATCAATCCGAATCGTAGCTCGACGGAGCACAGACATTGACCGTTGACTTTGGGACTAAATCTACAGGATTGGGATACCTTTATCCCTAGACATGTGGTGATGCGGGCGTGCTTTTGTAGTTATGACACCTTTGATTCAGCTTCTTAAACCTGCCTATGTACCGCTGACTTTTTCGCTGCGATCGCTCTCAACGTCTGCCCCATTGGTGATTGCAGACGTCTTGGGTCTCATAGCTGCAGGCTTTATCAGTGTCCATGTTCGCTATGCCCTAGGAGGGCAGTTTGAGCCAGTATTGTATTGGAACCTCTGGCCTCTGCTCGGCGCGATCGTGGTGATTTATGTCATCGCTAATCTTTACCCTGCTGTTGGGTTAAGCCCGGTTGAAGAACTCCGTCGTATTTGTCTCTCGACAACCCTGTTCTACATGTCTTTGGGAGCCATCATTTTCTTGTTCCGAGAGGGTACAACGTATTCCCGAGGCATCTTTCTGATGGCCTGGCTGTTGTCGATGATCGGAGTTTGGCTATCTCGTATTAGTATTCGTAGGTTAGTCTCGCCCTTTCCCTGGTGGGGATTTCCAGTGGTTGTGATGGGCGCTGGCAGAACTGGTGAATTGGTGATTCGTACGCTGAAACGTCAGCCAGGATTGGGCTTAAAGCCGATCGCCGTCCTTGATGACGACCCTAGAAAACAGGGAGCTTTGGAATCGGTTCCAGTCGTCGGCAAACTCTCCATCGCTCCCTATTTAGCCCGAGAGCGCCATGTGAGTTATGCGATCGTTGCCATGCCGGGGGTCCCTCGTGAGAAGCTCTTGGCAATTCTAGAACGCTATGGTCATACCTTTCCCCACTTGCTAGTCATTCCTGACTTGTTTGGATTTGCCAGTTTATGGGTCAGCGCTACCGATATGGGCGGTATCTTGGGGTTGGAAATTCGGCAGCGTTTGCTACTCCCAGGGCCACGATTAACAAAGGCTACGCTCGATTATTTACTCACTATTATCCTGGGGATTTTGACGCTGCCTCTTTTTATGCTGATCGTATTAGCCGTCAAGCTAGATTCCCCTGGTCCTATCTTTTATGGTCACCATCGCCTTGGTCGAGGCGCACGCCCCTTCATTGCCTGGAAGTTTCGGTCAATGGTGACCAATGCTGACGAAGTTTTAGAAGAACACCTCACTAAAAATCATTTGTTTCGCTATGAGTGGGAACAAGAACGTAAGCTAAAAAGCGATCCGCGAATTACTCGGGTGGGACGCCTACTTCGACGCACGAGCTTAGACGAACTTCCTCAACTTTGGAATGTTTTATTGGGGGAGATGAGTTTGGTTGGGCCTCGTCCCATCGTAGATGACGAAATTAATCATTATGCTGATAAATTTGAGCTATATAAGCGAGTTCCTCCAGGAATTACCGGACTATGGCAAGTTTCCGGTAGAAATGATGTTACCTATTCAGAACGGGTTAACTTGGACGCTTATTACGTTAGAAATTGGTCTGTTTGGTTAGACATCTATATCCTATTGAGAACTATCTGGGTGGTATTGATTGGAGATGGCGCATACTGACGCACGATCGCAAAGGCTAGATCAGGGTGCCATCTTCTGGAGCATTACCCTGCCCCTATCTCTAGGCTTTTTGCCTTATCCGTATTCGATGTTTGCCGGAATCATAGGCTTTTTTTTGCTGTGCTTGTGGCAAACCTACTTTTATCCAAGACAGTTGTTTAAACTGCTCTATCGCAATGGATTTTTGGCGATCGCCCTCCTCATGGTTGTCGGTGCCAGATTGGCTAATTTTCCGGGTGAAGCTTATCTGCAGCTGACCCACTTTCTGCCTTTTTTCTGGTTCTGGGGCGTATTGGTTCTTTATTTAAGGCAAACGGCTAATCCCTGGCCGCAAATTTATCACTGGGCATTAGCAGTGGTTACCGCAACCGTGCCACTCAACATCATCGGCATTGTGGAATACGCTTTGAAGCGGATTCCACTCGTCGAATCGTCAACCTATCTGCCCTGGATCGACTGGCTGTATTTAGGGGATGTCAACAACCCCCGTACCTTTTCTCTCTTTGATGATCCCAATACGCTAGCCAGCTTTCTGGTCATGGTCCTGGGATTGAATATTGGCCTAGTCTTTTTACGACCCAAGGACAGCGAGACATTGGGTCGCTTGCCGACTGCCTATCGCTACGCTTTGGCAGTCAATATCTTGTTGACCTTGGTCTGTCTGTTTTGTTCAGGTTCCCGCAACGGCTACTTGTCAGCGTCACTGGTGCTATTGGTCAGCTTTTTTGTGATGCGAACGAGTCGTTGGGTGCGGTCGCTGGGGCTATTGGGGATTGCTCTTATTGTCGTCTCAACCCTGAAATTTGGCATTGGTGGGCGCACCCTGTCTTGGGCTTGGGTCACGGATGATCCCAGAGTATGGGTCTGGAAACTGGCACTCCAGATGATTCGCGATCGTCCTTTGTGGGGTCAAGGGCTGGGGAATTACAAACTGCTATATAACGGTGAGGTGCCCGGCTACGACTATATTGCTCACGCCCATAATTTTTGGCTGATGTTGGCATCTGAAGCAGGTTTGCCAGTTATCATCCTATTTACCATTACTGTCAGCTTCATCTGCTATCGAGGGTGTCGAGCACTGTTCAAACTACAAAAGCAGCCGAACGCCTATGCGCTGCTGATGGGCTATTACCTGTGCTTCTTAGGCATCACGCTCTTTTCGCTATTTGACATCACTTTATTTGAAGCCCGTGTCAATTTGTTGGCATGGCTGAGTCTAGGCGTCATCTATTCAGGTCCAGAACTCAGCCGATTGCTCCGCAGCTAGGCCTTCCGGTCAAATGCTCCTAGTCAATGCTTAGATCAGCTTGACAGCACGTAAGCCGAAGTAGAGCACCATAGCGGTTGCAATTCCACCACCTAGCATGACAACAAACGAGATCGCGCCACCTACACTCATGGGTTTACCTCCTAAAGACACAGTCCATGCTCTTTATTCAATCATGTTCTGCTATCCAGAGAGGCCAGAATGAAGTGAAAGTTGTCTTTTCGACGACATTGCGGATTCTAGTTCATTCCTTTATTATTAAAGACTGTGAAAAACTTGACCTAACACAAACTACATGGCTAAGAAAGGCATGGTTGCGCGAGAGCGCAAGCGCGAAAAACTTGTGGCTAAGTACGCTGAAAAGCGTGCAGCCCTTTTAGAAGAATTCCGACAGGCTGAAGGCCCACAGGCCAAATTTGAAATTCATCGGAAAATTCAGCAGCTACCTCGGGCAAGTTCACGGACTCGTCTCCGCAACCGCTGTTGGAAGACAGGCCGCCCCCGAGGTTATTATCGTGACTTTGGTCTATGCCGCAACCAATTGCGTGAAATGGCCCATGAAGGACTTCTACCTGGCGTTGTCAAGTCAAGCTGGTAGTCTCAAGCGCCGCGAAACATCCTGTTGCACTTCATGCCTGTGCTGGATGAGTGCTTTGTCGGCAACGTTGTTTAATTACCGACTGGGAGCTTCGCCACCATCTCCTGGTTTAGTACAAACCCCTTTCCCTAGATGCGGGGGTGGCAACTTGATGACATCTATTTATTGGAGAACCCTATGTCTCGTTATCGAGGACCTCGACTTAGAGTTGTTCGCCGTTTGGGTGAACTGCCAGGCCTTTCGCGTAAAGCGCCTCGCAAAGCGTATCCCCCCGGACAGCACGGTCAGGCTCGCAAGAAGAAGACAGAATACGCTATTCGACTTGAGGAAAAGCAAAAGCTGCGGTTCAACTATGGCGTCAGCGAAAAGCAGCTTATCCGCTACGTGAAAAAAGCACGACGGGCTGGCGGTTCGACAGGCTTGGTCATCCTACAGCAGCTAGAGATGCGCCTAGACAATACCGTCTTTCGTCTAGGATTTGCGCCAACCATTCCAGCAGCGCGTCAGGTTGTGAATCATGGTCACATCACGGTAAACGGTCGAGTGCTGGACATTGCTAGCTATCAGTGTCGTCCGGGCGATGTGATTGCTGTGCGCGATCGCGAAGCATCCAAAAAGATGGTAGAAGCTAACCTAGAATTTCCTGGCTTAGCGAATGTGCCGACTCACCTAGAATTGGATAAAGATAAGCTGACGGCAAAGGTAAACAGCATTATCGAGCGTGAATGGATCGCTCTCAACGTCAACGAACTGCTGGTGGTTGAGTATTACTCTCGGAAGGCATAATCCCGTTTTCAAACAGCTTTAAAGCAATCTGTTGCAAGCATTCAAACCCCTTAGGGCTATTGCCTTAAGGGGTTTAGTGATCTAGACAATGAGAAGACTATAGCGTTAGTCATCTAGGCTTGTACACCCAACAACAGTCCGGTGCTGAAGGCATGGTCAGATAGCTCGCCGCCTTGTCCTAGCAGAACTGGTGATAGCTATAGGCCATCAGGTAGGGCTATGGGCAAAGCTCTACACATCTAACACCACTCGCCCTGCACGAGGTTTAGCCACGCAAATTAGAGCATGGCCGTCATCTGGCGTTCCGCTCGGAGGTTCTTCGTAGGCGACCTCGCCCTCCTTCACGCGACACATACAGGTTAGGCAAATACCGGCGCGGCAGCTAAAGTCTGGACTAAGCCCTTGCGCTTCGGCAAACTCCAGTAGCGTACCATCGTCTGCTGACCACTGGGCCGTCTTACCCGACTGGGCAAAAACGACTTCAGCTGTCTCCACCACTCCATCCGTTTCGGTAGCTACGGCAGGAGCTGTTTTTGCTTGCGACACCGGTTTGGCAAAAGATTCGAAATAGACCTGTTCTCTAGGAACACCCCACTCTGCTAAACCGTCTCGTAACGAGTCCATAAAACTAGGCGACCCACAAAGAAAGTACTCCGCATCTGAGGCCATAAAGCGGGGAGTCAGTAAAGACTTCACGAGATCAACATCGACATAGCCAGTGCTGTGATAGCCGCCATCGTCATCAGGGCGAGGGCGACTGTAGCGATAATGAACCGTGAAATTGGGATTGTTGGGTGCGATCGCTAACAGTGCCTCTCGAAAGGCATGAAAATCACCGTTTCGAGCACCGTGCAAAAACCAAATGGGACGGTTAGGGTTTGTGACTGCGACAGCCTTTGCCATGCTAATCATCGGTGTGATTCCCACGCCGTTGCTGATGAGAACGGCTGGGCGATCGCGCTGTACATCTAGCACAAATTTTCCTGCTGGTGGCTTACAAGGAATGATTGCCCCTTCGTGAATCTGGTCATGCATGAAGTTGGACGCTATCCCCGGAGGCACATCCTGATTTTTAGGGGCCCCTTCGCGCTTGATCGACAAACGATAGTAGTCAGGTGATACTGAATAATCCGACAAAGAATAGGTACGAATGACAGGACGTGGCTGATCTGGTACGTCCAGTTTGATCGTTAAAAACTGTCCAGGCTGAAAGCTTGGCAACGCTCCGCTATCTTGAGGCTTAAGGTAAAACGAAGTAATTTCGTTACTTTCAGTCACTTTACGAGCCACTACAAAATCTCGCCAGTCTGTCCAGCCTTCCTTTTGCTTTGGACTTTTTGCTGCGGTTTTAGGCGCTTTCCGAGTCGTTGGGTTGACCGCTGCTCCGAAAAGAGCCCCTACTCCTGCCCCTGCTGCTCCAGCATAAATGCTGAACTTGTTGACCAGACGGTTATCTAGTAGCGACAGGCCGAGCAAACCTCCCGCTATGATTGTGGTGGCTGAAGCGCCAACAACTGCGGCGGTTGCACTGCGAGCAAGGGGATTGTGAATGCGTTCAAGAATATCGACCATCGAAAAGAGTCCTTGCGATTGGGTTTAAGAAAGCCGTATGAAATGACAGCAGTCTAATAGTAGAAAGGCCAGCTTAGTTGAAGCTTAAGGAAAAGAAAGTTCAAGCTGATAGGCTGGTCCTGGCAATGCTAAAGAAGTAACTAAATAGAAGTCACTGGATGCTGTAAAGTCGTGAGCAGGAGATCATTTTCAGTTCTCGTTCACAAACGGCATCTGATTACGAAAAAGCCATATTTGGTTCTTAAATCAGCTTCCAGGTGATTTTTTCAGAGCTATCGTTCATATTGCTCTCTAGAATAATTACCCCTGTTTATTTACAGAACGCTAGCACCAGCAATTGCGACTAGTCTGCCTGAAATAGCTGGTTATTCAAGCATGGGTTGCTAGGAAAAGGGGGCTTCAGAACGGCTGACTGTCAGAAAAAGTCAGTGTTTCATCAAGTTTCTGAGAATCCCTGCAATACTGAACCCTAACAACCTCTACTTTAATTATTGCAACTCCCTCAAAACCTGCTATGGAAGCTGATGAAGCCCTTGCTCTACTAGATGAGCTACTTCCCAATCACTCGCTCACAAATCTACAGGAAACCGTATTCAGCCAGGTCTGGGAAGGCAAAACCTATGCTGAAATTGCGGAGGATTGTAGCTACGAGCATAACTATATTCGAGATGTGGGTTTTCGCCTTTGGCAGATGCTGTCGGAGACCCTAAATCAAAAAATTTCCAAAAGCAATATCAGAGCTGTTCTCAGACGATATGCTCGTAATCGCGATGCCAATCGATCTGCAGGAAATTTCATCGCTAACAATACACCCGTTATTCTAGAGTTTCCTAGCGGACCAGTGCCACTCCACTCGCAGCTTTATGTTGAACGTCCACCGATTGAAGAGCGAGCATTCTCAGAGGTTCTCAAACCCGGTAGTTTAGTCCGTATTAAAGCACCTCGCCTGATGGGAAAAACCTCTTTGCTTCGTCGTGTTGTTGTCCACGGACAAGCGCATCAACTCCGCAGCGTGTCTCTCAGATTCAATCGGGCCGATCGCACCATCTATCAAAACTTAGATGCCTTCTTACGCTGGTTTTGTGCCAATATCAGCTATCAG
This sequence comes from Oscillatoria sp. CS-180, assembly GCF_028330965.1. Classification (GTDB taxonomy): domain Bacteria; phylum Cyanobacteriota; class Cyanobacteriia; order Phormidesmidales; family Phormidesmidaceae; genus Halomicronema. Next base: position 83,574 of record NZ_JAQMUB010000032.1, on the reverse strand, counting down.
TTGCAGATTGAGCCTAATTTGGACACCTATTGGAATCCCGCGATCGGCAGTAAAGTAAGCTGCTCTGCCTATTTGGAAGACTATGTTCTAGGGCAAGTTGAGGGGGACATTGTCATTGCACTAGACGAAATGAGCGCACTCTTCCAATATCCTGAAATCTCTTCTGAATTTCTGCCTTTGCTGCGTACTTGGTATGAAGATGCCCGAGAGTTTAACAGTTGGCAGCGAATTCGTTGGGTGCTTGCCCATGCTACAGACGTCTATGTGCCCCTAAAACTTAACCAATCGCCTTTTAACGTCGGACTGCCGATCAAGCTCCCCTCCTTCTCTTTAGAACAGGTCCAAGAGCTAGCCTCACGCCACGGCATAAATTGGGCTGAAAAGGATGCCAACAAAGCCAGTCTGCTATCGCTCTTACACATGGTGAGTTGCCGTCCCGGCTTAGTCAGGTTAGCCCTCTATGCCTTAGCTCGGTACGATATCACGCTAGCTCAACTTATCGAAGAAGCACCCACCCAATCCGGCATTTACAGCGATCACTTGCGAGAACTCTTAGCAGCTCTATATCTTCATACCGATCTGCAAACTGCGTTTCAAATTGTCGTCCGTTCCCCCCACCCTGTGACCCTGGAACCCATTACCGCCTATCGGTTAGAGAGTTTAGGACTCATCACTCTCAACAAAAATCAAGCCTCACCAGCCTGCGAGCTATATCAGCGATATTTCTACGATTTTCTACCAACCGAGCCCTCGTCATCCTATGTATGAATATCAGGTCGGGGGCAGCTTATCGGTTGATGATCCGACCTACGTCGAACGACCTGCCGACGGAGTTCTCCATAGCGCACTGCTAAATCGCCAGTTTTGCTACGTGTTGACGTCACGACAAATGGGTAAGTCGAGTTTACGGCTGCGGATGCGCTATCGGTTGGAGGCGGCTGGACAGGGTCAGTGTGCTGCCGTTGACATGACTCGTTTGGGTAGCGACCACATAACCCAGGAGCAGTGGTATCAGGGCCTTATGTTTGATTTGGTTCGTAAGTTGGGGTCTCGCCGACGGTTTGATGTTTCCGCTTGGTGGCATGAGTTAGGAGAGTTGCCGCCGATCCAAAAATTTGCGCATTTCATTGAGACAGTGTTGCTAGGTGAGGAAGTGGGACAACCACTGTTCATTTTTCTAGACGAGGTTGATAGCCTACGCGAACTTCGATTCTCCATAGACGATTTCTTTGGATTTGTACGGTTTTGCTACAACGAGCGGGCAGAGAATGCGGCTTATCGGCGGTTGACGTGGGCACTATTTGGGGCAGCAACGCCTCGCGATCTGGTCACAAAGGACTATCAAACGCCGTTTAATATTGGTCAAGCCATTCATCTATCGCGGTTCTCATTATCCGACGCAGCCCCCCTTACTACCGGACTAACTGCGATCGCTCAGCAACCTGAAGCTCTCCTCACTGAAGTCCTGAACTGGACAGGTGGACAGCCATTCCTCACTCAAAAAGTTTGCTGTCTATTACGCAGTACGTTTGCCAACCGTCTCATTTCAGCAGGCAGTGAGGCTGCCACGGTCAGTCATTTGGTCCACTCTCGTCTCATTCACAACTGGGAAGCCCAGGATGATCCAGAGCACTTGCGGACCATTCGAGATCGCCTCACTGCTAATACACAGCGTTCAGGTCGCTTGCTGAGCCTTTACCAGCAGGTACGAACACACGGGGGGCTTAAAGCAGACGGCAGCCAAGAGCAGGCGGATTTAAAATTATCGGGAGTCGCGATCGAGCAAGAGGGACTGCTACGGATTACTAACCCCATCTATGCCTCAGTATTTGACAATGATTGGATTCATGATTGCCTCTCAAGACAGCGCCCCTATGCAGAAACGCTCAATGCCTGGGTTGCCTCCAATTTTCAAGATGAGTCCCGTTTGTTGATGGGACAAGCCTTAAAAGAAGCACTCCAGTGGGCAGGAGACAAAAGCCTCAGCGATTTGGATTATCGCTTTTTGTCTGCTAGCCAAGAGTGGGATGCCAAGATGGTCCGTATGGAGCTAGAAGCCCAAGAAAAGGCTAACCAGATGCTGGCCGAGGCCCAACACAAAGCGACTCGAATTATTTGGTTGGGCTACTTAAGCTTGGGGCTTTGTTTGCTGATATCAGCGATCGCCCTACTGATCAGTCTGCTGAGATAGAGGAGCAGAATGGGCACAATCCTAGCTCTTTGCAAACTGGACAAAATTGCTTCTAGGCCTTAACGACGAAGCCCGTAGCAGCCTTATCCATCACTGAGAGAGTGGAATTATCCAAACGGTCTCCTGAAGTAGAGTGTTGTAAAAGCGGGGTTGATTGACTGCAAGCTGCTGCCACTCTGCCCTGGTGTATATTTGGGCCTCAACAGGAACCGGAATAGATAAAAAATTCCAGTGTGTGCTTCTTTGATGGAAGGGTAAATGGCTCTCTGTGAGAATTGCCACAACGTCTAAGTCGCTGCCTTTGCCTGCGGTTCCTCGTGCATAGGAACCGAAATAGCCAAGGGCCATAACGTCGTCCAAGCATTCGTCCTGTTCTAAAACCCATTGTCTCAGAGCACCGTCCACTTGTTTCTTACTCGGCCATCGAAGAATCGACGAATTCAAAAATCGCACGGGCATAACGAATTGCCTCTTGACTCTGTAAGGGACCATAGTGTTCGAAGGGAGAGCCTTCGGGGTGACTATCTGGATAGCGAGTCGGAATATAAAAGTTATCCAATACCCTCGCCTGTTCTAGCAGCAAGGAAGGGACCTCAAGACTGGGAGGAAGCTCAGATAACAAGCAAAATAGCAGATGTCCCCAGGCCTCCTGTCCACATGACAAATGAAGTGCTCTGATTGCTTTCTCACCGGCTTGATGAGCCGCGAAACAAGCCCATTCGTGAAGTGATGCAGCTTCAGAGGCGATCGCTTGCTGTAAATCCCGTTGAGCTTGATTGAGCCAATCTTGAGAACGATTTGCCATATTTTCTACTCATTTTTGGAGGTCGGTGACAAACTCCGTTCTCTAGAATAGGCACAAACCGTCAAAATTTTCGTGTAATGCCGACTCCCCGCTTACTCATCATCGGACTGGACTGTATGGAACCGTCGCTGGTATTCGAGCGTTGGCGACAGGACCTGCCCAACTTGAATCGATTGATGACTCAAGGCAGCTATGGGCGATTGGAGAGCAGCATTCCCGCCATTACCGTACCCGCTTGGAGCTGCATGATGACGGGGCGAGATCCCGGTGAGTTGGGAATTTATGGGTTTCGCAATCGGCGCGATCGCGATTACCACAGCATGGGCATCTCTGACGGACGTGCAGTCAAATTTCCGCGCCTATGGGATTTCTTAGGAGAAGCCGGCTGGAAAGTGGCGGCACTGAGTGTACCCGGTACTTCCCCCCCGTATCCTATCAACGGCAGCCTGGTTTCGTGTTTTCTCACCCCAGGCACGGACGTCCCCTTTACGCATCCTCCCGAGCTTGCCGAGCAGATCCGAGCTTGGATGCCCGACTTCATGATGGATGTGCCCAACTTTCGCTCCGACGAAAAAGCCCGTATTCTCGACAATCTCTTCAAGCTGTGTGATCAGCGATTCACGTTGGCTGAAAAGCTCATTGTTCAGGACCAGCCAGACTTTCTCATGCTGGTCGATATGGGCGTTGATCGCATTCACCACGCCTTTTGGAAACCAATGGATCCTCACCATCCGCAGTACGAGCCAAACTCACCTTTTGCTAACGCCATTCATGACTATTACGTCCATGTTGATCAGCAAATTGGTGAACTGTTGCAGCATTGCGACGAGGACACCGCCGTACTTGTCGTCTCAGACCACGGTGCTCAACCTTTGATGGGGGGCATTTGCATCAATGAATGGCTCATTGCCAACGGTTACCTAACCCTCAAAGAGGCACCAACCGAGCCGCTGCCCCTCGATAAGGTTTCCGTAGACTGGAGCCAAACCAAAGTGTGGGGCGCAGGCGGATACTATGCCCGCATCTTCTTGAACGTAAAGGGTAGAGAGCCGGAAGGCACCATCTCGATGATGGACTACGAACGCTTGCGAGATGAACTCAGCCAACAGCTATCTCAATTGACGACCCCTACTGGACAATCGCTCAACGTCAAAATCTTTAAACCTCAGCAAATTTATCAAAAGGTTCGAGGCCGCGCGCCCGATCTAATCGTCTACTTTGATGACCTCGCTTGGCGATCTGTCGGCAGTGTCGGCATTGGCGATCTCTACACCGTTGAAAACGATACCGGACCCGACGACGCCAACCATGCCCCCTTTGGTCTGATGGTTTTCCACGATCCGCGATTGCCTAAAAACGGCCAGGTCATCACTGATGCGCAACTCTACGACATCTTGCCAACCTTCCTTGATCGATACGACATTCAGTCGCCCAAAAATCTTCGAGGCAAAATCTTGAACATTTAATTGCAGTTGCCTCCGCGCCACTCATTCGGTTGACAGACGACAGAGCTTACAGCTGTAGATAATTCGACATCAATAATGCGGATGAAAGGACTTGAACCTTCACGTCGCGAGGACACTAGAACCTAAATCTAGCGCGTCTACCAATTCCGCCACATCCGCGTGCCTATCTATAGTATCGAACAGTATCCCGATTGAATAGACCTTTGCTCAGATTCCCTGGGCGCATCATCAATTAATTCTAAAAGCCTTGTGGCTCAAGCAGGGTTGCGCCCGTTCTCAATTGATCAGCTAGGGGCTGAAACCTGCTCTGATAGAGTAGCTAAGCGCTAAGCAATAACGGCTCTAGCTAAAGGATAGACGCGGAAGGAAGAAACCATCCTGCAGGCGATGACTAGCGTTTAGCAATGGTACCGCAGCTATGACAAAGAAAACGGTGAAGGGCGCGATCGCCCAAAATCCTAAGTGCGATCGCCTCAGCTTTACACAACCTCTACATGTTGGCTCTAGCATCGCGCACTGCTGCATAGAAAAAGACTACTCCCAGGGGAACAGCTAAGCCAATTAGCAGGCTAGTTGGGCCTGTACCCCAGTCAGGCTCACCCGTTGACAGCTCGAAGATAGCCGCAACGGCTGAAATGGCAGCTAGGCAAGAGCATAGTAGAAATAGCCCGCTTTTTGGTGTCCACACAATGCTTAAATCTCCCCAAATTGAAAAGAATTTTCTGAAATGTCTTTTATCTAGCGCAGAGTGAGGACACGACGCAAGGGACTAGTACCGCTATGTAGAATGCAAAATGCAAAATTCAGATTTCAAAACTAGGACAAATAAGCTTTCCCAATGTTTTGAAGGATGAGCCTATTTCTACCGTAGTGTACTAGCCATCAACTTCTTTGACATCCTTCATATAAAAACCGTTCTTCTGAAGCTCCTGCGTAAGGGCAAGCTGATTAGTGACGCGGTCTACAAACATCACCCCAGTCAAATGATCCATCTCATGGAGAATACAGCGGGCAAGTAGATCAGCCGCCTTGATCTTTTGAGGACGACCATTTTCGTCTTTAAAGCTGACTTCAATGGCACTGGGGCGAACCACATCTAGATAAACACCAGGAATGCTCAAGCAGCCCTCTTGCCCAGTACAAAGCTCTTTACTTGTACGAATAACTTTCGGATTGATTAGAATCAGCGGCGGCGTGGTGGAATTTTCGGGATCAATGTCAACGACAATCAGCTGCTTGTTGACTGCCACTTGCGGAGCCGCTAGCCCGATACCGTCAGAGCTATACATCGTCTTCAGCATGTCGTAAGCCAGCTGCCGCATTGAGTTATCAACCTTGGCAACTCGCTTGGCAGGCTGTCGCAAAACGCGATCGCCTAGGGTATGAATATCGAGCGGTGGATTCTTGAGCTTCTTCTTCTCAACCTGGATAGTCGCAGTCATGGAGAGGTAAAAATGTGGATGTGAATAGTGTCTACTGTTCTAAATCCATAGTAGCAAGGGTGTTTCCCCTCGTCGCAGCAATACGGTTCGGCAATTTTGACTGCGTAAAGTCTTGGGAATAGTCAACATCGGCTGTACTGGGACGGCAGTTTTCTAAGATCTGACGCATATTGACGACATTACCAACAACGGCGATCGCGGGCGCGGCAAATCCAGTCGCTTTCATCTCATCTTCTATGGTTGCCAGCGTAGCAATCAACTCATCTTGTTCGGGACGGGTTCCCCAACGGATAAGTGCCACAGGCGTTTCAGTACCCAAACCAGCTTTGACTAACGCAGTCACGATGTTAGGCAGATTATGAACCCCCATGTAGATAACGATAGTTTCAGAACTTTGGGCGATCGCTGGCCAGTTAACCTCAGGCCGATATTTGCCGACCGCTTCGTGCCCTGTCACAAAGGTCACACTGGAACTGAGTTCCCGATGCGTCACAGGAATGCCCGCATAGGCAGGCACTGCGACGCCTGCCGTAATTCCCGGCACAACTTCCACTGGGATGCCAGCCGCCACTAGATCCATCATTTCTTCACCGCCTCGACCAAACACAAAGGGGTCGCCGCCCTTTAAACGCACAACAACTTTGTGCTGTTGTGCTTGAGCAATCAAAAGCTGGTTGATGTCTGTTTGAGACAATGAATGATACCCCCGTCGCTTTCCTGCCGGCAACAGCTGGGCAGCCGGATTGGCCATACCTAGAATAGGCGGACTCACCAAAGCATCGTAAACAACGACATCGGCCTGTTCGAGCAGAGCTTTACCCTTAAGGGTAAATAGTCCTGGATCTCCAGGGCCTGCTCCGACAAGGTATACCTTGCCGGGTAAGCGATCGCGCTCCAGATCGACGCAAGCATCCGTCATATCAGTGTTCCTTTTCCTGTAAGTCTAGGTGTGCTGCCCGATTAGGACAGTGTCATTAGTTACTGACCCAAATGTGGCCTGCAAACCGTCTTGTTCAAACCGCTGCTCAGCACCTTCAGCCCATTGCCCAGTCAAGCTTTCCTGAAGCAGCTTAATCAAAGCAGCAGCAAGCTCAAGAAAATATTAAGCGGTTATGCCTTTCTCGGCTATTAATAAAGAAGATTGACTCCAGTTGACGTTGGGTAAACCCCGAGGCGCTGTGAGTGCCAGTTCAGCAACGGCTCTACCTAAGTCCATATCAGTTCCTAGAGGAGCTAATAGTCTTAGAGAGAGTTGGGGAAGCCGCTCGGCAACGGCTTCTGTTTGTCGGGTGATAGCGTCCGTGATGCTGCCGGGAAAAAGGAAATAAGGAGCGATCGCCAGTCGTTGATACCCTCGCTGCACCAAGTCAAAAATTTGAGTTTCCAAGTTTGGTGCAACCGTCCAGAAAGCCACATCAGTATCCAGAATGGTGCCGAGTTGTTGAATAGCTCGATTGCCAGCTGAGCGACGACTACCATGGGCCAATAGGACACACCGTTCAGCATCGGTCTTAGCTAAGCGGTGAGCGACATAGCGCTTAAAGCCGTTGTGACTGCCCAAATAGGGCGTACAAATCAGCCGCACCCGAGCAGGCAACAGGGCACAAGCAGCAGCAATTTCTCGGGGCAGATCTTCCCGGACATGAACACCGGCTAGCAGGAAAAGCGGCACCACAACAATCTGCCGAATGCCTCTCGTTTCAACGCTTTGGGCAAAGATTCTGATTTGCTCAGATAAAGGAGTTACATTCGCTTCCAAGGTAGCTGTGCCAACGATTGGGACTTCAGCAACATCGACCTGAGACAATCCCAAAGAGCGGATAGGAAAAGGCTCTGCAAAGCTGGAATTGACTTCAGCAAAGCCAACCAGAGTATTGTTCGAGTTTAAATAGTTTTGCAGAGAGGAGCCTGTAGCGAGCCGATACTCATCCTTCCGCAGCCGTGCGAGTTGCTGTTGCATACGGTCAGCAAGGCGCGACAAACCGGCCTGATGACGTGCATCAGAACTCCCATGAGAAACCAGTAGATATGCAGTGCGCATTATATTCACCCTCGATTCATTAAATGACTGCATCCACAGGGAGGCACAACCCTTATTCATCAGGCTCTGAGCCTCATCAAATCAGATCAACCGGACCATCAAAGCATCAAGATCAGCCTCGCCGTCTAATCAAAGAATTGATTAGACAACAAGGGGGCAGAGAAGATGACTCCTCCGCCCCTCGCAACTGAACTTTACATTATAGAGAGCTCTTCCCAAATGTTGTATCGGAGGTAGCTTTTATGGTCTCAATCGTGATCATTTGATGACATTGGTCAGTCTGCATTCCGCAGATCTCCCTTGTGATCGCCAACTCCTCTTGACCAGCACCGGATTAGATCCTAACACTACCCTAACAGGAGGGAATTTGAAAGGCATAAGTCCTCTGACGCTATTAAATCCGACAATACTCTCCCAATCTCTGAGTTCAATAATGGTTGACTTCAACATCCAGAGTGGGGAGATGCAGACGGGTGCGCTATCCCAACGGAAACAGTCTCAACTGTTGCAAAAGTATTCCCAACGAAGAACTAATCTTCCCAAACAATGGCAAAAAGCCTTTGAACTCAGGTCCTCTAAAGTCTTCGATTGTCTTACGGTTTTGCCATTTAAGCTGATGCACCTAATCGCATCCAGGTGCTTAACTCACAACCTGATAACTTGCCGTGTTGCCCTAAAGAAACTGACGACGGCTGTATCGTCATCAGAGAAGACACAGCATAAACTGTGTTCGACACCAACCTACACAGATCGCTATTTTAGCCGCGCCAATTGCAGCTTCACTCTAACGATTGAGGATGGGTGTAGATTGCAGAAGCCCTTGAGCTTGAGCTTCCAACCGCTCGATCCGTTCCTCAGTAGACGGATGCGTAGAAAAGAGATTAGATAGTCCCTCACGAGAGAACGCATTGATAATCAACATCGGCTCGAATGATGGATTTCCTCCCATCGGAGCCACTTGCGCGCTTTTCTCAAGCTTTCGTAAGGCACTCATCAAAGCCCGGGGGTTTTGAGTAAGCTGCCCAGCACCGGCATCGGCGGCAAATTCACGGGTACGAGAAATGCCCATTTGAATCAACGTGGCTGCCAAGGGTGCCAAAAAGACAGCCAGCAGCAAGCCTAATGGGTTTCCTCCTCGGCGATCGCCTTGTCCCCCACGGCTATAGCTTGCCCACTGAGCCATGTACGCCAGAGATGAAACGGCTCCACCAATTGTCGCTGCAACTGCCTGAGTCAGCGTATCGCGGTTGATGATATGGGAAAGCTCGTGTCCTAACACCCCTTCTAACTCTTCTTGAGTCAGCATGTTCATCAGTCCTTGAGTAACCGCGACAGCCGCATTGTTAGGATTGCGGCCCGTTGCAAAGGCATTAGCGGCTTCAGTCGGAATAATGTAGACATCTGGCATAGGAATTTCGGCAGCCTGACTCAGCTTCTCGACGCTGGCATAGAGGGCAGGAGCCTGCTGACGACTCACAGGTTGAGCTTGGTAAGCCCTTAAGGCAATTTTGTCCGAGAAATACCAGGAACCTAAATTGCTGACGGCTGCTAACGCCAGTCCGATCAAAATTCCGTTCGTACCACCAATCAATAGATAGCCCATACCGACCAGCAAGCCAGATAGCAGTGCCAGTAGTGCTAGTGTTTTGAATTGATTCATCGTGATCGCCCTCCCAAAGTTTTCAGGTCTGCTTTATCCACTCCGCATCAACAAAGTGGATAAACAACTTTAAAGTTCGGCAACAGCCCGCTCAATTAAGCGTCTTGCCAGCGTTTGGACTCCCGTATGCTCGTAGTACTTCACGGAAACATCCAGAAATGCTCCTAAATAGTCCAGTTTGCTTTTGGATCCCTCGACAAAGCCCGCCATATTGTCCACCAGCTTGCTTTGGGTGATCCCGTTTTGGCTAACAAACTTGTCCATCCAGCCCTGCGTTGACTCAAAGCTTTCGGTAATAAAGGCCAGCTTGCTCTTGGAGCTATCACCGGGAATCTCTTTTTTGACTCCTTTAAACGTTTGATTGCTGTCCAAATCGGCAGGCCCCATGCTTTTAACTTTATTGAGAGCCTTTGCACTAAAGTCAGCACCTAGAGGAATCACACCATCAAAGGAAACCAATGCTGCCATTCGTGTTAGCGATTCACCACTGTAGTCACCTAAGGCAGAGAGAAAATCACCCAGGCTGTCTCCCGGAATGCCGTTGATATGACAAAAGGCAACCACCTCTGTTACCAGCTTTACGGCCAAATCAATCGTTTGGGCCTTCTCAGGCTTAGGCGTGAGGTTCTTCAAAAAGCCCAAGAAGGTATCTTGTCCGATACGATTTGCCATTGCCGCTGCGCCCAACAAGCCGGAAGCAGAATCGACTGACTCGTATAGCCACAACGCCCGCTGATAGCCTTGAGACTTGTCATTGAAGAGGGCGATCGCCCGTTCCCCAATCGCCTGCACCATTGCTTCGTCTGTTTCGCCTGTGACCGTCTTAATGGTGTTGTCAAACCCGACTAAGTTCTCCCATTTCCCTGGAACAAGCTTGTCCAAAGAGTTGAGGGCCATCACCGTCAGGCCGCCTTTGGGTAGCTTGTCTACTTTCTCGTAGATTTTCTTACTCACAATGGTCTCCTAAAATTGAGCGGTACTCGTAATATTCAAAGGACGACACTGTTAGCCAGCGGGTTGAGGAACTAGTGTTGGAACCGTTTCCGGCTCAACAACAGGTTTCTTGACCAGGGGTGGGGTTGGAGTGATCACAGGGGCCGCTTTCTTTTGAGCGCGACGAAACGCTTTCGTATTAGCTTCTAGATTAGATAGTCCTTGGAGATCAAACTTTTCAAGCCATGCCGCTCGATCTTCAGCAGAGAAGGACTGAGCCCGTGACAGGACTTTGACCTGATAACGACCATTGACTAAAAGCCCTGTCGCCGTTGTCCCCTGCTGTACAGAAGGAAAGCCAGCAATAGAGTCTGCTGAGTTTTCATACTTAGCTGCCGCTGCAGGCAAGCTGATGGTGTCGTTGATGCTCAACATCGCCAAGGTCTCACCGTCACGCTTGAGCTTATATTCTGCAAACCCTTTCTTCTCTTGGGATGGAACAACCTGATACTTACCGTCTGACTCTGGAAAAAATTGGTTAAAAGTTCCGCCTGCCTCAGCGGCTTTTTCCACCGCAGCAGGGGCCTTAAGACCAGTCGTGTCTTTCTGGACCTCATCGTACTTTGAGGGTGCAGAAGTACAGGCTGTTATTACCAACAAAAATACAAGCGTAAGGGGAATAAATGACTTGAGCCAACGAATAACTTTCATAGAAGTTCCCTAAAATCAATGATCAAAAAAAGAACAAGTGTCAATGTGATCTAAGACGACCTACTTCAGCATTTTGCCAGCTTTAGGGTTAAGGCTAGGATAAAGAGCACCTTTATCTCCATCTGCTTATCTCAATCCAAAAAAAGACAAAACCACTTTATCTTTGTTGAAATAGAACAACAAGGCTCTTTGTAGACCATCGATCACTCCCTGCACGAATTATTAAAGTAATCATTCTATATGGTGCAAAAGAACAAGTGAGAAAATGCTCATTGACCCATATACCCTGTTATTACAGCACCGAGTGTAGAGTTGACATCTATCGCCAGAGAGGTCAACTCTTCTATTTTTGTAAATTGTTGATTGTACGGTTCTCCCCATAAATGCGTCAGTTTTCTACACTGTTAGATCAAGGCATTTTTAGGGAGAATAGAAAGAGAAGCAGCTGGAAGGTTTTCGCTCCCATGGATAATTTTGTGCAGTCTTTCTACAACTGGTATAAAGCTACAATGCGGCATCCAAAGTATCGGTGGTATTTGATTGGTGGAACTTTGCTTTACCTAATCTCACCTATCGATATTGCACCAGAATTCATTCCCATCATTGGTTGGATTGATGATGCTGCGATCGCAACACTGCTTTTTGCAGAAATCTCCCAACTTTTTCTGGAACGTATAAATAAGCGTGACGAAAATGTTGAGAACAACGCTGCGACACCCAACAACATTGACGTTGCCGTAATTGATGTTGAATAGTGTTCGCTGCAAAATCTCTAGATATCTCAACAAGGCAAGCAAAAGGAGAAGTTTTCATTGAATGAAAACTCCTCCTTCTGACTATTTAAAACGACCGATTTCCGATTATGTTTGAACGTTAGTTGGAGCGTTTGCAGACAGAATCGAAAAGCTACCTTCGGCTGGGACTACCATTCGATCAACAGCCGGAACAAGATTTGTTCGCAAAACTGTAGACAATACAGCAACTACGACAACGGCAGTTAATCGATGAACAAGCATAAACGCGACCCCACAAATTTAGTTATGGTATCTGAATTAGATAATCTGGCTAAAAGCGAAATCAAAATATCTTTTAATACACTAGAGATGAACCATTTAACGCTGTCCGGTTTGCGGAAAAAGTACAACCTAATTACGTGATAAGGCTATTAAATCTGAGCTGTTGATGCACATCAAGCTCCCCTAAAAATCACAGTATTCCACTTTCTTTGAGCAAGACGTGATTGACGTCAACTTTACAGGTGATGAGACTTACTCGTTAACGTCGCGAAGCCGAAGTTGCGTTAGTCTTCAAGGGTCTGCTAGCAGCGATCGCACCTGCTCAACGGTCAGTCCAGTCACTGTCGCAATTTCCACTGGCTCCATCCCTGTTTCAGCCAAGTTGCGAGCAACCTGAAACACCTGCCGTTCCGCTTGCTTGGCCCGCTGTTCAGCCTGTTCAACACGCTGACGTTCTTGGTAAAGGGCCTCTTCGGACGTCTCAATCCATTCATCGTTGCGATCAGACCAGCGCAGCCAGGAAAACATGTCTGTGCCTTCTCTACGCAATTATCTTGTGGAAAAGCTTAGCAAATTTGCGACTTAGGTCATGTTGCGACGTGTTGTGGGCAAAGAGATTCTGCCTGTCATTCGATGGTCCACGCGATCGCCTCTCTCAATCTCGAAGATACTGATGCTGCATAACAATAACCGCAATTTCACTTTCATGCAGCAAAAACTTAGATATGGAATCGAAATTCACATAACGGTTCAGCTTATTGGGGCACTATCCAAACCACGATCGCCGACTGTCAAGCAGGTAGCCCCAAGGAGCGTACAGCAAGACCAGCACCGGAATAATTTCTAAACGCCCCATCCACATCAAAAAGATCAACACACATTTGCCAAGCCAGTGTTGCGTCGGTCCAGTAATGCCAACGGACAATCCAGCAGCCCCCAAAGCCGACGCTGATTCAAAAATAACGTCGCTCAAACTGTACTCCGTTGGAACCAACCGCAGCAGAACCAGAACGCTGATAACAATGCATCCAATCCAGAGTAGTGTGAGGGCAGTCGCATCTTCGATCTGCCGACTAGCCTGCTCTGGCTTCATCGGTGGGCCATTGATGTGTCGCAGCGTCATCTGACGGGGAGACAAACTGATTCTTCGAAGCCGCCAAACAACTGATTCAAACAAGGCCAAAACTCGCTCTAGCTTAAGTCCGCCTACAGTAGATCCGGCAGCACCCCCAAGAATCATAGCGATGCTGAGTAAAATCTTGTTGCCACTACTCCAAAACTGAATGGACTGACTGCTAAATCCACAGGTCGTAAGCGCCGAGACCCATTGAAACACAGTATCTACCCAAGCAAATTGACCCACTGTCAGGTAGTGCTCGATCGCAACCAGCATAGATCCCACAATCAACAGCACGATTAGCAAAAAGTGCTGCTGATCTCGCCAAAGGGCCAATAGCTGCCGCCTGACGAGAAGCTGGTTGTGCATGTTGAACGAGATCGCACCTAAAATCATCACCAGAATGATGGTGACTTTGATGGCAGAACTGTAGGCTCCCATGCTGCCATCAGTAACGCTAAAGCCGCCAGTCGAAATGGCAGTCATGCTGTGGTTAAGGGCTTCCCACCAAGTCATGCCGAAGATGCGAAATAGGATAACGCTGGCGACGGTATAGCCTGTGTAGATGATCCAAATTCGACGTACCGTGCGACCGATAGTTAGACGAATGCGAGTCTGCCGTCCCTCAGCCTGATAAAGCACGTATTGGCTTTGAGTCGGTTCCATCAGAGCTAACGCTAGTACAATCACGCCGACGCCCCCTACCCATTGCATGAGCGATCGCCACCACTGAAGGCTGACAGGTAATCTGCTCGGTTGAATTACCATCGTCAACCCAGCGCTGGTAAAGCCCGAAAAACCTTCAAACAAGGCATTCAAACCATTTTGAAAATAAGCCAGTGTTGGTGTCGCTTCTGCACCAACGGATAACGCTGTGAGCCAAATAGGCAAAGCGCCGAAAATAGCGACAACGGCCCAGCCCAGGGCAACACTGATAAAGACCTGCGGTAAAGATGCATCGTGGCTTTTGTGTCCAAGGCGATACAGTAGGAAACTGAGTGCCCCTCCGCTCAGAACTGTAATCACAAAGGGGACAAGAGCAAACCACTCTTGGCTAAGAAGACACACAGGTAGCGACCCCAGTGCCATGCCTACTGGAATCAGCAAAAATCGGCTAATGTCGCGACTGACCGCTCCAATCTGAATATCCATGTTTCCCCTAAAAGCCGCTTGCCACCACCCAGTCTGTCTAAACCCATTATCAGCGCAGGAATTCAAGCAACCGACTGGCAACAACTCCAGCCGGATCGCTGAGTGCTTTGACACCCAGCTTTTCAAACATCTTGCTGTGTGATTTCTGATTGATAAGGCTGATGCGAGCTTGGACGTCATACTCCTGAGCTAGCACCATTGCCATCAAGTTTTTAGAGTCGTCATAGGAGGAAGCCACCACCGCATCAGCTCGCGCTGCCTCAGCTTCTTTAAAGATATCGTTGTCGGCAATGTCTCCATGCAAAACACGAATGTCGTTCTCTTTAAGGATTTGACGTGCCTTTTCCTCACTGCTCTCTATCAAGGTGATTTCGTGCCCCTGCTCGACAGCCATTTCGATAAATCGGCGACCCTCGACCTCTGCGCCTATCACAATCAGATACATGACATTGTTTTTAAGTGGATCAAGAAATTCTGCAGAATGCACGGCGAATCATATCGCACCGTCCTATTCAGCGGCATATCGAAAAAGGTAGATATTTAGTAGCAAAAGGATATATAGGCCTAGCTGTTGTCAGTTCCGTTAGGACAAGACGGCAAGCCAGCTGGCTAAAGCCGTATCAAATCCCACAGTTCCAGATGCTGCACCTCTAATTATCTTCAGCCAAATGCTGATAACTAAGGAGGTCCAATACAACATCCCATATGGAGCGGCAGCTTAATGTTTAGCTTCTGACTGTGGTTTGCTGACGTCTGACTAATCCTGCAAAGACAGCGCTCGTGGCAAACATGATGAGACTGTAGATTGCGGCTGGAATCGCCATGCTTGGCATATTGAGAAAGGTTGGGGCACTGGCGATCGCGATCGCTAAGGTGCCGTTTTGAATACCGACTTCAACGGTGATGGATTTGGCACTGGAGATGTCCAATTTGGTTAGAGCAGCGATCGCGAATCCCAAAGCCATCGTGACAACATTCAAGGTGAGGGTAACCCAGCCCACTTGCAGAAAGAAGCTGGCAACATTGGCACGTTCCTTAGCTAGCAAGCCCACAATGATCAATGCTAAGAAGAACAGTGACAGCCACTTAACCCACTGCTCAACTGTGGCAGCAAAGCGCGGTGTGTAATGATGTAGCACCATGCCCAGCATCACTGGAATGAGCGTGATTACGGCAATTTGGATGACTGTTGTTAGGAATGGTAGTCGTAAGGCAACTGCTTCACCCATAAAGCTTTGCATGGCAAAGTTAACTATCAAAGGAATGGTGAAGACAGTAACCAAACTGCTGATGGCAGTAAGCGTAATTGATAGAGCAACGTTTCCCTGCACCAGATAGGTCACCAGATTTGAAGTCGGACCACCAGGACAGGCAGCTAAAATCATCACGCCAACTGCTAACTCGGGTGAAAGCGGGAAAAGACTTGCCAGCAAAAAGCCGACTATTGGCAGTACAACTAATTGGGCCACTAGCCCCAGCAGAACAGCCTTGGGTTCAACCAAGATGCGCTTGAAATCAGCCAGTGTAAGGCTCAAACCCATCCCCAACATGATGATGAATAAGGCCAAGGGTAGAAAGACGGTGGTTAAAAAACTTGATTCCATTGCTCTCTGCACTCCCTAACTTCGACAGCACCTTATGACCGTTCTTGGGACCAGTAACGTCCCTTAAAAACCTACCGCTTAATGGGTATTCTGATGTTGAGTTTTTTATCCTGTGCCCTGTAAGCCATACGTTAGAATAAACTCACTATTTTTATGCGTACATGCGTTCGTCATGGTAACTGCAAAGGACATTCCGTCTACTGCCTCCGCCGAAGCCTCAGATATTGAGACAATCCCCGCAATTCCAGATATTGCGGTGCCCCCTGGCGATTTGTATAGTGACGAGCCAACCTTGGAAACAGATTTACATTTGCGGCAAATGTTGCTGCTAATCACAAGCCTAGAGTGGCTTTGGCAAGACAGAAACGATTTTTTTGCCACAGGAAATCTAACTATCTACTTCAGCCCTAAGCAAATCAAGAATCAAGATTTTAGAGGACCTGACTTTTTTGTGGTGCTAGATACCGAACGTCGTAGCCGTAAGAGCTGGGTCGTTTGGGAAGAGGACGGCAAGTATCCCAACGTCATTATTGAAGTCTTATCTGATTCCACTGCCAAGGCAGACCGCACGACCAAAAAGCAGATCTATCAGGATACTTTTCGCACGCCAGAATATTTTTGGATTGATCCAGACACTTTGGAGTTCGCAGGATTTGTCTTAATGGCAGGCGAATATCAGCCGATCGCACCCAACGATGCGGGTCAATTATGGAGCCGGCAGCTAGACCTCTATTTGGGAATCCGTGAAAGTAAACTGCGACTTTTCACACCCGACGGTGAACTTGTACCGACCCCGACCGAAGCTGCAAAAATAGCCCAGCAGGAAACAGAGGAAGTTCAACAGCAGGCAGAACAGGCACAACAGCAGGCAGAACAAGCACAACAGCAGGCAGAGCAGGCACAGGAAAAAGCCAATCGCTTAGCCGCGCGGTTACGGGAATTGGGGGTCGATCCTGATACTGTTTAGGACCCCTCAGCCATCGCTTTCAGAAGGGGGAGCTGAGAAATTTTCGAACCATCCCTGTTGCCAAAAGAAGATAAATAGCGCGATCGCAATTGCCCCCATCGTACCTAGACAAACCGGATAGCCCCAATACCAATTGAGTTCCGGCATATTGAACGGTGAAGCACTAGGATCAAAATTCATGCCATAAATTCCTGCAATGAAGGTGAGAGGAATAAAAATAGTTGAGATGATGGTCAGAAGCTTCATAACGTCGTTCATCCGATTGCTGACGGACGACAGATAGACATCCATCAAGCTAGAAGACACCTCGCGATAGGTCTCTAGAATGTCTAGGATCTGAATAATGTGGTCATAAACATCTTGAAGATAAATCCGGTTTTCTTGGGTTAAGAAATCACCGCCGTCTCGAATCAAGCTATTGACAACGGTCCGCTGAGGCCAAACATAGCGGCGAAGCATCAACAATTCTCGTCGCAAATCGTGAATTTTCTCTAATGTCTTCCGCGTGGGTCGAGCGACAACTTCATCTTCTAGCACTTCAATATACTCCCCATAGTCTTCCAACACGGGAAAATAACCATCGACAATAGTGTCTAAAAGAGTGTAGGCCAGATAGCCTGCACCTCGTTGTCGCAGGACACCCAGGTTACGCTGGAGGCGATCGCGCACTGGCTCAAAGCAGTCCCACAAACTCTCTTCTTGTAGCGTCAGCAGCACATGATGCCGCATAACAAACCCGACTTGCTCCGGGCTAAACCCGTGCCCCTTTTTAGCAGGACGCACCATATGCACAATCATCAAAAGATGATCTTCATAGAACTCCAGCTTGGGGCGCTGAGGCACATTCACCACATCTTCCAAAACGAGGGGATGCAAATCGAAAATTCCGCCAACTTTCCGTAAGGTTACCTCTGTTCCCAAACCTCGAACATCCAACCAGCACACCCTACCTTCTTTTAGATACGGCAAACAGTCTTCTGGAGTTTCTAGCTCTTTACGAACAGATTCCTTAGCGTCATAGCTGATGAGAACCAGTTCCGTCGGCTCAGCATCATCGGGAATATTGAGAGTTCCTGGTGCACTCCCCGGCAAACTATAGTTGTAATCCACCAAGCTAAAGTCATCCGCTTCCGAGTCACGGTTCATTGTGGAAAACTGGATTTTGCCTGGGCTAGGTGTGCTGTTGACCTGTCTCGCTATCCCTTGTTTGTGCTTTCTACCCATGCCACCGCCATTTTGTCCTTGCCTTGAGAATAAAGGGTCACCTTCGAAATGCCTATTGAACTTGAGAGCGATCCGCTTTGGCCGTAAGAATATTAGGCTATTCTTCCATTAAGGCTTCCACGATAGGATCAATGTCTAGATAGTTTTCGATTTCGGATAAACCTTGTAGAACGCGAGCGTTCGAGGCTATTTCGCCTCCAATCGTTCCTCCAAAAAGTCCAAAACTGGTTTCCAATGATGATAATCCTTCATTGCGGATCGCTTCTCTAGCCTGTGAACTACAGGATTCAACAAGGAGGGTCTG
This sequence comes from Oscillatoria sp. CS-180, assembly GCF_028330965.1. Taxonomy (GTDB): domain Bacteria; phylum Cyanobacteriota; class Cyanobacteriia; order Phormidesmidales; family Phormidesmidaceae; genus Halomicronema. The sequence continues at coordinate 64,941 of NZ_JAQMUB010000032.1, read as the reverse complement.
AAAGACACTGGCGGCTGTTGCGTTGAGCTGTGCTCGGTCCTGATCTGTGATCTGTACCATTTCCGCTACGGCTGGGTGGAGCGATAAGGAAGCAAACATCCACTGCACTAAAGCAGTTGTATCGTCTTCGGTAACGGAACTAATCAAACAATTCGCAAGCTGATCGGTGTAGGGTCCAGCAGCAGTGGCTGGGGGAACCGATAGTAATTGAAGGCCAATAATCGTTGGTGTAAGTAGCCGAGCCGCAAACCTCATAAGCTCTCCGGTAGAGTTGACGTCTCAAACAGCTTGACGATAGATGAATCTAAGAATTGATCGATGAAGGCACGGCGTTCCCACTCTACAGTAGCTCTAAAGTCGAAAAGCTTGCTGAAAAGAATTTGAATGGAGAGTTTTGAGGGTCCACTTGTAGCTGTAGCACTCAGCTTGAGAAAACTGCAAACGCTAAATGCTCGCTACTAAGGATTCAATTCCTTTTGACTTTGACTAAACTCCTAGATCAACAGCAATACGATGGGCACAGGCAAATCCTGAAAACGCAACAGCATTCAGCCCTTGTCCAGGAAAGGTGCTATCCCCAACGCAATAAAGTCCAGGAATTTGGGTGCGATTGAAGGGCATTCCCAACAATCCAAGTAACTTATGCCGAGGCATGGGACCATAGGTGCCGTTTGCCCGCCCCAGAAAGCGGCGATGAGTTCGTGGGGTGCCAATTTCGCAGTGATCGATCGCCTCCTTCACGCCAGGAAAAATACGCTCCAATCGCTCGATGATTTGATTTGCCATCGCTTGCTTTTGCTGTTCGTAATCGTTAGCTGAAAGTCCTTGCCAGTCTGTCATCCAGCTAGGCGTGAAGGCGTGAATGATGTGGCGATCGCAAGGAGCCAAGCTGGGGTCCAGCAGCGTCGGAATCGACATAAACAGCGTGCCGCTGGGGGCTTCCAAGTCGGCCCAATCCTCCAGCAGAATTTGGTGGCAGTCCGTGTTGGGGGGAATCACATCAGCCCGTACGCCTAAATGCAAGCTCAGGAAGCTGGGGGCTTGGGTGTAGCGAGACTGCCAGCGGCGTTCTACGGAGGGGAGGGACGGCTGCTCTAAAAGCGTGCCAAAGGTATCCCAGCGAGTTGCATTAGAGACGATTCGGTCAGCAGTGTAACGTTCTCCTGTGGCCAGTTCTACACCGATCGCCCGTCCTGCTTGCGTCACAATGCGCTTGACCCGGGAGCGATATTGAATGTAGCCACCCGCTTCCACCAGTCCCTCTGCCAGTGTTTGAGCAATCCGACCGACACCGCCTTTAGGGTAATTGACACCACCATAGTGGCGATCGCTGAACACCATACCCGCATTGATCATCGGCGTCTTGTCGGCAGGAACCACTGACCAGCAGTAGCATTCCATATCGATGAAGTGCAGTAGTTCTGGGTCTTTGAGAAAGCGTCGTGCTAACCCACCCACGTTAGCGGGCAATCGTCGCGCTAGTCCCAGACAGGCCAGCGGATTCTGTAGAAACACCCGAGTAACGTAGCGAGGTTCTTCTAAAGAAAGCAGTTCGATAGAGTTTAGGCAGTTGAAGACTTGCCAGCAAGCATCGTAGAAGCGGCGGATGCCTTGGCGTTCATGGGGGAAGCGATCGCCCAGTTCGGTCAGGAAGGCGTCGTAATCTCGGTGCACTCGAATGTCGAGTCCGTTGGGCAACCGATAGTGAACCTGTACCGGATCGGGAACAGTCTCTATCTGTTTGCCGACCGCCGCCAATGCCCGCGTTAGGAGGTTGGTGGTTCCCCGTTGCCCAAAACCGAAAATCATCGACGCGCCAACATCAAAACGATAACCGTCTCGCTCGAAGTAACCTGCACTGCCCCCTGGAATTAAATAGCGCTCCAATACAAGAGGCCGCAGTCCTTTGGCAGCCAATTGGGTCGCCGTCACCAGACCACCTATTCCAGAGCCAATGATAATGACATCGAAGTGGCTGAAATCAGGCCAGCGCTCAGAGTTTTCTACATAGTCGTTTTGAGCTTGCGTGGACGAATGAGTGGACAGTTCACAAGCATGATCGGTAGTACGTAGTGTCATCTCCAGATTGGGAAAACCTTAATCCTGGTATGGGTCGTCTGCTAGTGGATGTAACCCAGTCTTTACCCAAAATCGCCTTGTTCCTTGAATAGAATCGTTCTCCGGACAACGATCATCGTTTAGATCAAGTCGTACACAGGTTGCACGACCAATTGCCGTAATACCTTTAATCACAATGCCTTGCCTTAGCCAAAAAATGCTCTTTTCACTTCTGCTGACGAGGATTAAAAAGAGGAACAATTTCTTGAGTATCTGGATCAACTCCTGCGACAAAATTGTAGCGCCTCTCATTGCAACGCCGACAAGCAAGCGCAAGATTATCGAGCGTATCAGAACCCCTATGGACTTTGGAATAATGTGATCAACAGTAAACCGATTGGCGCTCAACTGTTCTGGAGAATGACCATATTCACAGACGTAGTTAGCGCGTCTCCGAATAGACTGCTTGAGTTCATCGTTAATCGGCATCTTGAGCCGCAAGCATTGCATTAATGTGAGTAAAGATACGATCTAGCTCTCCAATTGCATCCAATTCAGCAACTTCGTCCAGAGTTATTTGCTCAGTTTTCTTCTTTTCTAGAAGCATTTCCATTTTCAACTGAAGAGATTGACTGAACTTAAACAACTTCCAACTTCCAACTCTCTCAAGCTGGATTTCATGAACTAGGGACGAGGGCTTGTTGAGAACTGCAACCATTTTCCTGCTTCCGTAGGCTTCAGAATATATCCTCAGAAATTTATATCTCTCTTCAAAGACACGAGCCAAGACACGGTTGGATGAGCGTTCAGCTCATTGCGATTGTAATTTTGTTTTCAACCAGAAAGGCTTCGATTTCAGCTATGGCGTTAATGGTATTTTTAAGTGTTTCCAAATGTTGTCCTTCTGCCATCTGATTGATGAAGACAAAAAGCTGATCGTAATAGTCGCGAAACAATTCATCTCGATAGAGTTTGTAGGTAAATTCTGATAAATTCATTGGGCGATCGCCTGCTTCAGCAACTAACAGTTCTCCAATACCATTGACATAGTGGAACCAAAGGATACTACCAGAAGACGAAAGACTATTCTTAAAGTTTTCAATGAGCTCAAAAAAGCATTTGGTTAAGGATGAACGACCAAATTGGAGAAACACGACGTCTCTTTCATAGAGCTGAATCCAGCAGGAAACCGTTGCGATCAGATAAGCCGTTGACGTGACGTAATAGCCTTCCTTAGTAAACCAATCGATTGAACTAGCCTCTTTAGGAGAAATCCTGAGCGAATTTCTGGTTTCATTGAAAGCATTTATTTTAATTGAAATTGCATCAAGGCGATAGTTCAATTCATAACAGGCATAGCTCAGAGGTCTGGCGTAAGCAAATAGCTTTTTCTTCGCGTCAATCGACTGGGTAAAGCGAGGAGCAATAATATAGGTCTCTGCAATGCGAAAGCTTGTTGCTACAATGCCGCCACCTAAAGCCCCATATAAAAAATTGACGATATTTTCGTTCATTAATGGGTGGCCATGAAGCAGTCATTTACGACAAACATTTGCAGACAACTCTGCATCCAGTACCTCTTCAAACAAAATTGATCTTATGCCAGCTAGGGTTTTCCCATCTTCAAAAGTTACTCTGATAGCTCTGTTTCGTTGGATTCTTCAGTAGGTGCTATCTGACCTGCGACCCACCATCCGGCGACACCAGCGAAGAAGAGGATCGCGATCGCTACTGTGATTACCCACCAGCGAGGAACAGCAGCTCTGGGAGCGCCTTCAGAAGTGTTAGTCCCTACAGTAGCAACTTCTTCCTCTTCGCCATAGAGCAGCGCCTTAGAAGCATCGGTCAAGTCGTCTTCAGGTGTTTCCGACGAAGCTGCCTCAGGATCTGGTGTTGTGGTGTAAGCACCGTCCAGGGCGGGTTTTGAGTGTACCAAGACGACGGAAACGTTATCGTGGCCGTTTTTCTGGTTTGCCAGTTCAATCAAAGAGGCAACCGCCGACGGCAAAGAAATGATGTGTTTGGTAATCAAGCCAATGTAGTTGGCCCAAGCGGACTCAATTTGCTGATTGTCGCTCAAGCCATCGGAGCACAGCAGCAACACCCCTTCTTCATCCCAAAGAAATCGCTGAACGTGAGGGGTCAAATAGGTACTCCCCCGTGTCCCGATCGCCTGAGTCAGTGCTCCGGCTTCAGGGCGATCACGAAGAGCTGTGTAAAACGCACGACCGCCGAGAACTTCCCGTCCGGCAATGTCGTCGTCAACGGTGAGCTGATGGCAATAGTCCGGCGTGATCCAATAGGCGCGGCTATCTCCGACGTGAGCTAGGTACAGTTCGTCAACCTGAATCCACCCCTGCGGTGTTTTCAGCCGCTGTGGTACCACTAGCGCCATGACAATCGTGGTGCCCATGCGCTGGCGATCGCTCCGGTTTTGCAGATCATTCTGCGTATTGACCAAATCGTTAACGACCCGAACGGCAGCCTCAATCTGCTGGGCGACGACGTGGGGTGGCACTGCGTTCTCTTCTCGTCCCGATTCCGCTATGAGTCCCTGAAGCTGAGGCTGGAGTGCTCGCAGGGCAATCTGACTGGCGACTTCACCCGCCTCATGACCACCGACGCCGTCACACACAATGGCAATTCGGGGCGTCGGAATTTCGGGCTGCTCCCCTTCTGGATAACAGGCGTCTTCGTTGCGCGACTGGTTGGGACCGGGATGGGTTTCTCCGGCCATCCGCAACCGGGGACGCTGCTGGGCTGACTCTTTCAGCAGCAGATAGTTCAGGTCAATCGTCAACTGCTCTGGCGACATTGAGCCAGAAATCAAAGCATCGCAGACCTGAGAAAGGGCTGTAGCGATGGTGGGTCTAGCGTCTTCAATCAGCCTCTGCCAGTGTCGTCCCAAATCCTTCAAGGAAGGGGACTTGGGATCTGATATCAGTTGCAGCAACCGCACCCGCCAACCTTCCACCCGCACAATGTCGAAGTCTAGCAAGCTGGCTGCCGTCCCCAACGGCTGCAAAGACTGCCATAGTTGCCAGCTTTGCCATAGCCATGATATCTGACGCACCGACGAGACTCGCCCCCACTGCTCCAACAAAGTGGGATACAGTTCACCAGAGCGAGCATTCACCGGGGCATTTTCAAGCAGTATTAGAGGTGCTTTTCCCCTGTGAACCACTACGTCGTAAATGCCAGGTACGTGTAGACGCTGATGATGAGCTTTGAGATAGGGCAGCACCGTGTCTGGAATGGAGTCAGGTGTTTGAGGCGGACTATCTGGAGTCAGATCTCGCCAAATTTGTGGCGCGATAACTTCGTAGCGATCGCCCACCGTTTCACCTTCAGGCACAGTATCGGCACCTGCGCCCATTACCCAGAGACATACTCGCGTTTGAGACCCTACTCGCTCAGCACTCATCATTTCCTGGTTCGTTTGTCTCCAATCACAACATCGCCCGTATTTAGCACCGGGGCTGCTTGGCCTAATCCTAGTGGATTTTCGATGATTCGCTCGTTGGTTTCGGCTCAAGGTGAGCAGGAACCGGGGAAAACAGCCCTGACAAACCTAAATGAATTGTGCTGATTGTAGATAATGCGACGAAAACAAAGCCATCATAGTTACGAAGCATTACCTTCTTCTTTGGCATCAGATTTTCTATGGGCCGACGGATGAAAAATGGAGCTTTCAAGGCGTGTCGGCTAAATTTCAGGAAAGCAGAACTTAGAATTTGAAGATCTTTCTGTCAGCGATTGGGTAATCTTTCAGCAACTTCACAGTTTTTTTCGTTTAGTAGGCTATGAGTCTTCCCCTGTTTTGGCTGATTGTTGGTGCCGTGCTCTGTTTGATGGAGCTGTTTTTGCCCACTGCTTTTGTTGAAGCGACCTTGGGTGTGAGCGCCTTAGCCGTTGCTGTGGTCGCGTTGATCGTGCCTCAGTTCAGCATTCAAGTTGGTGTCTGGATGGTGCTGTCTGTGTTGGCAACTTGGGCACTGAAGCGGTTTGTGCCTAAGCAAACTCCTTACATCCTGGCGGATTCAACCGAAGCCAGAACACTAACCGCGATCGCCCCCGGCCAAGCCGGACGAGTCCTATACGAAGGCAATTCCTGGCAAGCCCGCTGTGAAGATAGTGAAGCCATCATTGGCGCAGATGAGCCTGTTATCGTCATTGGCCGACGGGGAACCACGCTGCTCATCATGCCAGAACACAGTATTCGCTAGGGCGATCGCGGGTTAATTCACGTTTCATTCGTTACGACATTTCATCCGAATTTAGAGGATTTCAATATGAACCCCTTGAGTTTTCTGTTCGTACTGGCATTAGGCGGTGGCGTTGCTGCCAGTGCGGTCAAAATCGTCAACCAGAGCGATGAAGCTCTGGTTGAGACTCTGGGTCGATACAACGGTAAGAAATTGACCCCAGGGTTAAACTTCATCGTGCCCGTTGTGGACAAGGTTGTTTTTAAGCAAACCGTGCGGGAACGGGTTCTGGATGTTCCGCCCCAGTCCTGTATCACGCGGGACAACGTTTCGATTTCAGTCGATGCTGTCGTTTACTGGCGCATTGTAGATCTTGAAAAGGCTTACTACAAGGTCGAAAACTTGCAGGCAGCCATGGTCAACCTAGTCCTGACTCAGATTCGATCTGAGATGGGCAAATTGGAGTTAGACGAAACGTTTACGGCTCGATCCGAAATTAACGAGTCGCTGCTACGTGAGTTGGATATTGCCACTGATCCCTGGGGCGTGAAAGTGACCCGGGTCGAGCTGCGAGACATCATGCCATCCAAAGCCGTGCAGGATTCAATGGAACTGCAAATGGCAGCAGAACGACGCAAGCGGGCTTCCATCTTAACCTCCGAAGGAGAGCGAGAGTCTGCCGTGAACAGTGCTCGGGGACAGGCAGAATCCGAAGTCTTGTCAGCCGAATCGGGTAAAAAAGCCGCCATTCTTGATGCTGAGGCCCAGCAAAAAGCGATCGTCCTAAAGGCTCAAGCCTTTCGTCAGGAAGCTGTGTTGCGGGCACAAGCCACCTCTGAGGCGATGGCAATTATTGCGGACAAACTGCGCTCCGATCCTCAAGCCAAAGACGCCCTCCAGTATCTACTCGCCCAAAACTACCTAGAAATGGGCCAGCAAATTGGTGCTAGCGACAGCAGCAAGATTATGTTCATGGATCCCCGCGCCATTCCGGCAACCCTAGAAGGAATGAAGGCGATCGTTGGCGAAGATGGAAGGATGAAGGCAGAAGGATGAAGGCAGAAGGCTTAAACGGCCTGTGCCCCTGACGCCCAATTCCGCAATAAATGAAGACAGAAGGACAAGTAAGCAAAACTCAAACCTTACTCCGCTCCTTCTGTTTCTTCCGGTTTCGTCAACAACCTATCCACTCGACTTTGAATGGCTAAATGCGTGGCGACACCTTCATAGGCATAGCGGTTGTAACCACCCACTTCTACGATCTGCTTCAGATAGTCAACACGTTCGGCAGGGGCGGGATGAGTAGAGAACCACTGAATGCCGCCGCGATCGCCAGCCTCCGCCTGCAAGGTCACCATTAGATTATGCAAACCATCTGCCGCATAATCGGCAACGGAGAGGAGCTGAGTGCCCAGAATATCGGCCTGCCGCTCCATTTCACGAGAGTAACTGCTGAAGGCGAGTCCGGCAGCAATGCCACCAATTTCAGGAACCGGAATAACGCCAGCAACGCTATTAACTAAATTACTGTTAGTCGCCATCTGAAAACCATGAGAGAGCACTGCATGGGCAAGTTCATGGGCCAGCAGCCCTGCTAGCTCCGCCTCTGAATTGGCCTTTAAGATAGCTCCACCGTTGATAAAAATTTTGCCGCCTGGCAAGGCAAAGGCATTTAACTCAGGGTCATCAATGATGTAAAACTCGTAGTTAAATTCGTCGCGTCCAGTTAGACTTGCTAACTTCTGACCAATACCGTTGACGTAGGCATCCACTTCGGCATCGCTGATCAGAGGTAATTGAGCTTTGGCCTGCTCAGCCACACTCGCACCTACGGCTGATTCTCCCTGCATGAGAATTACCGCAGAATTCACTGCTGTATAGGGACCTATCAGCCCTCCAGTCAGCAGCAGACCCGCTGCCCCTGTGAAGATATTGCCCAACAGGTTACCCGTCAATTCTTCGTTCATCTCTGCTCGAAAACGATTCAGCGTCTCCTTACTAAGTTCATCCATGGCAGCAACCTCTGGATGATCCGGATTCAGAAGCACAAATTGTCTAGCCGTAATCGATGCCTCAATCCACTGCTCCATCACCATTTGAGTCCGCGTTCGAGCCATTAGCAAATCAGGGTGGCTGGGGTAAACAATGAGCGCTTGGTCTAGAACAGCGTCGGCTTCCTCAGCGCGATCGCTCTCAACCAAATACTCAGCATAAAAAATGTGGGCAGGGATAAACTCTGGATATTCCCTTACCAGCAGATCGAGCGGCACTGTTGTCCGATGAGTCAGGCCCTGGTCATAGCCAGCATTCGCCTCTCGCCAATAGACCGCTCCAGCAGGCGATAAATCAGCAGGGTCATAGATGGGCTGCGATCGCAAAGAGGCCGGATCAACCTGCCAGACAGCATCTTTGACCTGACGATACAGGATTTCTGCCGTTTCAAAATCCCCGGCTAAGTAGTGTTCATCAGCAGTAATCAAAATCTGCTGCTGTTTAGACAGCTTAGGCGCTTCTGCCGAGGACTCAATATCAAGGTCATTCCAAGTCGATTCATCCTCTTCAGCAGACATCTCGTCGGGTATGCTTTCCCCTGGCAGTCGGGGTTCAAAGTCTGGCAAGTTGAGAACGCCCTCGTCTGGCTCGGTTGCGGCGTCTGACTCAGGCGGTGTTAACTCATCAGCATTTCCAGAGGTCGAGTCAGCAGCGGTTGTCTCTTCGATAGAGTTGGGGGCCGCGTCAGAATCAGTTGTTTCCTCAACAGTAACCAAAGGCGGTTGAGCCGCCCATCCAGTCGATGAAGTTGATCCCAAGCCATTTAGACCGAAAGTCAGGAAAAGGCTCATCAGACTCCAGGCGAGAAATCGCTTACCCGTATTCATAGCATTAACCCGAAGCACACATCTGCCTCTATTCTGCCAGCCAGTTAATAATGTGATGGGCTTGCCTGAAGATGCTATTGGGTTCAAAGGTGTCAAATCGCATGGATATTTGTCACCTCTAAGCAACAGCCAAGAACGGACATCACTCGTTGATTCCGTCTAGCGCACTCACCGTAACTTCACAGAGTTCTTTCGCTCTGACCAAGAGGCAGCCTTTTCTCGTATAAGTTGCGGGTCAATCAAATTTTGCAAGTAGATTGATACAGCTTTACTGAGAAATCTATTTGGGTTTCCAGTGGATTGGACTAAACGGTATTAGGTCAGCTCAGGCGATCGCCCATCTGACCCGAAAAAGCTATATCTATCCCCCTTTATATTGCTCTCTAAACCAATGTCATATCGGCAAAATGCGAGTTTCTTTCATGACAATTTAGTGAAGACCTTTAATCAGCAGGACATTTCACAATATTCATGCGATCGCGCTCAACCGTTTTGTTTGAGAAGTTTCTGCAAGCCGCTTTTGACTGGGTTAATGCTACTAGGCCTTGCGGCTCCTGTCCTGGCAGAACCCGATACCTCATCGATCACCGATTCAGACACGACCGACGCGCCCCTGGCGGTCATCATTCAGCCATCCATTGGCATTGAGTATCAAACAGACGGCGGTGGATTCCGAGACTTCGGCAGTGTTGAAGGTTTTATCCCGCTTTATCAAACCCCTGGTGTTGATCTCTGGTTTTTACAAGGGCGGGTGAGACTGAACACAACAGGCGATCTGGGTAGCAATATGCTGGTAGGATATCGGGCCTTGACCTCAGATCAGCAAGCGGTATTGGGCGGCTACCTAGGATTCGACGTTCAGGGAACAGATGACCAAACTTTTTACCAAATCGGTGCTGGTTTTGACCGCATTGGTGAAGATTGGGAATTTCGCGGCAACGTCTATATTCCTGTAGGCGATCGCACGACCGACATGACTCGGACAGGTGCGCCCTTCTTTCAGGGCAATCGTCTTGTCTTTCCGACCACTCGGCAAGTTGCTATGGCCGGAGCGGATATTGAAATTGGCGGAGCGATTGCCGATTTGGGTCGTTTAGGACCGCTGAGCGCTTTCGGTGGACTCTACTACTACGGGCATCCTGACGTCGAGAGTATTCTGGGGGGTCGGGCTGGGCTCGGCATCAATCCTTCTGATACGTTCAATCTGCGACTGGGCCTCCAGCATGATGAATATTCGGGCACTCAAGTTTTACTGCAAACGGGCCTGAGCTGGGGTGGAACTGCCCCAGAGAGCGAGCATCCTGGTATCACTGCGCTAGGTCGACCTGTTCAGCGCACTATGCCCATTTGGATTGTGACGGACGATCAAAACTTAGCAGCCCTAAACCCGACGACAGGGCAAACCTATCGGTTTCAGCACGTACAACCACAGGTTGGGGAAGGGGGAGACGGCAGCTTTGGCGATCCCTTTGGAGAAGTCTCTTCAGCCATGACCGTAGTTGCTGACGGTGATATTGTCTTCGTGCAGCCAGGAGACTTGACATCAGGGTTCACGATCTTAGACGGCGTGCAAGTCCTCTCGACAGTGGTTGTGCACCCAGTCGAGACTCAGTTTGGGACGGTTGATCTGCCGGGTTCAGGCACTGGAGACCATCCAACGGTACCAGAAACCATTGTGCTGGGCGATCGCACTCGCCTCTCAGGATTTGCTGTTACACCAGGATTAGACCAAGACGGCATTCAAGCCAACGACGTAACCACCATTAGCCTCGACAATAATCGGGTTTCAACAGCCCGCAATGGTATCTTGCTGAATCGGGTAGACGGAGAGGTTTCAGTTCGGCAAAACCAAGTCCAAGCCGTTAGTCAAAACGGTATTCTGCTGAATCTCTCCGGTCAGGCGATCGAGACAGCGGATATTGCTCAGAACGAAGTCGCTACCACGGACGCAAATGGCATTTTGGTTCGCTTAGCTGATAGTAGTCAGCTCTCGCTACTGACGCTGAATGATAATCAGGTCAGTGACGCTGAAGAAAACGGCATTGCAGTTTTGACGACGGGTGAAAGTCAGCTGTCAGACCTGGTTATTAATCAATCTCAGGTCGTTGATGCTGGCGAGAATGGCCTCTTCATCCTTGCAGATACTGGCAGTACGGTCGATAGGTTAACGCTTGCCAATTTGGATGCGGTTGAGGTTGATAGTAATGGCGTTTTGGTTCTAGCGGACAACGCCGGGGCAATTGGGAGAACCACACTGACGGACGGAGCGATCGCACAGAGCGGCAGTAACGGGATCCTGTTCCTAGCAGACAATGGGGGGCAGATCCAATCTGTCGAGGCGGTGCGCACGTCGGTTGAAGGGGTAGCAGCAAACGGACTAGCTATTTTGACAGATCGGGGCGGTGTGATTGAAATCGCTATCATCGAAGCTGCCGAAATTGGAACAGTTGAGCGTAATGGGCTTCTTGCCCTAGCAGACAATGGGGGTGTTCTGGGCACGGCGATCATCAATGATTCCACCGTCATGAATGCCAACGGCAACGGACTGTTGATCTCAGCTCAAAACGGCTCTCAAGTTGAAACAGCCATGGTAACCAATGTCCAGGTAGCACAGGCAGAAGCCAATGGCTTATTGGTACAGGCTGACAGCGGTTCTCAAATCACCACGGCCACTATCAGTCAATCGGCAGTGGCGTCAGCAGGTGCTAACGGCATCCTGATGCAAGCAGACAACGGCAGTCAGCTTTTGTCAGCGATTCTCAGCGGTGGACAAGTCATAACGGCAGGTCAGAATGGTGTGTTACTCATTGCGGATAACGGCAGTCAAGTGACCACTGCCATTGTGGAGGAATCTGTGATTGGGACAGGAGGGGCGATCGGAGACAACGGTATTCTCGTTTTTGCCGATAACGGGTCTAGCTTGGATAGTAGCCTCATTCAATCCAATCAGCTTGCCGAGATTGGCGGCACAGGCTTGCAGGTATTTACGGATGGACGTAGCCAAATCGGAACCGCAACCCTGCAAAACAATCAGCTTCAAGGTATTGATGGAGGCGGCATTCTTGTGTTCGCCCAGGGTCAAAGCCAGATAGACCAAGCAGCGCTAGCGGGCAATCAACTCAATCAAGTTGGGCGCGAAGGCATTCAAGTCTTTGTCGATGGTGAAGGTCAATTGTCTACGCTGGACATTGAGGCAAACCAAATTAGTGAAACAACAGAGACAGGCGTTCAAGTATTTGCTGCTAATAACGGTCAAATTGAGCAAGTTCGAGTTAGCGACAATCAGTTAGAGGCGATCGCCTCAGATGGAATAGTCGCATTTGCCCAAACAGAGGGACAACTCCCAGACGTAGAACTGAGCGGCAACCAGCTCTCGGAAATTGCAGAAGACGGTTTGCGAGTTTTTGCGGTGGATGGGGGCAGAGTGGATACTGCCACTATCAGCAATAACGCAACTCAAACGGTAGGGGATGCGGGTGTGTTTGCCTTCGCTGACGATACCAGTCAGCTATCAACGCTAACGGTTGAAGCCAATCGACTGGAAACATCAGTTACTGCCGTGAGTCTTGGAAACGAGAATGAAACGACCCCACTATGCGCTGTAGTCAGAAATAACATCAGCATTGATAGCGCTAGTTTTGACGGCAACTTCTTTGTCTCTGGCAGCAGCGTTTTACAGATTGTTGATTTGCCGCAGATCAATCCACTAAACAACAATACATTTCAGCAAATTAATAATGCCGGCGCAACGGATGGAACATCAGGGACAGGTGAGTGTCCTTGAGGATGTGCCACAAGAATCATTCTTGGTTTTCTTTAGAGACACATTGTGAACATCAGAATTTAGTTTTCAAAAGGCAAAAAAATGCTATTGCCGTAAGGGAATCACACCTATTTTCACTAGCCAATTAATGTGATTATATGTTTTCAAATATACATATTAAGCTAAAAAGATACTGGATTCATGGCATTTTTAAGCCACAATTCCGCTTTAAAGGTCCCATAGAAAAATAGACTGTACCACCAATGAAAACAAGTCAATCGTTTCTATAGAGCATCTCAAAAAGTTGGATTTTCCTAAGATTTCACTAGAAAACCTTCCTCCTGAGACAACACTGTTTCGCAGAAATTACGCAGGTGCCCATGCACCAAATGCAGGACAATGACAGGGAGCGAAATTGCAGCTATAGAGTCTCTAGATAGACTCTATAGCTGCAAAGTTTGAAATTATTCGTCTTAAACATCTTGACGCCTAATCCAACAATGTCTCAGATTTCCCTTACAAGTCTAAGACCGATGGATTGAGCGACATAAATTAGGAAACTATTTTGAGAAGTCCTTTGAAACAAGATCCTTCTAACACGCTTCAAGTCGTTCCATCTCTTGGTCCTAGGTATGGAAAGACACGCTTTAAGCGATCGAGCTATTACTTAATCAAGCTCTACACGTACAATCGCGAATCACTGTTTGGTGATATTGAGGACGCACGTCTGGAACTTAATAGCCTTGGCAAGGTAGCAGCAGATGAATGGTTGCGATCAGCCCAGACTTACCCTGAGTTGAGCATTGATGAGTGGCTCGTTTTACCCAATCGTTTGGAAGGAATCGTCAATATTGATGAGCCGACGATAACGCGCCAGTACAACAGAAACAGCCATAAGCCCCGACAACTCTCTTTCTTTGTTGCCAGCTACAAGGCAGCCGCAGCAAAACGGATCAATCTGGTCAGAAACGCTCCTGGTAGCGCTATTTGGCAACGCAGCTATCAGGAGCGCTTCATCCCTGATAATGCAGTGCTAACTCGGGTAAGACAAATGCTGCACAGACATCCAGCGCTGTAGTGTCGCTGCACCGGATGGCTAAAGCCACATTCCATCCTGAATCGTCATAGCTGCAAGCCTCAAAATTGTTCAGTATTGACATACAGAAAAGGGTGCACTTAGCAGTACACCCTTTTCTTCAGCTTCAAGCAGCGTTAAATTTTCAAACAGACGAGTGAGTCATTCCTCAAGTAAGCTCAACACGCTCAGTCTCAAGCAGCACCTCTAAGCAAGCTGATGCATTTCGGCTTCCAATTGACGAACGAGAACTGCATTTCCCTGGGTTTGAGCCACCTGAAGACGACGCTCAAGAGAGCGTCTCATGCTTTCCTGATGTGCGCGTGCAGACTCTTGCAGTAGAGTCCGTCGAGCCGCCGCCATGGAATCGAAGACAGGCTTGAACTGAGGTTCTTGGGGAGCTTGCTTCACTTGAACAACCGCCTCAACCTCACCATGACGATTGGTATGGTAATTTGCACCGCGGAATGTCAGGTTTGCCTCAGATTGAGGAAAGGGAACATGCTTCACGTAAGCAAACCGAAGAGGGCGGCCACGATAGCTACCTAATACTTCGCTTTCAGATACTTCCAGAACCGGGGGAGTGTAATCGTACTCAACGCCACGATAACAAAGTTTCATATCTCGCCTCCAAATGTGAGATCGTTTAGTTCAACAGGTAAAGAGGCGCGTTCCTTCAGGTCATACCTTACTTCCGTCTCAGGCCGTGTCCACACAGGGACAAGATGCAAACTTTAGCTGAGATGAACGACTTCTCATATCTGTATCTCACTATACTGTTTTTGACCTATGTCATCAACTCATGAAATTAAAAGTCACAGAGTATTCTGTGACAGAAAGAGCCAGAAGTCAGTTTATTTGGACCTGTCGAGCGATATTCAGAGAAATCACAGACTCAAAGTTCTATCTTTTGATAGATTGGGGCATTGAATCGCTCGATAGATAAAGCCCTTCGATCCCACCAATAAAATCCGAGCCTCAACTCACAGTTGCAGTCCTTTAGACTATGCTGGGAAAGGCATCTTTACAGAATGCAATAATTAGCATCGCAGCAACATGGAATGCATCATTAATCGTCGAGCACAGTTCTCAGCTAGCCATCGGTATTGGTTGCCAGAGCTGAGCGAAGCCGAAAACCAAGCAAAGTTTGGTCCTTGCACACGCGCTCCTGGGCACGGACATAACTATGTTTTGTATGTATCTATGCTGGGAGAACTCGATCAATACGGCATGGTTCTTAACCTGTCTGATGTTAAGAAGGTTATTAAGCAGGAAGTTACAAGCCAGCTGGATTTTTCCTATCTCAATGACGTTTGGCCGGAGTTTCAAGACACTCTGCCAACGACGGAATATCTGGCCCAGGTGATTTGGCAGCGCTTATCACCTCATCTTCCTATCATCAAGATTCAATTGTTTGAACATCCTGAGCTTTGGGCTGACTACACAGGTAACGGAATGGAAGCGTATCTCACGATTAGCACTCACTTTAGCGCCGCTCATCGGCTCGCCTTGCCCACTCTCAGCTATGACGAAAATGTTGAGATCTACGGCAAGTGTGCTCGACCTAATGGGCACGGCCATAACTATCATCTGGAAGTCACTGTCAAGGGTGAGGTTGATTCACGTACGGGTATGATCGCAGACTTGGAAGAATTGCAGACCGCGATCGCCCAGCACGTTGTCGAACCGTTTGATCACACTTTTTTGAACAAGGACATTCCTTACTTTGAGAAAGTTGTTCCCACAGCTGAAAACATTGCGGTTCATATTCGAGACCTGCTGCGCGATCCGATCGCTCAAACCGGGGCAAGTCTGCACAAAATCAAGCTGATTGAGAGTCCGAATAATTCTGCTGAAGTTTATTGCACTGCAAATACTGTGCCTGGAACAATGGCCGCACGTCCTGAACTTGCTTCGGTATAGAAATTTTGAACGGAGCGATTTGTTAGAGAGGGAAAGCCTGCGATCGCACATCTTCACAAAATTGTCTGGCAGCATCCACACCTGCCTCTTGCAGATCGACGTAGCGTTTGGCGAAAGGTGGTTGCCAGTCTGATAACCCAAGAACATCAGCAGTAACGAGAACCTGACCGTCACAATGTTGACCAGCACCAATGCCGATTGTGGTGATGGTCAACGTTTCTGTAATTGTTTTTGCCAGTTCAGCGGGGATATGTTCCAATACGATGGAAAATGCACCTGCTTTCTCAATCGCGATCGCTTCCTGTAGGATGCGATCGGCTGCTTCAGGTGACTTACCCTGTTTGCGAAACCCCCCGATGAGATTAACCGACTGCGGAGTCAATCCGACATGGCCCATCACAGGAATGCCTGACTCTACCAGCGCTTCGATAGTCTGCGCCATGCGCAGGTATCCCCCTTCTACTTTGACGGCCTGAGCACCCGCTTCTTTCAACATGCGTCCTGCTGAGCGCATCGCCCCGCTGATATCGACCTGATAGCTCAAAAAGGGTAAGTCCACCACAAAGAGTGCCTGGTCAACGCCTCTGCGGGCTGCTTTAGCATGGTGCAGCATTTCCTCAAACGTCAACGGCAGAGTTGTTTCGTACCCTAAAGCAACCATTGCAAGAGAATCGCCGACCAACACAATATCGGCACCTGCTTGATCAGCAATACGTCCTGACATAAAGTCCCAAGCAGTCAGCACCGCCACAGGCCGACCTTGCTGCTTCCAGTCAAAAAATTGGTTTACCCGCACTGTCATATCAGTGTCATCCTCAGAGACTTAAACCACTAGCTCATCACGCCTCTATCACTATCATCGCTGAAGAATGGCTACTGCTGGGAACTATTTACTCCCCAGAATCACTAGGAGAAGTGTCAGGGGAAGTTTCAGGAGAGGTTTCTCCTGTTTCTGATGTTTCTTGATCTGAAGGCGATTCTTCAGGGGCTGACTCTAGGGGAGCCGCTTCGTCCGAAACGGTTTCTTCAGATGATTCTGTTGATTCAGTGCTGGGTAGAGGGCCTGGGCGGTTGCCTCGCTTCAAGGCTAGATAGAGATCATAGCGGAGTCGCTGCTCATCTAAAACGGTAGCAGTAACTCCCAGCGCTTGGATTGCCTTCAAGACCCCTTGATTTTCGACTGACAGAGCAGGCAAGAACAAATTTTCGTCTGCTTGATTGATCGCTTCCAGATTGATGTAGAAATAACCACTGTTGGGATAAGGAGCATCCCCTGTCGTGAGTTGAAATAGAGGCGCTTTGGCAAGAGAACGACGTGGTTTTGGAATCAGGGCGTCTTCGGTGCCATCACCAACCGTAAGAAAAGCAATACTGCTTTCAAGCCAACCCCGGGTCAGCGTGAGGGACTCAAAGGGAGACGTCCATTTACTCAGTTCAATATCTCCCGCAGGTTCATCGCTGATAGTGAAGCGATATCGGTTTTCGATAACTTCATCTAGTTTGGCAAAGGCTTGCTCTGCTTGGAGACGATCGCTCACCTGCACTAGGGTTGCTAATCCCGGTGTTGGCAAATCGATTTCTTCATCGTCCTGGGATTCTGGAACTGGAGGCGGAACTAGCGCCAAGGCAAATTCTCCTCCCATCCAAGGCAGGAGGTCATTTTCCAACGTCAGTCCTGTACTGCCTTGTAAAGCTAGAGCAAGATTATCGGGATCGAGCGCTGTGAAAGCACCCCAGTTACGGCGATCGCCTAAGTCCTGCCAAAACTGTTGAAAGTTCCCACCGGAAGCTAGCACTAACGTCTCACGGGGCAGGTACTGCGGTAGTTGAGACGGGATATTGGTGTCAACATAGGCTAAATCGCTATCGGCTCCTAACCAGCTCGTACTGCGAATTTGCAATCCCTGAGATTCCAGCGTGACAGTTGCAGCTAATCCACGACTGTCTTGGAAACTTTCGATGAGTGTGGAAGGGAGTGCTGGCTGCGACGACTGGGCTAATAGCTCTACAGCAGCAGGAATGTTCAAGTAGAGCTTGCCAAACGCTTGAGACGTCCCAATGTGCTCAAAAGACCGGCGATAGCCTGCTAGATCAGCCAAATTTTTACCGCCTTTATAGGCATCGATCGCCTTTTGAGCAACTAACTCATCTTCTGCAACTAGAATCAGCTGAGTCCCTAATAGTCCTACGAGAACAGCTTCATTGTCGTCTCCAGTGGTGGGTAGAAACTGCTGTAGCACAACCCCCCGATACTCAATCTGCTCCGCTGATTCGGAGGCTATTGGTAGCGAGTCTGCATAAATCTGAGCCTCTTCAGGATCTTCGATAGGCAGCAACAACATTCGCTGTTGCCCTCCAAGCTCAACAGGATTTGAGCCATCTTCCGTTGCTGTTTCAGAGCCTGACACCCAAGCAACTGTGACCTCTGGTCCGACCCAAGGTTCAATGTCTTCTGTAAAAGAAATTCCATACGGAACAAACCAGCGATCGCGCCAATCTGCCAGCTGTTGATCAAAAGTAGTCTGCGTTTCAGGTGTGCCAAATTGCCGCAGTTGTCGCCACTGTTCTGTATCTGTGGAGAGCGTAACAGCCGCGATCGCAACCTGGGGAACAGCACGAGCGCCTAAGGGCAGTCCTTGAATGCGCGCTAATCGCCAGCGCAAACCGAAATAAGTCAGTGCGCCTGCACCAATCAGAAGAAGCGCTGTGCCGATCGTGACAACGAGGGGTGGTTTTTCTTTAAAGACCATAATGGTTTAAAAAACTGACAGAACGATTGGCTTCGATACTCTAGCAAACCCCTAGAGGGATGACATAACCAAACAGTGATTGAGGAGACGAGGCTATATTTCTTCAAGTCTGACCTTTAAAAAAGCATTTGACCTGTAGGGAAGAGATATTCTTCAAAAACAATTTATTAATCAGCTTCAACACCGCTCTATTGCTTATTAATAGAGCGGGTCGTCCCGTTCAAGCTATCAAGATAATGAATGAATTATGTTAGCGATCGCACAGATTTCAAGGGTCAATTAACTTACAAGTTCAGTTTTTTTTGAAATGACTGAGATCTTGGCGTAGACGTAATTTTGATGTCGTGGGTTCCAAACAGGGTCTTTAACGTTACGACTTTAAAGGGAAATACAAATTATTTATGAAGTCCCTACGAGCACAGACCCAAAAGAGCAAAGTCCAAGCTTAAATGTCGAAAGCTGTATTTGGACCTTTAACCTAATGCCGAGCGAGGCTAGAGGACAGATCCAAACATTAGCTGAACTCACGGCTGATCCGGTCAGGATTAGCATCCGCTAGGACTGTAGATATTCCTCAATGAACGATTATCAAGTTCACTCATAGGTTTTCTAGGGAAACCCTGCATAACAGAAACAAAAAGACCATCCAGCTTGTCAAAAAGTTTATTCCTACAGTAGTGGTCTTTGGATAACTTTTATGTCATGTGGAGGATACTACTATCAGCAGGGTTGAGTATTTTTTGTCCAGACATTTGATCTGTTGGAGCGTGTCTTTATGGTTAGCAGTGTTATCACCTCTTCGGCCAAACGCCCCTCTCTATTGCTGTTGGGAAAAAAGAGGTCACACTCAGGGCACGAGGTTGATGCGTTACATCGCGGTCGTGTACTTATCGAAACTCAGGCCCATGGCATGATGGGCGGAGCAGTAAGCACCAAAATGTATGTCAAGGCTACTCGGGCTGACCTTTGGCAAAAACTGACTAACTATTCACGCTGGGTCGAATACTTTCCTAACATTACCCGTAGTGAGGTGATTGCCAAAGGTCAAAATGCTCATCGGCTTTATCAAGTGGGCCGGAAAGCATTTCTAGCGATCGCCGCCGAGGTCGAAGTCTACCTTAAAGTATATGAGGACGCCTACCACAGTATTCAGTTTCGCCTAGAAAAAGGAACCTTCAAGGATTTCGGCGCTGATTTGACTCTCCAGGATTGGCAAAACGGGACTTTGTTGACTTACACAGTACAGGCAACACCACTCATTCCTGTGCCTAGTTTTCTCATTGAGCAAGGCATGCGACAAGACCTTCCCGGCAACATGGAACATATGCGACGGATGCTATGCCGCTAGAAGGACGACAGTCTGTCTCTGTCTTTTTCTATTTATCCTCGATTCTTGATCGTCATGACCTGCACGATTTGAAGTGCTGTATCACCAGGGATTTCTAAAATTCGGTAGAGGTCATCAAGAAAAGCCTGTTCTTGAGAGGTTACCGTGCCGTCTGATAGGACTAAATCAGTGGCGATCGCAAACGCTGTCTCTCGTAGATCCTGAGGTAGATGAGACTTGGCTAAGTCAATCAGCACGCTGGGACCCTGTAGCTTCAGCAGCGACAATAGCTTGTCGAACATTCGATGCATCACATCACCGGAATAATCTTGAAACAGATGCATCCGAGACAGAATGTTGGTCATATCTCGACCTTCTTGATCGGAGAGATAGCCGTCCGCCGCGATCGCGACTAACGCAATGGCTGCAAACGCTTCCTCTGGCTTGAGGTTAATTTGTTTTTCAGATGCCTCTTCTCCAAAAACGCTGTCAAACAGTCCCATCTGCTACACGTTCTCCCACTCTGTGCATCCCCCCCATCATGGCTCAGATTGCGAAATCACTTATAGGTTTTTGCGGAGTTGTAACAGGGAAAGTTGGCAGGTAACATAGGGTAGCTTCTTCTAGTGCTGCTCAGATATGTTGTGATTTGCTATCGCCTAAAACGATCCCCCTGACCGCTTAAGTTCTGGTGAACTGAGCAGCAAGGGGGATCACTGTCGATAAAGATGAGACCGAGTTGGTAAAACCTACAGTTCGCCCCGAATGTCTTCGATTACGCCATCTCTCAGCAGAATTTCTACCTGCATTTTTTGAACTAGATTATCGCCTTTGCTAACGGTGAAGAAGCTTTCCATCTGTCCTTGGTTGACTTCCTTGTCTAGTTCTAGCGTTTGAACAGTCTGAAGTTGCTGCAAAAACTGATTTTTCTGCTGCAAGAGTTTACTCTTGTCTTGGTTGAGTTTGTTCTGAACTGACGAAATCTGCTGCTTGACAGCAGGATCTTCAGGATTAGCAGTTTGTTTTTGGACTTCAGACACGACTCGCTGACCCTGCATCTCTAGCTGCTGAAGGCGACTATCGACCTGGTTTATCTGATTTTGTAGCTGCTTTTGCGCTTCCTCTTTCCAAAGAGGGGTCACAACCGCCTTGATAGTAATATTTCGCTTGAGTTGAAGTTGAGACACGTCCATAAACCTGAATTGTAGGGGACTCCAATATACTGCTAAGAAACTGGCAGACAATAGCGCTTATCGCAAGCCTCGCGCTCAAACTTTGAAGGAAGTTTACAAATCGGAACTTGGATTAGGCAAACATCCCGTTAATCATATCGCGATAGCGTTCTGCTACTACAGGTCGCTTGATCTTCAGGGTTTGGGTCATCATGCCGTTTTCGATTGAGAACGGTTCTGTGACCAAACGAAACGGTCCAATGCGATCGTCAGGACGATAGCCGGGGCGGTCTTTGACCTGACGATTCAATTCCGCTCGATAGAGTTTTTGAATCAGATCGTCTTCCAGTGCGATGCTTGAAAAGCCTTGTGAATTCTCAAAGTCTGAACCAGGAACGTCGAGATGGAGAGATTGACTGGCAGCCCACTGCTGCAAAGCGTCTAGGTTGGGGACAATGAGCGCTCCTAATGATCGTTGGTCTTGCCCTACCAACATCATCTGGTCGATGTAGGCGCTCTGTACACAGACATCTTCAATGGGCTGGGGTTCGATATTCTCACCATTAGTGAGGACAATAGTGTCCTTCGCTCTACCAGTAAGAACAATGTTGTTGTCTGCTGTGAGATAGCCCAAGTCCCCCGTATTGAACCAGCCGTCAGAATCGATCGCCTTTTGCGTTGCTTCAGGATTTTTGTAGTAGCCACGCATGATTTGAGGGCCTCGCACCAGCACTAGCCCCTTTTTGCCAATCGGTAATGTTTGCCAGGTATCGGGATCAACAATCCTAAACTCAGTTCCGGGAATAGGTTGTCCTGACGCTCCACGCAAGTTCCGCCAGGGGCGTCGGGCCGACACCACCGGGGATGTCTCCGTCAGGCCATATCCCACCAAGATAGGTACATTAACAATTTCGAAGAACAAATCGATATGCCGTGCGAGGGAGCCGCCACCACTAATCAGCTGTTTGACCTGACCACCCGTCGCCTCGCGCACTTTGCTATAAACCAGCTTTTCGCCTAGAACATGTCCCGGCCAGAAAAGGATCGCTAACACACGCGATCCTAAACGCCGTAAAGGGGAGGTATCGGGATGATCCAGGCTAAGACTGTTGGTAGTCCGCTGATTTTCAATGTGTTTTTGGCTAAACCACATCAGCGTGTTGACTAGCTTTTGCTTGCTAGCGGGCTGCTCACGGAATTTCTTCTGAGCACCTTCGTAGATGGATTCCCAGATTCTAGGAACACCCACCATATATTGAGGCTTGACGTCTCTGAAATCTGACTTGATGTTGCGAATATTAGTGTAGGTTTGGGTGCAGCCCTGGGAGTATAAAAAGTATTCGGCAGTTCGCCCAAAGGTATGCCAAGTGGGCAATAGACCCAAAACGCGATCGCCTTGCTGGGGCTGAACCACGCTGCCTAGCGTCGTGATTTGGTGAAGCAAATTGCGGTGGGTAATCATCACGCCTTTGGGTTTGCCCGTTGTGCCTGAGGTGTAAATCAAAGTTGCTAGGCTATCGGACTCAACGGGAACAGGGGTCCAGGTGTGCTGGCTGCCGATCGCCAACAGCTGTTGATAGTTGATGATTTTGAATGGTGAGTCATCTGTCGGCTGTTCGTCGGACAGCAAAACGACAAACTGGATGGGGAGTGTGCTGACGCGATCGCGGAGGCGTTGCCACAGTTTGAGATCATCAACAATCAAGATTGTGCTGTCGCTGTGATCGGCAATGTAGCGAAGTTCTTCGGTTTCTGCTTGAGCACTACGAACGGCATCAATTCCCCCTGCCGCCATAACACCCTGATCAGCAACGAACCAGCGATGACTATTGTCAGCAAACAAAGCGACGTGGGCATGAGCTGCCATTCCTAATGACTGTAGGCCAGCAGCAAATTGTCGAATTTTGTCCCACAAATCCTGATAGCTAATTCGAGCACTCGGCTGATTGTGAGGATCGTCCATCGCCAACTGACTGCCATACTGCGCGGCTGCCATTGGCCAAATCTCGGGCAGTGATTTGACTTGGCTATAATCTCGCTCAGCTGCAATACCAGCCTGATCGTAACGCTCAAGGGTATTGAGAATTTGCGGGGCAATTTGGCTCATGATAGCAGCTCACAATCAAAGGTGCTTGCGGTCAATCCTACAACAGGATTTCATTAAGACTAGCTATAGACCGTTGATAGCTTCTATTGAAAAGGACACAATATAAATCGACTGGGATCAATCAGTTCTTTAACTGATTGCCTACAAACGGGCAGTGGATGCTTAGCTAAGCGTTTTCTAAGGAGAGCGTTCGTTGAGAATTCCTTGCCCGTTTCTTATAGGCTAAATTCTTATAGGCTAAAGACGTAGGACAGTTGGAGAAACGAAACAATGCCTAAAGCGACGTGGAATGGGGTGGTCGTAGCAGAGAGCGATCGCTGCCAAGTAGTTGAAGGAAACCAATACTTCCCGCCCGATTCGCTCAACATGGACTATTTCAAACCCAGTGACAAGACCACATCTTGCCCCTGGAAAGGCACGGCTTCTTATTACACACTCGAAGTGAATGGGGAGACCAATCCTGATGCGGCCTGGGTCTACAAAGATCCAAAATCGGCAGCTAGCAATATCAAGGATCATGTTGCGTTCTGGCGTGGCGTTACGGTCGAATAGTCTTCTACGGGAGGGATGTGATATATCGTGTTCCTCCTTATTGCAATGTCCTACATCGCGTCCTTGCATCAACACATCAAAGTTGGGCGACGGCTAGGCGTGAAGACATCAACCGATCCATCCAAGCGGCCAAAAACGCCTGATTGGCCGCTTGCTCCTGCGGATCCAAGGTATTCGCGGCATGGGGAAGAAGACCTTGCAGCGCTGCTGAAGTTACACAGAACATCGATTTTTGAAAGCTTTGAGTGATTTGGACACGGACGTCTTCATCGCCCCTCAAGCTCTGGTGATAATAGTTTGCTAGGTAGTTGGGCAAGAAGTGGCGCATGTCCTGCATTAACAAGGTGGGAGGAATGCCCGCACCGCCGACAGGAACGGGATCAGCATAGAGGGCACCGTAAGCAAATCGTGACTGCTCCGGAGAAATTTGCTGTGCCTGAGCATTGTAGGAAACCGTTCCCAGAAAGGGCGTACCGCGAAAGAAAACCGCTTCTACATACGGAACAGCTGTATCCATCAAGAAAGTGAGACCAGCTGATTCGGGGAGAAGGTCATAGCGATCGCCCTCAATCTCAACGCTGTAGGTGATGGGCAAACTAGCAGCTGCCACTAATCCGTCTTTGATGTGGGACACCACTTCAGGAATCGACTGAATGCGCTCTTGGTCATAAAGATCAGACAGTGTCAGAAAAATCTCACTCATGACTGTCCAAAACTGCCCCAAGCCGCTGTAATACGCAGACTGTCGGACTTGTTCGGGTAAGAACTCGGGAAACAGGCGGTGCAGCCCTTGCATCATCAAATTGCCGTTGATCCTGGCCTGTATTGCAGCTTCACAAGTTTGGACAAACTCGGGACTATCTAGATACTGATCCAGGCCACCGCCACCGTGCCACAGCATGGTCCTCATACAGTATTCTGCATATTCGTAGTTAATGCGATCGTGCCACCAGTGCTTCAGAAGTTTTGGCAGCGTCACCTCACCGTTGAAATATTTGAAGAACGGAAAAAGGACTAAAAACTGATGGTCGGCAATATAAATCAGGTTTTTAGCATAGGCTTCCAGCACGACACCATAGCTTTTGAGGATGCCGACGACCTCCAGCAAATTAGTGGCGTCATTGGGTAGCAGCGCTTCAGCCTTCAGAAGCCGGTCAATGAAAGGCTGTAAAGGATGCTCGGTGACGACGGCAGTGGGGGACAGGGTGTTGGTCATAGGGCACAATCAGCGGTAGACGAAGCAATACAGTCAGCAGGGGTGGAAAGCTGGACAATTTCTACAGACGAAGCGGTTGAGCGCATCGCTAGGGTGGTGACTTCGCTCCATCGAGCTAACCAGTTGGGCTGAAGCCCCAGCAGCACGATCAGAATCGTAAGGGCAATAGCTGGAGTGCGATCGCGCCATGCAACAGGCGGCAGCAGCACATCCGGTTCGACAGTGTCGCTGGGAAGAGTAATCGCCAATCGCCCAAAAAAGGCGCGATTGACCAGCAGGAGGAAATAAACCGCCGTCAGCCCCGAACCCACCATGCACAACAGGGTTTGGACTGGGAACGCCAGAAAGCTGCCTCGGAACACGACAAACTCGGAAATGAAGCCAACCATGCCAGGAATACCGGCACTAGCCATGACCCCCAAAATCATCAAGCTCCCCACAATGGGCAATCCCCGCTCTGGGTTCAACAGTCCCCGGAGAACCGTTAAATCTCGTGTGCCCGTTTTGACGTAGACAACGCCAACCAGTAAAAACAGCAATCCCGAAATCAAACCGTGGCTAATCATCTGCATGACGGTTCCTAGAATGGCTAGGGGAGTCGCCGCCGCCGCCGCCAACAAGATGTATCCCATGTGTCCGATGGAGCTATAGGCCACCATCTTTTTCATATCAGTTTGGGCGATCGCAGCCAATGAGCCGTACAGGACACTCACAACAGCCCAGGCTGCCAGCCAAGGTGAAAAGATTTCCCAGGCATCGGGCAGCATCTGTAGGCCAAATCGTACTAGACCGTACGTACCTAACTTGAGCAAGACACCCGCTAGCAAAACTGAGACGGGAGTAGACGCCTCCACGTGAGCATCAGGCAGCCAGGTGTGAAAGGGGAAAAGCGGAATTTTGATGCCAAAGCCAATCAGCACAGCCACTAGCAAAACGCTCTGCTGCACTAGCGTCATGGACTGGGCCAGAGCTGGATCGTAGTTGAACGTGCTGCCTCCACCTAGCCAGACAAACCCTAGAAAGCCGCCCAAAATCAAAGCGCCCGAGGTGGCTGTATAAATCAGAAACTTAGTTGCTGCGTAGCCGCGACGTGCTCCCCCCCAAATAGCAATGAGCAAATATAGGGGAATCAGCTCCAGCTCATAGAAAATGAAGAACAGCAGCAAATTCTGGGCAAGAAAAGCCCCTGCAACTGCCGCATTGATCAGCAACACTAAGCTGAAGTAGAGCCGAGAGCGCTGAGTTTCTTCTGAACTCGCGTATACAGCAATGACGCCAAGCAAACTGTTGATGATGAGAAGCGGCATCGAGAGCCCATCGACACCCAGCTGATAGGTTAACCCTAGTGACTCGATCCAGGGAAGAGATTCAACGAGTTGGAAGGTGGGCTGATGAACATCAAACTGGGCTGCAATTGCGATCGCCCACAGTAGCGACAACCCTTGAAGGCTCAAAGCAACCTGTCGGACCTGTTTGACGGCCTGTGCGTTGGGCCAAAGGCTAACGAGTAAAGCACCAACGAGTGGAATGAAGATCAAAGTACTCAGCATCATGCTATTGCACTACCACATAGTCCACGTCATCAACAGACCTAGAAGGCTCACGCCTATCATGATGGTCAGCAAATAGCCCTGAGATCGACCGGAAATACTGTATTTCAAGCTCTCGCCGCCAATTAAAGACGCCAAGCCGACACTATTGACCAAACCATCGACAATGTAGCGATCAAACCAGCTACTCGCAAAGGAAAGCTGCTCCACTAGCCATACCACGGTAAAGCGGTAAAACTTTTCGGTATAGAAGTCGTAGGCCAGCAAGTCTTGCAAAATTCTGAATGGCTTTTGCGATGATCTCGTCAGTGTTTTACTCAAAGGCATCGTTGCTCCGATGACGATGCCAAGGACTCCGGAGGCGACCAACAATATCAAGGCCGCAGTGTTGATGTATTCCAAAGGCGGTAGTAAGGACAATCGCTGCATGGCAAAAGGAACTAACAACGTCAAAATAGCAAGCGTCACCATCGGAACAGCCATCGGCCAAGCCACCTCTGGCGCGCGTCGGGTTTTAGGTTGAGACTCGCCGATGAAGACAAGCCGAAATACACGAGTCAGGTTCAAGGCAGTTAGCAGGTTAACCAGCAAGAAAACCCCCACCAGGACAGGGCGCTCTTGCCAGAAAAAATCAATGCCCAGTCGATAGCCCCAAAAGCACCCTAACGGGAGCAGCCCGATCATACCGAGTCCTCCTACAAGGTACGAAAGGGTTGTGGCAGGCATCTTAGGACCCAAACCTCCCATTTCAGTGAGGTCTTGGCAGTTTGTGGTCAGGATAATACCGCCTACGCTCATGAATAGCAGCGCCTTTGCGATCGCATGAGTCAGCAAGATCATCAAGGCCACCCCTGGCCATTCAGTGCCTACAGCAATGAACACCAAACCCAGATAGGCACTGGTCGAATACGAAAAGGTCCGCTTAATGTCAATCTGCGCGATCGCCACTAAGGAGGCTCCAATTGCCGTGACAGTGCCGATAAAAATGAGGACCGATAGCGCGGCCGGAGCAAGGACAATAATAGGCTGCAAACGAATTAGGACATAAGCGCCACAGGTGACAACAACGGAGTTTCGTAAGATAGACGCTGGATTAGGGCCTTCCATTGCCTCATCCAACCAAAGATGAAGTGGAAACTGAGCACACTTACCTGTGGGACCTGCAATCAGGGCAATCCCTAACAAGGTTGCTGTCAAGGGAGCAAGGTCGGCAACCTTCACCCACTCATACAGGTCGTTAAACATCAAACTGCCGGCAAATGCAGACAGAGTAATAACACCCATCAGCAAGAGGACGTCGCCAATCCGCTTCGTCAGGAAAGCATCGCGGGCTGCTGTCACCACCAGGGGCTGAGCATACCAAAAACCGACCAGCAGATAAGTAGATACCGTCAGCATCTCCAGCAAGGAGTAGGAAAGAAACAGAGAACTGCTCAAAATGACGCCGCTCATTGCTGCCTCAAAAAACCCCATCAGCCCAAAGAAACGGCCCAGCGCCCAATCCTTTTCCATGTATCCCAGAGCAAAGATTTGAGCCAACAGGCTGAGACCTGAAACCAGCTCGACAATGCCTAAATTCAAAACAGACAGTTCGAATGAAACGTGCAGGCTCAGGTCAGCAACTTGAAACCAATTCCAGATCAGTTCGGTGGGGCCTTGTTCCCAAATCCCCCAAAAAGCTAGCGTGCCGTGTAGAAAAGCTAGCAGCGTCATCAGGATGTTGATGTAAGCTGCGGGACGCTGACCCGTCACCCGAACAAAACCCAGCGCCCAGGGTAGCGTTGCGATCGCGCCAACTAATCCATAAGCCGGAATTAACCAGCCTGTCTGCACTAAAAACTCTGTCATTTACCCTCAAACCTAGATGCTGTGCCTGAGTCCGCGAAGCAGAACCTTAACCTTTGCGGCTAAAGTCCTCTAACCCTTAATCGATAGGTGAAATCAACCCTAAAGAGCCGCATTCTGCATGTGCAGAACATTACGCTCAGCGGTAAATAACAACCTGAATGAGCTGGTTAAAGGTATTAACTCAGCACTGCTTTTACAGCAAGTTACTTTACTGAGTCAGAAGTACTGACCGATATTTCGGTAATGGTCATCATACCTGAATTCTCAAATGTTCCAAGATCAACCAGCAGTAGCGTTATGCCTGTCTTTAACGGTGTTCAGGGACACCTTCATGAAAATTCTCCTTAACGCAACTTAATCAAAAGAAGACATTCTTTGAAGTGCCGACCTCTGATATTTTGTTGATTTGTGACGAAATCAGTCGCCCTATTTCATTAATCTTATTAATATTTCATATTAAAGACAATCATTGAGGCTTATATTGCCAAGGATGCAATGGACTCATATTCTTTATTTACATGGAGTTTAAGTGAGCCATTTCCGTGCCTTTTGCGGCAATGCATCAATTCTTAAAGATTTTTTCTCGATGTTGAAATCTAGAAAAATTTTTTGCCTTGTTGCGGGTTCACGGCATCTTAGAGGGAGATAACGATAATGCCTATTGCGGTTGGAATGATTGAAACCAAGGGTTTCCCCGCTGTTGTTGAGGCTGCTGATGCGATGGTTAAAGCAGCGCGAGTAACCCTGGTTGGTTATGAAAAGATTGGTAGCGGTCGTGTGACCGTGATTGTACGGGGCGACGTTTCTGAGGTTCAGGCGTCTGTAGCAGCTGGAATTGAGTCAGCAAAGCGCGTAAATGGCGGAGAAGTTTTGTCAACGCACATCATTGCTCGCCCCCACGAGAATTTGGAGTTTGTCCTGCCGATTCGCTACACCGAGGCTGTTGAGCAGTTCAGGACATAGCCGTTTGATTGTAGGTTGAATGAGTTGTGAGATAGACGTCTCGCGCTCACTCGCCCTAGATAATTAGGAAGGGCAGACGCTGCCTTTCTGTATCTATGGCGGGTCGTCAGCTACAGTCTGGCTTTTGAGGATTTTCTCTAAAACACATACACACGATTTTTAGGTAGAAGGAGTTGGCGATATGGCCATTGCAGTTGGCATGATTGAAACCTTGGGGTTTCCAGCAGTTGTAGAAGCAGCAGACGCGATGGTAAAAGCTGCACGGGTAACCCTAGTCGGTTATGAAAAGATTGGTAGTGGTCGCGTAACTGTTATTGTTCGCGGCGACGTTTCCGAGGTTCAGGCGTCTGTTGCAGCTGGGATTGAGAACGTGAAGCGGGTGAATGGGGGACAGGTTTTGTCTACTCACATCATTGCTCGTCCTCATGAGAATTTAGAATTTGTGCTGCCGATTCGCTACACCGAAGCGGTTGAGCAGTTTCGTGAGAGCGTAAGCGGCATTCGCCCTTACGGTCGGTAGGTAATTGCTTCCTATGCTTTTGGCTAAAGTTCGCGGCACGGTTGTCAGTACCTGTAAAGAACCAACCCTCAGCGGTGTTAAGTTTTTGATGGTGCAGCTCATTAGTGATACGGGTGAGCCTTTGCCTGATTATGAAGTGGCTGCTGATGTCGTGGGGGCAGGTCCTGGTGAGTGGGTTTTGATCACTCGTGGTAGTGGTGCTCGAGAGCATCAGGGTTACCACGATCGCCCAGTGGATGCGGCTGTTATCGCGATCGTCGATACGGTCTCACTGAGTTCTGGCACTCTCTACAGCAAGCGGGATGACTTTAATTAAGTGAATTGTGACCGCTCGGTTTGAGGGGGCACAGTTCTAAATGTCTATTGCTTCGTGGCGAATATCGGCCAATTAAGTTGGATGGCAGCTGATAATTGAATGGAGGTATCGGGTTTATGATGACCCGGAGTGCAGCAGCTCCGCCAACGCCCTGGTCTCGGGATTTGGCAGAACCTGTAATAGATGCGTCAGCATTCATCCATCCCTTTTCACAGATTATTGGGGATGTCCGGATTGCTGAGAATGTTCTGGTTGCCCCTGGTGCATCTATTCGAGCAGATGAGGGATCTCCTTTTGCCATTGGCAAGGGAGTGACTATTCAAGATGGTGTTGTGATTCACGGCCTGGAAGACGGACGGGTATTGGGCAGTGATGACCAGCTTTATTCTGTCTGGATTGGTCAAAATGCTTGTCTGACTCATAAAACCATTGTTCACGGCCCGGTTTACATTGGTGATGGCTGTTTTGTCGGTTTTCGATCAACTATCTTTAATGCTCGTTTAGGGGCTGGATGCGTTGTCATGATGCATGCGCTGGTCCAGGATGTGGAGATTCCTCCTGGTCGGCTGGTTCCTTCTGGAGCCATCATTACCCGTCAGGAGCAAGCGGACCGACTGTCACCTGCAGAACCCAGCGATCTAGCCTTCGTTCAAGAACTTGTCAGTGTCAATCAGAAACTTCGGGAAGGATATGCCTGTGCTGCTGACGAAGCCTGCATCCGTGATGTGATTTCTGACCGCGATCGCCAACCGCTTACCTCAAATGCTCAAGACAACGGAAATAAGACCATGCAATCCCAAAAACTAACGCCCGATATCGTGCAGCAGGTACGACAGTTCCTGAATCAAGGCTATCGCATTGGAGCTGAGCACGCCGATAGTCGTCGCTATCGCAGTAACGTTTGGCAGACATGCCCTCCTGTTCAGTCCAACCGTGAGAGCGAGGTATTAGCTGCGCTAGAAGCCTGCCTTGCTGAGCACGCAGGAGAATACGTGCGCATTTTTGGGATTGATCCGGTTGCCAAACGTCGAGTTGCAACAACTACAGTTCAGAGAGCAGATGGTAAGTCAGTAGAGGTGCATTCTCAAGCTGTTCCGACAGCAGGGACTTCGCCCCGACCATCCTCGGGCGGTAGCTATTCCAGCAGCAGCAATCAAGAGGGTGGCTTGTCCCAACAGGTGCACAGTTGGCTCAGACAAGGATATCGCATTGGCTTGGAACATGCGGATGCCCGCCGTTTCCGCAGCAACGTTTGGCAAAGCTGCTCACCTGTGCAGTCCAGCAGTGAGCGCGAGGCTATGGCAGCTCTCCAAGCCTGTCTCAATGAGCATCAGGGAGAGTATGTCCGTATGTTTGGGATTGATCCTGTCGCCAAGCGCAGGATTTCACCCACGATCATTCAGCGCCCCAATGGCAAAGCAACCGTTGCGTCTTCCTTCTCAACTGCCTCTTCTTCCACCAATGGCAATGGCGGCGCGTCTTATGCACGTTCGTCTGCCTCGGGTGGTCAGTTAACTGGGAATGTAGCCCAGCAAGTGAGAGGCCTACTCAGCCAGGGATATCGTATCGGCACCGAACACGCGGATACCCGCCGTTTCCGCAGCAACGTTTGGCAGACGTGTTCCCCGATTGAATCTAACCGCGAGTCGGATGTACTCTCTGCGCTCAACGCCTGTGTACAGGAGCACCAAGGAGAATACGTGCGCATGTTCGGCATCGATTCAGTTGCCAAGCAGCGTATGGCTCCTACAATCATTCATCGCCCCGGAGATGTGGTGACGAACAGCCGGCAAGTGATGTCTACCGCTGCACCTGGGGTTCCCAATCCTGTGGAAGAGCCGCCTTCTTACCATGGAACCCGTTCTAACAGTTCACAATCCTACAATGGCTCTCAAAATGGCCAAGTTCTTTCTAACGACGTGGTGCAGCAGGTGCGCCAGTTAGTTAATCATGGTTATCGCATTAGCCTAGAACATGCTGACACAAGGCGCTATCGGAGCGGAGCTTGGCAAAGTGGGGGCATCTTAGAGGGACATAATCCATCCTCTGTGATTTCTGCCTTGGAGTCTGGCCTAGCCTCTCATTCTGGCGAATATGTCCGCTTAGTGGGGATTGATCCTCAAGCGAAGCGGCGGGTGCTAGAGACTACGATTCAACGTCCTTAATGCCAACTGCAGGGTACAGATGCGTGAACAGTTGAGGGCAACTGCTTTCTACATTGGGGATAACGTTGAGGTTGATCCTGACGTCGTGATTGCATCTGGAGCTGTTTTAGAGGCTGCCCCTGGGAGCCGACTTATTGTTCAGTCTGGAGTGTGTATTGGCTGTGCCGTCGTTGTTCAGGCCTATGGTGGAGACCTCACCCTAGCCACAGGAGTGAGTCTAGGCAAAGAGGTCTTACTGGTGGGAACCGGAACGGTGGGTGAAAGGGCTTGTATTGGTGCTGAGAGCACTCTGATCAATCCTGAGGTTGCGGCGGATGCTGTTATTCCAGCACGATCGCTCCTCGGTAATCCCACGGCCAACAATAGCAACGGTCAGGGCAACGAATTACCACCGGAGGCCAGCGAGTTCTTGGCAGAAAGTAGCCACGAAGATAACGGTAGCGCCCCCAATGACAACAACGGCAACGGTCAGGGGCCTTTAGCCTCTACCAACCCCGTGTATGGGCGAGACCAAGTGATGCAGCTCGTTAAAACATTATTCCCTCACCGTGATTCACTGAATTCGGGGAGTGATTCCTCATGATGTGACAAATTGCGGGTCTCTAACGACCTCTTTCTTAATCACTTCTTACAATGTAAAAAGCGATCGTCGATATTCTGTGAGGCCGCGCAATGGTGGCACCCCATTCAAACCTATCTCTGTCTAAACCCTCTTCTCGCTCACAAAGATGGGCTGCAAAATTACGGGGGGCTGCTCTCGGGCTGGTGTCTACCCAAAGCTTTCCAGCAGTGGTAGGGACGGCTGATGCCATGCTGAAATCAGCTGATGTCGTGCTGATTGGTTATGAAAAGACAGGTGCTGGCCAGTGTACTGCTGTTGTTCGTGGCAATGTTGCCGATGTACGCATGGCGGTTGAAGCCGGCACTCAGACGGCTCAGCAATTTGGACAACATCTCGCTTCTTCAATCATTCCGCGTCCGTTGCCTAACTTGGAAGCTGTTCTTCCCATTTGTGCTCATTTAGACCTATTAGAGCGTGTAGGTCGAGGGCATATGGGCAATCAAGCTCTCGGATTGCTAGAAACCCGAGGTTTTCCAGCAATGGTGGGAAGTGCTGATGCCATGACCAAAGCTGCCGAGGTCAAAGTGGTGGCTCATCAGTCGATTGGGGATGGATTGTGTACGGTGATCATTCGCGGATCGCTGTCTAACGTCGCGATCGCAGTCGAAGCGGGCATGCACGAAGCAGAACGCATTGGCGAACTTCATGCCGTGATGGTCATTCCCCGTCCGTTGGACGATCTCGAACACTCTCTGCCAATGGCAGAAGAACTGGAGACCGAAAAACCTGTTCGCCTTCCCCTCAAGCTGGAAGAGAAAGAAAAAGAACTGGTGGCTTTACCCGATGTGGTTGAAGCTGAAAAGGCTCAGGAACTGGTGTTACCTGCACCTGAGGAAGCTGAGGTCGTTCAAGATCTGCCATTGTCTAATCCAGAGCCTCAACGTCCTGTACAAAAGGTTGTGCCTCAACCGCCACCGCTCAAAGAGGGTGAATTGGACTAGAGATAGCGGTCACCCTTCATCAGGCTGTGTCTATCGCTGGGGGCAAGCGCCGCTGAGTCTAACTCGGTATAGTGCAAACAACTATTGAATTGCATGAGGTCCATGGCAGCCGGATACCTACTCAGCCGAGTTTTGCTTCAGTTTCAGAGCTCATCAGATGACTTGCTAGAAGAGTTATCGGCGATCGCTCGTACCCCTGATGGTCATCTTTGGGTGGGTTCTGACGAATATTTGACGTTGGAGCGACTGACACCGATGGGGAACGGTACCTACGGCGGACACAAAACCTTTCACCTCAAAGACTTTATTGATTTACCTGAGACTGATTCTGAAATTGACATTGAAGGGCTAGATTATGCGGATGGCTATCTGTGGGTCGTTGGCTCCCATAGCCTCAAGCGCAATAAGACGAAAGGAAAGAAGCCTCAAAAAGACATTCGTCGCTTATCCGAAATTGAGCGCGATCGCAATCGGTATCTGCTAGCTCGTTTGCCCGTTTTGAATGGTGACATTGTTCCGACCTATGCTCGGTCTGATGACGCAACCGATACGCTAACAGCTGCCATGCTTGAGCAGATAGACAATCACAATCTGCTCATCGAAGCACTGCTAGAGGATGAACACCTTGGTCCATTTTTGAAGATTAACTTACCTTCAAAAGACAATGGCTTTGATGTTGAAGGATTGGCGGTGGACGGGCATCACGTTTTCCTCGGTCTAAGGGGACCCGTTTTACGGGGATGGGCCATCATTATTGACATTGAACTCGAAAACCACGAACCGGGACGCCTGCGCCTTAAACCCTTAGATGACGGGTCCTGCTATCGAAAGCACTTTGTAGATTTGAACGGTTTAGGCGTACGAGAAGTCTGCTTGCATGGCGATGATTTAATTATCTTGGCGGGTCCGACCATGGAGTTGGAAGGCGCCATGCAAGTTTTTCGCCTGAAGGATGTCTTAGATCATGACAAGGATATGATTTGGGACCAAGAATCAGGCGCACTCGAATTGTTGTTTGACCTGCCATTTACGATTGGTTCAGATCACGCAGAGGGACTTACTTTATTCCCTTGCTTAGGGTACGACGAGGCCCTCATGATTGTTTACGATTCCCCTGACGAACGTCGTCGTCCTGAAGAGAACGCTATCTTGGCAGATATTTTTCGCATACCGTAAAACATCCTGCGCTACCGCATGTAACACCCTAGCTTCTTAGGCATCAAGATTTACGACCAGTTAAATCTTGACTGTCGGAAGGGCTGTCAAGAACGTTTGCACGGCATCCCAGACCTGTTCAACAACATCGATCGCCGCCGCATCGAACCAGCGAATGGGTTGCTTGCGAAACCAAGTGCGCTGGCGTTTAGCAAACTGACAAGTACTTTTGACAATGAGTGCTGTTGCTTCTGCAATTGAATAATCGCCTGCAAGGTAGCCCAACATCTCAGCATAGCCCAGCGTTTTGAGCAGAGGCAGGTCAGGACCATATTGCCGACAGAGCGTTTCAACTTCTGAGACCAAACCCTGCTCCATCATCTGTGCAGTGCGTTGCTCGATCCGCTTTTTAAGGAAATCAGTCTCACAATCTAGTCCTAAATACAAAACGGGATAGTTGGGCGGCTGTCGTCCTTGTTGCACCGAAAGAGGTTGACCTGTGACATAAGCAACTTCCAGGGCGCGAACGGTCCGGACTGAATCGTTGGGATGAATACGCTGCGCCGCAGTTGGATCAATGTGTTGCAGCATGGCATGGCACTGAGTCTGTCCTAGCTGAAGTAGCTGCGATCGCAATGCTGCCTGGGGAGCCACGGGTGGAATCCTGAGTCCGTCAACGATAGATGAAATGTAAAGTCCTGTACCACCGACTAACAAAGGTAGTCTTTCTCGGTTATCGTGAAGCGTCTGAATTAGGGTGTTAGCTTCTTGCTGATAGTCCGCCACGGTCATGGTCTCGGTTGGATTGCGGATATCAATGCAGTAATGGGGGGCCTGCGATCGCTCCTTCACAGTGGGTTTCGCTGTACCAATATCAAGCTCTCGGTAAACCAAACGAGAATCCGCACTCAAAATGGCAACTCTGAGACGTCTTGCTAAAGCTAGGGAAAGTCCAGTCTTACCAGTCGCCGTCGCTCCCCCTAAGACGACAAGACAAGGCTGATGCACGCCACCCCACATCTGGTGTAGATCAAATGTATTTTGAGCGATTGAATTCATATTTATGGAAGTAGGTTATAACATCCCTTGCGCTAGCATCCTCAGAAACTGCTCTCCGACCTGCATGAGTGCGTTTGTGATAGAATTTTAGGGTATTTTGACTTTGAAGATGGTTAGAGGGCGCTGAGACGCCTTTTTTGGAGCAAGGAATTTATGGCAACCAATTACGGTGCTGAGCAGATTCAGGTACTAGAAGGATTAGAACCTGTCCGCAAGAGACCTGGAATGTACATCGGCAGCACCGGACCACGAGGTCTGCACCATCTAGTGTATGAGGTGGTGGATAATTCTGTCGATGAGGCGCTAGCTGGATTCTGCAGCCGTATTGAAGTTGAGTTGAATCCTGACGGGTCTGTCACAGTTCAAGATGATGGCCGAGGAATTCCAACTGATGTTCATCCTCAAACCGGGAAGTCCGCGTTGGAAACGGTGCTGACGGTGCTCCACGCGGGCGGTAAGTTTGGCGGCGGCGGCTACAAGGTTTCAGGCGGCTTGCACGGAGTTGGCGTTTCAGTTGTCAATGCTCTATCTGAGTGGGTAGAAGTGACGGTATGGCGCGATCGCAAAACCCATATTCAGCGATTCGAGCGTGGTGCTCCCATTGGTGAATTACAGGTCAGCGACAGCAGCAACAATCGCACAGGAACCTCTGTTTCCTTTAAGCCAGATGCCACGATCTTCACCACGGGCACAGAGTTTGATTACGATACCCTGGCTAGCCGCTTACGTGAGCTAGCGTATCTCAATGGCGGCGTTGATATTGTCTTTACCGATAACCGTTTAGAACTCATCAAGGCTGAAGAACCTAGAGTGTCCCGCTATCACTACGAAGGCGGTATTAAAGAGTATGTCCAGTACATCAACACTGAGAAGCAGCCTCTACATGACGAGATTGTCTACGTGCAAGGCGAAAAAGAAGGGGTGCAGGTTGAAGTTGCTCTACAGTGGTGCGTCGATGCTTACTCCGACAACTTGCTAGGATTTGCCAACAACATTCGTACTATTGATGGTGGCACCCATTTAGAAGGACTCAAAACGGTACTGACTCGGACCCTGAACGTTTTTTCCCGCAAGCGCAACAAGCGTAAAGAAAGCGAGTCCAACTTGAGTGGTGAGAATATTCGTGAGGGACTGACCGGCGTCATCTCCGTCAAGGTCCCTGAGCCTGAGTTTGAAGGTCAAACGAAAACTAAATTGGGCAATACTGAAGTGCGCGGTATTGTCGATACGTTGGTGGGTGAAACTCTGACCGAGTACCTTGATTTCCATCCCAACGTTGCTGACTCCATTCTAGAGAAAGCGATTCAGGCATTCAACGCAGCTGAAGCGGCCCGTCGAGCGCGGGAGTTAGTGCGCCGCAAATCGGTGCTGGAATCTTCGACACTTCCAGGTAAGTTGGCGGATTGCAGTAGCCGAGATCCGGGAGAATCTGAAATCTTTATCGTTGAGGGAGATTCTGCAGGAGGTAGTGCTAAGCAAGGGCGAGATCGCCGCTTTCAGGCAATTCTGCCACTGCGAGGCAAAATCCTCAATATCGAAAAAACCGATGACGCTAAAATCTACAAAAATACAGAAATTCAAGCCCTCATTACAGCGTTGGGTCTGGGGATTAAGGGTGAAGAGTTTGATGAATCGCAGCTACGCTATCACCGCATTTGTCTGATGACGGATGCTGATGTAGATGGTGCGCATATTCGAACACTTCTCCTTACGTTTTTCTATCGCTACCAGCGGGCCTTGATTGACCAAGGCTTTGTCTACATCGCTTGCCCGCCACTCTATAAGATTGAGCGCGGTCGCAATCACTGGTATTGCTATAGCGAGCGCGAACGAGATGAGGTCATCAATGATTTTCCTGCGAATGCTAATTACAACATTCAGCGCTTTAAGGGCTTGGGTGAGATGATGCCGCAGCAGCTTTGGGAAACAACGATGAATCCTGACAGCCGCACCTTAAAACAAGTCGAAATTGAGGACGCAGCTGAGGCTGATCGCATCTTCACGGTGCTGATGGGCGATCGCGTCGCTCCCCGACGCGAGTTTATCGAAACCTACGGTCCAAAGCTTGATCTAGAAGATCTGGATATCTAGATTCACCATCCTAAAGATATCAAAGCTGTCGTTCAAATCGGCACTAGGATTTTCCAATACGACGTGCATTCACGTCAGTCAGAAAGCCTCAAACACAGCCTTGGAAACTATGCGTCCGTTGACGTAACTTGCGAAGAAATCATGCCCCTTGAGGGGGTTGGTTCAGGCGATCGTCGAGCAAGAATCAGATTCCAACGTTCGTCGATAAACGCCAAACCGGCTCCTAAGACTTCTGCCAGTGTGCTGTTTAATCGATAGAGCGCAACTGCTCCTAAAACAATTTCGACAGGAAACTGCGGTGTCAACACAGCTAGGGCCGTTGCTTCGAAGACACCCAAGCCACCAGGTGCACCGGGAACGACTAGACCCAACAGCCAAGCAAAACTGAAAGCACCGAGGATAACCCAGCTATCTCGAATAGTAATTACATCCAGCGATAGAAAACAGAGCAAGAAGCCAGAGCCACGCAAGACAACGAAAATAACCTCACCGATCAGAGGTTTGACAGGATAGTTACTCAGCTTTGGAATAATAGGCTGTCCTTCAAAATCAGTCTGCTTCATCTTCGTCTTGGCTAATCGACTCAGAATTGGATTAAGCACTCGTGGATGTACGAGAACCAAGATGCCTATCAGAATCAGACTTTGCAGAAAGGTGGACGGCAGAATGGCAACAACCAGCGCCAAAGCTGCGACAGCCATTAAAACGGGCTCTAAGATGACGCCAACAATGGAAACCCCAATGGGCGCACCAGACGATCTAAGAAACTGTACACGTCCGACAAAATGCCAAACATTTCCTGGTAAATATTTTCCTAAGTTGGTCTTTAGATACGTAATAACGGCCCATGTTGTAGAGACAGGGGCATTGAGTAACCGAACAATCCAATACCAAACCCAACCCGACCACACATGAGCCAGTAGTGTGACGCCCAAAGCTGTTATTAACTTGGGGAATACATGGGGGCTAAAGCGCACCGTCAAGATTTGCTGCCAATTGACCCGCAAAGTGTGGAGTATGAATCCAAACGTCAAGGCCAGAATAAACCACCGAACATAAGGTTTGAAACGCTTGAAAAGAGACAGAAATTTCGGTATTTTCACGGGGAGATCCCCAAAGTAACGTTTGAAAGTATATCTTGCCTTTTTTAATATCCTATGCATTAGCAGAAAGCTCCGGAGTTTTCCGGAGAAAGCAACGTTGCAAAGATGACTATCTTTCAGGAACCAGAACACTTGAGGGGTTGATAGCTAGCAACAACCCTCCCAGCTCCGCGAATTTGCTGGTAGTAAGCCTGACTGATAGGGTCTTGAATATTCTCAATAGAGTCAATGCCAATTCCGTTACGACCCTGCTCTTTTC
Organism: Oscillatoria sp. CS-180; assembly: GCF_028330965.1. Taxonomy (GTDB): domain Bacteria; phylum Cyanobacteriota; class Cyanobacteriia; order Phormidesmidales; family Phormidesmidaceae; genus Halomicronema. The sequence goes on along the minus strand of NZ_JAQMUB010000032.1, from coordinate 25,322 downwards.
CAGAGCTATGGATATATTTACCTTCTCCCAAATACAAGGCGACGTGGGTCGTACGATCGCTACTGCCAAAAAATAGTAAATCGCCCTGCTTCAGCTGGTCTAGACGAATCGGTTTAACGAAGTGTTCCTGCTGATAGGAATCACGAGGCAGGATAATTCCTGCCGAAGCAAATGCAGTTTGCACGAGTCCTGAGCAATCATAATTAGGACCAATAGTTCCTCCCCACAAATAAGTATTGGTCTGCGCCATAGCGTTATGTGCAAACCGGATAACGTCTGGAATCGCGGCTGCAATAGCCTCAGTCGAAGGATTCGAGGATAGGTAAGGCATTGGTGTAGGCGTTAGGAATGCTGCATCGTCAGCGGAAAGCCATCCAGGGTAATCATCTTCACAAAGACAAACCTTGATGGCACAGTCATCTGGCTTCTGCAGAATTTGGCGAACAATAAGATGCCTTCCAGTTTTGGCTTGAGTAACCAAACTTTGGCAGGTTGGAGACTTGTACAGATTGAGATTGGCCTGGCAGCAATATTCCTGACCTGCTTGAATCTCAGCACGTTGAACCATAGGTGTCAGAAGAGTAGATATATCCACGACGAGTATCAAGAACTTGTGAAAACGCTGTTACTGCTTGCTCAGTCGCTCCAACCAACGAATATAAAGTCTATATAAAGACACCCCTTCCACTTTGTAAAGGTGGCGATCGTAACCTGAGGTTTACATTCTTCACATTTGATAATACCCAGCAAGTTCATCTCTGTTAACTTTTTTACATCCACTGAGTCGAGATCTCTTACTCTAGAGGTAGGTATCAAAGGTTGATTGGTGTTCATAGCGACCATTACAGTCATCCTCAATCCCTCCGATCTAAATGCATTGGTTGACAAGCAATGCCAGGAGATTCTTCAGGATGCTGATACAGGTCTTACGCGCTCTCACCATCGCAACGATCTGTCCCTACACACACTCACGTTGGCTTAGAATGATTTGGGCAATTTCTAAACGCCCCTTGGACACGAATAAGGTGTAGCTTCTAGATTCAGGATTCTCAATTGCACCGTCGCTAGTGATGATGAAGTGATTCTTGTCCATTTGCTATAGCTATAGCCATCCAGGTTTGTGCATTCCCAATAGCATCCGGGTGCTTAGCATAGGCCAGATGGTTCGCCGTTTTGTCCTAGCGGAACCGGCGACGGCTATACATTGCAGAGCAATCAACCGCCACTTCCATAAATTAAACCCCAGAGCTTTAACTCGCTCTGGGGTTTTGATGATTCGACTACACCGTCGCAAGTTCAGGAGCTTGGCGTTTGAAGGTAAGGCGTTCGTTCTCAACATCAGCGTAGATACGATCGCCATTCACAAACTCACCCCTTAAAATACCCTTAGCAATGGGGGTCTCCAGTTCCTTCTGGATAGCTCGCTTCAGAGGACGAGCACCATAGACGGGATCATAGCCCACTTGCGCCACCCAATCGAGGGCGTCTTCAGAGAGGGCGAGGGACATCTTGCGATCGCCTAATCGCTTCTCCAACCGCTTGATCTGGAGCTTCACAATATCGCGCAGTTGCTCTTGGCGTAGGCTGTGGAAGATGATCAGCTCGTCTACCCGGTTGAGGAATTCGGGGCGGAAGTTAGAACGCATGGCCTCCATGACGCGATCGCGCATCAGGTCATACTTTTCATCATCGCCTGCCAGATCCAGGATGTACTGAGAGCCAATATTGCTGGTCATGATCACCACGGCATTGCGGAAGTCTACTGTGCGACCTTGGGAATCTGTTAAACGACCATCATCAAGAATTTGCAGCATGATGTTGAAGACATCAGGATGGGCCTTCTCAATTTCGTCAAACAGAATGACCGCATAAGGACGCCGCCGTACGGCTTCTGTCAGCTGTCCCCCATCCTCAAAGCCAACATATCCAGGAGGCGCACCGATGAGGCGGGCAACAGCATGCTTCTCCATGTACTCCGACATGTCAATCCGTACCATTGCCTCTTCGGTGTCGAACATGTAAGACGCCAGGGCCTTAGCCAACTCCGTTTTACCCACACCCGTGGGGCCAAGGAAGATAAAGCTGGCAATAGGACGATTGGGATCGGCTAGTCCAGCCCGCGATCGCTGAATGGCATCTGCCACCGCCGTCACGGCCTCATCCTGACCAATGACTCGCTGATGCAGTTCCTCTTCTAAATGCAGCAGTTTTTCCATTTCAGAAGCGACTAGCTTACTGACCGGAATTCCCGTCCACTTAGAGATGATTTCAGCAATGTCTTCTTCAGTTACCTCTTCCCGCAAAAGCGATTGCCCCGTGGTTTGAGCATTTTCCAGCTTTTCCTCAGCCTGCTCCACTTTGCGCTGAAGATCTGTCAGCTTGCCATACTTCAGTTCAGCAGCGCGATTCAGATCATAATTCCGCTCGGCCTGCTGAATCTCAATGTTGGTTTGATCCAACTCCTCTCGCAGTTTTTGAATATCGTCGATTAGGTCCTTTTCAGCCTGCCATTGGGCATTCAAGCTAGTCTGACTCTCTTTCAAGTCGGCCAGTTCTTTGTCCAAGCGTTCTAGGCGATCCAAAGAAGCGGCATCCGTTTCATTCTTAAGGGATAGACGCTCCATCTCCAGCTGAAGGATTTTACGGTCTACTTCGTCCAGTTCCTCAGGCTTAGAAGTGATTTCCATTTTCAGCTTGGCTGCGGATTCGTCCACTAGATCGATCGCTTTATCCGGCAAGAAGCGATCGCTGATATACCGAGTCGATAACACCGCCGCCGCAACTAAAGCGCTATCTGAAATCTTCACACCGTGGTGAACTTCGTAGCGCTCCTTCAGTCCACGCAGAATCGAAATAGTATCTGCAATGGATGGCTGATCCACAAAGACTTGTTGGAAACGCCGCTCCAGGGCTGCGTCTTTCTCGATGTACTTGCGGTATTCGTCCAGTGTCGTAGCTCCAATACAGCGCAGTTCACCTCGTGCCAACATCGGCTTCAGCAAGTTACCCGCATCCATGGCACCCTGAGTTGCCCCAGCCCCTACGACAGTATGAATTTCGTCAATGAACAGCACCATCTGTCCATCTGATTCCTGGACTTCCTTGAGAACCGCTTTTAAGCGCTCCTCAAATTCGCCGCGATACTTGGCTCCTGCAATCAGGGATCCCATATCAAGGGCGATAATTTTGCGATCGCGCAGGGACTCCGGTACATCCTTGCTAATGATGCGTTGGGCTAAACCTTCCGCGATCGCCGTCTTACCCACACCAGGTTCCCCAATCAGCACTGGATTGTTCTTAGTTCGCCGCGACAGAATCTGAATGGTGCGACGAATCTCATCATCCCGACCAATCACAGGGTCAAGCTTGCCTTCTCGGGCTAATTCGGTTAAGTCACGTCCATATTTTTCTAATGCTTCGTATTTCCCTTCGGGATTCTGATCAGTCACCTTCTGATTGCCTCGTACTTCCTTAATGATCTCTCTCAACGTGTTCTCGTTGAGTCCAAATTCTCTGAACAGCCCTTGACCAAAGCGATCATCTTTGGCGTATGCCAATAGCAAGTGCTCGATGGAAATGTACTCATCGCCAAAGTCTTTGCGGTAACTATCAGCGCGATCCAGCAGTTTATCTAGACTATTTCCTAAATAGACTGAACCGCCTGAGTTGCCAATTTTAGGCTGCTTGTTAATAAAGTCAGCAGTGCGATCGCGCAAATTTTGCACGTTGACTTCGGCCTTATTAAAAATCGAGACGGCTAATCCTTCCTGCTCCAGTAGCGCCTGCATCAGGTGCTCACTTTCGATCTGCTGGTGCTTCGCTTCCTTAGCAATCTCTGGCGTCCGCACTATTGCTTGCCACGCCTTCTCCGTAAACTGATTGGGATTGGTGGGTTGCATACTTCTCTCCGGCTATCAAGAATCTGTTCATACCTAGAATCAGAGGCCAGAAGTCAGCCGACAAAGCGCTGATGCCTGATGTCTGACATCTGATGTCTATATTTAATATGAAGGATTTCGATAATTTTCAGGTTCGTGATGCCGTATGCCAGAAGGTGCGATCGCCTCACTCATCTAGAAATATAGCTTTAGCCATCTAGTACCGCTACGCAGAATTCAAAATTCAAAATTCAAAATTCAGAATTCAAAACTCAAAACTAAGGCAGATAAGCTTTCCGAGCATTTTACACGGTGAGCCTGTTTCTGCCGTAGTGTCTAGGCTTGCGCATCTGTTAGCATCCGAATGCTTCAGATATCCAGATGGCTCACCGTCTTGTCCTAACGGAACTGGCGACGGCTATACGATTGGGTCCAGGTTTTCTGGGAAGAAACAAACGCCAATAGTTTCCACGTCTGCCCAACCGGTGGTGGGTCGCAAATAAAGGTCAGGCGGAATGAACATGCCTTCACCATTGGGTCCCGTGGGCGTAAACTGGCGACCGGCCTGGATCAAAGGCTTCAGCGCAGCATCCCGCTCGGCTTCCGAAGGATAAACCTTTTCGAGAGCTGTGATCACTTGGGTGACATAGGCATCAAATGCAATTGCCGTGGGTGCATTTAGATTGGCAATACTTTTGAATGTCTCTACCATCTTCATGAATTCAGCAATCTGTTTTTGGCCCACCTTCTTGTTATAGGCTTGAGCAGCACGCAATTCAGCTCCGGTCAGACCAGCGGTCTCTTTGCGGGGATAGGTGTCGTGAATTGCACCGTATGCGATGTCTGAAAATTCGTAGTACATGAAGGCTAAGCCAGTCCCTGATTGATCAGCATCAGGACAGCGATCATTGAGTGGCTTCAAATCAATGCCATCATCCACCATACCGATGTTGGCATTGGTGAGATTATTGTTCTGGTTGTCTGAGAGAAAAGCGCGATTATTAATGCGATCGCTGACCTTTTCGTACAGATCGGGATAACGATCTTCACCGTTTTGTCCCGCCAGCCATCGACGTAGATCCTCAATGTACGCTCTAGTCAAAACGGTAGTGACGCCGGTATTAATTCCCGCACTCACCAACTCAGCACAATAAGCCGTGTTGCGGGCTTCTCGTAGCCACTGTCGAGCAGCCGCATCACCATACACCGCCAAAATCAAGTTATTGCCCGCTTCCTGAATCTTTGCCTCGTTATAAATTCCAAGCGGATCTTCACCATTAAAGTTGCTGCTGGCAAAAGGAATATAGGTATTGGCGATCGCCGTCATTGTAATGATGTTCTTCTCGTAGGCGACTTTTTCAGCAGGGGTCAGCTCCGTTGGAAACTTCAATTTCTGCATAAAGAAAGACCCATAGCCGTTGCTTTGCCCTGCAAAGGCGCCGCCGATGTAGCTTTGGGGATTATTGATAGTCAGCACACCGCGCCTACCATCACTTTCAACCCCTACAGCCAAACCTGCATGACCAACATTACGCTTATGGGGAATCTCGCGAGCATTGAGGGTGGGATAGTAACCACAAACGGAGATCGCAATTTCTCCAGGAGCAATCAAGCGAGCCAAATCTTTTTGAGCAAAGGGATCCTCGCTGCTCTGGACTCGATAGAGAGGAAGGTCGGCGTTCGGATCCCACAGTGCTGGATACCCAACGATTTGAATGCCGTCGAAATCAGTAGCGATCGCAAACGCATCTTTGACGGTTGGATGTTGGCTGTTAGCTTTCCAGCGATATCGAGGAGCACTGTCAGATGACGCGGGGGATGCAGGGCTGGGAGTTGCCGCAGGAACCGAATTGCTGGGTTCAGCAGCAGAGTCGGTTTCATCGATGGCGAGCCCCGTCTCTAACTCTGTTGTTGAAGGAAGCGTTGTGGTGGAAGTTGATGCGTTAGTGCCTGGCTCGGTGATGGAGGTGTTTGTCTCTGATTCCGTAGTTGAGGTAGAAGTCGACACGGCCTCGTCAGTAACGGTATCCGTCTCTGGTGCCGCAGACCCAAAGGAGAAAAGGCGTCGTAAAATTCCCCAAAGTCCTCGATTAGAGGATTGAGACGATTGAGGGCGTCCAGACGGTCTAACCATAGTGTCGATTCCAAATTCAGGTAGTCAGCAAAATCAGTTTCAAGATAGGGCGATCGCTGCAACCCGCGCATTCTTCTTATCCGTTGAACCAATTAGCACAACGATTCGTATGCACAGCCGCACTTGTACCCAGCCAAACGATGGGTAGTTCCCTAAAGGTGCTCACAACTTGCACTGTTGTGAAGCCACTATGTCTATTGCAATCAATGGGTCTACCCAGGAATCCGGATTAATTTTTTGGCCGCTGGGCGATCGCCTTCTCCAAAACAGAATAGCGATCGCCTCTCAACACTCCTCAACTAGTCGTTATTCAAACAGCCTGTCGCGCTGCAAGTATCGCAACACATCGCCGGGGTCTTGGCGGATCAACACGCCGTTTTCGGGCACGTCGATTTTTGGACTCCACTCGATGCGCTCGATGCAGTTCCGCAGGTGAAACAGATCAATGGCGCTTTGGGTGTCGGCTTCGGTGCCGACGAGGATGTCCGCCCTCTGACTCCTGACTCCCACCTTCAGCGATATCTGTAGCGGTGTCTAAATGCTTCAACAGGGTCTGCTTGGGGAGGGGACCATGGATGTGGTCCCAAGGGAGGGGTTGGTTGCGATCCCAGTCGTCATGGACATAGAACTCTAACGGAGGAAGCTGGCCTTTGAGTTCTTTGAAAGCTCGTTTGTAGCTGCCGAGGGAATCGCCGAACTCGCGGGCTTGCAGCAGCAGTGGGGTAAGGCGGCGATCGCCCCGCGAAATCAGGGCTTGAATAATCGACCAGTTGTAGCTTTCTGGTCTGAAGTCAATGCCTTTGGGTCGTAAGCGTTTCTGCAAAAGCTTGAGGCGTTTTTCAGCCTGACGATTGACGCCTAGCCACTGAAACGGCGTATGTGCTTTGGGCACGAAGGTGCTACATCCCAAAGTCAAGCGCAAACCCGGGGCGGCTTTCTTGAGGGTCAGCATCAAATCAGCGGTGATTTCCAAATCCTCCGGAGCTTCCCCCGGAATTCCCGCCATGCCGTAGAGTTTCATCGCGCTCAGTCCGCCCGCTTTAGCGTTGATTGCCGCCGCGATGATGTCATCGGTCTCTAGCTTCTTATTGACAATCTGACGAACCCGTTCGGAGCCACTTTCGATGGCGATCGTGATGGATTTGGTACCGTGGCGCGTCAGCGTCTCTGTGAGCTTAGGGTTGACGGTATTGGTGCGAACGGATGCGAGACTCAGCCGGACATCATCAAATTGAGGCTGGTTAATGTAGTCCAACAGTTCATCAAACTCAGGATGCTGAGTCACAGAGGCTCCCAGCAGTCCCAATCGTTCCGTGACCGCCATACCCTTTTCAACGGCAGGGATGAGGCCACCGGCAACCGGAGCCGTGCGGAAGGGCAGGGTCAAATAGCTGGCGAGACAGAACCGACACATTTCTGGACAGCTCCGCACCACCTCCACCATATAGATATTTTCCCAAGCCGCCTTTTCAGTGACCACGGAGGAGGCTGACAGGGTATTGCCGCGATAGGTCTGCTTTTCAACGATGGCGGGAATATCGGCATTGACAGGCTGCACCGATGCCAGTGGCCCGGTAATGTCCTGGTAGGTCACCTCATAGAGCAGCGGCACGTAGATGCCAGGGACGGTCGCTAGGTGTTTGAGTTGAGTAGCGCGATCGCAGCCCCGCACCTGCTGATAGGCATCGATGAAGGCATCCAAAACCACTTCACCATCGCCCAACAACACCACATCAAAAAAGGCAGCAAAAGGTTCGGGGTTTGCCGTGAGAACGGGACCCCCCCCAAAGACCAGCGGATGTTCGTTGCCTCGTTCTGAAGCTAAGACTGGAATATCCAACGACTCCAACACGGTCAAGATATTGGCGTAGTCCAGTTCCCACGACATGGAAAACCCCAACAGTTGGGCTGCTGGGGGCAGCGACTCTTGAACGTCCATGAACAATCGAGAAACGGCCAAGTCAGACCGCTGCGCTAGCATCGCCCAGATAATTTGGTAGCCCAAACTGGTAATGCCAATGCTGTATTCATTGGGAAAGGCAAAAATTGTAGGTATTGCCTCATCTTTGGGGATAGCTGGCTCAAACAGCAGACGTTCAGCGTCAAATAGTGCAGTCAAAAACTCTTAAACCTCTTTCGTAAAATACCTAATGGCTATTTCTAGCTCGTTCTCTTACAGCCTAAAACAACCTTCTAAGTTTCTGAAAACACGGGAGTATCCTCATAAGCATGAACGCCAAACACTGGGCAGATGCACGGTTATCCTTCATGAAGGCTTCAATTAGGATCAAACAATACAGGTTCCCTACCACTAGTACATTACGGCAGAAATAGGCTCACCCTGTAAAACGCTCGGAAAGCTTATCTGCCTTAGTTTTGTAGAGCTTTGCTCTTCTCGCAGAGTATTTGAATTTTGAATTTTGAATTCCGCGTAGCGGTACTAGGTAGGTCTATAGCTCTCATTGAGTTCACCTCAGAACACACAGTTTTTGATTCAGTCTTTCAGAATTTACAGAGATATTCCTGAGTTTTTTGCCTGAGGCAAAAGACACTTCAGAAGGTATTCAAAACTATGCAGCAGACCCCTAGTTCAGTCCTCGAAAATTTATTAGAAGAAACCGTTATTGCGCCACACAAGGAGTTATCCGAACGGTCTCTAACTCAAGAACAGCAGACATGTTTATTTGCCGAGGCAAACCAATCGCTGAAACAAGGTGCAGCTCATCAAAGGCAAGGCAACACAATGGCAGCCCTAGCCGATTTTCAGAAGGCGCTACGGGCCTTTCGAACACTTAAGCAGTCGCGATCAGAAGCACAAACCGTGCTGGTTGTTGCTCATCTATGCTACAGCCTTGCCGATTATTTGTGGGCTGTCGATTACGCTCGTCAGGGATTAGAGATCGCCCATCGCCTAACCGATAAATCTCTACTGCATCAAGCGCTTAGCTGTTTAGGCAATAGCTATCGCCACTTAGGAGATTTAGACAAAGCAAAAATCTGTATGGCTCAAAGTTTGGGTTTGGCAAAAGAAACGATGGACGCTGATGCTGAAATGCGTTCATCTAGCAATCTTGCCTTGATCTATCGAGTGCAAGGAGACAACGAAAAGGCGGTTGCTCTTTATGAGAGGAGCCTATCGCTTGCCGAAACTCAAAATAACAAAACGACCCTTGAACAGATTTTGAGAAATCTAGGCAACACGTATCACGCACTTGGTCATTCGCGAAAAACGATTGAGCATTACGATCGCCTCTTGCGGCTCTGTCGAAATCGCATGGAGCTAAGGGTTGTCAACAAAATTCTTCGGAATTTACACAACGCTTGCTATTCGCTAGGTGATTACAGTCGGGCGATCGTTTACTTGCAAGAAAGACTGCAAGTTGTACGCCGCCTACAAGATCTACACGGGGAAACCCAGACGCTAGAAAGTCTAGCCATCAACTATGAGATTTTGGGTGAAACGACCAAAGCGTTGCAGGCGCGTGAAGAAAGGCTGAAAGCAGCCATGATGCTGCAAGACAGTCACCTGCAACGCCAAGCAATCTCTAGCTTAAGAACAGCCTGCCTCACAGATAGCGATCTTGACCGGGTGAAGCGATATCTAAATTACCTGACAGAGTCTATGTAAGCGGTCAGTCTAACGTGAGACGTCCGGGCTTCCACTTGAGCAGACCAAGAGGCAGCCTGGATGCCCTATATCTGTGGGCGTGAGCCAAGCATTTTTGCGGGTCATTGACGGATGAGGTTCACTAAATCTTTGTGAAGTAGAGGGCAATCTGTTACGTGAACTTGCCCGTCCCTCTGGGTATCCTCTGATAGCATACGGTAGTCTGAGGTTTCATAAAAAATCCGTCGATCATTCATATTGATCTAATTCGCCCTTATCGGGTATTCGAGTGCAATCGTGATCTGTTCAAAGCTATTTTGAGCGGTCATGAAGCCTCGGGTGTGTCCATTATGTAAGTAGTATTTTTAAGTTCAAAGAGGATGCCCTATGAAAGCCATGATTCTGGCCGCTGGTAAGGGAACTCGGGTTCGGCCTATCACCTACACAATTCCGAAACCGATGATCCCTATCTTACAAAAGCCAGTAATGGAATTTTTGTTAGACCTGTTGAAGCATCACGGCTTCGATCAAATCATGGTGAATGTGAGTCATCTGGCCAATGAGATCGAAGGCTATTTCCGAGATGGTCAGCGCTTTGGTGTTGAGATTGCCTATTCTTTTGAAGGGCGTATTGAAGATGGTCAACTGGTTGGGGATGCCCTTGGCTCTGCGGGAGGCATGAAGAAGATTCAGGAGTTTTCGCCCTTTTTTGACGATACTTTTGTCGTGATGTGTGGCGACGCCCTGATTGATCTTGATCTGACTGAAGCCTTGCGTCAGCACAAAGAGAAAGGAGCCATCGCGACGGTGGTCATGAAAACGGTTCCGCTGAAGCAAGTCCCTAGCTATGGCGTTGTCGTTACAGACGACGATGGCCGCATCAAGTCTTTCCAAGAAAAGCCTAAAGTTGAAGAAGCCCTAAGTACTAACATCAATACGGGCATCTATATTTTTGAGCCAGAAATTTTCAACTATATTCCTGCCGGAATGGAGTACGACATTGGGGGCGATCTGTTCCCGAAGTTGGTCGCCGCTGGCGCACCCTTTTACGGCATTCCAATGGAGTTTGAATGGGTTGATATTGGTAAGGTGCCTGATTATTGGCAGGCTATTCAGGATGTCATGACCGGACAGGTCAAACTGGTTGATATTCCTGGGGAGGAGGTCAAGCCGGGAATCTTCACAGGGCTAAACGTCAAGGTCAACTGGGACAAAGTGGATATTACAGGTCCGGTATATATCGGTGCCAGAACTCACATTGAAGATGGGGCAAAAATTGTTGGCCCGACTATGATTGGTCCCAACTGTGCTATTTGCAGCAATGCGATCGTCGATCGCAGTGTCATCTTCGAATACTCTCGCATCGGTTCTGGCGTTCGTCTAGTAGACAAACTGGTCTTTGGTCGCTATTGCGTAGACAAAACGGGTGCGTCTATTGACATGCAGGCCGCTGCACTTAACTGGTTGATTACCGATACCCGGCAGGTAGAACTGGCTAAGCCACCGATTGAGCATCACGAAATTGCAGAATTGCTGGGTCAGCAAGCCTGATACTGGCAGCAATGCGTCCTGAAGGGATGATAGGTGGCAACAGCCCCTCATCTCTTCAGGCTCGGTGGGTGTACCCTAGCCTTGTCCACGTAGAAGTTGTCTGACGGTCTCAACCATCTCATTTGGGCGAAAGGGTTTTGCAATATAGGCATCGGCTCCTTGTTTCATGCCCCAATAGCGATCGAACTCTTCTCCCTTGGAGGAGCAAATAACGATGGGAACATCTCTAGTTTTGGGATTGTTCTTGATCCATCGGGTCAGTTCGTAGCCATTCATATTGGGCATTACGATGTCCAACACCACCAAATCTGGGGGGCTGGCTTCAATCTTCTTCTGTGCCTCAGCGCCGTCTTTCGCCTCTAGGATAGTCATGCCAGCATTGATCAGTAATCCTGACACCATCTCGCGCAGGGCTGAACTATCGTCCACAATCAAAATTGTGCTCATGCTGTTGAATCCGCTCCGGGCACTTGCTATGACTGTATTATGGACAATCTTTGTCCTTTAAGAATCATCGAATTACCCATAACCGGAGCAGCTAAGCATAACTTTACGCTTCGAGACAGTCCAGCACAGCTTTGGGCGTGAGCTTGTTTTTGAACCAAATTACCTTAGCGGGAACGTCAGAGACCTTGACACCAGCCTTCTCTAGATTCAACCGTTCAGAGATGGCAAGAATCAAATTGTCGGTTTCTGCTCGGCGGACTTGGGCAAATTTTTTTCGCAAATATTCGGGTCGCCAATATCCCACAATCTCTAGCAGATAGCTCCGACCATCGGGGTGAACCAAACGAAAATCGGGAATCATGACGCTGCCCGGAATGGGAATGAGATCGACTTCCCGCTCTAGCTGCCAATCTGTCTTTTTGTGCGGCCAGCGGTTGGCAAAAGACTCTTCCAGCATACTGTCGTAGGGTTTGCCAGGCGGATAGTGGGAGACTAGTCCACAGTCAGACTCTAGGGTGAAGCGTCGTTCTTTCAGCTGTTGACTGTAGCGATCGCGCATAACCAATGTTGCCGTCAGTCCCCACCGTGTCACATGCAGAATGGCCGGAAGCAACTTTGCCATATCTAGCCCATAGCGAGTACTGGGCTTGAACAGGCTGGTTGGTCCATCAATTTCAACCGTAAACCCTTGATCGGCATCTCCTTCAATGTAGGCCATCAGCCGAAACAGCTTGAGATATCGAAACAGGAGCTTATATTCCCCCGGATCATTGCGGTAAGCCTGAATGGTGACCCGACTGGCTTTATAGAAAACGCCCTGTACTTGGGACAGGTTATAGCGGTGAATCAGAGCTGTCTCTGTTGGCGAATCGAACGCTGTCAGAATATGGTTTTCTTTCAGGTCGGCGTAGAGTCCCTGCCGGATTTCACTCGGCTCAACGTCTCGATCCAGCTCTTGGCTGAGCTGAGCTGAGAGAGTCTGTAACTGTCGGTGCGTGGATTCTGGACTGGGGGCAGTGCTGCTGGCTAGGGCAAATACTCGCTCTCGCAGCATCGGGGGTTCTAGCGGACTGACGGGTTCAAAGGTGCTGAAACTGGATCGCAAAATATGCGCTAGCCCACGTTTAATCCGGTAGTCGGTGTCTTCTCCTTCCAGGACTTGCAGCTGCTGGTTGAGCTGTCCTTGCGACTTGCCTTGATGAGCTTGAAACAGCTCAATTAGGTCTGTTGCGATCGCGAGATAATCGTCATTCAACGGAAGTCGCTTGGGCTGAAGGGTTTCTCCCCAGGGACGGTGCATGAGTAGGTCAGATGGTAACGTAGGTCTCCTCCTCGGGCTTTGGGGATGTCGGAACGCTGTCTATACGCTTCACTCTACCGATAAAGTGCTGGGCTGTTGAATTAAGATTTTGAACATAAGGTGTGGTGCATTACTGTGAGTCGGCCAAGAAACTGTGGTGCATTGCTGCGCATTGGTCCAGTCTTGCTAGCGTTATGCACCCTACGGTTTGTCATGTTTTGGTTATGGTGGCTGATGACTGATGTCTCTGTTGTCGATTTCGTGACCCAGATTCGCTCGGGTGAGGCTTTGGCGAGCTTTCCGACCGATACGGTACCCGCTTTAGCGGCTCGTCCTGATCAGAGCGAGCGGATTTATGCCACGAAGGAACGTCCGGCAGATAAACCTCTGATTCTGATGGGCGCAAACCTAGCTGACCTGTTGCCTTACGTGTCAGGTCGTGACGATGAACTGTCGTATTGGCATCGCATTACCGAACGCTATTGGCCAGGCGCGTTGACGTTGGTGTTGCCCGCTAGCGATCGCGTTCCCCCTCAAATGAATCCGCTGCAAACGGGCACAATCGGCATTCGCGTTCCCAATCATGCTTTAGCCCGATATCTCTTAGCGAGAACAGGTCCATTGGCGACAACGAGCGTTAACCGATCCGGTCAACCTGCTTTAGAAACGATGGCAGACATCGCAGCGCAGTTTCCTGAGTTACTTCTTTTGTCTGAGGCGGCAATTGCCAATCTCAAAACTGAGATTGGCGACTTCACGCTAGCGGCATCGGGGGTTCCGTCAACCGTCGTTCGCTGGCATCAGGGAGATTGGCAAGTTCTACGACAAGGCGCAGTCAGAATGGAGTAGCTCACGCTTTAATTCTGGTCTTGTCGTCAGTATGCTCACTGGCTTATTCCGCAAAATCTGTTAAAAGGGCATAAGGTGTTGGGTTGAATTTGTAATGCAACATTTCAACTTTCCCAACCTCAAAAAACCAGATATACGCTTGAGTAGCGCACTATAGGGTTTTCTTGATGACGGATCTAAATGAGGCAGGTTCTCTTCAGAAGTCTGATACACGACTTCAACTTGCCTATTATCGAGCGTTAGAGTCGGCAAGCTTTAAGGGGGGCTTTCTAGCCAGAACAGCACATGAATTGCGATCGCCCCTCAATAAAATCATCAGTCTTCAGCAGATGATCATTGAAGGTCTATGTGATGATGTTGAAGAAGAACGAGAATTCGTTGCAGAAGCCTATGCCGCTTCGATGAAGCTGTTGGAACACCTTGACCTTCTGATTCGGGTTTCCAAAATTGAGATAGGCCGACTGACTCCGACGCTGCAAAAAGTTGATGTGTCGCAGATCTTCAATCAAGTTAAGGAAGTAACGCATCTGCAAGTGGCTGATCGAAATTTGCGCCTCAGTGTCAGACCGCCGGAGGAGCCACGTTATGTTTATGCCGACCCGGTTTGGCTACAGAACATCCTGACGACACTGATTGAGATGGCGTTGGATAGCTGCGATCGCGGCACGCTCCGGATTAGAGTTGCTGCTGATCTGGCACCGGCGGATACCTGCTGGCTGTGGTTGGAAGATGATCGGCCAACAAGCTGTTGGCATGAGCCTGCCATACTATCAACGCCTGGCGATTTTGACCTAGACAACCCACTCTCATCTAGCCTGCGAATGAGCTTGGTCGAAGCCATGCTGAAAGCAATGAATGGCAGCCTATCCCTGATGACGCTAGCTGATGCAGACTGTCCCAATCGTCTGCAAATCGCGTTGCCGCTTATCAAAAATGCCTGATATTAAGCAGTAGACGGGAATTTTGAAATGAGAGAATTCAACCCTATTGCTGTGAAACATTTTGCAACTGCGCTCATCCTCGCCGGCACAACATCGTTGGGGATGACGATTGATCAGAAACCGGGACTGACTCAGCCTGTTGAGGCGTGTGCAACAGCGGGCGGCCTGATTCCAGTCGAAGCTGAGTATGTCAGCGAAGCTGAACCTGCCTATGTTCACGGGAATGAGTTGGGCAGTCCAGTCAATGTCCGTTCTGGACCAGGACTGGCTTTCGACGTTATTGACACTAGCAGCGTCGGTTACTATGTCGAAGTTGTCGGCCAGGCTTTCAGTCGTGACTGTGAAACTTGGGTTCAGGTCCGATTTCCACTCTCAAGGATGGAAGGCTGGATACATTCCCATCACATCATGTTGAGCCAAAGCCGCGACTGGTGGGATTAGGGCCAAGGCAGAAGGATAAGGAGCGCCAACGTAAACTAACGAAACCGCTATGAATGCTGGGTTTCGTTACCTCAAGCCCAACCTATAGGCGGTGCTAACTGATCGCTTGTTTGAGATCTCGTAACCAGGTTTTAACACCCTTCTTTGATTGTGGAGGGTTGAGCACTTCAGGGGGAGGGCCTTCCGAGTCGTTTAGGTAGCGATAGTGGAGCCAGATATCCCAATAGGGGCAGCCCGCTTCGATACGGATGCCTGCCCAATGAAGGTAATCCAAATCTTTTTGAACTTTAGGGTCAACCAAGCGCATGTCACTGTATTCAAAATGCGACATCCCCGCCCAATTACCAGGCCCTTTTCCATCAGCTCTAACCAGATTTAGCCGCTTTGGCAATCGTTTTAGAACCATATAGTTGATGATGGGCTGGTCAGACGTTTTTTGCGAGAAATCGAAATAGTCTGGATGATTCGCACAGTTTCGAAAAACCTCGTAGAGGTCTTCTTCGGTAATCAGTTCTTTCTTAGAGGCCCAAAAACCGCCATTAAAAATATCTTGTAGTTCTATCTCGGTAAAGATCTTGTCTTCGACAACTTTTTCACTAAAAACGTTTGTAATACCACCTTTATGTTGGTAGTCGTAACACAAGAAGTCGTAGTCATTTAGGGCGTCTAGCCAGCGGCTAATCTTGCTAAAGACCACGACGTCAGTGTCTATATAGAGGAATTTTTCAAATGGCCCAAACCAGCAGGCTTGCTTTCTAAACTGATTGGGACGAGCAAAAAAATCACTACCGAAGATAGCCTGAAGCTTTTGAGAAAGACGCTCGATAAAGGCTAAGTCAGGATATGTTTCAACCCCGTGATCCTGTTTGAGTTTTTGTGCAATGCCCTGGTAATGGTCATTGTAGGGAATCATCATGATGGGAGTATCGGGGTCATACAGCCGAATACTGTTGACGCAAGCGATCGCGTGATCCATCACCTTGTCGTTTGCCGTGATATAGATCCCTCGCTCCATGCGGTTCTCCTAAGTACGGGTGTCTGAGCAAATCCATTCCCCTAAGATTCCTTACTGGAGAATACCCGTATTCCCGGAGAAACGAGCGATCGCGCTTTGTCCCACCAGTTAACTGATTTACATCAATAGTTCAGCAGAAACTAAGACACCGTTTCTGCTGACACCGGTTTCTCTTGAAGAGACAAGAGCCACTGTCGCAGCGTTTCTCGGTATTGAGTCCCAGAGACCTCAGCAATATCGTTGTGGTCAGCGCCGGGGACCAGCCAAATTGCTTTGGGTTCAGGGGCGATCGCGTAGAGCTGTTGGCTCATCAATGCGGGGATGGTGCGGTCATTCATCCCGTGAATGAACAGGACTGGCATGTTGAGGCTGCTCACTTTCGATTCGGAATCAAAATGCTGAGTCAATAGCCATTTGGGGGCAACGCGACTGTAGCCCACTTGATCCATCATGTCGGCCATTGAAGTGAAAGACGCTTGGATGATGGCCCCACCGGCCTGGGGTTGTTGGGAAGCTAGCTCAACAGCGATCGCCCCACCAATGGAGTGGCCAAACAGCACAATTGATTTTGGTGCCATGTTGCGGGTTTGCACAAGATAGGTCCATGCGGCAGCAGCATCTTCGTAGACGCTGGCCTCATTCGGGAAATCACCCGCGCTTTTACCGTAACCTCGATAGTCAACCACCAAAGCTGACAGGCCAGACTCAAGAAAATACTGGGCATGAATCAGACCATCTTCTACATTGCTGGCATTGCCATGCAGGATAAGAACCGTTTTGGCATCAGGATCCTGAGCCGAAATCCACCATCCGTGCAGATTCCCTGGGTTCATCTCAATCCAAACGTCTTCGTAAGACAACCCGACATCAGCTGGCGTCATCGTTGGGACGGGCTGAGGGTGGAAGATCAATCGCGTTTGTCCAAACCAAAGGGCTAAGCAGAACGCAACATAGGCGATCGCTCCCAGTCCGAAGAGGGTCAATACTAACCGTCCCATAGGCATTACTTGTCGGTTTCCGTTGTTAGGGTAGCGCGGGTGAAGAGGAAATGTATGGCACTGACGACGGCTTTACATAACAGAACAGCGTCCTTTTTCCTTCGTCTACCTATCCAATCATTCACGCTTAAAGTTTAGGTGCGCTGGTGTGCCACTCGGTTACTTGTTCATAGGCATAAGCCAAGTCGAACAGGGTCTGTTCTTGCAAGACATCGCCAATGAGCTGTAGACCAATGGGCAGGCCAGCATCATCAAAACCACAGGGAACACTAATACCGGGAAGACCCGCGAGATTGACCGGAATCGTCATCAAGTCAATCAAATACATACTCAGGGGGTCATCGACTTTGGTACCTGCCTCAAATGCGGTAGTTGGAGACGTTGGACAAACCAATGCATCAACTTCTTTGAAAGCCGCTTCAAAATCCTGCTTAATCAGCGTGCGAACTTTCTGCGCTTTGAGGTAGTAGGCATCATAATAGCCTGCTGAGAGGGCATAGGTGCCGATCATGATACGGCGCTTGACCTCTGCTCCAAACCCAGTGGCTCGCGTTTTAGAGTACATCGAGATCAGGTTACTATCCTCTGACCTCACACCATATTTCACGCCATCATAGCGAGCTAGGTTAGAGGAGGCTTCAGAAGGCGCAATGATGTAATAGCTGGGTAATCCATAGCGGAAACGAGGACAGGAAATGGTCTTGACCGTGGCTCCCAAAGCTTCGAATTGAGCGATCGCAGCTTTGACGGCTTTATCCACCGACGGCGAAAGCCCTTCGCCAAAGGTTTCTTGGATGATGCCGA
Source organism: Oscillatoria sp. CS-180 (assembly GCF_028330965.1). Taxonomy (GTDB): domain Bacteria; phylum Cyanobacteriota; class Cyanobacteriia; order Phormidesmidales; family Phormidesmidaceae; genus Halomicronema. The sequence goes on along the minus strand of NZ_JAQMUB010000032.1, from coordinate 7,357 downwards.
TGGTGCGACCTTTGCAGTCCAGTCCAGGTTTGAGATTAGCCGTGTAGTCTGGAATCTTGACGTCAAGACTGGTGGAGTCTCTGGGATCATGTCCGGCGATCGCCCCCAACACAATTGCCGCATCCTCCACAGTGCGAGTCAACGGTCCGATTTGGTCAAGAGAAGAGGCAAACGCGACCAGGCCATAGCGAGACACCAAACCGTAAGTTGGCTTCAGGCCCACAACCCCACAAAAGGAGGCGGGCTGTCGAATGGAACCCCCCGTGTCAGATCCCAAGGCCACAGGACATTCATCAGCCGCCACGGCAGCAGCCGATCCCCCTGACGACCCGCCTGGAACGCATTGGGGATTCCAGGGGTTGCCTGTAACGTGATAGGCCGAGTTCTCAGTTGAGCTGCCCATGGCAAACTCGTCCAAATTGGTTTTTCCCAACGCTACGGTTCCTAAGTCAGCTAGGCGCTGAGTCGCGGTCGATTCGTAGGGCGGGATAAAATTGTCGAGCACCTTCGAGGCACAGGTGGTGCGAATCCCTTTGGTGCACAGGTTATCCTTCAGTCCGATGGGAATTCCTTCAAGCAGGCCAATATCCTCGCCTGCTGCAATTTTGGCATCCACTGCCTGAGCTTGGGCGATCGCGCTCTCCTCAGTCACCGTCAAGAAGCTGTGTACGGTTGGCTCAACTGCTTTGATACGATCTAAATACGCCTGCGTAATCTCCACTGCAGAACGCTCTTTTTGCGTGAGTTGACGATGTAACTCGCGGATCAGCGACATGACTAGCCTCAAAGGTGGATGGGTATGGGGAAGGGTGCGTGTTCAGACTTATCAGCATAGGGGAAAAACAGTGAGCGATCGCTATCACATTTCAGCACCCTACTGGATTCAAGCCATCGGGACACTTGAAACAGCGATCGGCCTCAGCAGTCAAAAAACAAGATGCCTCGCCAAGCCATAGCAAAAAGCAAAAAGACAAAGCCAAAAGGCAAAATCAATCCTTTACCCAGCGCGGATTGCAGCGTTCTTAACCGTCCTCAGCTAGATGCCTGTGGCTATATCAGTATAAAAGGGGCTGCTGCCGCTGACATGATAAATGACGGCTAAGTAAATTGGGTTCAGCGTCTAGCTGTGTTCGTAGAAGAGAAAAACCAGGATAGTACGTCTCCTCAGAATCAAGAGTTCTAACCAATGAGCTAGTCGGCTTCTACAGCTAGCATATGGCGGACATCACTTACTCTATTGATGGAGATTCTGCGTAAGTCCCAAAAATATTTGTGGCTGGATTGATGATAACTCTCAGGAGGATTGGTATTCAACAGGACACTGAGTGGACATGAAACGCGATAATTTACCCAAGTGTGGTGTGGCACCTATAAAGTTGAGGTAGCAGTGTTAGGGGAGAGCTTCAAAAACCCAATCGGAAATCGATCTTGGAATACCCCCTGGGTATTTGGCGTGGGATTTCTGTCTGGAATAGCTGTGACGGTAGCGATCGGCAGCCTAAGACCGACCTTTACTGACCTTTGGTCACAAAGGCCACCTGGTCTAAACCTGGGCAGTAGTGGATCAGATGCTTTCCTAACTGATGGAGATTCCGACATTGCCTCAAACGGCCTAACTACCCTTGAAGTCAACGGCGGTATGGGAGATCTCGCTCCCTATTTTGCAGTAATTCAAGCAGCCCGCATGACTCGCGAGCAGGTTCAGATGGAGGCTGCTGCTGAGGCCAACTTCAAACGGTCTAAAGAACTCGCAGTTCAAGGCATTGCAACCCGTGATGCTGGCCGTGAAGATGGAGAGGAAACGTTAGAAGAACTGTTGCAGCAGGAATATCTCTGGCAGTCGGCCCTGCGTCAGCTAGAACAGATACCCGAGGAATCCGTTTTAGCAGAGGCGGCAACAGCCCGACGAGAGGACTACGCAGCGATTCTGGGTCCCGTTTCGCAAGATATTGATAAGCTCCAGTCCGGCTTCCTATCCAACATCGCTGAAGCAACAGGACGCCCCCAAGCAATCCGCATTACCATTTGTCATTTGTCAGGAGAATGTCGGGATTATAGAGGCGATCAGCCTCCTGCCAGTCCTGCCAGTCTAATCAAGCTTCCCGTGGCCGTCGTTCTTATGCAAAAGGTGATGGAGGAAGGGATTGATCTGTCTGACTCTATGTACGTAGATCCGCATAACTGGACTGAGAACGCCAATGGCGCCAAAATCTATGTCCGCCACGAATATCCCATTCGAGAAGTGATGGTGCGGATGCTCAAGGAAAGTAACAACATTGCGACCAACCAGCTCATCGACTATATCGGCTGGGATTACATGAATGAAACCCTGCAGAAGATGGGGTATGAACAAACCCGAGTGAGATCGAAGCTTATCGGCGATCGCACAGCTCCAACTCGTAATCGGTCGGTGGGGCGTAACGTGATGACCAGCAACGAAGTCACCGAGATGATGCGCCAGATCTACACATTTTCAAATCCCGGTGATGACGAAATCCTTGAGGGCATGGTCGGTCAGTATGACTGGGAGTTTGGCTATACCGCCGTCAGTCAGCTCAGAGACAAGCGAGTTGCTTGGATTGGCGAAAAAACCGGGCAAAATTCCAATGTGATCGGCAGTTCTACAGCGGTCAAAATTGATGACGAGCGCTACGTCCTGACGGTAACAATCGATAACAGTGCTAATCAGCGTATGCTACGAGAGGTCATGGGCAACACCATTCAGCACATCTTGGACGAAGGTCATTTGGTCAGAGTCAGCCGCTAAAACTCGGAAATCTGACTGTTCTTTTAGCTACACAGGCAAACAGTACAAAAGTTACACAACTCATTTTGCGTAATCTCAACGTTCTGCTTCATTGGGACTTGAGATTACTTTAATGATGTCATTGAGGAACTGCAGGATAAGAGTAGCAACTAAATTAATACCTGCATTCACCGCAGCAAGACGAGTCTACAGAGTAGTAAAGTAGTTTGCTGTGTCTACCGTTTCAAGTACTGTTTCTTTTGTCAAAAATGTAGACATAGAGCCAAAGTGTTTCAACTCTGATCAGGCTTTGGATATCTGAAAACACAAAATCATTTGAATCTAACTGCTGCTTTAAAGCTGATCTCTAAACAGAAGAGATGCCGCTAAAGGCAGAAGAATGAAAGGAAAAGTCAGAGTTATCGCTTTAGCTGTCTAGGCTGGTGAACTAATTAGCATCAGGTGCTTAGCGCGTAGCTCAATGGCTCGTCGTCTTGACCTAACGGCAGTGGCGACGGCTATTAATCCGGTTTTGGCCCATAGCTCCCCCGCCTGGGAAAGCCAGACTAACGTCTCCCAGAATTGGGGGATACCAGGGATTTATGCGTAAGTCCTACTTCTAAAGCTTGGAAAAAAGAGCGTAGTCTCGTGTGCGATCGCACGAGATTCTTTGGGCTGCTCCCTAATAAAAACACCCCTATACCCCCCACCCTTAACAGGATTTACTGCACTGCCACTAGTCCCGCAACGCGGAATTCAAAACTCAAAACTCAAAACTAAGGCAGATAAGCTTTCCGAGCGTTTTACAGGGTAAGCCTACTTCTGCCGTAGTGTACTGGCGTTCAAAACATGGAGTTTAAGTGTCATCATGGACAATCACACGATGAGTTCATCCAACACCCATTCCCATCATGATGGGCCTCATGCAGATGATCCAGTGAAGATGAAAGAGCATCAGGCTTTGATGGACTTGGTGCCTAAAAATAAAGCGACACACGTCGCTGTCAACAATGGCTCTTGGTTTGACCCTAATACTTGGAAAGGCGGAAAGATTCCGGGTGACAAGGCAAAGGTTTTAATTGAAGAGGGTGTCAAAGTTCGTTATGACGGTGAAAGCGATGCCCGTCTCAAAACCGTTCGCCTAGATGGAACGCTGACCTTCGCGCACAACAAAGACACCAAGATGGTGGTCGATACCTTTGTTTCAACAGACGAAGGAACACTTAACATCGGAACCGAAAAAAACCCTATTCAGGCGGACAAAACAGCACAAATTATCATTGCCAATGAAGGCAAGATTGACACCCGTTGGGATCCCACTCAGCTCAGTCGTGGTGTTGTTACCCACGGTGAAGTCAACATCAACGGTGCCGAGAAGACTGACTTCATTGCCCTATCGAAAGATGCGATCGCAGGCGATAGCGAACTAGTGCTCAAGGGAAAACCGTCTGGATGGCGGGTAGGCGACAAGCTCGTCCTGGGCGGCACCAGCTACGGTTGGAAAGGATCCGATCAGGACAACAGTCGCTTTCGTGACGAAGTACTCACAATCACGGAAATCAACGGCAACCGAGTCCGTTTTACGAATGACAGCATTGAGAGCGGCGACAACACGATTCTACGATTCGATCATGTCCGCCCCGACATTCCAGAGAAAGACCAGCTTTCTCTCTATGTAGCCAACACTAGCCGTAACGTCACGATTGAAAGCGAAGATGGCGAGAGTACCCCGACCTCACAGCGGGGACACACCATGTTTATGCACAATCCAGATGTCAGCATCAACAACGCAGGTTTCTATCATCTAGGACGCTCTGATAAAACGAAACTTGTGGATGATGTCAGCGAAAATGTTGATGGTTCCAAAGGTCATGGTAAAAACCCACGCGGTCGCTATGGTCTGCACATTCATCGCACGGGAGCAGATGACATCAACGGTCAAGCCGCGATCGTGACGGGGAACGCCGTAGTGGATACTCCGGGTTGGGGAATTGTGCACCATGACAGTCACGCCGTCCTTAAAGACAACGTTGTCTTTGATGTGGCTGGAGCTGGCATTGTTGCAGAGGCCGGTAACGAACTGGGTCTCTGGGAAAACAACATTACCATCAAGACAACGGGCATTCCTTGGGAGAAGGTTTCTCAGCAAAGTGATGCGCGCGATCGCAAATTTGACTTGGGCTTTCGAGGTGAAGGGTATTGGGTTCAGGGAGCGGCTCAGGTCGCGATGCGAGACAACGTCGCCATCAGCGCTAACGACAGCGGAATCACCGTTTTCGGAGACACGCTTGATCCTCAGAACGACTTTAGGGACAAGGAGACGATCGCGGTCAAAAACTTACCGGCTGATATCCGCGATCGAGTTGCTCAACCCGGGCAAGAGGAAGTCGATGTCACCGACGTCCCCCTACGTGAACTGTCGGGCTTCGAAAGCTACAACACCAATATGGGAATGAGAGTGTGGGGGCAAATGACTAATTTTGACGGTCATCTCACATTTAGTAGCCCTGAGCCTCGAACAGCCCATGAAGCCCGGGGTCTAATCGAAGATTTTAAGCTGTGGGGCAATCGCTATAGTGGCCTGCGCGTTTTTTACAGCAGCAATCTAGACTTCAAAGACGGACTCATTGTCGGGAACGTCGAAAAACCGAGTGGTGGCAACGGTATCTTCCACAATCACGCAACGTTTCAAACAAACTACAAAGATCTCACTGTCAAAGGATTCAAGGAAGGACTTGACGTTGAATTCTTGAACGAAGAACGAGACTTTACTCGTTCCTCCATTGAAAACAGCCGCTTTAGCGACAATACCTATAACCTCAGAACGATTGGAACCAAAGCACCTAAAGATGAGCGGCCTGATGATTTACCGGCAGAATTTGCCATCAAAAATACGGTTTTTGAAGAGCAAGAGGGCAATAAAGCTCCTATCGCCCGGTTCAAAAACAAGGCTGCCGGTGGCTTGTCGGTCACATTCGATGCCAGCGCTTCGTATGATCGCGATCCCTTAGGACCCGATCAAACGTCCCCCAAATACCCCATCGATAGCAAAGGAATTGCGACCTATGCTTGGGACTTCAATGGGGATGGTCGGTTCGATGACTTTGGTCGTAAGGTCACTCATGAATTCAACAAAGTAGGCACTCACGACGTCACCCTGCAAGTTTTGGACAACCAGGGAGCCGCTCAAACCTTGACTCAGGCCGTACAGGTCAAACCAACCGCTTATGCCAACGCTTTCAAAAACAGTAACTTTAGTGGATCTAAGACCTTTTTAGAGGGTTGGAAAGACAATAGTCAGTGGTCCGATGACGGCTGGTTTGCAACTGAGGCGGTCAGAAACAGCAACGGTGCGGCCAAACTCTCGAAAGTGGGTAAGTGGGGAGGTGCGGTGGGACAAGTTGTTCACAACGATTCTCTCCATCAAGGCGAACAGACTCTCAGTTTCCGACTCAAGAATCTAGAAGGCGGCGATAAGCAATGGCAGAGGAACGAAGTCACCGTCGAACTATGGGGCGTTGATGGACAGTTTGATCAGAACTATTGGGAAGAGACCGGACCAACCCAGGTTGGCACCCTACCGATGTCTCGAACACTGCTATACAAGGAGACCTTTGGAGGTGAAGACGGAGAGTTCTTCAACTGGAAAACGTTTAAGCCCAAGGTTAATCTGGGTGACGGATATCAGTTCTTGCTCTTTCAAACCAAAGGCACAAAGCTTGCAGACGCAGGCGATTTTGTCGCCATAGACGACGTCAAGCTAACGGGTGAGGCTCCATCTGGGGTTTCTAAACCCAGTTCAAATCCAAACCCAAATCCAGATCCTCAACCCATGCCTCCCAGTGTCTTGCCAGCACCCATCGCTAGCTTGAAGCTAGATGAAAAGTCCGGCAAGATTGCAGCAGATAGTTCTTCGCAAGGAACTAAAAACGCTGGCACTTTAGTTGGCGATGCTCAATGGACTTCAGGACTCAATGGAGGCGCTGTCACTTTTGACGGGAAAGGCGACGCTATTCGTCTTGCCAATTCTCAAGACATCAATATAGGCAAGCACGACGAACGAACAATTTCGCTCTGGTTTAAAGCAGATGAACTGCTGGCATCCGGCAAACAAAAGCAAGTGCTTTATGAAGAGGGGGCACACGTTCGCGGTTTGAATATTTACCTCGATGGCGATGAACTGCAAGTCGGCGGCTGGAATCAACCCGGTCAAGAAAGCCAGTGGAAGGGAACTTGGCTTAGTACGGATGCCTTTGCGGCGAACGAATGGAATCACGTCGCGTTAGTTCTAGACGGTAGCGAGAAGGTTACTGATGGGGCGCTGAAGGGCTATCTCAATGGCAAACAGTTTGGAGAAGGTAAAGGCTCACAGCTCTGGCAACATACGGGCGGTATTGGTCTAGGTAGCATTAACAATACAACTCGATTCCATGATGGTGTTGCCAAGAGTGGTCATGGCTTTGATGGCGCCATCGATGAGGTCATGATCTTCAACGAAGCGCTAACAAGCAGTCAGGTTGAGACGTTGGCAGCGTAAACGTGGGATCTGCCAGCGCCACACGGGGTTGGCTTTTATGAAGCTAAGGGAGGTCGGGACGCACAACTGTGCGT